>JAYUOS010000042.1:0-39276 GCA_043760725.1 Sphingomonadales bacterium
GGACAGCAGGCGACCATATTTTATCCGACAAGATCTTGACGACATACCGCTTTACCGAACTGCGCGCGGGAGTTGTTCCTTCGATAGAGATCACCAAGGGAACCGACGTAAAAACGGCGGTGCGCAAAGCGCTTTACCAAACCGAGCAAATTTTGTTCACCTCAGCGGACGGCACCAAGCTCGCAGGCACGATTTACTTGCCCATCGACGTTTCCAATCGTCGTCCAGCATCGGTGATGATCCACGGTTCGGGGCCGCAAGACCGTGATGGCTATGCCTCCATTGTTGCAGTTATGGCTGACGAGCTGGCGGCAAATGGCCGAGTGGTACTTGCTTTCGACAAACGCGGAAGCGGTGCGTCGGAGGGCGACGGTGACAGGGCGACCTTCGATGTGCTGGCGCAAGACGTGGCGGCTGCGATGACCGTGCTGGCAAAGAGGGCGGAGGTAGACGCCGCTGCAATCGGCCTTGCCGGATCAAGTCAGGCTGGATGGATCGCGGCAAAAGTCGTGCAACAGGGCATCAAGCCAGCGGATGTATTGTTGCTCGGTGCTGCCGGTTCTGCGCTGACTGTTGTGGAGCAAAATCTTTACAACACAGGGGTGCGAGCTCGCTGTGCCGGATTGTCGGAACCCGATGTCCGTCTGGCTTTGGATCAGCAACGTGCGTTCTTCGAATTTCTCGCTGACCCCCGGAAGGCGGTGGCATTGGATAGGCTGACCGCGCGTGGCCGAGCGCGTCCGGCTCTAGCCGATTGGCTCTTGCCAGACTCCCGTAACGCTGATCGGACAGCGAACGCTTGGTATGTCGTCCTTGATCCAACCTTTGCGCCGCTTCCAGTTTGGAAAGCCTATAAAGGAAAAGCTCTTTTCCTTTTTTCAGAACATGACGACGCTACGCCTACCAAGATGGCAATGACGAGATTGGCGCGAACAGGGGTGAGAACACAGCTTATTCCGGCGGCACAGCATCTGGGGCTTAGCGCAACAAGCTTGTGTAAATCGGAATTGCAGGATCTTCAGGTGTTCGCTCCCGAGCTATTTGCAGCAATCGCACGCTTCGCTGAGTAAGGGATCATATTGCAAGCGGAAGATTGGTTGCCGTCATATTGGCGATGCTGAACGACGAGATGCATCAGAAATTTCGCAGCTTATCGGTCAAGCGTTGAACGCGATGCGTAGAGCCGAAGCCCGATAGCAGGACGTCGCGCCCGTGCCTCTACTGGGTGCGCGGACGGTGCCTGAAACTGAGCCAAACTATGACGAAGCCCGCGAGGCGATGACCAACCGCTACTTGATCTGCTGTTTACAATCGGCGCATTTCAAGACGGAAACCACTGAGCAATCTATCGCTGTGCAAGAGGCTTTGGCCTTCTACATCGGTTATCGTGTTAGAAAGACGGTGAATCTTTTTGCCACCAGTCGGCGGCAACTCCCCAAATACTTCTACACGAATCCTACACAGGCAAAAAAACGAGAATTTAATTCAGTTTTATCAATGGATTAAACAAATCCAAAGATTTGGAGCGGGCGAAGGGATTCGAACCCTCGACCCCGACCTTGGCAAGGTCGTGCTCTACCACTGAGCTACGCCCGCTCGGGCGGCCAGAATCAATGTTGTTAATAACACGGTTCCAGCGGGTGAGGCGCGCCATTAGCAATGGCTTTGTGCTATGGCAAGAGGGAAAGAGCAAGGCAGGCTAGCATCACTGCGCTGTCCGCGACTTCAAAAGATTAGCGAAAAAGCAAACCCAATCAAAGTGCGACCGCTCGCTCGCGCAATCCATCTTGTGCGGCCTATCATGATGGTTCCGGTGCAAACCCTCGACCGCGCCAAAGCTTAGGAAATAGCCGAAATTATTCGGACCCTTCCCGCCCCAATGCTGTGTCTGCACTTCGATAGCCCCAATCCAGTTGGCAAAGCACATCGGCAGCAACAGCATCGTCAGGGCAGACCGAGGCGAAAACGCGGCGACCAAAGCGATGATGACAATCACAATCAAAAGATAATATTGGTCAACAAAGCCGTATTTTTTATGAAGGTCCAATAGGTTGCGTGACCGGACTTGCTGTGGCCGTTTGCGAAAGCTGTAAATCAGCGAGGACCATCCCAGATTCGGCCCGTGCACGTCCTTATCCGTATCGGCATAACGATGGTGGATCAGGTGCGTGGCAACATAGCTGACCGGCCCGCCCAGCCCTGCAAACAGCGAAATGAACAGCAGCACCCGTTCGCGCCACAATGGCAGTGCAAATTGCTGATGCGTGAAATAGCGGTGCAGCACGACATGATGGCCGATGCAGCTATACAGCCAGGTAAATCCAAGAACGATGGCAACATCATGCCAGCCAGCCGCCAGCATGAAGAACCACAATGCAGGAATTGTCGTAATCTGAATCACCGTCAGCGCGTGAAGATCGGATTTGAACATTGTCACACCCACATTTCGCAATAGATGATATAGCCGGTGGCATCTCGGAAGATGCGGTGGTTGAGGCCAGCGTCCTTGGCATTTTGCGCCATGTCAGCCTCGGTCCGGTACACCAGATACCAATCCATCGCTGCCTCCATATAGGCGGACCAGCGATGGTCGTGGAAATTGGCAAGCACGAGTTTCCCGCCAGGCGCGACGATTTTGGCCGCCAGCTTGGTAAAGACCAGCAGCTGCCGCGCATCGAGATAATCGGTCAGCCCCAATGAATAGACCAGATCATAGCTTCGCCCGTCGCGCGGTGCGGTGCGCAGCCAGTTGAACACATTGGCCTCTATGGCTTCGACTGTCTCTTTATGGGTGTTGCGAACAACCGAAAGTGATTTCGCATCCTGATCAACTGCTGTGAAGCGCTTGGATATCTGCCCTGCCAAATCATCAGCTTCGCGCAAGTGCCCGCCTGCCAAGGAACAGACGCTCTGGCCATTGGCGACAGCAATAGATAGCAATTCGCGGGCAAATTTCAGGCGTTGGCGCACCGCCTCGGATGCGCCGCACGCGATGGTGCGGTCAAAGATGCTCCGGCCGAAATCATCGGGTTCGCCCTTGGGTTCGACGCGGTAGATCATGTCGATCAGCTCAGCATCGCCGGGATAACCGCGCGGACGCTGCATCGAATGGTCGGTATAGGGGTCTTTGCGCACCAGATCGAACAGCTTGTGATTGCGCAGCGCCTCTGTCGCTTGATGAAACGCTACGCCGTCTTCGCGCGCATCATGCAGGTGTACTACAAGTTCCTCGATGCCTTTCACCTGATTGCCGTTGACAAATTCGGTGTAGAGTTGGTCGTAATGCGAGCTGGTCATTATCTGGTCCTTGTTGGGAGATTGCATCGGGTTGCTGGCGCGTTCACGCCTTTTCCAGTTTCAGTATGTCGTCGGCGGCATCAAACAGCGCTCGGTCGTGACTGACGCAGATCACCACCGCCTGTTTTTCGCGCGCATAGGCCCGCAAGCTTTGTGCCACGAGTTCGGCATTTTTTTGGTCGAGTGCAGCGGTAGGCTCGTCGGCTAACAACACTGGCGGGTCGAACGATAACGCCTGGGCAAGGGCGACGCGTTGCTTCTCGCCCCCGGAAAGCTGCCCGGGCCGCGCATCAAGCTTATCGCCCAGACCGAAGTCTTTCAGCCGTTTCAACCCTTCGGATATGGCCGAGCCCGAACCTCTGATCCGCGCCGACAGCAAGATATGTTCGCGCACAGACATCAGGTTGACCAAACGGCTAGTCTGAAACACCATGCCGATTTGTTTTCGCCGCCATTCTTTTGTTGCAGCGGGCGACAATGCCGTCAGGTTAGTTTCGCCAAACAAGATCATGCCCCGCGTTGCCCGGACCGTGAGCGACAGAATCGATAGCAACGTCGTTTTGCCAGCCCCTGATGGTCCGCCGACGACGTTCAGGATTCCGGGTTCAAAGCGGCGATTAAGCAAAGCCAAGGTTGGCTTTTCGCTGCCCGCCTCCAGCACCGAATGGCCGACGTGGTCGAGGATCAGCGCGGCGCTCATTTTTTGAACCCGACGGTCACACGCAGGCCGACCAGCCCTGGTGGCGGTGCGCCGTCAAAGGTGATGAAAACCTCGCGCACATCACGGTCAAACCGGTCGGTAGGGTCCAGCGAGCGAGCGCTTCTACGGCCCATCACGCTTGCCATTTGGGTGACCCGGCCTTGCCATTTTTCAGGCTTGCCATCGACCCAGACCACCGCGTGCTGACCGATGCGGACATTGGCGGCATCGCGCTCGCTAAGTTCTGCCCGCACGATCAGCCTCGACATGTCTCCGACGATAATCAGCGCTGTCCCTTGGCTGGCTCCGGAAAATTCGCCTTCACGGCGCAAAATTTGCAACACTTGCCCCGATATCGGGCTTTTCAACGTGCATTGGGCGGCAAGAGCGCTGGCGACTTGCGTGCTCGCCACAGCAGCGATTGCAGCAGCATTGGCCTCTGCAATTTCTGAACCCCGTGCGCCCTCAGCCAGTAAGGAACGGCGCTGATGCAGCGCATCCAGCTGTGCCCGCGCCGAATCGCGACCATTTGTGCGCGCCGCCAGATCGCGTTTGGAAATAAAGCCGTCAGCAACCAAAGCCTCCGCCATCGACAGCCGTTGTTGCTGTTCGCGTAGTGCCGATTCGGCGGCGTCGATCTCAGCATCCGCCGCCGACAGTTCCTGAGAGCGCGGCCCGGAGCTGATCGTGGTAGCGGCCGCGCTGGCCTTTTGTCCAAGAGCGGCCCGTGCATTGATTTCGGCCAGACGCGGGCCGCAATCAATGGCGAGAAGCTTTTCGCCAGCCGCCACACTTTGCCCGCGTTCGACGAACAGATTGTCGATTACCCCGTCGGCCGCAGCGACCAGTTGGCGGCTTTCGCCTTGGCTATCGATCCGCCCGACCGCGGTCGCAATATAACGCGTATCGGGCTTTGGCGCGCCGCTTTGCGCAACACCGCAGCTGGTAAGGGCGAGCAGTGTAAAGAGGGGGGTAAAGTGTCGCATCAGCTTCTGAAGACCGTTTCTGGGCCATATGCTGACAGCGCCCGGTGCGCAGAGATGATCGCAAAACCGAGCGCCCCACCGATCGCCGCCAGCGGCACCAGTATATCGGCCAAACGAAAGCTGACCCATGGCAGCATGAAGTTTGTCGAGAGGATCGCCAGCGGCGTGACAGCGACCGCCGCAACGCCAGTGACGACGGCGATCAACACCGAGACCATCATGATGATAGCGCCGACCTCTCGCTCGCTGGCGCCATGGCCCAACAGCGAGAGCAAATCGTGATGATAACGCTGAATGAAGCGCGAGATGCCATTGGCTAGCAAGATCACCATCAACAACGCCGCGAGCACTGCCGCTAGCAAGATGGCCGCTCCCGCGCCGGTCTTGCGCTGCCAATACAGCGAAGAACTTTGTTCAAACTCGTCGCCGCTGACCAGCGATACGTCTGGGAAAAGCTTTTCCGCTTTATATTGCAGCGCGGCAAAATCTTTGGGCGCGGTGGACGCATAGTTGCCGATGACAAAACTGGTTGAATTGGGGTCCATCCGCAGCATCCGCCGCCCCTGTTCAAACGGCACCAGCACATATGGCGCGCCCAAAAATGTCGGCAGATTATCGACGACCTGCGCCATGTGCAGCGTCGTTCCTGCAATCGAGGCTTCGCTGTAGGCGCCGGTTTGGGTTGGCAGATCGAGACGCAGCAAATCCGACCGGTCAACGGCAAAGCCGGTATCGGGCAGCCCCGAATCGTCGATGCCAACAATGGCCACATTGCCGCGTCGGCCCAAAGGCGAGCGCCAAGGCGCAAAGCCAAAGACTACCCGGCGATAGCGCGCATCAGGAGTAAAGCGCGCAAGCGCGGCGGCATAATCTTCGCTGAACGGATCGGGAAAATCGAAGCATTCAACCGTGCTGCCAACGATCCAGAAATCTGCCTCTACTGTTCGGGGGATCACCGCACCCGCCCGCAAAAATGAGGTGAACACCGAGTATTGGAAGCTGGCAACCACTGCCGCCACCGCGCACGATATGATCGTGACTGACAGGAACCGCCAGTCACGCGTCGCGGCGATACGGGAGAACAGCCACGGTGCGCTGCCGGTCATTTGCTGAAATACGTTACATCGAGATTGCATTATTATAGACCCTTTTACAGGTCTGAACTATCTGTAAAATCATGCGATTGCGCGTGACGGAGATCACGCGTCCGATTCTTCCTTGGCAAGCGGGGGCACGTCCCCCACATAGGTTGAAAGCAGGGAGAGTTTTGTGGCTAACATGGGTTTGACCACCGAAGAACAAAAGGCAGTCGAGGCATTCCGCCGCGATGTCGTCGAGCCGTCGATGACCAAATTGGTTGTTCTCGATTTCTGGGCCGAATGGTGCGGGCCTTGCAAACAGTTGACGCCGGTGCTGGAAAAGGTTTGTGGGGATTATGCTGATCGGGGCGTCGTCCTCGCCAAGGTGGACGTGGACGCGAACAAGTTTATCGCCGGGCAGTTTCAGGTGCGGTCGATCCCGACAGTCTATGCTTTGTTTCAAGGCCAGCCCGTTGCGGATTTAACGAACGCGCGTACCGAGCCACAGCTTGCCGCGATGCTTGACCAGTTGCTGGAAAAATATCCTGTTGAGGCCGGCGACTCAGTTGAGGCCGGACCCGATCTTGGGGCTATGGTCGAGGCGGGTTCGGCTGCACTGGCAAGCGACGCGCCGGAAGAAGCCTATACAATCTTTACCGATGTGCTTGGGATCGAGCCAGAGCGTGCCGATGCGCTGGCAGGGATGTTGCAGGCCTTAATGGCGCTTGACCGCAAAGACGAAGCAGCAGCCATTTTTGTTAGCCTATCCGACGAGATGAAAAGCCATACCGCACTCGAAAAAGTCAGCATCATGCTAACCATCGCTGCCGAAGCGCGTGATCCTGCGGAATTGGCAAGTCTGCGTCAGGCGGTTGCGGCCAATGCCGATGACCATGCCGCCCGCTTTGATCTTGCCAATGGGCTGATGGCGGCGGGCGACCGCGATGGCGCGGCGGAGGCGTTGCTTTCCGTTATTGAGGCTGATCGCGACTGGAACGAGGGTGCGGCGCGCACGCGCTTGTTGGAGATATTTGGTATGATCGGACTGGAAGATCCCTGGGTCTCAGCGACACGGCGTAAGCTTTCTGCGATATTGTTCGGATGACAAAAAAGCGCATCTCGTTGTTTCCCATCGCTGGCGCAATTCTGTTGCCGGGGATGCAATTGCCGCTGCATATTTTTGAACCGCGTTATCGTTCATTGATCGGTGATTCGTTGGCGCGGGACCGGCTGATTGGGGTGATCCAGCCAAGCGGCGGCGGCACGCGTCCAGAGTTGTTTGCCATAGGCTGTCTGGGCCGGATCGAAGATGTCGAGGCGTTGGAGGACGGGCGTTATAATATTGTGCTCCAAGGCTTGCAGCGGTTTGATATAGCGAACGAGCTCGATGTAAAGACGCCCTTTCGCCAGGCCGAGGCCGAATTGTGGGAAGAGGATGAGTTGGGCGAAGTGCTTTCCATCGCCGAACGCGCAGCGCTGGAAATGGAATCACGCCGCTTTGCCGATAGCCAGGGATATGCCGTCGATTGGAATTCGGTCAGCCAGCTTGATGATTTCTCTTTGGTCAACGCCATCGCCCAGATTGCGCCATTTGATACCGCCGCCAAACAAGCATTGTTGGAGGCCCGCGGGCTTGGTGTCCGGTCTGAATTGATCATCCAATTGATGGAATTTTTCGGTCGGCACGACGGATCGGATGACCGAGTGACGTTACAGTAAGTGTTTAGAAAATAGCCTTTTAGGCTGCCGCGTTGATTGGAAGTTCTCACTAAAGCCTCACCTGAAAGCACTTTGCAGCGACCGACATAGCTTGCAATTCCTACGCGGAATGCAGCTGCCGAATTCATGAGGCCGGATGCGGTAAATTCGCTCCACAGTTGCAAAACCAGCTTCAAAATCAACACTGTCATTTCAAATCTCTTTCCCGCTTCGTTCAAAAGCGATAAGAACATAATATGAACAAAAAGTCAAGTGATTCGATTCGGCAACCACTGCCCGATGCAGGCTGGGGGCATGCGCTTGCGGCGCTTGGAGGGGCGCAAGCCGAGCGGCATTCGCTTTCGGATATCCTGAGCGACCTACCCGTCAATGCTTGCCACGAGATCCTTGGCAAAGACAAAGAAGGTACAGCGAGCCTGTTTGGTTTTGGCGCGACGCTGGCAGCGATGTTATCGGCGGCGCGGCAAGACGCGCCCTGTTTCTTTGTGCGCACCTTTAGGCATGGCGGCGGGCGATTGTATCCGCCAGGACTGGCGGAATTGGGGCTGGACCCCACCCGCTGTTTCAGCGTGCATGCGCCAGACTTACTTGCGGCGTTGAAAGCGACAGCCGACATTGCCCGCAGCGGTGCGGCAGGCGCTGTTCTGGTTGAGATCGAGGGCAATCCCCGATTGTTGGACCTGACAGCCAGCAGGCGGCTGGCGCTGGCGGCGGAAAAATCGGGGACAGCGGTGTTGCTGTTGCGCATGGGGGCACGCGCCGCGCCGAGTGCCGCGTATAGTCGCTGGCAGGTGGCCTCTGCCTCCTCAACGCCTTTGCTTGCCAAGGCCCCCGGCGGACCGACCTTCGACATCACTATGCTGCGCCACCGCCGGATCGCGGCTGGGCAATCGGCGCGAATGATCTGGAACCTTAAAGAGCAAAAATTTGATGAGCAATTTGCAACCCAATCGCCGCAGCGCAGCAGCACAAGAGAGACGACATTTGGCCGTCTATTTTCCTTGGCTGCCCGCAGAGCGGCTGATTCGCACACGCGTCGCGCCGCCTGACACGCCCTTTGCGCTGGTTGAAAAGCAAAAGGGCGCGATGCGGTTGATCGCGGTGTCGCAACCTGCGCATTTATTGGGACTTGGCGCAGGGCTAGCGCTTGCCGATGCCCGTGCGCGGGTGCCCGAGCTTTTGGCGTTTGACTGTGATCGCGCAGCGGATGATGCGTTACTGGAACGACTGGCCGAGGCTTGTCTGCGTTATACGCCCAAAGTCATGCTGGAACCGCCACGGGGCCTGTTGCTTGATATCACCGGTTGCGCGCATCTGTTTGATAAGCCCCTCCCCTTTAGGGGAGGGGTTGGGGTGGGGGCTATAAGTTTAGTACAGTCTTCGCCGACAAGCCCCAACCCCAACCTCTCCCCTAAAGGGGAGGGGCTTTTAGCCGCTGACCTCCACAACCGCCTTACCAGCGGCGGCTATAGCGCGGCCTTTGCTTTCGCCGTTTCCTCCGATGCCGCAATGGCACTGGCGATCTATGGCCTTGATGAGGGGCAGGTTGCGCGCCTGCCCGTGTCGGCACTGCGCTGCGACCCCACAGTCCATCATGCGCTACGCCGGGCAGGGCTAAATCATATCCGCGACCTTGCCAGCCGCCCGCGCACAGTGCTCGCTTCGCGCTTTGGCGAAAAGGTAACGCATCAACTTGCCCGGTTGCTGGGCGAGGTTGATAGCCCGATCATCCCGCGCCGGTCGCAACCCACAATACTCTGCGAAGTGCGTTTTGCCGAACCCATTGGCCATGCCGACAGCGTGCGTGGCGCGATGGCCGAACTGGCGGTGGATGCCATCCGCCAATTGGGAGAACGCGGCGAAGGTGCACGCGCAGTCGAGGTTGCGTTGTATCGTTGCGACGGCTTGATCTCGCGTCTGGGTATAGAGACCGCCGCACCGACCCGCGATGTCGCGCTTATCATGCGGTTATTTGCCGAACGGATTGATGCGCTACGCGATCCGCTCGATCCGGGTTTTGGCTATGACCAGATCACACTGCATATCCGCGCCACCGAACCGCTGAACGTAGACCAAAGCGATTTTGAGGGGAGTGCAGTCAAGGCCCGCGAGGAGCTAGCGGCTTTGCTGGCACGGCTGGCAACACGGCTAGGGCCGGACCGCGTTACCCGCTGGCAAATACTGGACAGCCATGTGCCTGAGTTGGTTTTTGCGGATGCAGCGATCCTTCAATCCTCCCCGAGCAAGATTAGGGAGAATTTTGTCCCCTCCCGCCCTCTCCTCCTTCTCGACCCGCCCGAAGCCGTTAAGGCCATTGCCGAAGTCCCGGACGGCCCGCCTTATCGTTTTCGCTGGCGAGGGACGCAGCATCGTGTGACCCAGCATGAAGGGCCGGAACGGATCGCTATGCCCTGGTGGGAGGGGCGGCGGAAAGAAGCGCGGCTGACGCGCGATTATTACCGCGTCGAGGACAGCGATGGTCACCGCTTCTGGTTGTTCCGCCAAGGGCTGTACGAAGAAAAATCAGATCCTGATTGGTATGTTCATGGGTTATTTGCGTGACGTTTTTTGAACCTGTCGCCGCCTCTAATTTTTCTTTTCTGACCGGTGCGTCGCATCCCGGCGAGATGGTGGAGCACGCGATTGCACTTGGCATGTCTGGCATTGGCATTGCAGATAAGAACAGCGTTGCGGGCGTGGTGCGGGCGCACAGCGCGTGGAAGACGGCGCAAAAAGAAGGGCGTGCCGGTGACTTCAAACTGATCGTCGGCGCGCGATTGGTCTTTGCCGATGGGACGCCCGATATTGTCGCCTACCCGATGACACGGCGCGGCTGGGGGCGGCTGACGCGGTTGTTGTCACTGGGTAATTTGCGGGCCAAAAAAGGGGACTGCATTTTACGCTTTGAGGACTTGCTCGAATGGTGTGATGAGATGGCTTTGGCGATCTTAGCCCCTCCCCTTCAGGGGAGGGGTTGGGGCTGTAAGCATAAAGCCACTCCGACAAGCCCCACCCCTTCCCCCTCCCCTGAAGGGGAGGGGCTTATTAGATTGCGAACCCTCCGATCCCGCGTCTCCCACCTCTATATCGGTGCATCTATGCATCGATCCGGCGCGGACAAACGCAACCTTGCCCGGCTCAAAGCGCTCTCCTCGCAAACCAACATTCCGCTGATCGCCAGCAACGATGCGCTCTATGCCACCGCAGCTGACCGTCCTTTCCACGACATATTGACCTGCATCCGCGAGAAGGTGACGATCCAGGAAGCAGGCACGCGGCTTGCCGCCAATGGCGAACGCTATTTGAAAAGCCCCGCCGAAATGGCCCGCCTGTTCGCCGATGTGCCCGAAGCCATCGCCGCGACCTCTGACCTATTTGCCGCAGTCAATTTCACCCTCGACGAACTCGCCTATGAATATCCGCACGAGCCGGTGCCGATGGGCTGGAGCCCGCAAGACTGGCTGGAGGAACTGACCCGCAGCACGTTGTCTGAACGTTTTCCTGCCAAAAACTTCCCCGATGGTGCACCGCCGCGTTGGAACCAACTGCTCGATGAGGAACTCAGCCTGATCGCACGGTTGAACTATGCCGCCTATTTCCTGACCGTGTACGACATCGTCAAATTTGCCCGCGCACAAGATCCGCCGATCCTCTGCCAAGGCCGGGGCAGTGCGGCCAATTCTTTGGTGTGTTATCTGCTCGGCGTAACCTCGGTCGATCCGGTCACCAATAACCTGCTCTTTTCGCGCTTTCTATCCGAAGAACGCGCCGAGCCACCCGATATCGACGTCGATTTCGAACACGAGCGGCGCGAAGAGGTGATGCAATATATCTACCGGCGTTATGGTCGCCACCGCGCAGGTATCGTTGCCACGGTCATTCATTATCGCCCGAAATCGACGTTGCGCGAAGTAGGCAAAGCATTGGGTTTTTCCGAAGATGTTACCGCGCGGCTTTCTGGCACTATCTGGGGCAGCTGGGGCGGCGAGGTTGAGGAAGCACGTATCCGCGAGGCAGGGTTTGATCCCGACAATCCCGAAATCCGCCGGATGCGCAAAGTCGTCGCGCGTATCCTGAACTTCCCCCGCCATTTATCACAGCATGTCGGCGGCTTTGTGCTGACTGAGGACCGGTTGGATGAAACCGTGCCGATTTTGAACGCGGCGATGGACGATCGCACTTTCATCGAATGGGACAAGGACGATATCGATGCTTTGGGCCTGTTAAAGGTCGATGTGCTCGCGCTCGGGATGCTAACGTGTATCCGGAAAAGTTTGGAGATGATTCAGAGGTTGGGCGGGGCTGATCTGGACCTGCAGTCCATCCCCACCGAAGACGCCGCTGTATATGACATGCTGTGCACCGGCGACAGCATAGGCGTGTTTCAGGTTGAAAGCCGCGCGCAGATCAACATGTTGCCGCGCCTGCGCCCGCGTGAGTTTTACGACCTTGTCGTCCAAGTCGCCATCGTCCGCCCCGGCCCGATTGAAGGCGAGATGGTACATCCCTATTTGCGGCGACGGCAGGGGTTGGAGCCGGTCGAATTTCCATCGCCCAATCCGCCGCATGATCCTAACGAATTGCATGATGTCCTCGGCCGCACTTTCGGTGTGCCGTTGTTTCAGGAACAGGCAATGAAGCTGGCCATTGTCGCCGCCGAATTCACGCCCGATGAAGCCAATGGCCTGCGCCGCGCGATGGCGACGTTCCGCAACCTTGGCACCATCGACCAGTTTCGGGGCAAAATGGTCGGGCGGATGGTCGAGCGCGGCTATACTGAGGATTTTGCTGCACGCTGTTTCAAACAGATTGAAGGCTTTGGCAGCTATGGCTTTCCCGAAAGCCATGCGCAGGCCTTTGCCCATCTGGTCTATGCCTCTGCCTGGATCAAATGCCACCACCCCGCTGTCTTTGCGGCGGCCTTGCTCAATTCGCAGCCGATGGGGTTCTACGCCCCCGCCCAGATCGTCCGCGATGCCCGCGACCACGGGGTTCCAGTGCTGCCGATTGATGTGAATGAGAGCGGTTGGGATAATATGGTGCTGAGGCGGGAAGAAGCTGTCGCCCTACGCCTCGGTCTGCGCCAGATCGATGGCTTCCGCGAAGACTGGGCCGATGCCATCACCCGCGCCCGTCGCGCTGCCCCCTTCACCGATGTTGAAAACCTCGCCGTCAGTGCAAGCCTTAACGATCAAGCGCTAAAACTGCTCGCCGATGCCGATGCGCTGCGTTCATTGAACCTGGACCGGCGGCAGGGGCTGTGGGAGGTTCACCGCCGCCCCGGTCCGTCGCTGCCTTTGTTCGCGTTTGCCGAGGCCAAAGAGCTTGCCGCCGAACCCGATGCCCGCCTGCCCCTTATGCCGCTGTCCGAACATGTTGCCGCCGATTACCAGACGCAGCGATTGTCGCTGAAAGGCCATCCGATGCAATTTTTGCGTGAAGGCTTCACCGGCGAAGGAATCCTTAGCTGCGCCGCGACTAACGCCGCGAAAAACGGCGCACAAGTGAAAGCCGCTGGCGTGGTGCTGATGCGGCAACGCCCCGGAAAGGGCAATGCGGTCTTCATCACGATTGAGGATGAAAGCGGGGTGGTAAACATACTGCTTTGGACGCGGTTGATGGAACGGCAGCGCCGCGCGGTCATGGCGGCGCGATTGATGGAGGTTCATGGCGAAGTGCAGCGCAGTAAAGAAGGCGTCGTCCACCTGATGGCGCATACCGTGATTGACCGCACCGAAGACCTAGGCCGCTTGTCCGAAACGCACTGCGCCAACCCCGAGCTTTCCCGCGCTGATGAGGTCAACCGCCCGCAAAATCCGCGCGGTCACCCGCGTGACGTGCGGATACTGCCCAAATCGCGGGATTTTCATTAGCGCGAACTAGCCCTACAGCATCCCCATGACCTCTTTGCTCAACATCCCGACATCGATCCTTGGCCAAGAATGGAAATGGCGCGGGGGAGCCGCTGATGCCCGCGACCCCAATTTCGCCCCCGACGATCTGGTCACGCAATTGTTACTGGCCAGAGGCGTGCCGCGCGACGACCTTGAGCGCCACCGCAACCCCAGCATTCGCGGCTTCATGCCCGATCCGTCAGTCTTTCAAGATATGGACCGCGCCGCCGAACGCCTATCCGATGCGGTGCAGTCGGGCGAAATCGTCACCGTCTATGGCGATTATGACGTTGATGGCGCGACCAGCGCGGCGTTGCTGATCCGCCTGTTGCGCGACTTGGGGCTGGCGGCGGGCTATTATATCCCCGACCGATTGCTCGAAGGCTATGGCCCATCAGGCCACGCTTTGGTGCAGCTGGGCGAGACCGGCAATAAGCTGATCGTCACTGTCGATTGCGGCGCGATGGCCTATGAAGCGCTGGCGCAAGCCAAGGCCGCCGGCATCGAAGTCATCGTCGTCGATCATCACAAATGCGGCGTCGAACTTCCCACGGCGTTTGCGTTAGTGAACCCGAACCGGCTTGATGAAAGCGATGAAGGCGCGACGCACGGCCATCTGGCGGCGGTTGGCGTTGCGTTCCTATTGGGCGCAGCGATCATCCGCACTTTGCGCGGACGGGGCTATTTCACCGACCGCGCCGAACCCAATCTGATGGCGTTGCTCGATATCGTCGCGCTTGGCACCGTCGCCGATGTCGCCCAACTAAAAGGCCTCAACCGCGCGTTTGTTGCGCAAGGGCTGAAAATCATGGCGGGCAGGCGGAATGTTGGCCTGAACGCCCTTGCCGCCGCTGCCCGGCTCACCCGCGCACCAATCTGTTCCGACCTAGGCTTCGCGCTTGGCCCCCGCATCAACGCCGGCGGCCGCGTTGGCAAATCCGATCTCGGCGTCCGCTTGCTGATTACCGAAGACCCCGAAGAAGCACGGATGATCGCGCAGGAACTTGACCAGCTAAACGATGAACGTCGGATCATCGAAGGTGACGTGCAGGAACAGGCCGAGGCATTGCTCGCCGGACAGCATAATCGCGCCGTAGCGATAGTATCAGGGCAAGGCTGGCACCCCGGCGTCATCGGCATTGTTGCAGGGCGCCTTAAAGAAAAAGCCGGAAAGCCTGCCATCGTTATTGCGCTGGATGCCGATGGCACCGGTAAAGGGTCGGGCCGATCAATCAGCGGCGTTGATCTGGGTGCCGCCATCATCGCTGCGCGCGAAGCAGGGTTGCTGCTCGCAGGCGGAGGCCATGCCATGGCAGCGGGCCTGACCATCGCCGCCGACAAAGTCGATGCGCTCGGCGAATGGCTCGATGACAGGCTGGCTAACGACGTCGCCCGCGCCTCGGCCAGCAAAGCACTGTTGGTCGATGCTGTGCTCACGCCGCGCGGCCTACAACCTGCCTTTATCGACGCCATCGAAGCCGCTGGCCCCTATGGCATCGGCTGGCCCGGTCCTCGGATCGTCACCGGGCCGGTGCGCGTCGTCAAATGCGATATCGTCGGCAAGGACCACGTCCGCGCGATTGTTTCGGGCGATGACGGCGCGTCGTTCAAAGCGATGGCCTTTCGCCAGGGCGAAACCACTTTGGGTCAACAATTGCTCCACGGCGAGCGCGGCCAAAAATACTGGCTCGCGGGCCGTGCAAAGATCGACGATTGGGGCGCCACGCCGAAGGCGGAGCTGCATATCGATGATGCAGCATTTGCCGATTGAAATTACGCGATTGCCGCCCTTGACGCGGGCCAAGCGAATCCGTAAAGGCGCGCTTCCATCCAACGATGGCCCCTTCGTCTAGCGGTTAGGACGCGGCCCTTTCACGGCTGAAACACGGGTTCGATTCCCGTAGGGGTCACCAAAAGCCAAGCGCGGTGATGGTTCTTCAAAATTTACCGCTTTAGCCTTTGCGCGCTTTCAACAGTAATTCCGCAACACCGTAGGTGCGTTCATTATCGACATCGATGGCGAACGCACCGTCGGGCGTCACATGCGGGACAACGCGCACACCGAAACGGCGGGAAATGGCGCGAAAAGCGCCGTCGAGAGACGACCAGCCGAAGCGGAAACGGATGAGGTTCCAAACCCCAAACGCCTTGGCAATCCGCGCGCGGTTTTTGGCGAATTGCCCACCTTGACGGAATGCCTCAGTCGCTGCGAGCGCATTGTTATTGCGCAGCCAGAATACGTTGCAGTTTGAAATCGCAACGTCGCTGAATTCATAAAATTTGCGCTGCCCATCGGGATGGGCCGCACGGATGGATTCGCGCGTGGCCAGAACAACGACGGCATCGCCTTTACTGGCCAGCGCGGCTTCATGCACGCCGCGCAGATAATCGGGCTCAGCCAGCACATTGTCGGCGGTGGTAATCATCAACGGAAAGGCACTCTTGCCGCCTGCCTCGGCAATCGCAGCCTCAACGCTTTCGACGATCCCGGACTGGGCAGTGCAAAGCAGCAGGCGTCCCGCTGCTTTCAAATCGACCACGCCGGGTAAATCGGCGATCACCTCGGAATCGTGGATCGAGATCAACACGCGCGCATCGGGAAAGGCCGGCGCTACCGCCTCGATTACCCATTGCAGCAACGGTTTGCCCATGATCGGAACGCGGCATTTGTGGCTAACGCCTGCGCGCTCTGCCAATGGATCGAGTGTGCCATCGCGTTTGCCCGCAAGGATCAGGATAGTCGGTATGTTTGTCATCATAACGTTATAGGTTCGCGCTGGAGAAGCGGCAAGCTTAGGCTGGTAAAGCCACCCGAATTGGCTTAGGCGGCAGCCCATAATCTGCAATCCCAATTTCCATACAGGCATTTATGGCACACCCCCTTCGCATCGCACCGCTTAAAATAGGATTGGCCGGTCTTGGCACTGTCGGTGCTGGCGTAATCCGGCTGGTTGAGGAAAACCGCGAGCTGATTGCGCGGCGGGCGGGGCGACTGATTGAAATCAGCGCCGTTACGGCACGTGATCGGACCAAAGATCGCGGCGTTGATTTGTCGGCTTACCACTGGGTCGATGACATGGGTGAATTGGCCACGGCTGGAGACGTTGACGTCGTGGTCGAACTGGTTGGCGGTTCGGATGGTCCGGCATTAACACTGGCACGCGAAACGTTGAACCACGGACGCGCATTGGTGACCGCCAATAAAGCCATGATCGCGCATCACGGCGCCGAGCTTGGCGCATTGGCCGATAGCAAAAATGCCCCGTTGAAATTTGAAGCGGCGGTTGCGGGTGGCATTCCAGTCATTCAGGGATTGCGCGATGGCGCAGCGGCAAACCGGATCGATCGCGTGTACGGAATCCTAAACGGCACCTGTA
The DNA here is from genome assembly GCA_043760725.1 of Sphingomonadales bacterium. GTDB lineage: Bacteria > Pseudomonadota > Alphaproteobacteria > Sphingomonadales > Sphingomonadaceae > Sphingorhabdus_B. The sequence goes on from JAYUOS010000042.1 coordinate 17,053, forward strand.
ATTTCATATTGTCGGCGATGGAGCGCGATGGCCGTGATTTTGCCGATGTGCTCGCCGATGCGCAGGCCAAGGGCTATGCCGAGGCTGATCCCAGCTTTGACATCGATGGCGTGGATGCAGCGCATAAGCTTTCGATACTGGCGTCGTTGAGCTTTGGATCAAAAATCGATTTTGCCGGGGTCGAAGTGCGCGGAATTCGCAAGATTTTGGCGGCAGATATCGCGCAAGCGCAAGCATTGGGCTATCGTATCCGCCTGATTGGTTTTGCCGAGATTGATGGTGACAACGGAAACGCACAGATTTTTCAACGCGTTCACCCGTGCCTCGTCCCGCTGACCCATCCGCTCGCCAATGTCACCGGTGCGACCAATGCTGTGGTTGCAGAGGGCAATTATTCTGGGCGCTTACTGTTCCAAGGCGCCGGCGCAGGTGACAAACCGACGGCATCAGCGGTGGTCGCTGATCTGGTCGATATCGCCCGCAAGGAAACTGGCCCTGCGTTTTCGGTGCCGACAAACGAACTGGAAGTTCTGCCGCGGGCATCTGCGGCGCACCGGATCGGGCAAACCTATTTGCGGATGCTTGTAGCGGACCGTGCGGGCGTGCTGGCCGAGATCGCAGCGGCTATGCGCGATGCTGGGCTGTCTATCGAAAGCCTAATCCAGCGCGAAGTTACAGACGGCTCGGCTTTGATCTCCATGGTCACACACGAAGGCTGCGAAGCGGCCATCGACGCGACACTCAAAACATTGTCGGGATCGCCAAGTTTGCTTGGCGATCCGATGGTAATGCACATTTTAGGGGAATAAGCACCGGCTTTACTCGGGTGCAGTGGCTGCCTCAGCGGGTTCCTGCTGACCATTATCCTCAACAATTGCATCGGGTTCGAGAAGGCCCTTCAGAAACTCCTCATAGGGAATTGCAGGCGGTCGGCGTTTGCCAAAACCAATCGTGACACCGCCCGAAGGCGGAACGCGACAGCCGGTACCGGGAATACACGCAGCGGCGTCGGCATTGGTTCTGGCCCCTGAACTTTCCTTAACGCGCTGATCGGCAAAGATGAGCTGGTCTTCGCCGTTGTCCACCTCGGCGCAGACAACAATTCCGTCACCTTCAACAACTTCTGGGCATTTCTTTTTGTCTTGAACCGTAACGATTTCATCGGACCGGGTCTTTACGAACATCGCCACATCTTCGGCAGGCTGGTCTGACGATTGTGCTAAAGCGGGCGAAGCAAAGAGCAACAGCATTGCAAACACTGCTCTCGACATCGTAGCGCTCCTTGCCTATCGCAGCCGCAACTGCCGACCATCTACACCTTGACGGCCATTATCTGTATGCAAGATTAATAGCCAACATTATGCAATTACGGAGAAACTATGCTGGCCCGAAGCGATATTCTTGACCGCATATTGGTCCTTGAAATGGTGCGCGTCACCGAGGCTGCGGCGATTGCAGCGGCAAAACTGATCGGTCGCGGGGATGAAAAAGCCGCCGATGCCGCCGCTGTTGAGGCGATGCGTGCGGCGCTGAACGAACTGCCAATGGATGGCACTGTCGTTATAGGCGAGGGCGAACGCGACGAAGCGCCGATGCTGTTCATTGGTGAAAAGGTTGGCTCTGCGATTGGAACAGGCCCGAAAATCGACATCGCGCTTGATCCGTTGGAAGGCACAACAATCACGGCCAAAGCTGGCCCCAACGCATTGGCAGTATTGGCAGTAGCGGAGGAGGGCAACCTTCTCAACGCGCCTGACGTTTACATGGACAAGATCGCAGTTGGCCCGGGTTACTCGCCCAACATCGTCAATCTTGACAAAACGGTTGAAGAAAATGTTTGCGCCGTTGCCAAGGAAAAGGGCGTCGAGCCGCGCGAGCTGATCGTCTGCGTGCTTGATCGCCCGCGCCATGAGAAATTAATTGCAGAGCTGCGCGCGCTTGGCTGCGGCGTTATGTTGATCCCCGATGGCGATGTCGCAGGCGTAATCGCGACAACCAATCCTGATACGACCGTTGATATCTATATGGGTTCCGGCGGCGCTCCCGAAGGCGTGCTGGCCGCCGCCGCTTTGCGCTGCGTTGGCGGGCAGTTCAAAGGCCGGTTGTTGTTCCGCAACGACGATGAGCGCCTGCGCGCGCGCAAATGGGGTATCGAGGATCTGGACAAGATTTATGACCTTGAAGAACTGGCCAAAGGCGACTGCATCTTTGCCGCAACGGGCGTGACCGACGGCTCGCTACTCGAAGGCGTAAAACGCAACCGCGATGGCAAAATGACCACCGAAACAGTTGTGATGCGCGCATCATCGGGCACCGTGCGCTGGGTCAAGAGCGAGCATGGCGGGCGTTAGAAAACGCCTAAAGCCAACCCTTCAGCCATCGCTGAACCCAAATCACGAGCGGCGTACAAGTCCGCGTCGCCAATGACTTTCGCCGCCAAAATTGCCTCCGGCGTTTGCGCATGTGTGCAAATTATCATGCTGTCTGCGACCTTCTTCAACCGCCAGCCGGTCGCAATGCGCTCGGCCTGACGCACAGCATTGCTTCCGTCCGAGCCCGCGCAGACGATGACCGCGTAAGGTCGACCCTCGATCTGACCGAGGCAGGGATAGTATGTGCGATCAAAAAACGCCTTCATCACCCCGCTGATCGCAGCCAGGTTTTCGGGGAAGGCGAACAGATAGCCGTCTGCATACAGCATTTCCCGCGCGCTGGCATTGCGCGCCGCGATCAACTGCACTTCAACATCAGCACTCCCTCGCGCGCCTTCTGCCGCCGCCAAGGCCAAGGCCTCCGATCCGCCTGTCATGCTGTCCCAAATAATCGCCAATTGCTTCATATCGTCGGACCTTATCAGGCAACCGCCGCGACACAACCGCTTGCACCCTTCCCTATCACATCGCTCACCACTATATGCAGGCCTCAATGCTAGACCGTTTTTTCAAACGCAGCACAACCAAACGCCCGCTCGACACCGCGAGCGTGCCAGAAGGCCGGCGCGTTTATGCCATTGGCGATGTGCATGGCCGCAATGACCTGTTGCAGTTGCTGCTTGAACAGATTGACCGCGACAATGCCGCGCGCGGCGCTGCTGACACACAAATCATCTTTTTGGGCGACCTTGTGGATCGGGGCGATGACAGCGCGGGTGTGATTGAAACGGCTATGCAAATGCAAGCGTCGAGCCACAACGTGCGGTTCTTGCTGGGCAATCACGAAGAGATTTTCCTAAAGTCTTGCCGCAAACGCGACCTTAAAACCCTCCGCTTTTTCCTAAAAATCGGGGGCGATGCGACCTTGCAAAGCTATCCTATCCCTCGATCGGAGTATCTAGCGCTGACGTTGGAGGAGCTGGCCGAGCGGTTGCCGAGCCTTATTCCAGAGGCGCATCTGGCGTTTCTGGAAAGTTTCGAAGACCAGATTATCATCGGCGATTATGCCTTTGTCCATGCTGGCATTCGCCCCGGCGTAGCTTTATCCGAGCAGAAACGCAGCGACCTTCGGTGGATTCGCGAAGAGTTTACCGATCATCGCGGCGACCTGGAAAAGGTGGTCATATACGGCCACACGATCTACCCAAGTATCGAGGAGCGTGGCTCGCGGATAGGGATCGACACGGGTGCTTACGCGTCAGGGGTGTTGACCGCGATCGGCCTAGAAGGCAGCGATCACTGGTATCTACAGACCTGAAAAGGAAAAGGCGGCACCCGGTTGTCGGATACCGCCTTTTAGAACGTTTCAGGTGAATGAAGCGGGTATTCAGGCGACTTTTTGGTGTTCGGTTTCGTCTTCCAGATCGCGCAGCACATAGCCACGACCCCAGACGGTCTCGATGTAGTTTTCACCCATGCACGCCAGCGACAATTTCTTGCGCAGCTTGCAGATGAAGACATCGATGATTTTCAATTCGGGTTCGTCCATGCCGCCATAAAGATGGTTCAGGAACATTTCCTTGGTCAGCGTAGTGCCTTTGCGCAGTGAGAGCAGTTCGAGCATCGCATATTCTTTACCGGTCAGGTGGACGCGCGCGCCATCGACTTCGACGGTTTTGGCATCTAGGTTGACCGCGAGCTTGCCAGTACGGATGACCGATTGGCTATGGCCTTTGGACCGGCGCACAACCGCATGAATGCGGGCAACGAGTTCTTCGCGGTGAAACGGCTTGGTGACATAATCATCGGCACCAAAGCCGAATGAGCGCACTTTCGAATCCATTTCCGAAATACCCGAAAGGATTAAGACTGGCGTTTGCACCTTAGCGACGCGTAGCTTTTTCAGCACATCATAGCCGTGCATGTCCGGCAGATTCAGGTCAAGCAGGATGATATCGTAATCATACAGCTTGCCGAGATCGAGGCCTTCTTCGCCCAGGTCGGTCGTATAGACATTGAACCCTTCGGTCGCGAGCATCATTTCGATGGCTTTTGCGGTGGTCGGTTCGTCTTCAATAAGCAACACGCGCATGCGGCTGACCCCTCTTCACTTTTTGCTGTCCCCACTGAGTGTTTAAGGGTGACCCCAAACCGCCAGTGGATTTCATTAACCATAAGGGAAATGAACTGAAAAGGTTAATTTCGTCTTAACGCCGCAAAATCCGCGAGTCGCAATTGGCAAGATATGCTGAAAGTGACTCATTTCCGCCATTTTTGACTCAGTAATGCGGTGCAAAAAATTTGCCTCGCTGCCCGTCGCAAAGTTGAAAGTCGGCTCCAATTGCTGTTTGCCAATCGGAAAATGGCTTGCTAGCCTGTAATTAATGAACAGGGCTATCGTTCAAACGCGGCAGACCCTGCTTAACAAACAGGGAGGCCGTCATGAAAATTATCAAATTGAGCTTATTTGTATCCGCTAGCATGCTGGCTATGCCAGTGTTTGCGCAGGAAGCACCCGCGACTGCTGACACCAAAGCAGCAGACGAAGAAGGCAAATCCATTGTCGTCACCGGATCTCGGATCAAACGCGATCCCAATGACAGCTCGTTGCCGCTGACGATTATCACTCCCGATGATTTGTCGCGAGAGGGCATCAACAGCCCCGAACAGTTCATCAGCTTTCTGTCAACGAACGGCAATGGCGCAGACAATCTTGCGTCAAACTCCGATGTTGTCTCTGGCGCAGCGCGCGGCGGTAACAACGGATTGTCGGCAGCAAACTTGCGTGGTCAAGGCCCGGGCTCGACATTGGTCTTGCTAAACGGTCGGCGTGTTGCAGCGCACGGCATTGGCGGCGGTGCCGTCGACGTAAACCAAATTCCGTTTGCCGCGCTTGAACGGATTGATGTGCTAAAGGACGGCGCCTCGGCCATTTATGGCACCGACGCGATTGGCGGTGTAATTAACTTCATCACCAAGTCCAATTTCCAAGGCGTGGTGCTAAACGGCTTTACCGACATCACACAAAAAGGTGACAGTCCTATCTACCGGCTTTCGGCAACAGCCGGCTATGGCGATCTGAACGAAAACGGCTTTAACATCATGGCTTCGGTCAGCAAAAGCTGGAACGGCGTGCTCTATGGCCGTGACCGCGATTTTGTGAATGGTAACCAGCCCAATCGCGGGCTGTCAGTCGACACACGCGGCACACCGATTGCGACGATATTCCCGAACGGCGCCAATTCAATTTTTGCACCATCGGGTTCGCTGATTAGCGGTGTGTCGCTGATCGAGGCTGGCGCGACGACAGCGGCGAGTGGTGGGATCAACATTCTGGATCTGCCGGGCGGCGCAGGTTGCGCCAGCGTGGATGGCGGCATGGCCTATGACGAGGTTCTGTGGTCGATCCCGGGCGCGCGTTATGCGTGCGCATGGGATACAGGGCGTGCAGCGACTTTGCAGCAGCCGCTCCAGACATTGACTTATTACGGCAAAGCGACGCTTGCGCTGGGCGACCACAGGATTTCAGCTGAAGTCACAGGATCTGACGCCGATTCGGCAAAGCGTTTTTCGAACAACCAGTATTCCGGCAATACAGCGGCTCTGCCGTTATACTATCCACTCAACGCTTTAACAGCGGCAACTTATAACGATGTCTATGACCGTTTGGCTGCGGTGTTTCCTGCCATTGGCGCTCCGGGTAACCGGGCTGTCGGCACTGGCACTTACGGTCGCCCGATCGCTTATCGCTGGCGCTGTATCGTTTGCGGACCGCGTGAATATAAAACCAACAGCAAAACGATCCGTGCAGGATTAAACATCGAAGGACCGTTGTTTGCTGGTTGGGATTATCGCGCTGGCGGGTCTTATGCAAAAAGCGAATCTTCCTCGGTGCTCGGCAGCGGCTATCACTATCGCGGCATCTTTCCGAACGCCGCCACTGCGCTTGCCTCTGGTGTCGTAGGCGCAGTTTCGGGTGGGATTGATACGCGCGCGCCAACTGCGCCGGGTGCAACACGCCCAGGCATCGTCGGCCTACTGAACAGCGGAATATTGAATCCGTTTTCAACCCTCCAATCTGACGCGGCTATCGCTGGTCTCAATGCCATTTCGGCAGAGGGCGTCACTCTATATGGCGGCCAATATGAGGTTAAGCAATTTGACGCGTCCATATCGGGTGCGCTTTTCGATTTGCCGGGCGGCGCAGTGCAAGTTGCACTAGGTGCAGATTATCGCAAGGAAACCTATAGCTTCAACGGCTCGGCAGCTGCGGTTGCAGGTCAACCCGATATCTTTAACGTCGCGTTCGACAATGTGAACGCACTGACGCCGAAGAACCGGACGGTAAAGGCGGTCTATGGCGAAATATCGCTGCCGATTTTCGACATGCTCGAAATCACCGGCGCGGTTCGTCTTGATGATTATTCAGGGTTCGGCAGCACTGTAAATCCAAAGGTATCGGCAAAGTTTCGTCCGTTCGATTGGCTGTTATTCCGTGGTTCGTACAACACAGGGTTCCGCGTTCCTGCATTCAATCAGATTTTTAACGGCGTAACCCAGTCGCCAAATCCGGGGAATACACTGACCGACCCGACAACATGTGCTGTCGGCGGAATTATAAACGTGACGCCGGGTTGCAACGCCATCACGCCGGATACGCTGACCGGTGGAAATCTCAACCTTGGGCCAGAAACCTCTGATCAATATTCATTGGGTGTTGTATTCCAACCGGCACCGCGGTTCAGCGCATCGTTCGATCTCTGGTCGGTGGCTGTCAATAACACCATCGGCAATCTGTCGATCCGCCAGCTGCTTGATAATATTGTCGACTTCCCAGACCGGGTAATCCGCACCGGCGGTATCATCACATTGCTCGATTTGCGTGCAGACAATATCGGTTCGCGCCGAACACAAGGTTTGGAAGTATCGCTGCGCGCTGGCTTTGACGCGTTAGGTGGCGAATTCACAGCTGGCATGGACGGAACCTATCTGCTCAAAAAGAAAGAGAAGTTCTTGCCTGCGTCGCCGTTCGGTCCTGACCAGATCGGAATTTTTACCTATGGTGGTGATCTTGGCCTGAAATGGAAACACAGCGCCTTTATTACCTATTCAAAGGATGCTTTTGACTTCTCGTTTTCGCAAATCTTCCGCAACGGATATCAGAACAACACCGCTATTCCGGGTTCAACTGCAAGGCCCGATTTTAATGCGCGGGTGGACAATTACATCATCTATAATATGTCCGCGAGCTACACCTTTGCCGAACGGTTTAAGCTGACAGGTGGTATCAAGAATCTTTTTGATACCGATCCGCCCTTTGCCATTACCTATGACAGCAACAGCGGTGCGGGCAGCAGCTGGGAACCACGCGTTGCCGATCCTCGTGGCCGGTCGTTTACTATGGCTGTAGAGGTGAAGTTCTGACCCTCGTATTCTCAGATCCTGGTCGCAGACAAATCATCGCTGGGCTGGCGGCGCTTATGGCGTCGCCTGCCTTTCCAGCGATTGCTGCGCCTGCGCCCCGGTCCACGCGGCCGGCGCGCGAAAAAGGCCCGCGTCTGCGCCCCGGTGACACTGTGGGCCTAATCGAGCCGGCGTCGCGCAGCGATGAGGATTTCGATATTACATTGGTCGAAGAAGCCGTTCGCGCGATGGGGCTGGTGCCAAAACGCGGCAAACATGTGCTCGATCAATTCGGCTATCTTGCCGGCCAAGACAAAGACCGCGCCGACGACTTGACCGCGATGTTTGCCGACAAGGATGTGCGCGCAATCTTTGCGGTGCGCGGCGGATGGGGCAGCGCGCGGTTGTTGCCCTTTGTCGATTGGGATGTGGTGCGCGCCAATCCGAAATTCGTACTCGGCTATAGCGACATTACCGCGCTGCATATGGCGATTGCCGCGAAGAATGGGGCGATTACGCTTCACGGCCCGAATGCTTCGAGCGCGTGGGGCAAATCTTCGGTTGAAAGCTTCCGTACCGTTGCCTTTGACGCTGGCACGCCGCTTTATGCCAATCCTGTGCCGAGCGAAGACAGGCTTGTGCAGCGTCGCTGGCGCACGCAGACATTAACTGGTGGCAAAGCAACCGGGAAATTGCTCGGTGGGAACCTGACCGTGCTGACGGCGCTTGCCGGAACTGAATATCTACCCCGTTTCGACGGCGCCATCCTGTTCCTGGAAGATGTGGGCGAGGCCGAATATCGCGTCGACCGGATGCTGACACAAATCGGACAGGCAGGCGTTCTTTCAAAGCTGGCGGGTGTGGCTTTCGGGCAATGCACCGATTGCCGCGCACCCGATGGCAGCACTAGCGCATTTACGCTGAACGATGTGTTGCGCCAGCATTTGGGATCGCTGGGCGTGCCAGCCTTTCATGGCGGATGGTTTGGTCATATCACCGACCAGCCAACATTGCCCGTCGGTGTGATGGCCGAAATTGATGCCGATGCCGGAACGTTACGGTTGCTTGAATCTGCCGTCATATGATCCGAACTGGATTGCGCTGGTTGCTGGCGGTCTTTTACTTCCTCGCCGGTGTCGCGCATCTGCGTAGCCCAGCAGGTTTTCTTGCAATAACACCCGATTGGGTGCCGTTTCCCGCCGAAGTCGTTGCGTTTACAGGCATTGCCGAAATCATCGGCGCTATCGGCTTACTAATCCCGCGCACGATGATTGGCTGGGCGCGGCCAGCAGCAGGGATCGGCCTCGCGCTCTATGCTGTTTTCGTTTGGCCGGCCAATTTCAACCATGCGTTCAACAACATCCCGATGGGCGGGGTACACGCGAGCTGGTGGTATCACGGGCCAAGGCTGATCGCACAGCCGTTGGTTATCTGGCTGGCGTTATGGGTCGGAGAGGCGACCGAGTGGCCGTTTCGTCACAGCGCTTGAGGATGTAGTCGTAATGGCAGACGCGCTTTAGTCAGACGGCGCTTCCCACAAAACGCACCAAGACGACGCTGTAACTTCGCCTGCAATGACGAGGCATTTTGATGGCGTACCTTCCACGTCGGCTGCTCTGAACAATTTGCATGTTGCACATTTTTGGGCGCGTTTTGGTTTGTTCTGAAATGCTACAGTCCGCTTTGGTTGACGACCTTCTGCTTTTGCGTTGGTCGCAATGCTTGATATGCCGATGAATGCAAACGCACCAAGAACTGCATCCCGTCGTGACGATGACATACGCTTTCTCCTCGATAACAACACGTCGATTTACTGTAGCATCGTAGGTACGAGAGACATCGGCGAAAGATGCAACCTGTCGCAAATTGCAATTGTTTCTGTTAACGGGCGCTGTGCCATTTGACCTGCCCGAAGACGCGCTTAGCGAAACCTTTCTTGCCTCGACCGGACCTGGCGGGCAAAATGTGAATAAGGTTGCGACAGCGTGCCAGTTGCGCGTTGATGTCTATGCTCTGGGCCTGCCGCTTTATGCGTTTCGCAAACTGAAAACGCTGGCTGGCAGCAAGATGACAATCGCAGGCGAATTGATCGTGACAGCGCGCAGCCACCGCACGCGTGAGGCCAACCGCGCCGATGCGCGCAAGCGTGTTGTGGAATTGATCGATGAAGCCTTTGTCCGCTTGCCGCCCCGCATCAAAACAAAGGTCAGCAAAGCCGCTAAGGCACGGCGCGTTGATAGCAAGAAGGGACGTAGTGTGGTGAAAAAAGCGCGTGGTAAAGTGGCGCTCGATTAACTATCTGTGTTGCCATGTTTACTTTCGATATGACACCCGATCGCCCCAAAGCCGAACTTTATGACGAACTTGTCAAAGCCGCTGATGCGCTGACCACCGGCGAACCCGATGGCATTGCCAATATGGCTAATATCGCAGCTTTGCTATGGCAGTTTCTGCCCGACCTAAACTGGTCGGGATTTTATCGCCTGCTGAACGGTGAACTAGTGCTCGGCCCCTTTCAGGGCAAAGCTGCCTGCATCCGCATCCCGCTCGACAAAGGTGTTTGCGGCGCAGCGGCGCGGACTGCAACCAGCCAATTGGTTGACGATGTCCATGATTTCCCAGGCCATATTGCGTGCGATGTGGATAGTCGGTCGGAGCTTGTCGTGCCGGTGATCCGCGATGGAGCGGTGATCGCGGTGATCGATCTCGACAGCCCAATACCATCCCGTTTTGATGTTGAAGACCTGATCGGAATTGAGGCATTGGCACAATTGCTTGCTAACCGCATCTGATCAACCTGCGTCATTTTGGAACAATGCGGCGGACTGCGTCGCAATTTACATCCACATGATTGGCGGACGGGCCAAAAAAATGTTAAGGGCTCTTTAACCATCGGGCTGCGCGCACTGCGCGGCATTGGATGCTTAGGGAGCTGTTAACCATGAAGAAACTTCTATTTGCTGGCGTTGCGGCAACATCGATGCTGATGATCAGCCCCGCGATCGCGGCGAGCGACTCGTTCTCATCCAAAGCCGAAACCGGCAAATCGACCTTAGTTGGCGGAATTTTTGACGGTCGCCGCGGCGGCGGCAACGGCCCGATGCCCGGTGTGGGACATGTTTCCGGCGGACACGGTATCGGAATGGGTGGCAGCAATCACCGTTGGGGTCACCGGATCGGTGGCCGTTGGTTCGCCGGATTTCACGCGCCGGGCGGCTGGAATGGCTATCGCGCGCCCTATCGTGGCTATACATTGCCGACCTATTGGGTGCAGCCCAGTTACCGGATCGTCAACTTTCCAACTTATGGCCTATATGCCCCGCAAACCGGCCAAGGCTGGTCGCGTTATTATGACGACGCTGTGCTGACCGACAGCCGCGGCTATGTGCAAGATTACCGCAGCAACATCCCGTGGGACCGTTACGACGGCGGCTACGCTGCCGAAGATTACAGCGAAGCCGATTATGGTCCGGCCATGGGTGCAGATCGCGGCGTTTATTATGGCGATGAGCGCGTTTATTCGGGTAACGGCAATCCTCCACCACCGCCGCCCGTTGTTTACCAGCAAGGCACCGGTCAGCAAGACTACCGCCAGACCGGATATGATCAATCGGGTTATGATCAAAGCGGATATGACCAAAGTGATTATCGCCAATCCGACCCGCGCTATAACACAGGTGGCTATCCATCGGGCCAATCCTATCAGAGTCGCTATGGCTTTGAACGTTATGAGCGCTGCCTAAAAGAGCGCGGTGTAGCAGGTGGAGCGATTGGTGCTATTGTTGGCGCCGTTGTCGGCAACCGCGTTGCAGGCCGTGGAGATCGCTTGGCGGGTTCGCTGATCGGCGGCGGCATTGGTGCGCTAGCCGGTGTGGGCATCGAAAAAGCGACCAACAAGTGCAAAAAATACCTGCCGCGCGATGACCAATATTATGGTCGCCAAACCGGATATCGAAATGATGGCTATCAAAATGTCGGCTATCAGGGTGGCGGATACCAAGGCCAGCCCCAATATGCCCCGCCTCCACCACCCCAGCCGCAGGGTAACCCCTATGGCTACCAGGGCGGCTATTACCAAAATGGCTGGTATTATCCCGCACCGACGGTGACAACGATCACGATTATGCCCGCGGTCACCACAACGACAACGACGACCGAAGAGGTTTATTATGAAACCGTATCGGTTCCGGCAAAGAAGCACGTGGTGAAAAAGTGGAAGCCGAAACCAAAGCCGCGCTGCGGCTGCCGCTAAACCGAATACCCGGTATTAGAAAACCCCGCTGGAAACGGCGGGGTTTTTCATTTTAGGGGCGGGAGGATCTAAAGTGGAATTTCCGCAGGTAGGCCGGTGTCGAAATCCACCCAGCCGCCGGGGGTGAGTTTTTCGAGCGGGCGATAGCGGGTTTTATACTGCATCCGCGCAGCTCCCTCTACCCAATAACCCAGATAAACATAGGGCAGCCCCGCATCACGGGCGCGGATTATGTGATCCATGATGATGAAGTTGCCAAGGCCCGGGCGACCTTCAACCTCGGAATCGTAAAAGCTATAGACCATCGAAAGGCCATCGTCTTGTTGGTCGGTAATGCAGGCCCCTACCAAGTCACCGGGGCGGCCATAGTTTGAAGGCAATCGGTATTCGACAACATGGCTGTGCACCGGCGTTTGTTCGACCATGTCGGAATAATCGAGATCATCCATCCCGGACATGCCGCCTGTTGGATGGCGTTGCCCCAGATAGCGCTGCAAAAGCGAAAACTGTTCAGATGTTGACCAAGGTCGGCACGCACGCACTTCCAAATCGGCATTGCGTTTCAACATCTTGCGCTGCGTCGCATTGGGTTCAAAACCGTCGGTCTTTATCCGCACCGCAACGCACGCTTTGCAATCGGCGCAGCTGGGCCGGTAAGCAACATTCTGACTACGACGAAAACCGATGCGGCCTAGCGCCTCGTTCAGTTCAGCAGCATGCGCGCCGGACAGTTCGGTGAAAACCTTGCGCTCGGTTTTGCCTGGCAGATACGGGCACGGGCTGGGGCTCGTCACAAAGAAACGCGGGAAACGGACGGGTGCGGTCATGAAACCCCAAGCAGCTTGAAAATGTGGATAGTCCCACGACTATGACGTGTTCGTCCTGTGCTGAAAAGAGCGTTTACCAAGAACCGCTTAATTCAGTTCAACCCGCGTGACTTGATACCCCGAGCCTTTCAAATCATCAATCAACCGCTGCAACTGGTCGGCATCGCGTGCCTCGCATTCGATGTCAGTGATCAAGCCCTTGGCGGGTAGCGTTGTAAAGATGCGTTGATGATAGATTTCGATGATGTTGACCTGATGGTCGTTGAACAGCTTCATCACTTTGAACAGCGCGCCGGGGCGGTCCTGCAAGGTGATCTGCAACCGAGCCAACCGGCCGGAACGAGCTAAGTCGCGCAACAACACATTGGCGAGCAGCCGCGTGTCGATGTTACCGCCACACAGGACGATCCCGACATTCTTGCCGCGAAACATGTCTGGGTTGGCCATCACAGCGGCAAGGCCAGCCGCGCCCGCGCCTTCGACGACAGTCTTTTCAATCTGCAGCAACAGGCTGACGGCAGTTTCCAGTTGCGGTTCGGATACCAGAACGATGTCATCAACCAGTCCGCGAATAACTTTTGAGGTGAACTCGCCGGGCACTTTGACAGCAATACCCTCTGCCAGCGTATCGCCTTCGCACGGCATCTGTTTGCCTTTGAGCAGCGCGTACATGCTCGGATAAAGTTCGGCCTGCACGCCAACCAGGCCGATATCGGGCTTTAACCCGCGCGCCGCGGTTCCCATACCCGACAGCAAGCCGCCGCCGCCAATCGGCACCACCAGCATGTCGAGTTCGGGCACAGCCTCCAGCATTTCTAGCGCAACCGTTCCCTGCCCTGCTGCGACATGGGGATCATCAAACGGATGAACAAAGGTCAGCCCCAGTTCTTTTTCCAAAAGCCGCGCATGTTTATAGGCATCATCGAACTTCTCGCCCTCCAGCACCACTTTGCCGCCGACCGCCTCGGTCTGCATGACTTTGATCGTCGGGGTGGTTTTGGGCATGACGATGGTGACCGGAGCGCCAAGGCGGGTGCCGTGATAGCTAAGCCCTTGAGCGTGGTTGCCTGCTGATGCGGCAATAACGCCGCGTTTCAATACCTCGGGCGGCAGTTGGAGCAACGCGTTCAGCGCCCCGCGTTCCTTATACGCCGCAGTAAACTGTAGGTTTTCAAACTTCAAATAAATGTTGGCCCCTGTCAACTTTGACAGAGTCTGGCTGTGGAGCGTGGGTGTGGCGACAATCGCGTGACGGATACGGTCATGCGCCGCGCGGATGTCGTCCAGAGACAACAGTTCATTGGGGGAAAGTTCGACCATAGGCCTAAGTTCCTAACTCATCTGGCTATTCAATAAAACAAACATTACAACAGCCGCATGAGTAGGATAGCTTTTATCGGCCTTGGTGTGATGGGCGGCCCGATTGCCCGCCATCTTTCGACAGCCGGGCATGAGATGACGGTGTTCAACCGTTCGCGTGGCAAGACCGAAGCGTGGGTGGTGGCGCATAGAGGAACGTTGGCGGCATCACCAGCCGAGGCTGCAAAGGGTGCCGATGTTGTCATCAGCTGTGTTGGCACTGACGATGATCTTGCCAGCGTAACGTTGGGCCGCGACGGTGCATTTGCGGCCATGACGAAAGGCGCGTTGTTCATCGATCATACCACCGTGTCTGCGCGCATCGCCCGCCAATTGGCCGTTGAGGCGCGTGGACGCGGATTATTGTGCGTTGATGGGCCGATGACCGGCGGGCAAGCGGGTGCGGAGAACGGAACGCTGGCCATCATGTGCGGCGGGACGGTTCCTTCGGTCGAGGCCGCACGCCCGATCATGGCGGCCTATGCAAAACGCGTTGTCCATGTTGGCGGCCCGGGCGATGGCCAGACCGCAAAAATGGCGAACCAGATTTGCATAGCCGGTATCCTGCAAGGATTATCAGAAGCGATGCATTTCGCGCAATGCGCCGAACTTGATCTCGACACTGTGTTTGGTGCAATATCGGGCGGGGCAGCGCAAAGCTGGCAGATGGACAACCGCTGGGCGACAATGGCCAAGGGCGAATTTGATTTCGGCTTTGCGGTGGATTGGATGCGCAAGGACCTTGGCCTTGCCATCGACGAAGCCCGAGCCAACGGCGCGAGCATTCCGGTCGCGGCGATGACCGACCAGTTTTATTCCGACGTTCAGCATATGGGCGGGGGCAGGCAGGATACGAGTGCGTTGGTGCGGAGGTTGCCAAAGAGATGAAGGCGAGAAATTTACTGGCTGCAGCGATGTTGGCGGCGTGCGCCATCCCCGTGTTGGCCGATGGCATGATCGAAAACGTAAACGGCATCACGCTTGATAAAGAAGGCAAGGTTATCCGATTTACCGGCCTGTTGATTGATCGGCAGGGCAAAGTGGCAAGGCTGGTCGCGCGTGGAGACAAGCTGCCAAAGGAGCTCGCCAAAGACCTTGACTACCGCGTCGATGGGCGTGGCAAGACGATGTTGCCCGGGCTGATTGACGCACATGGTCATGTCATGGGGCTGGGCTTTCAGGCGCTAACTCTTGACCTTTCGGCGACCAGCTCGCTGGCCGAGGCGCAGGCGGCGATCAAAGCCTATGCTGACAAACATCCCGACCGCCGCTGGATCATCGGACGCGGCTGGAATCAGGAGAAATGGGGGTTGGGCCGTTTTCCAACCGCCGCCGATCTAGACTCTATGATAGCTGACCGCCCGGTATGGCTGGAACGCGTTGATGGCCACGCGGGTTGGGCAAATAGCCGCGCGATGGAAATCGCTGGCATTTCCACTGCAAGCAAAGCGCCAACAGGCGGGCGGATCGAAATGGTAGGCGGCAAGCCAAGTGGCATTTTTGTCGACGCTGCATCGGAACTAATCGGCAAACATGTGCCGCCACCCAGCCCACGTGACCGCGACGCGGCTTTGATTGAGGCGCAAGCAGCGTTGTTGAAAGTTGGCGTGACCGCGATTGCCGACATGGGCACCACAATGGCCGATTGGCAAACCTATCGTCGCGCTGGGGACGAAGGTTGGTTGTCGATCCGCATATTTGGCTATGCTAGCGGCATCGAAAATATGACTGCGATTGCAGGGTCGAAACCCACGCCTTGGCTTTATGAGGATAAGCTCCGTCTGGGCGGCGTAAAATTGTACATCGATGGCGCATTGGGCAGCCGCGGGGCGTTCCTCAAAAAGCCCTATGCCGATGCGCCGGGACAAACCGGCCTGCAATTTCAGCCGGGAGCAGAATTGCGCAATATGATGGTCCGCGCATCGATGGACGGCTTTCAGACCGCCGTTCATGCCATCGGCGATGCCGCCAATGACGATGCCATTGGCGCGGTGGAGGATTTGGCCGAAACCTATCCCAATGATCGCCGCTGGCGAATTGAACATGTCCAAATCGTTGACCCGGTCGACCTGCCGCGATTGGCAAGGAACGGTATCATCTCATCGATGCAGCCGGTGCATCAAACATCGGACCGATTAATGGCGGAAGTTCGTTTGGGGCCAGAAAGGCTGAAGGGCGCCTATGCCTGGCAATCAATCCTGAAAGCTGGAGGCAAGCTTGCGTTCGGGTCGGACACGCCTGTCGAGGCGCCCAATCCGTTCCACGGTATTGCAGCCGCGATCAGTCGTGAGGACGAAAATGGGCAACCCTTTGGCGGCTGGATACCGTCTGAGCGGGTGACCCGCGAACAGGCGTTGGCAGGCTTTACCACAGGGGCTGCTTACGCATCCTTTGCCGAGGAGAAAGTGGGCATGTTGATGCCCGGCTATCGCGCGGATTTCGTGCTGGTTGATACCGATCCATTGCTCGCCTCGCCCAGCCAGATTCGGAACTCCATCGTGCATGAAACATGGGTTGGCGGTTTCCCAGTGTATCAGCGCGGAAAGCGGTCCGACGAAATTATCATGCCCGGCGAAGCGGGGCAGTGAGCGGTATTGTTGCATAAGTACTGCATTTTTTGAAATTCTACTTGCATTTAAATTTCATCTGCGTGACCTATCTGAATAGATGGCATAGCAATGCCACACAAGAAGAAGACGTAAACGGGAGAATATGATGTCTGAATTGCTTTTGCTCCGCAAAGCGGGGCTTGCGCTGTCCGCTGCAACACTCGCCTTTGCTGCGCCCAATATGGCCTTTGCACAGGACGAGGCGCAAGCTGATGAAACCGGTGATGAAGGTATTCTGGTTATTGCGCAGGGCCGCGAACAGTCGCTCGCCGATGTGCCATTGGCGATTTCTGCCGTTACTGCGGAAACATTGCAAAACAGCGGCGCGAACGATATTCGCCAGCTGAACCAGGTCGCACCATCGTTGTTGGTGTCCTCCACTGGATCAGAAGCAAACGGCTCGGCACGTATCCGCGGCATCGGCACAGTGGGTGATAACCCCGGTCTTGAAAGCTCGGTCGCAGTATTCATCGACGGCGTGTACCGTTCGCGTTCCGGCATCGGCCTTAATGAATTGGGCGAAATTCAACGTGTTGAAGTGTTGCGCGGACCACAAGGCACGCTTGGCGGCCGGAACGCTTCCGCTGGTATGATCAGCATCATTTCGAAAAAGCCCGAATTCCAGTTTGGCGCAAAAGCCGAGGCGACTTACGGCAATTTCAACTTTATGCGTTTTTCCGGAAGCGTCACTGGCCCGATTACCGAAACGATCGCTGCGCGGTTGGATGGCGTTTATGTGAAGCGCGATGGCTTCTATCAGGACACAACAAACAACACCGACGTCAATGACCGCAACCGTTATTTCTTGCGCGGCCAATTGCTGTGGGAGCCAAGCGACGCGGTTAGCGTTCGCTTGATTGCCGATTACACCAACCGTAAAGAAAAATGTTGCGCTGCGACCTATGTCGATAAGACGGTTAACCCGTTCATCGGCAGTTTGAACGACCCGTTGACGCCGCTGACGCCGCTGACGGCCAATGGTAACAATATCATCAACGTGTTGCGCGATTTGGGCCAAAATGTGGCTTCGTTCAATCAAGGCTATGCTCGCCGGATTTCGGTCAGCCCGGGCCGCAGCTTTGCAGGCAAAACCACCGATGGCGGACTTTCGGCGGAGGTCAAATGGGATCTTGGCGCGGCCAATCTGACATCGATTACAGGCTATCGCGATTATAAGAGCGGGCAAGGTTCGGACACCGATTACGGCACTGTCGACATCCTGTATCGCACCCCAAGCGACGACGCGTTCCGTCAGTTCAAAACCTTCACTCAAGAATTGCGTTTACAAGGTGAAGCGTTTGACGGCCACCTCGATTGGCTCGTCGGCGGATTCTATGCCAATGAAAAGCTAACGGTGCAGGACAACCTGCGTTTTGGCAGCCAATATGGTCGTTTTGCGACTTGCCGTGTTATTTCGGGCGGCGGATTTGCTGGGCTCTATTCACCAACCAATCCCGGCTGCCTAACACCTGTTGTTGGCCCAGCTACGGTTGCCGGTGCCAGCGGCGGTGGCGCAACGGGCGCAGCGATAGCTGCGGGCTTTGTAACACTCGACGGTTTGAACAATCTGGGATCGACAACGGATCGCTATAACCAAACCAGCAAGAACTGGGCTTTGTTTACCCACAACATCATCAACATTACCGAAGGCCTCGATCTGACTTTGGGCCTACGTTACACCAATGAGCGTAAAAAATTCAGTGCGTTGTTTGGCAACAACAATACCGTCTGCACGTCGCAGCAAGCCGCGTTGACCAGCGCACTCACCAGTGCCAACGCCACAGCGCGGGCATTGGCAGGCGCATTGATTGGTCTGAGCTGCCAGGGCAACTCGACCGCCGAACTTAACGGCGTCAGTATCAACGACAAGCGCAGCGAAAGTGAATTTTCCGGCACCGGCATCTTGTCGTATAAGGTCAATCCCGACCTGTTGGTCTACGCAAGCTACTCCCGTGGCTATAAAGCAGGCGGCTTCAACCTTGATCGCTCGGCTTTGAAAGCACCAATCTTTGTGATCTCAGGAGTTCCAACGACCACGTTCGCCGCAGCCGGCGGCGCACAAGCTTTGGTCGGCAATCTGCAGTTTGACCCAGAAATCGTAGATGCCTATGAAATTGGTGCGAAATATGCGACCGGACCATTGAGCATCAGCGTCGCCGCCTTCCGTCAGGATTTCCAAAACTTCCAGTTGAATACCTTCAACGGAACGGTTTTCTTGGTGCAGACGGTCAATGGCTGCGGAACAAGCCTTGGCGGTGCAGATCGCGATCAAAGCGTCAACGCAGCAGGGGCAAACTTTAATGCTGCTGCGGCAACGACGGGTGCATGTGCGGCAAGCGATGTAACTTATGGTGTGCGATCCAAGGGTGTTGAAGTTGAAGCTTCGCTGGTTCCTGCAAAGAACTTCCGGGTTGCTGCTGGCATCACCTATTCCGATGCAAGCTATAATAACAACTTGGTTGGCAATCGTAACGGTGCGCCTTTGGATCAGGCATTGCGCAAACTGCCCGGTGACAATCTGTCGAACGCTCCAAAAATTGTGACGACAGCGTCGATTACCTGGACGCCTGATATCGGTTCCAGCGGCTTATCCGGCCTTGTCTATATCGATAGCCGCATGACGAGTGATTACAACACAGGCTCTGATCTGTTCCCGCAAAAGGAACAGAACGGGTTTGCATTGTTCAATGCACGAGTCGGTATTCGCGGTGCTGATGAAAAATGGGCGCTCGAATTCTGGGGTCAGAACATCTTCAATCAAGATTATGCGCAGGTAGCGTTCAATACGCCGTTCCAGGCGGGCACAACTTCGGCACCGTTTGTCGACGGACAATATCCTGGCGGACGCCAGATCTTCTCGCAGTTCTTGGCTGAGCCCCGCACATTCGGCGTAACGCTTCGCGGTAGCTTCTGATCCGCGTAACACAGACAAAGAAAAGGCCCGCTTCGGCGGGCCTTTTTGTGGGCGATTGGTGGTTAGTCTTTGCGCCTATTCGGCGTCCCGTTTCGCGCCTACTCAGCGATAGTGAAATTCAGGAAGCCGGGCATTGGGCCGTTCCAACCGTCGTCAGGTCCATCAGACTTGGCGGGCACTGTTTTCGCAGCCGCAGTTTTAACAGGAGCAGCCTTTGCCGGAACCGGCTTGGCCTTTGGTGCAGCAACCACTGACTCGGATTTCGAGGCGCGTTCACTTGTGGACGCCTCTGGCTTAGCCGCACGCCCGCGCCTTGGCGCACGCTCGGGCTTTGCCGCCGGTTCGGCTTTGTCTTCTTTGGCTGAAGCTGCAGGCGCAGCAACCTTCCCCAGCCGCTCAATCTTACCACCGATCAGCTTCTCGATATTGTCGATGGCTTCTTCGTCAGCCTTAGTCACAAAGGTAAATGCTTTGCCCTTTGCCCCTGCACGTCCTGTCCGGCCAATACGGTGGACATAGTCATCGGGATGCCATGGCGCATCGAAATTGAACACGTGGCTAACGCCTTTGATATCCAGCCCGCGCGCAGCAACGTCCGACGCAACCAATAGGTTGATTGTCCCGGCCTTGAACGCTTCCAGCATTTTCTGGCGGGTCGATTGGTCGATATCGCCATGAATTTCGCCAGAGCGAAAGCCGTGTTGTTGCAGGCTTTTGTTCAGTTCGCGCACCGTCGTTTTGCGGTTGCAAAATATAATCGCGGTATGGACATTTTCGCTGCGGATCAGGTCGCGCAGCACGTCCTTCTTCTTGGCCGGAACAACATTGACCAGCTTTGCCTCAATATTAAGGTTCGACGACGCAGGCCGCGCCACTTCGATATATTTGGGGTTCGACAAAAACCGGTCCGCCAGCTTTTTAATCGGCGGCGGCATTGTCGCAGAAAACAGCAATGTCTGGCGAGTGGTTGGCAACTTGGTGCAGATATGTTCGATGTCGGGGATGAAGCCCATGTCGAGCATCCGGTCAGCTTCGTCGATCACCAGCAGCGTGCAATCGTTGAGCATGATCTTGCCGCGGCTGAACAGGTCCATCAGGCGACCGGGCGTGGCAATGAGCACATCCACGCCCTTTTCGAGCGCCTTGACCTGATCGCCCATCTGGACGCCACCGATGAGCAGCGCCATCGAGAGCTTGTGATATTTGCCGTATTTCTCGAAATTCTCGGCCACTTGTGCCGCGAGTTCGCGCGTCGGCTCGAGGATGAGCGAACGTGGCATCCGCGCGCGGCTGCGCCCCTCGGCAAGAATATCGATCATCGGCAGGACGAAGCTGGCCGTCTTGCCGGTGCCCGTCTGCGCGATGCCGATCAGGTCGCGCATCATCAGCACGCTCGGGATCGCCTGCGCCTGGATCGGCGTGGCTTCGCTGTAGCCCGAATCGTCGATCGCGCGCAGCAATTGGTCAGAGAGGCCGAGGTCGGCGAAGTTCATCAAAATGTCCGTGAAAAAAGCCCGTTAGCGGTGCGCAGACCGCCACAGAAAGTCAAGTCAGCGTTCTGGCGTCAGCGTCGTAAACCTTTCGACTTCGCAGTGCCCGCCGGTGCGGGCGTGGAACATGTCACGGTCGCGGCAAATCTGGCCGTCGCTATTGGGCTTCACGTAAAAGCCATAGCCGAGGTCAACCCCCGCGCATTGCTTTTCCAGCCGCGTGCGCACCCGCGCGCCATTGCGCAGAAACAGATCGACGATCTGCGGCCCGCGCACGACAAAACCGCCAAGGCTGTTTAAGCTAACGCATTTTGGCCCTTTTTTCTCGACCCAGCGCATCGGCACTGGTGGTGCTGCCTGAACCGGTGCGAGCGGAATACGCACCACAACACGCTGCTGGATTGTCATTTGCGCAAATTCAGTCCCGTCTATCGCAGGCGCAACGCCCCCCGTGGCGGCCATCAGCGCGAGAATCAGCGAATTCACAACTTATCTTCCATGACGACAGAGCGATGCGTTTCCACGGTTGAACCCGCGATTAATCCCGATCATCCGGGCCTGACATAAAAAGATGTTAATCGAATGAACAGGCGCACGCTTGCGTCGCGCGGCTGTGCGCCATAGGGCAACGCGCATCATCCACTCAATTGCGTCCGGAGACTCCCGATGGCCAGCACGGCCCCCCAGAACCCCAACCTGCCGCTGCTCTATAAAGAGCTCGTTCCGATTTCGCAGCAGGAGCATGGCGACTGGCGCTATAAAACCAATGATGCCGCGCCGTTCCTTTATACCGAACATGCGATTCCGGTCACCGTCGAGGAGTTCTCGATCGTCCAGCGCTTCTACCCGATCATTTTTACGGTCGGCGACCAGCCGGTCCCGCTTGCGCTCATGGGCCTGAACGAAGGCGTGAACACGTTTATCGGCGAAGACGGCAAGATGCTTCAGGAAGCCTATGTCCCGGCCTATGTCCGCCGCTATCCGTTTTTGCTCGCGAA
>JAYUOS010000043.1:0-6913 GCA_043760725.1 Sphingomonadales bacterium
TTGCCGGACGCTGGTTGAGGCCGAGATTATCGAGGCGGGCTATACCATCTATGGCTGGCGTCAGGTGCCCGTCGATGTGTCGGTGATCGGCGATAAGGGTCAAGCAACGCGTCCAGAGATAGAGCAGATCATGATCGCCGGGCCATTGCCCGATGACGTTAGCATCACCGAGTTTGAAAAAAACTTGTATCTCGTCCGCCGCCGGATTGAGAAGAAAATCATCGCAGCACAAATCCGCGATTTCTATATCTGCAGCCTGTCGTGCCAGTCGATTGTCTATAAGGGGCTGTTCCTGGCCGAGAGCCTGTCGGTGTTTTACCCTGATTTGCAAGACGACCGGTTTGAAAGCCGCGTTGCGATTTTTCATCAGCGCTATTCGACCAACACATTCCCGCAATGGTGGTTGGCGCAACCGTTCCGTAGCCTTGCGCATAATGGTGAAATTAACACCATCCGTGGCAACCAAAACTGGATGAAAAGCCACGAGATCAAGATGGCGAGCATCGCCTTTGGCGCGCATTCGGACGACATCAAACCGGTGATCCCGGCGGGTTCGTCTGACACGGCGGCGTTGGATGCGGTGTTTGAGACGCTGGTGCGATCGGGCAAAGAAGCGACGACGGCAAAGCTGATGCTGATCCCAGAGGCGTGGCAGGCGAACCCCAACCTGCCCGCCAATCATAAAAGCATGTATGAATATATGGCGAGTGTGATGGAGCCTTGGGATGGTCCGGCCGCGCTTGCGATGACCGATGGCCATTGGGCAGTGGCGGGCGTGGATCGCAACGCGTTGCGGCCTTTGCGCTATTGCCGGACCAATGACGGCTTGCTGATTATCGGGTCGGAAACCGGCATGGTTGTTGTCCCCGAAAACACCATCATTGAAAAAGGCCGCCTTGGCCCAGGTCAGATGATCGCGGTTAATTTGGACGAAGGAAAGCTATACCGCGACGACGACCTCAAAGACCGCGTTGCGGATGAACAGGATTATGCTGCATTGGTCGGCGGGTTCCGTTGCATGGATGACCTTCCCAACAAAGGTGTGGAGACACTTCCCGCGTTCTCACGCGCCGAATTGACAAAGCGGCAAGTCGCGGCGGGCATGACGCTGGAGGATATGGAAATGATCCTCGCGCCGATGGCAGAGGATGGCAAGGAAGCCATCGGTTCGATGGGCGACGATACGCCATTGGCCGTGATCAGCGACAAGCCGCGGATTATCAGCCAGTTTTTCCGGCAGAATTTCAGTCAGGTGACCAATCCGCCGATCGATAGCTTGCGCGAACGGCATGTGATGAGCCTGAAAACGCGGTTTTCCAACCTTGCCAATATCCTGGAAGACAGCAGCCAGAACAGCGACGTTCTGGTGCTGGAAAGCCCGGTATTACTGACTGCAGAGTGGACGCGATTAAAGGCGGCGTTTGGCAAAAATGCCGCGACCATCGACTGCACCTATTCGGTCGATGAAGGCCAGGAAGGCCTGCGCGCCGCAATTGTCGACATCCGCGAACAGGCGGAGGCTGCTGTACGCTCCGGCCAGACAGAATTGTTTTTGACCGACGAGAATATCGGGCCGGGCCGCGTTGCCATTGCGATGATCTTGGCGGCGGCGGCGGTGCACACGCATCTCGTCCGCGTCGGGCTGCGTAGCTATTCCTCGGTCAATGTGCGGGCGGCAGAATGCCTCGACACGCATTATTTTGCTGTGCTGGTCGGCGTTGGTGCGACCACGGTAAACGCTTATCTGGCCGAGGCTGGGATCGAGGATCGCCATGCGCGCGGTTTGCTGGGTGCCATGGATTTGGCGACCGCGAAGGCAAATTACCGCAACTCGATCAACGAGGGATTGCTCAAGATCATGTCGAAAATGGGGATTGCAGTGATCTCCAGCTATCGCGGGGGCTATAACTTTGAGGCGGTCGGCCTTTCCCGCGCATTGGTGAACGATTTCTTCCCCGGAATGCCGAACAAGATATCGGGTGAAGGCTATCATTCGCTGTTCGTCAACGCTCGCGACCGTCATGCGGAGGCTTTCGACAGCGCAATCACACGGCTGCCGATTGGCGGCTTTTACAAACAGCGCAAAGATGGCGAGGCGCATGCCTATTCGGCCGGGCTGATGCATTTGCTGCAAAGCTCGGTCGGCAATGACAGCTATTCGACCTATCTGCAATTTGCCGCAGGGGTCCGCGAATTGCCGCCGGTATATCTGCGCGATTTGATGGAGTTCAACTTCCCCAAAGACGCAATCGCACTGGATGAAGTCGAAGCGATTACCGAAATCCGCAAACGCTTTATCACGCCGGGAATGTCGCTTGGCGCGCTGTCTCCCGAAGCGCACGAAACGCTGGCGATAGCGATGAA
This sequence comes from Sphingomonadales bacterium, assembly GCA_043760725.1. Classification (GTDB taxonomy): domain Bacteria; phylum Pseudomonadota; class Alphaproteobacteria; order Sphingomonadales; family Sphingomonadaceae; genus Sphingorhabdus_B. The sequence goes on from JAYUOS010000043.1 coordinate 2,365, forward strand.
CCGCATCGGCGCAAAGGCTGTGTCGGGCGAAGGCGGCGAGGATAGCAAGCGCTTTCAGCCCTATGAAAATGGCGACAATGCCAACAGCGTTATTAAACAAATCGCATCGGGCCGTTTCGGCGTCACCGCCGAATATCTGGGCGCGTGTGAAGAGATTGAGATCAAAGTTGCGCAAGGCGCAAAGCCTGGCGAAGGCGGGCAGCTACCCGGTTTCAAAGTGACCGAGATGATTGCTCGGTTGCGGCATTCGACGCCGGGGGTGACGCTGATCTCCCCGCCCCCACATCACGATATTTATTCAATCGAGGATTTGGCGCAGCTGATCTATGATCTGAAACAGATTAATCCGCGCGCGAAAGTATGCGTAAAGCTAGTCAGTGCGGCGGGCATCGGCACAATTGCGGCGGGCGTTGCCAAGGCGCATGCCGACGTTATCCTGATCTCAGGCAATGTCGGCGGCACAGGGGCCAGCCCGCTGACCAGCATTAAATATGCGGGCACGCCGTGGGAAATGGGGCTTTCCGAAGCCAACCAGGTTTTGACGCTCAACGGCCTTCGCCACCGCGTCAAACTGCGCACCGATGGCGGCCTGAAAACCGGGCGCGATATCGTGATTGCAGCGATCTTGGGTGCGGAAGAATATGGCATCGGCACGCTGAGCCTCGTCGCCATGGGCTGCATCATGGTGCGCCAGTGCCATTCCAATACCTGTCCGGTGGGTATCTGTGTACAGGATGAAAAGCTTCGCGCAAAGTTTACGGGGACACCGGAAAAAGTCATCAACCTGATGACCTTCATCGCAGAGGAAGTGCGCGAAATCCTTGCCAAGTTAGGTTTCCGCTCGCTTGACGAAGTGATCGGGCGGACCGAATTGCTGCGTCAGGTTAGCCGCGGTGCTGAGCATCTCGACGACCTTGATCTCAACCCGATCCTTGCCAAAGTCGACGCGCCCGATAGCGCGCGGCGTTTTCATATTGAGGGTCACCGCAATGAAGTGCCCGACAGTCTGGACGCGCAAATCATCAAAGATGCGCAGCCAGTGTTCAACAGGCGCGAGAAGATGCAGCTGACCTATAATGTCCGCAACACGCACCGCGCGGTGGGGACAAGGCTGTCGTCAGAAATTACACGTCTGTATGGCATGAAAAACCTCGCCGATGGCCATGTCCATGTCCGACTGCGTGGGAGTGCCGGACAGTCGCTCGGTGCGTTCCTGTGCCAAGGCGTTACGCTGGAAGTGTTTGGTGACGCCAACGACTATGTCGGTAAAGGCTTGTCCGGTGGCCGTATCGTGGTGCGGCCAACGGTCAGCTCGCAATTGGAAAGCCAGCATAACAGCATCATCGGCAACACGGTTCTTTACGGCGCCACTGCTGGGACTTTACTGGCGGCAGGGCAAGCAGGTGAACGCTTTGCTGTGCGCAATAGCGGCGCAAAGGTCGTGGTCGAGGGCTGCGGCGCCAACGGTTGCGAATATATGACCGGCGGTATTGCTGTCATACTTGGCGAGACCGGCGGCAATTTTGGCGCGGGCATGACCGGCGGCATGGCCTTCATTCTTGATCCTGACGGCCAATTCGAAAGTCGCGCCAATCCCGACAGCATCATCTGGCAACGATTGGACAGCGCGCATTGGGAAGGCGTCCTAAAAAGCCTGATCGCCGAACATGCAAACGCCACCGATAGCCAGTGGTCGAATTCGATCCTGGACGATTGGGATCGGCGGCGCGGTGAATTTTGGCAGGTCTGCCCAAAGGAAATGCTGACACGGTTGCAGCAACCACTGAGCGACCTAGAAGCACTGGTCGCGGCGGAGTAGTAGCCCAAACCTCCACCCTCTCGTCATCCTGAACTTGTTTCAGGATAACGAACCGACGTCGCGTGTCATCCTGAAACAAGTTCAGGATGACGATTTCTGGAGAATAGCGGGCCAAGCAACATTGCGTTACAACTGTTTACCATGCTTTCGCTTGATTGACCGACTTGTTCAGTTTCCAATCAGCGACAGCCTGCTAATGCGACCTCGTTCAGGCGGAATTGAGCCTGTGTTTGGCCCTAGACAATCAGGGCTGATTGGAAGGTACGTTCATGCGTTCTATCGACTTTCGCGTTCCGTTGTTGGCTGGAGCAGCTGTCGTTTTATTGGCGTTTTCGCAAGCAAAGGCCGCCGAGCCGATTCAGTTTGTGCCAGGCACTGGCGAAGCTGTGATATCCGACAGCACGCTGCCCGACGGCCCGGCGGACTTGCCAGTTGCAGCGCCTTTTGCTGATCAGCGTGCTGATCGCTCCGACACGCAGGACGAACTGAACGTGATCGCTGACAAGCTTTCCAACCCGAAAATGCAAGATGGCGTTGCCAACATGGTAGAACGGATGACCGAAAGCATGCTCGATCTGCCCATCGGCAAATTTGCAGCGGCGATAGAGAAGTCGGTTCCCGGCGCGAACAGAGGTCGTAAGCGCATTCGTGCAAACGATACCTTGGCTGATATCGCGGGCCGTGATGCCGACAGGCTACCTGACCAGCTGGCCGATGGCAGCCGCCGGATGATGGGCATGATGAGCGGCTTCGCTGCGGCATTCGCGACGATGATCCCTGAGTTTGAAAAGATCAGCCGCGACATGGAAAAGAGCTTTGAAGACATCGAAACACCCAGCCGCAAGCGCGACTGATTTTGATGTCGGAACACCAGCTTCGTTAACAGGGGGAACTCGTTAACGGAGGGAGGGGTGGTGCCGGGTCGCGCACCGCCCCTTTCTGTTTTTCTGTCATCGAAATAGCGACGGTCCCTATTTAGGCCGTGAACAGAGTTTCCTCTTGACTTTTTGTTCTATTTATGTTCTAAACATGATATGGATTTTGATACTTCGAATCTCGTGACTTTGGCAGCTTTGCCGACACCATGTTCAGAACATGAACAAAAACGCGAAAAATGCGATTCCGTGTCAAAAGTCGTGACGGGCTGGCAAGTGTCAGGACCCTAATGCTACTCCTCCAGCGAGAGCAAAGAGGCGTTGCCGCCCGAACTTGTCGTGTCAACGCTGGTGGTCCGTTCTGCACAGAATCGATACAGATAATGCGGCCCGCCCGCTTTGGGCCCAGTGCCAGAAAGTCCCTCTCCACCAAAGGGCTGGCTGCCGACCACAGCGCCGATCATCGAACGGTTGATATAGAGGTTGCCGACGTTCGCGCGGGCCTCCACCAAATCCGATACACGCGCGATCCGGCTGTGCAGCCCCATTGTCAGGCCAAAGCCTTTGGCATTTATCTGCTTTATCGTCGCTTCGAGCGTTCCTGCCCGCCATGTGACGACATGGACGATGGGGCCAAACCATTCCGTTTGGATATCGTCAAGGCTATCGAGCTGGATCACCGTCGGCGGCACAAACAGCCCACCCGACGGCACATCCAGCGTGTGGACAATCCGGTCGGCATTTGCGCTGCGATACTCCATCAGCCTGTCATAAGCGGCTTGGTCGATCACTGGCCCGATGTCGGTGAAGGGATCAGCGGGATCGCCGATCACCAAAGCATCCATCGCACCCGCCAGCATTTCCAGCGTCGTTTCGGCAATTTCCTCTTGCAACAGCAGCAGCCGCAAAGCCGAACAGCGCTGCCCCGCCGACTGGAAACCAGAGATAATCACGTCGCGCACAACCTGTTCCGACAGAGCAGTTGAGTCGACAATCATGGCATTAAGGCCGCCAGTTTCAGCAATCAGCGGAACGAGTGGTCGCGCGTCATCAACAAGCAAATTGCGCGCAATCGATTTTGCGGTCGCCACTGAACCTGTGAAGACCACCCCGGCTATGCGAGGATCGCGAGTCAAATCCGCGCCAACATCGCGGCCGCCTGCGACCAGTTGCAGCACCGCTTCAGGAATGCCAGCGTCATACGCCAACCCGACTGCGTAGCGCGCAATATCAGGCGTCTGCGGTGCGGGCTTTGCAATCACAGTATTGCCGGTGACCAAAGCCGCCGCCACCTGCCCCAAGAAAATCGCCAGCGGGAAATTCCAAGGCGCAATCGCCGCCCAAACGCCTTTACCCTCCATCCGCAAAACGTTGCGTTCCCCGGTCGGCCCCGGCAATTCGATGGGCTCCAAATCGCTAATCGCGCGCGCTGCATAATAGCGGCAGAAATCAATCGCCTCACGAACTTCGGATAGCGCATCGGGGATCGTCTTCTTGGCCTCTTGCACCGCAATCGCCATCAATTGCGGCTTATGCTCCTCCAACAGATCGGCAAGACGCATTAGACATTCTGCACGGTCAGAGACGGGGGTCGCCGACCAGCTAGGGAAAGCATCCGTTGCGACCTCGATAGCGTGCGACACCGAAGCTGCATCGACGGGGGGAATCGGCACTGGTTTGGAAACGACAGCGGCGACATCAGCCAACACGCCCGCATCGTCTAAATCCATCCCGGCACTGTTCGACCGTTCTGGCGCAAATAGCTCTGCGGGCAAACGGATCGCAGGATGTCGCGTGCCGCCCACCGCCATCACCTTTTCGACTGGATCGGCGAGTAGTTCTTCCTCGCTGACAT
>JAYUOS010000044.1:0-6849 GCA_043760725.1 Sphingomonadales bacterium
CGCAGCGCCTTACACGCCTGCGTCCCCGAATAATCAAACTCGCACGCCTGCCCGATGATAATGGGGCCAGCGCCGATGATAAGGATGGATTGGATGTCAGTGCGTTTGGGCATTATTTTCCCACCTGGGCAAATATGGAACAAAAAACAGCTAATAGGCCGACCAGATCGGCAGCCCTGCCGATGACTCGCCAAATCTCCTCCGAAGGTGGTTCGGGAGCCTCGACCAGCTCTTTAGCAGCCTTGAGGTAAGCAGTCGCTTGCATGATTTGAAAGTTACCGGCTTGCGACGTTGACAAACTCAGCAGTGCCTGATCAATCAACGCACCCACTACTTTAGCATTCCTCGCATCAATAATTACCTTCGAAAGGCCAGTCCACTTCGCACTATCAATTGCGACGCGAGGATTGAAGCGGACTTCTGGCTCAGTGACCGAATGAAGGGAAGTAGCGTCGTGAGGGCGAATTTTCGTTTCTTGTTGACCGTACGTGCCAACACCGAAAGCGCCCCGTCCATAGCCTGCTACACTATCGTTAGAGCCAACGCCTAAAGTGGGTGATGATACTTCCGGCGGACTTGTCGATGCATTTGAAGCTTTCAGGTGATGGACGTCGGCAATTGGACCTTCTAACTCAATGAACTGACCATCTTCGGTCATCAGCGGTTCGCCTGATTCAGTCAGTAGAACATTGGACGGCGCATCAACGACGTAGTCGTTGAAACTGCTGGCCTCGTACGTTCCTTGGCTTGTTAATCGATATGACCCTTCGTAATCTCGACTACCCCAGTTTGACTGAAGTAAACCGTCGATAACCATTTGATCAAGAATTGTTCTCACTTGCTCTTTATCGTCAATCTCATCAATATCGCTAAAAAATGACTCTCTCCATTTGGATGGGCGGGTCATCTTCTCGAATATTGTGGTGAGCGACTGAAACGCATTGCTATCGTCATTAGCAAAATAGCTGAGCAGCTTCTGCTCGATTTCATCAGACAAGTTCACCCCATCATCCCCGCAAATTTCTCAAACAGGTAATGGCTATCCATCGGCCCTGGGCTCGCCTCTGGGTGATATTGCACCGAAAACGCGGGCTGGCCGGTCAGTTCAAAACCGCAATTGCTGCCGTCGAACAGGCTGGTGTGCGTGGGCGCCGTGCCCGAAGGCAATGTCGCGGCGTTCACTGCAAAGCCGTGGTTCATGCTGGTGATCTCAACCGCGCCGTCGCTCAATCGCTTAACCGGATGGTTCGCGCCGCGATGGCCCTGGTGCATCTTTTCGGTCTTTGCCCCGACCGCAAGCGCCAGCATTTGATGGCCAAGGCAAATGCCGAACAAAGGCTTTTTGGTTTCCAGCCATGCCTTGATAACCGGCACAGCATATTCCCCCGTCGCCGCCGGATCGCCCGGGCCGTTGGACAGGAAAAGGCCGTCTGGTGCGTGGGCCATGATGTCTTCAAAACTGGCGGTGGCAGGGACAACGGTGACGTCGCAGCCAACATCGACCAGATTGCGCAGGATGTTGCGTTTAATGCCATAGTCTATGGCGACGACTTTCTTCCCGCCCTTGGCCGATGCCGCGTATCCGCGTCCCAGCTTCCACAAACCCTGATCCCAGCAATAGCTTTGCAACGTCGTCACATCCTTGGCCAGATCCATCCCCTCTAGCCCCGCCCAGCCCTGCGCCATCACCATCAACGCCGGAATATCAAACCTCCCATCCGCCGCATGGGCAATCACCGCATTGGGTGCGCCGCGCAGGCGGATCAGGCGGGTCAGTGCGCGGGTGTCTAGGCCGGACAAGCCAATCCGTCCGTTTGCCTTCATCCATGCGTCAAAATGCTGTGTGCTGCGGAAATTCGACGGATCGGTCACATCCTGCCGCGTGATGCAGCCGATGGCATGGGCGTTGGTCGCCTCCATATCCTCGATATTGGAACCCACATTGCCGATATGCGGAAAGGTGAAATTGACAATCTGCTTGGCATAAGATGGGTCAGTCATCACTTCCTGATAACCGGTCATCGCGGTGTTAAAGCACACCTCGCCGACAGCCCTGCCCTCTGCGCCGAAGCCTTTGCCCCATAGGATTTCGCCGGATGCCAATACCAAAACGCCGGTCGCTCCCTGTGGCGCGCGCGTAGTGATAGGGTCAGCCATAGGGGCGTCCTTTTGCAAAAAAATTCTGTCGATGTCGCTAAGGGATTGCGGTTAGAGACGGGGGCGCGCAGCGTCAATCACATATCAAACAAAATCTGTGGATTGAGGCCAAGCTCCGTTCCAGCATAGGAAGCGTAATCTCCTTCGCGGTCTTTGCGTCTTAGCGCGAAATTTCTTTTTGTTCGCGCTAAGACGCAAAGACGCCAAGATTGTTAGACCGGGATGTCGGGTCTATGGGGCCAGAATTGAATTTATAGAAATGAGAACACCATGATTCGCGATACCATCAAAGCTGCCCAGATCACCGCGATGAAGGCTGGCGAGAAAGACCGGCTTGCCGCCGTCCGCCTGATCCTTGCCAAAATTAAAGATCGCGATATCGAGCTGCGCACCGCAACGCAGCTTCCCGATGATGATGTGCTGGTGGTCGAAGTGCTGCAAAAAATGGTCAAGCAACGCCGCGAATCGATCACGATGTTTGAACAAGGCGGTCGCGATGAGCTGGCCGCCGTTGAAAAATCCGAACTGGCAGTGATCGAAACATTCCTGCCCGTGCAAATGGACGAAGCCGCAACGACCGCCGCGATTGAATCTATCAAAGCGGAACTTGGCGCAGATTCGCTGAAAGATATGGGCCGCGTGATGGCCATGCTGAAAGAACGCCACGCGTCGGAACTCGATATGAGCAAAGCAAGCGCACTGGTGAAGGCGGCGCTTTCCTGACATAGGGAGCTCCATGTCCCTAACCCCTCAATGGCTGGATGAATTGCGCGCGCGGACGACGTTGTCCGCGCTGATCGGGCGCAGCATCAAAGTGACCAAAGCGGGGCGCGAGTTTAAGGCGTGCTGCCCGTTTCATAACGAAAAAACCCCCAGCTTCACGATCAACGATGAAAAGGGGTTTTATCACTGCTTTGGCTGCTCAGCGCATGGCGATGCTATTCGCTGGATGACCGACCAGCGTGGTTTAAGCTTCATGGATGCGGTCAAGGAACTGGCCGATGAGGCGGGAATGCAGGTTCCGGCGGCGGACCCTAAAGCCGCGGCCAAAGCCGAGCGCGCCAATACGCTCTATGACGTCATGACAGCAGCGCAGGACTGGTTTGTCGCGCAATTTCAAGGGTTGGAGGGAGCCGAGGCGCGCGCCTATTGCGAGAAACGCGGATTGAAGGCGGAGACGCTGAAAGCTTTTGGCATCGGCTTTGCGCCGGATAGTCGCGCCAAGTTGAAGGAGGCGCTGGCGAGTTTCGGCATAGAGAAGCTGGTCGAATCGGGCCTCTTGATCGCGGTTGAGGACAAGGAACCCTATGACCGCTTCCGTGGTCGCCTCATGATCCCGATCCGCGATCCGCGTGGCCGGGTGATTGCCTTTGGCGGGCGCATCCTTGGGGCTGGCGAGCCGAAATATCTAAATTCGCCCGATACGCCATTATTCGATAAGGGCCGGACGCTTTACAATCTCGACAAAGCTTCGCCCGCCTCGCGAGCCAGCAACCGCGTGATTGTGGTTGAGGGCTATATGGATGCGATTGCGCTCGCTCAGGCAGGCTTTGGAGAGGTCGTAGCGCCGCTTGGGACGGCGCTGACCGAGCAACAGATCACGATGCTGTGGCGGATGGTGCCAAAGCCCTTGCTATGTTTCGATGGCGATTCAGCGGGCCAGAAAGCGGCGCTGCGGGCGGCAGGACGCGCTTTAGGTGGGCTAAAACCGGGCCATAGCCTTGATTTTGTGACGCTTCCCGACGGGCAAGACCCTGATGATGTGGTCAAAGCCGCTGGTCCCGGCGCATTTCGGCAATTGCTAGAACAGGCCGAGCCGTTGGTTGAGCGGTTGTGGAAGGCCGAAGTTGCGGCTGGCCCGATCGCTACGCCCGAAGACCGCGCCGGATTAAAACAGCGCCTCGGCACGCATCTCGCCAATATCACCGACGGCGAAATCCGCCATCATTACGCCGATGCCTTTACAGAACGGTTCGACCGGCTGTTCGCAAAGTCAGCGCGCCCGGCCTTTCAACCGCGCAAGAATATCAAAGGCGGCTACAAGGCACCGCGCCCGACAACTAACGAAGCCCGCACCATCGGCGCACATGGCAGCGATCTGTTGGTGCAAGGTGTGCTGTCGGCTTTGCTCCACGATCCGGCGCAAATTATGCGCCACCACGAATCACTTGCCGGCTTCACTTTGCGCGATCCGGCGCACCACCGGTTGCTGGGGGCAATGTTGGCGGCAATCCACGCAAAAGAAACACTTGATAGTGACACCCTCCTTACCATATTGGGAGGTGATCTGTATAATGTAGCACAATCTCTCCTGTCCGGTGACGGATCGGCCTTTGCTTTTGTGAAGCCGAACGTGATCGGGGACGAGAGCTTTTCTGCGGGGGCAGCGGTGCGGGGGTTGGATGAAGCCATCCAATTGATGCGCGAACGCCCTCAGCTTGAAACCGCTTTGATGCGGGCGACCGAGGCGGCAAGCAGTGACTTGACCGACGAAAGTTTCGCTTTGCAACAGCGATTGAGAGCGGAAAAGGAAGATTTTGACCGTCGGCTCGCTGCGCTTTTTCAGCGCGACGATATTATTTAAGGGCCCTTTGGCCTGACATGGAAGCGATAGTATTTTGGCAACAAACCCCGATTTAGATGACAACAACGTGGATGACAGCAGCGGAGGCGATGCGCCGCTGATCGATTTGAACGATGCGAACGTCAAAAAGCTGCTCGCGAAGGCGAAGCGCCGTGGGTATCTGACCTATGACGAGCTGAACGCTGCGCTGCCGCAGGACCAGATGTCGTCCGAACAGATCGAAGATGTGATGTCGACGATCAACGACATGGGCGTGCAAATCGTCGAATCGGACGAAGCCGGCGAAGATGGTGAGGAGCAAGAGGAAGAAGTCGAAACCATCGACAACATTTCCGAAAACGACCCCCGCTCGCTGACTCAAGCCAAAAAATCTACCGCGGGTGAGCGCACTGACGACCCCGTCCGCATGTATTTGCGCGAAATGGGTGCGGTTGAATTGCTCAGCCGTGAAGGCGAAATTGCGATTGCCAAGCGGATCGAATCAGGCCGCGACACGATGATCCTTGGGCTTTGCGAAAGCCCGATCACTTTCCACGCGATCATCGAATGGTCAAATGCGCTGAACAACAGCGAGATGCAGCTGCGCGAGATCCTTGATCTTGATGCGATGCTGACCAAAGAACCTGCACCCGAATCATTGACCGAAGATGGCGAAGAAGATGGTGACGGCGAAATCAGCGAAAAGACCGCTGGTGTATCCTATAAGGAAGAAGAAGAAGTCGCTGACGAGCCCGATGCGGCCGCCAACGAAGACGATGAAGATATGACCGAACGCCGGATGCGTCCGGTTGAAGAAGAGGAAGAGGATAACACTCTTTCGCTCGCACAAATGGAAGAAGCGCTGAAACCTGGCGCGTTGGAAAAGTTTGCGACGATCGCCAGCCTGTTCAAAAAATTCTCGAACATTCAGCTGCAACGCATGCAATCGATGTCCGCTGGCGAAGAATTTACCAAAGCTTCAGAAAATAAGTATCAGAAACTACGCGAAGATTTGACTGCAGAGGTTGAGAGCGTGAAGTTCCACGCCAACAAGATCGAGTTTCTGGTCGACCAGCTTTATTCGTTCAACCGCCGCCTAACCGCCTTGGGTGGCCAGATGCTGCGCCTTGCCGAACGCCATAAAGTTCCGCGCAAGGATTTCCTCGACCGTTATGTCAACCACGAGATTGACGAGAATTGGCTCGAATCGGTCGCAAATATCGACAAGAAATGGACTAAATTCGTCGAAACCGAGGCCGACGCGGTTGATCGCATCCGCAGCGAAGTGTCCGATATAGCTAGTGCAACCGGCATGTCGCTTTCCGAATTCCGCCGGATCGTCAACATGGTGCAAAAAGGCGAACGCGAAGCGCGCATCGCCAAGAAGGAAATGGTCGAGGCGAACCTGCGCCTGGTCATCTCGATCGCCAAGAAATACACCAACCGCGGGCTGCAGTTCCTCGACCTCATCCAGGAAGGCAATATCGGGCTGATGAAGGCGGTCGACAAATTCGAATACCGCCGCGGCTACAAATTCTCGACCTATGCGACATGGTGGATCCGCCAGGCGATCACCCGCAGCATTGCGGATCAGGCGCGCACCATCCGCATCCCGGTCCACATGATCGAAACGATCAACAAGCTGGTCCGCACCTCCCGCCAGTTCCTCCACGAGACCGGTCGCGAGCCGACCCCCGAGGAACTCGCCGAGCGCCTCTCGATGCCGCTCGAAAAAGTCCGCAAGGTGATGAAGATCGCCAAGGAGCCGATCAGCCTCGAAACCCCGATCGGCGACGAGGAAGACAGCCATTTGGGCGACTTCATCGAGGACAAGAACGCGGTGATTCCCGTCGACGCCGCGATCCAGGCGAACTTGAAGGAAACCGTCACCCGCGTGCTCGCCAGCCTCACTCCGCGCGAGGAACGCGTGCTGCGCATGCGCTTCGGTATCGGCATGAACACCGACCACACCCTCGAGGAAGTCGGCCAGCAGTTCAGCGTCACCCGCGAACGTATCCGCCAGATCGAGGCAAAGGCGCTGCGCAAGCTCAAGCACCCCTCGCGCAGTCGCAAAATGCGCAGCTTCCTCGACCAGTAACCGTTCATCGCCTAGGGGGCGGATCGGGGGA
>JAYUOS010000045.1:0-37793 GCA_043760725.1 Sphingomonadales bacterium
CCTGCCATGTGGTGATTGACAAGGCGTGGTTCGACACACTGCCGCCCGCGCATGAGGATGAAGACGACATGCTAGACCTCGCCAGTGGAGCCCGCCGCACTAGCCGCCTGTCGTGCCAGATTGATCTGACCGAGGCGCATGACGGCTTGATCGTGCACATCCCGTCAGAGAGCAGGAATATGCAGGGGATTTAAAAACTAGGGACTGTCCCTACTTTTTGTCTTCACTTCCCATTCACGAAAAAGCGCTTATATAGGATCCGTCCGGTTCGCCGGACTATGGTGATAAACAGCGATGTGTAATAGATACAGCGGACCCGGGGGCGGTACCCGGCAGCTCCACCACATCCCCCGATTTTTTTCAAAAGATCGAAATCAGGGGTTTTGACGGGGCTGAACTAGGATCGACGTGTGTTCAAAAGCATTGATTTTGCCCGGCATGGATAAGCCGTAAAATGGTTCACAACCAATAGGTGCAAACGATAACAACGCACTTGCTCTCGCAGCATAATTTTGGGCCTCACGGTCTGAATTTATCCTAAAAGAACGCGGCTGGACTGGCCGGGCAACAGAATAGTTACGGCGGCCCGGGGGTGCCGAGCAACAGAAACCCTCATCAATAGCGTGAGCCGAGCAACAGAGTCCCGGGACTTTTTTCCCTAAATTGCCACGTAAACCGTTAGTCCTGAGCTTGTCGAAGGACGTCTCAAGGTTTCAACTGCCGTTTATGACTGAGAGACGTGCTTCGACAGGCTCAGCACTAACGGTTTTTACTAATCGTTTTCAATCAGCGCCGAATTGCTGGTGATAATCCACCGCCTGCAGCATCTTTGACGCAGCGACAAAAACCGCGCCGGTGCACAGCAGCATGAACAGCCAGCCGGTCTTTCCGGGATATTGCAGCATATAATCCTGCCCTCGCTTCACCGCGCCCAGCGCAAGCGGATAAGTGATGAGGAAGACCTCTGCTTTGGTCTTAATCTGAAACAGGCGGGCAAGTTTTTTCATAGGTTAACAGAAGTAACAGCAATGCCCGTGCCAGCCCTGCAAATGCTGGCGTCACGATGGTTAATGGTCGCGCGGTTTGTAAAGGATTCCGGCGGTGTTTATGACCGATCCCGTGTGATATCCGTCGCCTCGTGCTTGACACGGGGGCCCGCTTTTATGCGCGGGGGTCAAGTCAAAGCGGGCCCCCGTGTCGAGCACGGGGTGACGTGGAGCGTTATGTTAGCTCGTTAAGTTCACACGCCGTCAGCAACGCCAACCGCGCAGCCCGAACCTGTCCCACCAACGCTGCATCGCCCAACTGGTCAGGCGCGATGCTTTCGGGCCAATGCGCCGCAATAACCTCGGCCATCCGGTCAAGCTTCGCCTCATCCGCTATAAAGCGCGGGTCAACTGTGACAGGGTCCGCCACCACGCGCAGCCGCAAGCAAGCCGGACCACCGCCATTGGCCATTGATTGGCGCACATCAACAGGGACCAGCTTGCGGATTGGGCCGTTGCCCGCGACATGTTCCTGCAACCAGCCCCAGACATTTGCGTTGTTTTGTGCCTCGGTTGGCAGGATCAGTGCCATTTCGCCGTCGGGCAACGTCACCAACTGCGCGTTGAACAGATAGCTTTGTACGGCATCGGCAAGCGAAACACGGTCCGCAGGGACAATGACAATCTCCACCTCTGGCATGATTGCGCGGATTGCGGCGTAGGCCGCCTCTGGCTCTTCAAACGCCCGTTCATGGGTAAACAACACGCGCTCATTGGCCACCGCGACGACATCATTGTGGAACGCACCCGCTGCAATTGCCGCCTCAGACTGTTGGATAAACAAGGTGCGTTCGGGGTTGAGGCGATGCGCGCGGGCAATCGCTTTCGATGATTCTATATGCTGGCGAGCGGGGAAGGTGCCGCCCGACTTTCCGTAAACGAAGATTTCCAGTCCAGGCTCACCGTGCGACGGGCACAGCCGCATGAAATTGGCCGCGCCTTCATCGCCATAAGGCGCTGGCACCGGGCCGTGCACTCGGAAATGCTTCCGATCTGCAAAGGCCAGACACAGCTGCTCGTGCGTACCCGGCCATTCATGGCTGCGGTGCGCCATCGTTAAGAGGTTGGCAGGAGACAGGTGGCAATGGCCGTCGGCTGTATCAGGGGCAGGGGATACCGTCGCAGCATTGGCCGCCCACATGGCGCTGGCTGAAAAGGCAGCAGCGCGGATATGTGGTTCGGCACTTTTCATATCAGTGGCGAGTTGGGCCAGCCAATACGGATTAGGCCTATCGAGCGGCATGAAAAAGCCCTGAGCCAAGCCAAGCCGCAGATTGGCGCGCATCTTTTCCAGACCTTGTAATGCGGCGGCTCGCGGTTGTGACACTGCGCCCGCGTTGTTGGCGGACGCAAGATTTCCGGCACTTAGCCCTGCATAATTGTGGCTCGGCCCGATGATGCCATCGAAGTTGATTTCAACAAGCGCCATCAATCAAGACCTTGGAACATGCGTTACAGTGTCGCCTGCTTCGACGCCCAATAGACGCGCGCAGCCCGGGTTAAGGCGGATTTCATCACCTTCGATTGCTACCCAGCCATAAGCCGTGCGAAAATCGCCCAAGAGGCCGGTCGTCACCAACCGCTTTTCGCCAATCTTATCGGCGCCCAATTGGTCGTCAATCGCGGAGATGCGGGAATCCACAGCATCGCGTACGCTGCGTATCTGGTCGGTGCGTGCCGTCATGGTCGGGCCGCCGTCGAAGATATCGACATATTTTTCCCAGGCGAACCCTTCCTCCTCCAGCATCCGCATCGCCGCGCGGCCAGAGGGATGCGGCACACCGATGACAGCGCGAGCATTTTCCGGCAGCATCGCGATATAGACGGGGTGTTTGGGCATCAGGTCGGCAATAAACTGGTTGCCGTGCTTGCCGTTAAATTCGTCCGCATCCTGAAAATTCATGCCGAAAAACCGGCCCGCGACGCCATCCCAAAAAGGTGATCCGCCGGCTTCGTCGATCACACCGCGCAATTCGGCCAAAGTCTTATCATGAAAACGCGCGCGGTGGTTGCGGATAAAGAGATAGCGGCTGCGCGCGATTAACATGCCTTGCCCGCCTGATCGTTCGCCGGGATGAAGGAACAATCCGCCGACTTCGGTTGTGGCCTCTAAATCGGTCGACAGGTTGAGGATATCGGCGCGAAATGTGCGCCCCAATTCCTCGCTATGCTGGGTTAACGCGCCGATACGATAGCTGTAAAACGGCCATTTCTGGCCCACAGCGGAGAATATCTGGCAGGTGCCGCGGACTTCTTTGGTGTCGACATTTTCGAGCACAAACACGAACAGGTCATCGACCACTTCGTCCTCTGTGCGCGCAAAAGCGGCGGCGGAACGTTCTAGCTTAGCGGCAAGGGCTTTGCGATCAGGCGGTAGGTTGGTGAAGCCACCGCCGGTGCGTTTGGCCATTTCGTACATGGGCTGCACGTCATCGGGACGCGCAGCACGGATGATAAAACTCATAAACCTCCCTTTTCGGCGATCCGCATCAAGGTGAGTGCGGAAAGCGCGGCCCGTTCGGACAGGCTTTCGGTTATCAAAAATTCTTGCGGTGAATGGATGTTGCCCCCGCGCACACCCATGGTATCGACGACAGGAACCCCGCACGCCGCGATGTTGTTGCCGTCGCACACGCCGCCGGTAGATTTCCAGCCGATATTCAGGCCCAAATCTGCGCCGCATTGCTTGACCAGACCGAATAGTTTTTCGGCCTCTGCATCCACAGGTTTTGGCGGGCGGTTAAAACTGCCATGCAGATGGATGGCCACATCATGCTCCGCTTGCACTTTAGCAATCAAAGCATTGATTTCATTGTACGCATAGATTTGCAACTCTGAACTGGCTGGGCGCAGGTTTACGCGCAACACAGCATGGTCTGGCACAACATTGTTCGGGCTACCGCCGTCGATTTTGGCAGGGTTGACTGTCAGGCCATCGCGGGTCATTGCCTTTAGCCGCAAGGCTAAGTCCGCCGCTGCCAACAAAGCATTGCGGCCATCCTGAGGATTGCGCCCCGCATGCGCGCTTTTGCCGGTTACGATGATCGAGAAATTACCGCTGCCCGGACGCGCACCTGCCAATGTGCCATCGGGCAAGGCTGACGGTTCATAGGTCAGCGCGGCAAGCTTTCCCTTAGCGAGAGCCTCGATCAGCTTGGCAGATGCCGCCGAGCCGGTTTCCTCATCGCTGTTGATCATCACCTGATAACCGACACGGTGGAAAGCCTCGCTGCTCTCCGCAGCGATTAATGCAGCAAGCATCACCGAAATCCCGCCCTTCATATCAGCAACACCGGGGCCGTTCAGCACTCCGTCGTCCAGCCATTTCTGTTCCTGAAACGGATGGTCGACGGCAAAAACGGTGTCCATATGGCCGGTCAGCAACAGCTGGATCGGCGCACCGGGGCGCACAGTGGCGACCAAATGGCGGCCATGTTCGATTTGCGTGATGCTGCCATCGGAAAGCACGCGCTCAACCGGCGCTGGTTCAACCAATTCGGTGTGGCCGTGCAACGACCCAAAGGCATCGGCAAGCAGGCTGGCGGTCGCCCCAAGCCCTTTCAGGTTGCCCGTGCCGGTGTTGATACCGGCCCAGATTTGCACCTGTGACAGCATCCGGTCATTATCGATCCGCTCGATTGCGCTGCGCTCTTGGGGGGCAAGTGATTGCATCTCCAACCAATAGCGGGGTGGCGGGGGTTATGCCACCCCTAGCGAACGCGCCACCGCGCACCATTCATCGATATCAACCGTTTCGGGCCGCCGGTCCTCGGCTATGCCTGCGCTGCGCAACGCATCAAGTGCGCCGGGCACGCCTTTCAAGCTCTGGCGAAGCATCTTACGGCGTTGGCCAAAGGCTGCGGCTGTTAGTTTTTCGAGGGTTGCCATCGACACGCCCTCTGGCGCAAGGCTGGGGACAATGTGCACAACCGCCGACATGATTTTCGGCGGCGGAGTAAAAGCGCTGCGGTGCACCGGCATGGCGATGCGTGCTTCGCTGCGCCATTGGGACAGGATCGCCAGGCGGCCATAAGCATCGGATCCGGGCTTTGCGATGATCCGGTCGGCGACTTCGCGTTGGAACATCAACGTTAGCGACAGCCACTGCGGAGGCCATGTTTCGCTGGTTAGCCAGCCGACGGTCAGCGCGGTGCCAACATTATAGGGCAGGTTTGCGGCGATGTGGAACGGTCCGCCGCTTTCTTTCGCAGCATCGATTTTCATCGCGTCGCCCTCAATCACCCGCAATTGCCCGGGAAAAGCAATGGCTAGTTCTTCAAGCGCAGGGATGCAGCGGCGGTCGCGTTCAACGGCGGTAACGTTCGCACCTGCACGCAGTAACGCGCGGGTCAAGCCGCCGGGGCCTGGGCCAACCTCGAACACCGGCTGCCCGACAATCGAACCGGGAACCGCTGCAATCCGTTTCAGCAATTGTTCGTCAAACAGAAAGTTTTGGCCGAGCGCCTTGTTCGCCGACAGTCCGTGGCGCGCGATCACTTCGCGTAACGGCGGAAGGTCGGGGTGCGCGGTCATCCGCAGCTTTGGGTGTAGGCTAGCCGGTTTTTGGCCGCTGATGCTGCCATACGGATCGCAGCGATCATCGAATCGGGCCGTGCGATGTTTTTGCCGGCAATGGCAAAGGCGGTGCCGTGATCGGGCGAAGTTCGAACGATGGGCAGGCCAAGGGTCAGGTTGACAGCTTCATGGAAATACAGCGTCTTCAACGGGATCAACGCCTGATCGTGATAGGCGCACAATGCCGCGTCATACTGCGCGCGCGCCTCAGCATGGAACATCGTGTCGGCGGGCAGGGGGCCGATGATATCATAGCCCTCATCCCGAATTTTTTCGAGCGCGGGGCCGAAAATGTCGATTTCTTCGCGGCCCATATTGCCAGCTTCACCGGCGTGCGGATTAAACCCTGCGAGCGCCAACCGCGGACGTTCTATCCCAAAATCGCGTTGCAGGCCTTTAGCCGTGGCCCGAATGCGTTGCCGGACAAGGCGAGCATCAAGCTGGCCAACGACGCTGGAAAGCGGGATGTGCGTGGTCATCGGAACGACGCGCAGATCGGGGCCCGCCAGCATCATGACGGCATTGTTTTTGGATATCCCGCAGCGTTCGGCGACAAATTCGGTTTGCCCCGGATGGGTAAAGCCAATGGCGTAAAGCTGAGCCTTTGACACAGGGCCGGTGACCAGACCTGCTGCATTCCCCGATTTAGCATAGCCGGTCGCCATTTCCAGCGCCTGCAACGCGCAATGCGCACCGTCAAGATCGGGAGCACCCGGAACCACCGATGCGCAGCTATGGACGTGTAGGACAGGCAAAGCTGTGTGAAAGCGTTCCAAAGCCTGTTCGGGGCTGTCAATCCGCTCGACCGGCCCATCCCAATGCGGCGCAAAACACGCCGGGTCACCAATAGCGAAAAATGGATGCAGCTTTGCGGTGCTACGCTGCTCCCACGCCTTACCGATAATTTCCGGCCCGACCCCCGCCGGATCGCCTATGGATATGGCGAGCGGCAGGTAACGGTCAGGCATAAGGGTTAAATCCCTCAATTATAGTCGATAATGGCATCGCGCCTGATACTGCGCATGTAAAGCTGCGCACGGCGTTCGATCCGCTCTTCCTCAATTTCGGTTTGAATCTGATCAAAGGATTTTTGCGCGACTTCTTTGGGGGCATTGCGGCCGCACAATACGAACACACGAACACCGTCCTCTAACGAGCCATAAGGCGGCGTCGATTGACCGACATTCATCCCCAGCATCACTTGCTGCAACGGGCCGGGCAGATCGCCGATGCGGATATTGTCGCGGTTCACAACCTCGGCACCCAATGACTTTGCAGTGGAGTCAGCCGCGCCGCAACCGTTGATTTTCTGTGTTTCATCAGCAAAGCGTTTAACCAAAGGTGCCGCTTGCGCCTCGGTTGTGCCTTTGGGGAAATCGACAGCAATCTGTTTCAGTTCCAGCGTCGAATCGCGTGGGTCGCTCATCCCGATCTGGCGCTTGTCGATCAACAGCAATAACGACACACCGCCAGAAACCGGAACGACGACGATTTCGTTGGCCTTCATTTCCAAGGCCGCTGTTGCTATTGCCTGAGGTAAGACATTCAGTTTCACAAAGCCAAGGTCACCACCTGATGCAGCGGTCGACGCTTCGGAATATTGCTTCGCCATCTCTGGGAAAGGCGCGCCGCCGCGAAGCTGTTCGAGCAACTTGCGCGCAGTTTCGTAAACTTGCTCACGGTTTTGTTCGTTAGCGGACAGGTAAATTTCACCCAGCCGGTATTCTACTTTGCCTTTGTTGGCATCCATTTGCTCAAGCTTAGCCTTCACCTCATCTTCGCTGACGTTGATAAACGGTGTGACGTTGCGGCCAAGCACGCGGTTCCAAGCGATTTCGGCCTTCACCTGTTTGCGCAGCGAAGCGATTGACGATCCCATTTCTGCCAGATGTTTCTCAGTTTCGGGGACGGAAAGCTTAAAGGTTTGTTTCGCAACGCGGGTGATATATTCTTCGATCTCGGTGTTTGCGATCTTGATTTCATTGGCTTCTGATTCTTGAATTCGCAGCGATTCGTCGATCAATTGACCGAGGATTTCAATGCGCAACTGTTCCTTCTGCTCGGCAGGAACTTGGCTTACATCGCCATTGGTCAGCAACATGATACGCTGATCAATATCGGTGCCGGTTATGATTTCGCCGTTCACCACAGCGGTCGCGCGGCGGACATTGGGGTCGTTTCGCGTGCCTAAAAGCTTGCCGCCCGGAACTGCCAACGAGGTTTCCTGAACGGCATCGTCGGACACGGTCTGGCTATTGGCAGGTGCAAGCGCGACCATAAAGACAGCTGCTGAACCTAAGAAAAAATGGCGAATTGAACGCATTTATAAACTTCCAATTGTTGCAATATGGCCCAGGCAATAGGAAAGGTCGGCTGAACGGATGATGAGCAGATTTCCCCCTATGCCTTGCGGCTAAGAAAACGCTTTAGACACCCAGATTGCGAAATGCCAGCCGGAACAGGAAAGTATTGCCGCGCCGCGCATCGCCTGTGGGTTGGTAATCGCGGCGCCACGTCACGGCAATCGACAGACAGTCGTCGTCATAGGCAACGCCCAATCGGTGCCGGATCGGTTCGAAACCATCGGCGGAGGAGGACGGGTCCTCGTTCGCGCTGGTTAAATCGAAAATGGTTGAACCAAATATCGACCAATAGCGCGCAACGCGAACGCGGCCTGCCAGGCGCAATTCTTCGCGGTCTGAAAGATCCTCAACGGTGTTGATGTCGCGATTGAGTTTTAAATAGCCGACCTGCACATATGTGCTGCGCGAGCCGACTGTTGCGTCAATTTCGTTGCGGCGAATGGCCAAGCTGTCTTTATCGAGCCGGAATCGGTGAGTCAGCTTGACGAAATCCTTAAAACGGAACTCGCTGCGCCCGACAACGTCGGACACCTTGTCCGATAATCCCGTGCCGTCGGGAAAAATGCCCGATTGGTTGGTCAGCCGATAGCTTTGTCCGATATTAAAATCTGCAGCGACTTTGCTGCCCCGCACAGACCAATCAACGCCGTATGTGACGCGGAAATTGTTTTCGACCCGGTCATATCCGGGGAACCGGTTGAGCGCGAACAAATTGCTGTCTTCCAAATCGACGGCGCGCGAATCCTCGTTGGGAACTTGCAGGTTGCCCGTTGTCTTTGTGCCAACCAATTGCAGTCGCGGAGTCAGTATTTGCGTCGCATTGCCAAAGGCTTTGCCAACCAGCGGCCAACGCATGTCCGCCGAAGCTGAGACGATAGAACGCGATTTCCAACCGCTTTCGCCGCGATAAATGGCGGTCAATGTACTTGCATTTTCGTCGCTGTGATAAACGTCGCTGCGCGCAAGAGCGGTCAGAGTTAATTCCTGACCGAGGCCAGTGATCGACCTCCTATCCCAACGGGCAAGGCCAAATGCACGCTGCGTATCCTGCCCCGACGTCCGACCGATCAACAGCGAGTTCGCTTGCACTTGCACAATCCCGCCCAGCACTGGGTTTTTAAGGCGCAGGCGATAATCAACCTCTGGCAGAGCAACCGGAGACAGGCCCTGCCGGTCACCGGTGCGCAACGTCTGCACCGCCCAGCCGGCAAAGGAAAAATAGGAATCGGCGTCAATCCGTTCGACGGCAAAGGTCGACCGCAACCTGTCGTCGCGGCTGATATCATAACGGCGCAGGAATGTGCGGTCGCTGGCCACGCGCAGCGATGCGCTGGCCGACCAGTTTGGTGTAAATTGAAAACGGCCCGATCCGTCCAAATAGCCGCGAAACGCGTTGGAGCCCGTGGTCGTTCCGGTCGCGGTCGACACCTTGTTGGAATAGGTCGCATAACCGGCAATCTGGAATGCGCCTTTGTTTTCCAGCGCACGAAACTGTGCATGTGCCATCGGCGCAACTGCGCTGAACAGATGCGCCGAAACGGTCAAATCCCGGTTCTGCGACATCCGCCAATAATAGCCCTGTTCAATCTCTACGCCGTTATTGCGTGAGAAGCGCAAGTTCGGGACCAGAAATCCGCTACCGGCATTCGTTTCCGCTGGGTGCGAAAGCCCGGGCAAGGGGATGACGGGCAGGCCAAACAATTCGATTCGCGCCCCGGTATATTTAACCCGTTTTTTCACGGGATCGTAAACAACCTTTGCCGCCTTCACCTGCCAACTGGGGTCTTTCGGGCATCCATCTGGGCGTTCGACTGCACATGGCGTATAGGCTGCCTGTTCCAGCGTTAGCCGTCCGTCGGCGCGGGTCCCGCGATTGGCGGCAAGGCGGCTGCCGTCTTTCAGCACCAGCAAGAGATTTTCGACGACGCCGTCTTTCAGCGTATCGGTAAGGACTATGCTGTCACCATAAGCAACATCACCGCGCGGGCCGATGGAACGGATATTGCCATTGGCGGTCACTTCGCCCGATTTGCGGTTCCAGACCACAGTATCGGCACGCAAAGTATAGCCTTCACGTTTTACGACCACATTGCCCTTGGCCGTGACCACATCGGACACACTGTCATAATCGATGACGTCCGACGAAAAGCCGATGTTGTCCGCCTCATCGGCTTGCGCTCTTTGCTCAGCGGTGCGGACCTGTGCATGCGCAACGCTGATCCCAGCGCATGCGGTCAGCAAAAGCGCTGTAGTGGCTAAACGCCGGAACATGCGGTTGTGGGCAGAGCTGATCATATCGTTACAGCGTCCTTATCGCCCATATCTCTCCGGGTCCACCCTAGCTCGTGCAGAGATAGGGCTTAACCTTGCGTGACCAGCACCATCTTTTGCTTTAATCGACAGGGTTTGTTCGCTTATAGCAGCGCGCACCGGTGCTTCGCGCCAACCCTATTTAGTTAAAAGGCATTATTGATATGGAAATCCGCTTTGCAGGCCAGCGTCCAGCCGACGCAGATGTGCTTGGTTTCATCGTCACGAAAAGCAGCTGGGAAGGCTTCATCTTTCCGCTCGACAATTCCGATGCAGCACATGCAACCGCGAAAGTTGCGCGTTTTGAAGGCGGCGCGGGACAGAGCTTTCTTTACTTTGCGCAAGAAGGCGGCAAAACCATCCGGATCGTTTTACTGGCGGTCGCTGAGGGCGATGCAGGCGATTACCAAAAAGCAGGTGGCGAGCTAATCTCCAAAGTCCAAACAAGCGGCGCGAAGTCGGTTGTGCTCCATGCAGAAAATCTCTCGGCACAGGCCGCTGCAGAAACCGCGTACGGCGCGACACTTCGCAATTGGCGGATAGACAAATACCACACAAAGCTGGCGGAAACAGCAAAGCCATCGGTCACCAGCCTGACGGTTGTTGGCGCGCCTGCCGATGCCGAAGCGCTGTGGCCCAGTTTTGAAGCGATCGCCGACGGCGTTGCTTTGACCAAAGAGCTGGTTAGCGAACCCGCCAACATCATTTATCCCGAGAGCTTTGTCGAACGCTGCCAGCATCTGGCGGAGCTCGGCATCGAGATCACTGTTCTTGACGACATAGAAATGGCTAAGCTTGGCATGGGCGCATTGTTGGGGGTGGCGCAGGGTTCGCGCAAACCCGCACGTATGCTGGTGATGAAATGGGACGGCACCAATGGCGCGCAGGAAAAGCCTGTGGTCTTTGTCGGCAAAGGCGTGACTTTCGACACCGGGGGTATCTCGATCAAGCCTGCAGCTGGCATGGAAGACATGAAGTGGGACATGGGCGGCGCAGGCGCGGTTGCGGGCACGATGAAGGCACTCGCTGGCCGCAAAGCCAAGGCGTATGTCGTCGGCGTGTGCGGTCTGGTTGAGAACATGCCCGACGGCAATGCGCAACGCCCCGGCGACGTGGTGACATCAATGAACGGCCAAACCATCGAAGTCATCAATACCGACGCCGAAGGACGGTTGGTTTTGTGCGATGCACTGCATTGGGCGCAAGAAGTCTATAAGCCTGACACGATCATTGATCTGGCGACATTGACCGGCGCGATTATCGTTGCCTTAGGCAAGGAACATGGCGGGCTGTATTCAAACAGCGATGATCTGGCAGCTAAGTTGGCATCGGCGGGCAACGCGACTGGCGACAAGCTATGGCGGATGCCGTTGAGCCCTGCCTATGACAAGCTGATCGATTCGCCGATTGCGGATATTAAAAATGTCGGTCCCCGCGATGCAGGCTCGATTACCGCTGCGCAATTCCTCGGCCGCTTTATCAAAGACGGCGTCAAATGGGCGCATCTTGATATTGCCGGCACGGTGTGGGCGGATAAAGATGGTCCGACCTGGGCCAAGGGTGCGACCGGATATGGCGTGAAGCTGCTCGACCGGTTCGTCGCGGATAATTACGAGGGATAGGTTTTGCACAAACCGGCATTTCTGAAGCTGCTGATCTGCATCGATCTTGCGGTTTGCGCGGCTTTGGCTTTGCCTAGGCTTAGCACGCAATTTCTGGCCGTTTTGAGTTATCTGAACGGTTTGGCGGAGTTTGGCGGTGGGCCATTGAATTTCCCCGTCGAGGCTTTTTTCTTCGTCAATCTGGTGGGTGTTTTTGGTGTTGCCTATAATGTGATGATGTTAAAATCGAATGATGTCGGGGTGCATCTGATCAATAACGGCGCTCGCCTTGTCGTTGTTGCGCTGCTTGCTTTCTATATCGGTTTCCAAGGCCTGCCACAGATATTTCTGTTCTTTGTGCTGACCGAATTATTAGGCTTTTATATGACTAAGCGTTGGCTGCGCGGGATAAGTCATGCAGGTTGATTTCTACCAGTTGACCCGTGATCCGGCGCACAATGTGTTGCCGGTGATCGCGAATAAGGTGCTGGAGGAAGGCCGCCGCTTGCTCATCGTCAGCAACGATGCCGACCAGCTGAAGACCATTTCCACGGCTTTATGGGCTTGGAAGCCGGACAGCTTTCTAGCTCATGATGTATCGGGGCAGGGGAATGAGGCGGAGCAGCCGATATTGCTCTCGCAAACGGTAGCCGCGGGAAACTCGGCGCGGCTGGTGGCGATGGCGGACGGCGAATGGCGCGACGAGGCGCTGAGCTTTGACCGCGCCTTTTACCTGTTTCCACCCGACCGCACCGATCAGGCGCGCGCGGCATGGAAGGCGCTAAAAGACGAAGACGGCGTCGAGCGGCGATATTGGAGGCAAGACGGAGGTAAATGGCGGCAGGGGCCCTGATACTTGGAGCCCTGATACTTGGGGCCTTGACCCGCTCAATGGCTTTGATAGCTTGCCCATGTTTGAAGGAGAACCTTGATGCGCAGTCTGATCATACTAACCGCTATTGTCGCGCTTGCCGCGTGCAGCAATGACAAGACCACCACCGTCAAAACTGACGACGGCAAAGAAATCAAAATCACCGCCGATGGAGGCAATAGCTCGGAAAGCGGCACCATCACGTTTGAGGGCAAAGACGGCGAGGCGGGCAAGATCACCTTTGGTGCCGATGCCGCTAAGCAGGGCTTGCCTTTGGGTATGCCTGTCTATCCCGGGGGCGAGGTCAAAGGCGCGTTCAGTGGCGGCGATACCAAAGGCATGGGCGGCATGGCGACGGTGATCACCGGCGATGCCCCCGCCAAAGTTGCGGCTTATTACAAAGCTGAGGCGATTAAGCGCGGGATGAAAGTTAAAACCGAATCGACGACCACATCGGACAAGGGCGAGATGGTGACTTTTACCGCAGAGGGGGCCGATGGCGGCAATATGGTCATCACAGCGACTTTGGGCGACGATGGCAAAACCGCAGCGATGATTTTGGGTGGCAATAAAAAGTAACGGTTTAATTAGCTGGTTGCCACAATGCACCGCGCCGGTTAAGGGCGCGCCCATTGACATGTTCCCCTTCAAATGGAGTTTCCTATGGCGGTTTCCCGCACTTTTTCGATCATCAAGCCAGATGCTACGCGTCGCAACATCACAGGTGCTGTCACCAAAATGCTGGAAGAAGCAGGCCTGCGCGTGGTCGCGTCAAAGCGGATCCACATGAGCCGCGAACAGGCCGAAGGCTTTTACGCTGTGCACGCTGAACGCCCTTTCTTTGGCGAACTGGTTGATTTCATGATTTCCGGCCCTGTTGTTGTGCAGGTTCTTGAAGGCGAAAACGCCATGCAAGCTAACCGCGATATCATGGGCGCGACCAACCCCAAAGACGCCGCCGCAGGCACAATCCGCGCCGAATTGGCTGAAAGCATCGAAGCCAACACCGTGCACGGTTCGGACAGCGACGAGAATGCGGCGATTGAGATTGCTTATTTCTTTAAGCCTGAAGAGTTGGTTGGGTAAGGCCAGTCAATTCACGGTCACGTTGAAAATCATCGCATAGCTGGCCCCTGCAGCCAATGATGCGATCGTGGCGCTGACGGTGCTTCCGGAAATGGAAGCACCGACGGCTGGCGTCGTGGTTGCGTTGGCGCAGGTCGTTCCTGACTTCAGACTGTTTATAGCATAGCTGGTTTGAGTGGGTAGCGTGTCCGAAATAACGACATTGGTTGTGGCCAATGACCAGACATTTGAAACCAAAATGCAATATCGCGCTGTCGCACCCGGGATCGCTTTGGGATTTGATGTGCTAATGGTGTCTGAAACTATGCTGGACGTTTTTTGGACGCTTATCCCGGCTAGGCTGATAGTAACCGATCCGGATGTGCCACTGACACCTGCCGTCCCGGATACCGCAGTTCGCCCAGCTGCGCCTGCGCCGCTGCCTGCGCTGATCGCGCTGTAAAGTACTAAGGCTGAGCTGTTGCGGCAACTTCCGCCGCCGCCGCCCCCAGTCGCAACGACTGCATCCGAGTTACTGATACCGGCGGTGCCTGCTGTAAAGCCGCCGCCCCCGCCGCCGCCGCCGCCGCCGTCTCCGCTAAAGGATGTCGCCGCTGTCCCGTTTACGCTGGTGCCGCAGGTTGCCGAGTTGGACAATGTGGCGTTGGTTGAGCCATTTCCGCCGACCGGTCCGTTGCCGCCGCCACCGCCTGCTCCGCCGCCGCCAGCTTGAACCATAACTGTTCCAGCAACGGCTAAGGTTGTCCCGCCGCCGCCACCGCCGCCTCCGCCGCTATAGCCGTTACCAGGGCAGTTTACCCCTGCGCCGCTTCCGCCCGCTCCAACGCCTGCGCCGCCAGTACCGCGACCGGTGCAGGGGGCTCCATAGCCAAAACCTGTCCCGCCAGCCGTAAATCCGGTAACGCCGCCCGTGCCGATCGTGCCGGAAAGGACCTGTCCTGGTGTTACCGAGATGATTGCTGTGACCAGCGCACCTGCGCCGCCGTTGCCGCCGCGCGCAGTGTCCGCGCCGCCGCCACCGCCACCAGCTCCCGCTACCTGCACTTGTATTGAGCTGACACCCGCCGGAACGGTATACGTCCAAGCACCTGCTGTCGTGAACGTCTGGCCGTGCGCAAAGCCGGGAAGCATAATCGCTATAACAAGCAGATGCCACAGGATACCAAGCCCGTGCCAAAACGGCTTAGCTGCACGGATATTGGCGTTTGTTGTCTGTTCGGACATTGAGGTCGTCACAATCGCAATCCCATATACCAAGCTTGCGTTTTTCTTGCCAAGCATTGGTCCACGACATCGCGTCGCGTTTCAATTTACAGCTGAGATCTAACTCAAGACTGGTTTATGGAATGTGTATCTACGTCGAACAAAACGCCGTTTGGCGGCGATAAACGGACTTTTTACATCTTATCGTCTCGCCAATTGTGAGATGCAGGCGGTTTCAATCCCCTGCGATGAAAAAGCTGACCACCCAGCCTTTATCCTTGCGTTCAAACCCAATCCGGTAATCCAGATCGCCGCGCAGATAATCGTTGCGGATAAAGCCGGTTTTTCCGTCTGCGCCTTGCACTTTGGTCCACAAGCCATCGGCGCTGACTTCAACTGTTGTCACCACTTCCCAGTTGATTTTGCGCAGTGACGCGCTGGTCGTGCTCGGTTGTGCGCGCAGGTTGACGGCTGGGCCGAGGACGAGCGCTGCTCCCCCCGGGCTGGCGGCGCCTGTGTCTTGGCCAAAGAAATGCGGCATCGTTGGGTTGTCGGGCCCTTGCGAGAAACAGCCCAGCCGCACAATCTGGTCCAGCTCCGCCCAAATGGGGGAGGCTTTGCCGGTTTCCAACTTCCAGTTTTTGGCAAACGCCTCTTTGCTGTCTGGTTCTCCGCCAAAGTTCCAGCTGATTGCGGGCGATATCATCGCGGACAGCGCCTTGGCATCACGGCGTTTGACGATGCCTTCAAAATTCTGCCGAAGGTCGAAATAGCCGTCGATGGCCAGACATTCATCCTTTGGCGGGATGACTTTTGCCGGCGCGGCATGGGCCACTGCGGATGCTGCGATCAGCATGCAGGCAAAAAATGTTGAGCGGATAATGTGTGGCATAGTGACGGTCCCCCTTCGCATAATTTAAACAGCATTATCATCTATACGCTGATTCCAATAGCCTTTCGTGCTTTTTCTACACTTTTGACTTTTGACACTTTTGACACGGAATCGGCTTTTTCGCGATTCTGTTCATATTCATTAACGCGTCTCCAATTTGCAATGCGGATATAGAACATATAACGAACATGTTGTCAAGCGGAAATGCCCTATTGGCCTGTTGCACATCAGGCTATCCAAGGTGCACAAGGCTTTACAAACTAAGCCGCTGTTCTTTAAATGCGGGGTTGGAGTGGGGACTGTCGGCATAATGTAAGGCCTCAAATCCCCACCCCGCTGCGACTAAGCATCAAAGATGCTAAGTCTCACTGCCCCTCCCCTAAAGAGGAGTGGCTAAGGAAGGGGAGAAACAACATGATCGGCATGGGAGAGGGCGCAGACAACGAGGGGGACTGCCCGTTCGCATTCAACTTTGATGAAGCGACATTTAAGGTCGGCGATATGGTCAGCTATCGCGTGACAGGCAGCTTGGCCGACTTCCCCTTTGTCGGCACATTGCTGGAGGTGCACAACGACCATGTCATCATCTCGCCCGGCGAAAGCGAACCCGACGCGCGCTATCGCGGGACGAGGGAGAGCAGGCCGGTGGTGGATGCGGCGGAGATTGGGTGAGGAGTAGTTGAAAAAAGGAATTTCCGGCGATGCACTCATTCACTGAATTGGCTTTCCGCAGCACGAGCTTTGCTCTTTCTGTTATCAGAGAGACGGAAGAAAAAATTGTTAGACAGCTCGATTCGAGCGCCGAAACCATCTTGGTGAAAAACCTTCAAATGTTGCAGTTGCATCGAGCCGTGGTCGCCGTTGGCTTATTCTCATTGTTCGACGCG
This sequence comes from Sphingomonadales bacterium, assembly GCA_043760725.1. GTDB lineage: Bacteria > Pseudomonadota > Alphaproteobacteria > Sphingomonadales > Sphingomonadaceae > Sphingorhabdus_B. The sequence goes on from JAYUOS010000045.1 coordinate 16,835, forward strand.
TGGCTTCAAGGACGAGCCAACTCTGCAGATGGGTTTAGCTCTGCGTCGAAATTTGTGTCGGACAACGGGCACGAAAAATTAGCTTGTGAGTTCAACCACTACCGCAATGCAATCAACGTTCTCAAGCATGGCAAAGGAAGAAGCTACGATCAGCTCATGACCGATTTCGATCAGTTGCCGTTTAGAATGAAAAGACCGGGCGAGAGTTTCTTTGACGAAGGGGATGTTTCAGAAGTCAAAACTCTAATCCAAGTGGATGATCGATTTATTGACGAATGTTCGCGCATTATTGAGGAAGTCTCGAAGGTCTTGTCAAAATAACCGAAGTTTCACCCTCAAAAATCCTCCACCAAATCCATCATCGCCGCCAGCTTCCTTGGCGCAACCGCGCGCCAGCTTTTGGCCAGCCATTCGCCGATATGGTCCCAGTCGGTGTCGCCCAGATCGATCCGGATGCTGACCCAGCCGTCGCCGAAATAGGGCGGGCGGTAGTATCGGTCGGCGTCGCTGTCGATCAGCATGGCCTGTTCTTCGACGCCGCTGATTTTCACCAGCAGCGCGACTTTGCCGTCGCCGTGATGGTCGCTGGAGACATACGCGAATTTTTTGCCTTTGATGATACCGAAACACGGCATGCCGTGGCTGGTGACTTCGTCAGCCTCGGGCAGCGCCATCGCGCGCTCGCGGACTTGGGCGATCAGGAAATCGGGCGATGATGCGCGGCTGACATAGTCCGCCAGTGTGCGGCTATAGAGTTGATGTTCAGCGATCAGCACGCGGGCGGCAAGGGTATCGGCGGTGTCACCGGGGATGATTGCCACCGGTGTTTGGCCAAGGATTGGTCCATCGTCGAGTTCGGCGGTGACCAGATGCACGCTGCATCCGCCGTGGCTGTCACCTGCCGCAATCGCGCGGTCGTGGGTGTGCAGGCCTTTGTACAGCGGCAATAGGCTGGGGTGGATATTCAGCATCCGGCCGCCCCATTTGCCGACAAATTCGGGGGACAATATACGCATATAGCCCGCGAGCGCGATGGTATCGGCTTTGGCGGCGATGATCGCGTCGTGCATGATCTCGTCATGCGCCTCTCGCGTCAGGCGTTTGTGCCGGTGCGCAAAGGTTGCAACGCCCTCTGATTTGGCGAGTGTCAGGCCAGCGGCTTGCGGATTGTTGCTGGCGACCAGCACGATTTCATAGGGGCAATCGGGCTGCTTTGCGGCGTATAGCAAAGCCGCCATATTGGTTCCGCTGCCGGAGATTAAGACGGCGACGCGGGCTTTAGCCATTCCAATCACCGTTAGCACTGAGCCTGTCGAAGTGCGGTTTAGCCCACCCGTCCTTCGACAGGCTCAGGACTAACGGTGTTAGGGAACTAGCCATTATGCGTTGCGCTCCAGTCGCTCTTCGCACTCCAAGTCTCATCCGAACCCGTTACTGTGCAACCCTTGTCCCCAGCGGCAATATGCCCAATGCGAAACACAGTCTCGCCAGCCGCTTCCAACTCCGCCACCGCCGCGTCCACATCAGCCTGTGCCACCACAACCGCCATGCCAATGCCGCAGTTAAAGGTGCGCGCCATTTCTTCGGGTTCGATATTACCCTGCGCTTGCAGGAACGCCATCAATCGTGGCTGTTCCCAGGCGTCCGCATCAACATAAGCGTGCAGGCCATCGGGCAAGATGCGCGGGATATTTTCCAGCAAACCACCGCCGGTAATATGCGCCATCGCGTGCACTTTGCCGCTGCGCACCAAAGGCAGCAACGACTTTACGTAAATCCGCGTCGGGGCCATCAACGCGTCGATCAGCAATGTGTCGATGTCAAACAAAGCCGGGCGATCAAGCTTCCAGCCTTTGTCCGCTGCCAGCCTGCGCACCAGCGAGAAACCGTTGGAATGCACACCCGACGAGGCAAGGCCAAGGATGGCATCTCCATCGGCAATCTTGTCCGCCGTCAACACATCGCCGCGCTCCACCGCGCCAACGCAAAAACCGGCAAGGTCATAATCGCCTTCGGAATACATCCCCGGCATTTCCGCCGTCTCGCCGCCGATCAATGCGCAGCCAGCAAGCTTACACCCCTCAGCAATGCTGGCGACTACCGCTGTGGCAACATCGTTATCGAGCTTTCCGGTGGCGTAATAATCGAGGAAGAACAAAGGCTCTGCGCCCTGCACAATCAAATCATTCACGCACATCGCGACGAGATCAATACCAACGCCATCATGCCGCCCCGATTCGATGGCGAGTTTCAGCTTGGTTCCCACGCCATCATTGGCCGCGACCAGCAAGGGATCAGAAAACCCTGCGGCTTTCAGATCAAAAAACCCACCAAATCCGCCAAGGTCTGCATCTGCCCCTGCGCGCCGTGTTGCTTTGGCAAGCGGCGCAATTGCGCGCACCAACGCGTTGCCGGTTTCGATGGAAACCCCTGCTTTGGCATAGGTATAGGGTTCGTCTTGGTTATGCTTTGAATTCATTTTACCGCCGCTAGCGACTTCCCCCTTGGATTTCCATTCATAAGTCGCCAAAAGAGCGCACTATGAGGGTATTGCCGAAAAAGACTGTGCGCAACTGGCTATTGGTCACTCCGCTTCTGTTGGGGAGCGCGGCGTTGGTTCATGCCCAGATTGAAGGGCCAAAGCGCGGCATCTCGCCGATCGCCTCGACTGGTGATTTTGAAGTCATCGACATCTCGGTCAACACCACTGGCAAAAATGCCGAGGAAGCCCGGCTTGCGGGCTGGCAAGAGGCGCAGCGTAAGGCTTGGAGCGCATTATGGGCGCGGACCCATAATGGTGCTGGCGCACAACTGGCCGATGGCACGTTAGATGGTATTGTCTCGGCGATTATCGTTGAGGAAGAACAGATCGGTCCGCGCCGTTATGTGGCGAAACTTGGCGTATCGTTTGACCGTGCCCGGGCAGGGCAATTGCTGGGAATTAAAGGCATCGGCAGCAAATCCGCGCCGATGCTGGTCATTCCGGTAATGGTCACCGGCGGCGCACCGATTGTGTTTGAGCGGCAGACGATTTGGCAGAATTCATGGGCTAAATTCCGCACCGCTGACAGCCGGATTGATTATGTTCGTCCCTTTGGCGGTGGCAGCGAATCGCTGTTGCTGAACGCAGGGCAGCTTGACCGCCGCAGCCGCAGTTGGTGGCGCGTTATCCTTGACCAATTTGGTGCAGCCGATGTGCTCTATCCGATTGTGCGGTTGGAACGGCAATGGCCGGGCGGGCCGATCGTCGGCAAATTCTCCGCCCGTTATGGCCCCGAAAACAGGTTTCTTGGTAGCTTCACTTTGCGCGCCGATGACGCCAAGGGCATTCCGGCGATGATGAACGAAGGCGTGGTCAAAATTGATCAGCTTTATCAACAAGGTTTCCTTGCTGGCCGTCTGCGGGCCGAGGCGACGTTGCTGCTCGAAGACATTGACGTGTCAGATTTGGAAGAGCTGGAGGCAGAGGCAGAGACCGCCCCCCCCGCTGCCACTGAGCCTGTTGATCCGCTGGAACGCGTGATGGATGGCTTGCCCGACGACAAAGGCAAGAATGACGCAAAGGACGACACGCCGCCAACGCCTGTGCCTTCTCAATCAGTGACGATCACCGTGCAAGTTAAGACGCCAAACCCCGAAGCCGTAGACCGCGCAGAGGCCGCCATTCGCGGTATTCCGGGTGTAAAGTCAGTGGTTACGACCAGCCTGGCACTGGGTGGCACATCGGTAATGCGGGTAACGTATCAGGGTGATCCAGCCGCGCTGCAATCGGCGTTGTCGTCACGCGGGATACGATAGGATTTATAGGAAACCGTTAGCCCTGAGCCTGTCGAAGGGCGTTTATCTGCCAGACGTGCTTCGACAAGCTCAGCACTAGCGGTTTTGAACACATGGCCACCATGCAACAAATCGCATTACCCCTTGATAAGCTCCGCTCTGGCGGATCGGATAGCGTGATTATTACGCAGTCTAATGCCGATGCCTTTGCCGCGCTTGGCAATCACGCTGCGTGGCCCGGGCATTGCGCGATACTATTGGGGCCACCGCGTTCGGGTAAAAGCCTTATGGCGCGCTATTTTGCCGGGCAGGGCGGCCCCAACTCGCGCAATGAAGTGATCGATGATGCCGATACGCTTGATGATGAGGCGCTATTTCACCGCTGGAATGCCGCTTTGGACGCGGGGCAATCGATCCTGATGCTATCGACCAAAGCGCCCGCCGAGTGGCATGTGGAACTGGCCGATTTGCGGTCAAGGCTTAGCGCGTCGCAGCTGCTGGAGATCGAAGCGCCCGATGATGAATTGATGGGACAGTTGTTGCTGAAACATCTGCACGATCGCGGCACGTCGATTGGGCCAGAGGCGTTGAGCTATGTGGTCAAGCGGGTGGAACGCAGCCACGCGGCGCTGGAAGAACTGGCGCGGCAGGCCAATGCGGTTGCATTGGCAGAGGGTAGCGCGATCACTTTGCCGCTTGTCCGCAGTCTATTGGCCGCAGTGTAACACGTTTACATCTAAAGCGGACCCGCCTAGCTTTGCCGTGGGGGAAAAGAGGAGGGATCTATGACAACAGCACCAAAATGGTTTTTGCCGGTGGTGATTATTGCGCTGCTGTGGAATTTGATGGGCTGTGCCGCCTATTTGTCCGATGCCATGATGTCGACGGCGGATATCGCCAAGATGAGCGATGCTGAAAAGGCGATGGTCGCCGCGCGACCGGCTTGGGCGATTGCCGGAACGGCGGTTGCAGTTTGGCTTGGCGCATTGGGTTGTCTGGCGCTGATCGCGCGAAAAAGCTGGGCGGTGTCGCTGCTATTTTTGTCGCTACTCGGTGTAATTGTGCAGGATATCTGGTTTTTTGTCCTTGCGCCCAAATCGGACTTGATCGACGGCACGGTCTACGGCTTGCAAGGATTTGTTGTGGTGATCGCAATCGCCTTGATCTGGTTGGCACGAAACGCGAAAGCGAGCGGGTGGTTGAGCTGATCAGCCGCAGTCGATGATCGCGATGGTAACTGCCTGATCGTTCATTCGTCCGATGTCCTTGTCATCTTCAACTTGCCGTTGACAACCGCAAATGCGAGCCGCCCCTCGACCAGATCAAGCGCGTCTTGGCCGAACTGTTCAAACCGCCAGCCGGTGAGCAATTCTAGTCCTTCGCGTTCGCCAGCGGCCAAACGCTCCAGCTCGTCACTGCGCGTGATAAGCCGTGCTGCGACATTGATTTCGCGTGAACGTATTTTCAGCAGCAATTTCAATAGATCCGCCACAAGCGCACCTTCTTTACCGCCGCCTATACCGCTGCCGTTGCGTTCGGGCATCAACTCGCGGGGTAATGGCTCAGCCTCGGCGATTACCGCCAATAAACGCGCACCGATTTCATTGTCTTTCCAAGCAGGCGAAAGCCCGCGCACCTTTGGCAATTCAGCCTGATGCTTTGGCGGATGGGAGGCGATATCTGCCAGCGTCTCATCCTTCATGATCCGCCCGCGCGGGATATTTTTTCGCTGTGCCTCGCGTTCGCGCCACGCGCCCATCGCTTTCAGGCGACCGAGGACTTCGGGTTTGCGCGATTGCACCTTGATGCGTTTCCAAGCGTTGTCCGGATCGTTGTGATAATTGGCGGCATTGGCGAGCCGTTCCATCTCGTCATCAAGCCAACCCCCGCGTCCTGTGCTGACCAGCTTGTCCAGCATCATCGGGAATATCGTCGATAGATGCGTAACATCGCCAATGGCGTAATCAATCTGGCGTTTATCCAGCGGACGGCGCGACCAATCGGTAAAGCGCGCGCCTTTATCCAGCTGCAGCCCGATCCACAGCTCGACCAGATTGGAATAGCCGATCTGTTCGCCCTGACCCAGCGCCATTGCCGCAATCTGTGTATCGAACAGCGGATGCGGGGTCTTTCCGGTCAGGTTATAGAATATCTCGATATCCTGCCCGCCGGCGTGAAAGACCTTTAGCACATCCTCGTTGGTGCAAATCAACTCGAGCATCGGCGTCATGTCCAGCCCGTCGGCTTTGGGATCAATCGCCGCCGCCTCGTTTTCGTCTGCCATCTGTACCAAACACAATTCGGGATAATAAGTGTTTTCCCGCATAAATTCGGTATCGACCGCAACGAAGTTAGATTTGGACAAGCGCGCACAAAATTCGGCCAGTTGTGCGCTGTCGGTGATGAGTGGATGTATCTGCATTAACGACTGCCCTTAACAGGCAAAGTCAGCTTGACAAAGCCTGCTTGCAACGGTCTAGCCCCGCCTTCACAATTTCCTGTCGAAAACCCAAGAAAAAGTCCCATTATGCACGCATATCGTACCCATAAATGCGCCGAGTTGCGCGCTGCCCAAGTTGGTGAAACCGTCCGTCTATCGGGCTGGGTGCATCGCAAGCGCGACCATGGTGGCGTCTTGTTCGTCGATTTGCGCGATCATTACGGCATGACGCAGATTGTTGCCGACAGCGATAGCCCTGCGCTGGCGATCCTTGAAGCTCTGCGTGTTGAAAGTGTTGTGACCATCGACGGCGTTGTAAAAGCGCGGAGCGCATCGACAGTAAATCCCAACCTGCCGACCGGTGAGATCGAAGTCTATGGCCGCCGTGCAACGATCCTCAGCCGGTCCGACGAGCTGCCTTTGCCAGTGGCTGGTGAGCAGGAATATCCCGAAGAAACCCGCCTGAAATACCGCTTCCTTGATCTGCGCCGCGAAACTTTGCACGCCAATATCGTGAAGCGTGCGGCAATTGTGCGGGAAACGCGCAACCGGATGGAAGCGATTGGCTTTACCGAATATTCGACGCCGATCCTGACCGCGAGTTCGCCGGAGGGCGCGCGCGATTTCCTCGTGCCCAGCCGCATTCATCCGGGCAAATTCTTTGCACTGCCACAGGCTCCGCAGCAGTATAAACAATTGTTGATGGTCGCAGGTTTTGACCGTTATTTCCAAATCGCGCCTTGCTTTCGCGACGAAGACCCGCGTGCCGACCGGCTGCCCGGCGAGTTTTATCAGCTCGATCTGGAAATGAGCTTCGTGACCCAGGAAGAAGTCTGGGAGACGATGGAGCCAGTGATGGCTGGTGTGTTTGAAAGCTTTGCCGACGGCAAGCCTGTCACCCCCGCCGGTGAATTCCCGCGCATCCCTTATTCGCAATCTATGCTCGATTACGGCACCGACAAACCCGATTTGCGCAACCCGCTGATAATTAAAGACGTGACCGACCATTTCCGCACATCAGGCTTTGGCCTGTTTGAGAAAATCGTTGGTTCCGGCGGCGTTGTCCGCGCGATCCCTGCGCCAAAGACAGCGGAGAAAAGCCGCAAGTTCTTTGACGAAATGAACGACTGGGCGCGTAGTGAGGGCCACGCGGGTCTTGGCTATGTCACGCGCAAAGCGGGTGAGTTCGGTGGCCCGATTGCCAAGAACCACGGCGAAGAAGGCATGTTGGCGCTGTACGAAGCTATCGGCCTTGGCCCCGATGACGGTTGTTTTTTTGCAGCGGGCAATGCCGAACAAGCTGCAAAGTTGGCGGGAGCTGCACGCACACGATGCGCCGAGCAGCTGGATATCATCGACAAAGACAGCTTCCGTTTCTGCTGGATCATCGACTTCCCGTTTTACGAGTGGAGCGAGGAAGAGAAAAAGGTAGATTTTGCGCACAATCCGTTTTCGATGCCGCAGGGCGGATTGGAAGCACTGGAAACGCAAGATCCGCTGACGATCAAGGCCTATCAATATGACATGGTCTGCAATGGCTATGAACTGGCGTCGGGCTCGATCCGTAACCAGCATCCCGATTTGATGGTCAAAGCGTTTGAGATCACCGGTTTGACGCAAGCGGATGTCGAGGAACGTTTCGGCGGCATGTACCGCGCGTTCCAATTCGGCGCGCCTCCGCATGGCGGCATGGCGGCAGGTGTCGACCGGATGGTGATGCTGCTCTGCGGTGTGCAAAACCTGCGCGAAATCACACTGTTCCCGATGAACCAGCGCGCCGAAGATTTGCTGATGGGCGCGCCGTCGCCGGCAATGACAAAGCAACTGCGCGAGCTGCACATAAGGGTGGTGGAGCCGCCAAAGGCTTGATTGCGGCCATAGCTCCTTTAGAGTAGCCCTAGGTGCTAGCACGATAGGGGGTTTCAAAAGTGGGCAGAATTGGAATTGCGGTCCTTGCGGCAGTGTATGCATTGGCGGGGACACAAGCAGCCGTTGCGGAAACTCTGACGGTATCTGGTTGGTACGCAGCGGAAGAGCGCAGTCCTTCTTTGCTGCGCAGCTTGGCGATTGACCGGTTCGACGGTGATGATGGCCCCGCCCTTGTTTTTGAGGTCGAGCGTAAGCTTGCCGCGTCGGCAGGCCGCGACAGAAAGCCCTATTTCGAAATTCGGTCGCTTTATGCAAAAGTTGAAGGCGTCGTCCATGGCGACGTCAGAACGCGCATAGATAATGTCAATTTCAGACGTAAGGCTAAGCGTTGCCCAACCGATATTTACTCGACCAAATGTAAGGACGAGGTGAAAATCAAGGTCGAGCTTTATTGTATCCGCAGAACAGTGACCGTTTCGGCCAATGTACAGATTACACGTTTGTCAGATGATGCCAGAATTTATAGTCGCAATTTGCCGCAGCGCGACGAGTCAGAGAGCTGTGAGGGTGAGAGCAGGCCCACAGATGTCGACAATGTCATCGTGACGCTGGTCCGCAGAGTGGCTGATGAGTTTGCCGCGCAGATTACACCATTTGCGCGCACCGAAAAAATTCGTGTTCGCGAAACCCGTTCCGGCATGAACAAGGCGGACAGCGACCAGATGAAGTCGCTGATCGCGGCCACCAAACAGAGCGAATCCGCGGCCTGCGCCGGTTGGCGTGATATGGAGGCGCGCGGGTTCTCGCATCCTACGCTGGCGTACAATCTGGGTGTCTGCGCTGAATCCGTGGGTGATCTTGATACTGCGCTACGCTATTATCGGCCCCTTGCGGCGTCGAAAAACTCCTCTGATGCTAATGAGAGCATCACACGAATAGAGCGACGGCTTGCCGGTGACGAGGATGATCGTTTGCGAAACAAAACGCCGTCAAAGCTCTAAGTGATGACGCAATCTTGCAAATACTGTGAAACTGTGCTACACAGCCTGTTATGAAAAACGTCACCATCGCTCTCGACGACGAAATACATCGTCAGGCCCGCATTCGTGCGGCGGAGATGGGGACGTCTTTGTCTGCGTTGGTGAAGGGTTATTTGATCAACCTGTCCAATACCAGTTCGCCGCAGGAAGGAGTGCGTGAGATGCAAATGCCATATAAAGCTGCACCTGCTGCAGCACCTCCCGCCACCCTTGTTAAAGGACCGGAGGGGCAGCCTTATTTCGTCAATGGCAAGTGGACCTTCACCAAGGATGGAAAGCCGCGCAAGTCGGGCTCGATGAAGGGCAAGCTGTGGGTAGCCGATGATTTCGATGAGACGCCTGAATGGCTGATCGATGCTTTTTATGGAATAGGCAGCAATGAACCTTGGCCTGACCCTGAATGAGGGTGTTAGTTGATACACAGGTTGCATTATGGTGGTTGTCTGACGATGAACGGCTGTCCCCGAACGCGCGCGAACTGATTTCCAGTGGTGAGAATGAAGCTTTTTTCAGCATCGGTTCGCTTTGGGAAATATCCATCAAGAACGGTCAGGGGAAGCTAGCGGCCAACGCAGCATTGGTTGGCCGTTGGTTGACCGAGTTTTCAGTCGCAACGCTTCCAATCGCGATATCGCATTTGACGGTGCTCGAGCAACTGCCCCCCCATCACCGCGATCCTTTTGACCGATTGATCTTGGCACAAGCGTTGAGTGAAGGTCTGACCGTTTTGACGAGTGATGAGAAGATGACGATTTATGGTGTTCCCTGCCTTTTGGCCACACGATGACCAAGCCTCCTGTCGAACACCGCTTTACCACGCCGGCTGGCGAAATCTGCTGGTTTGAATGGGGTGGTGAAGGCGAGAAGCCAACGCTGCTACTGCTCCACGCAACCGGCTTTCATGCGCGCTGTTGGGATGCCACGGTCGCGGCCTTGCCCGACGATCAACATATCATCGCCGTCGACATGCGTGGCCATGGACGGAGCTATCGGCCTGATTCGCTTTCGGACTGGACAAAGACGGCCGACGATGTTGTCGCTTTTCTAAACGCAAAGGTCGCAGCACCGGTCTTTGCGATTGGGCACAGCATGGGCGGCTATGTTGCGGCGCGCGCTGCGGCGATAGCGCCCTATAAGTTTGCGCAATTGTTGCTGGTCGATCCGGTCATGCTCGTGCCAGAAATTTACGCTATGGAACCTGTCAAGGCTGGAGGATCAACCAGCGACCACCCAGTCGCACGTCGCCGTAATGCTTGGGACAGTGCCGAACAGATGATTGCGCGGTTTGCCGATCGCGAACCCTATGCGCATTGGCGCGCGGATGCGCTGGCGGATTATTGCACTTTTGGTTTGGTTCTCGCCGCGACTGGGGAAGGGCTGGAACTCGCCTGCCCGCCAGTGCTGGAGGCCTCGGCCTATATGGGCGCGTGGCAGAATAACCCTTATCCATGGATGGGGCAGGTCGCGTGTCGCACCACCATATTGCGGGCGCGAAATGCCGAACGCAAAGGCGCCATGGATTTCTCCTCTAGTCCGACCGCGCCTGATTTATGGAAGAGCTTCCCCAATGCACGCGATCTGCATTGGCCCGATGTGTCACACTTCATCCCGATGGAAGCGCCTCAGCGTCTGGCGGAATTGATCGTGCAAACCCTCACTCCGGATAGCTGATCGCGATAACTTCCCATTCCTTGGGGCCGCCGGGCAGCGTGACAGTGCGCAAATCGCCTATGCCGGCCCCACGAAGAGCGCGTGCCAGCGGCGAGCTCCAGCCGATACGGGCCGCAGCCACATCCTGTTCGTCGTCGCCGGTGAGTGTAATGCTGCGCTCGTCATCCTTTTCATCAGCGATGGTCACCGTCGCGCCAAAGAACACCCGGGTTCTGTCGGGCTGCTTGGCAGGATCGATGATGTTGGCGGCCTTCATCTTTTTTGAAAGCTGACCCAATTCCCAGTCAATCGCCCGCAGTTTTTGTTTGCCATAAATATAGTCGCCATTTTCGCTGCGGTCGCCATTGCCAGCGGCCCAGCTGACGATCTCGACCACCTTTGGCCGCTCGTCTGCAAACAAGCGGTCATATTCGGCGCGCAAAGCGGCATAGCCCGCAGCGGTGATCGGGTTGGTGCGTTCGTTCATACCGTGATTGGTATCAGTTCGCGGTGGATCGGCCCAGATATTTGCTTAACGGCATCGTCGTTTTATAGCGCGCACGTTCTGGATTCAGATGATCGTACATCACCGCATTTTCCAACACGCGGTGGACATAGTTGCGGGTTTCAGTGATCGGTATTTGTTCGATCCAGTCAAGGATGTCGATCCCGCCGCTACGCGGATCACCATTGCGGGCGAGCCATTTGTTCACATTGCCGGGGCCCGCATTATACGCTGCGACAGCAAGCGGATAGCTGCCGTTGTAATAGCTCAACATCCGCTGAAAATAGGTGGAACCGAGCTGGATATTATACGTAATGTCTGTGTTCAGCGCCTCTGGGCGATAGGACAAAGCAATTTTGCCGGCTGTCTCGCGCGCTGTGCCGGGCATTAACTGCATCAGCCCGCGAGCGCCAGCATGGCTGGTGGCGTTGCGGTCAAACTGGCTTTCCTGCCGCGCGATCGCATGAATAAAGGTCCAGTTGTTGATATGTTCTGGCGGCACATTGACCACCGGATAGCCCAGCCGGATCATGCTGCTATAGCCTTCGATCCGAGCACTGCGCGCGGCGATGACGGATAGATCGGGTCTGCCGATGGCGCTGGACCAGGAAAACACATTAAGGAAATCGCCTTCGGTTTTCGCAGAATTGGCCAGTGCCTTCATAAAGCTGTTCGAATCGGTCCAACCGGAAAAGGCGTTGGTGGACAGGCGTGCCGCGTTAAATGCTGACGGAACGGTGCTGTTGGAAAGTTGCGGCAGAGACGGGGATGGGCCGACGGCAGGCAATGGCTTGCTCATCGCCTCCAACGCCAATTGACCATGAAAGAAATCATAATAGCGCGCTGCTTCGCCCCAATATTGCGCTGCGCCTGCGGCGTCGCCCGCTTGCTTGGCTGCGCGTCCGGCCCAGTATAGGCCTTTGGAACGCGTTTGTGGGCTACGGGCGCCGTCGGTATAGGCGCTGAACATGTCCGCTGCATCGCGGGGGCGACCCAATTTGTAATAGGCAGTTTCACCCGCTAGCCATGCAAGGCTGGTATAGGTGTCGCGTGTCGGCAGATCGAGGTTGATAATTTTGGTGCCGGCCGGAAACGCTTCGCGCAATTTAGACGCGATCCGGTAAGTGAGATCATATTGCCCGTCTTTTTCGGCAGCCTCTGCATTGGCGAGCAGCAGCTTCAACCAGTCGCGCGCAACGTGCGGCGGGGCCGACAGTGCAGGGCGGTTGGCGAGCAGTTCGCGTGCGCCCCAGCTGTTTCCAGCGGCTTTCAACGCATTGACGCGGTCCATTACCAAACCGGCATCGCTTTGGCCCGCTTGGCCCGCTGCGGCAAATTTGTCGGCGGCGTCGGCTGTTTTTAATTCATAGGCCAATTGTGCGTCAAAGACGGTGCGACGCTCGGGCGAGGTGTAGGGCAACCATTTTTGCGCTGAACGGCTGGCGCTGGACCAAAGCAAGCGGCTGACGCGGGCGTCGTGGTCGGCCGCCGACAGTTTTCCGTTCATCAACTGAAACAGACGGCTTTCGTCATCGTCGGTTAACGGGCCCTCGCGCCATGCACGACGGCCCCATTGCTCCGCCTTAGTTTTGTCACCGGTTGCAGCCAGGGCAATCGCATATTTGGCCCGCCCACCGTTGGTCAGCGGCTCCAACCGGTCGAAAAAGGCGACCGTTTGGCTAGGGGAATAGGACACTAGGTTGATCGACTGCTCGGCATTTTTGCGCATATCGTCAGCCGCTGGCCAATTTGGATAAGTCAGCAGAAACGATGCATATTCGCCAAAGGCATAATTGCCCGACTGGCTGAGCATTTTCCAACGCTGCAGCGCCGCTGGAATGTTGCCTTCGCTGGCATCGACAAGCTTGGCCGGGACATTCACAGCATCGCCAGTACCTGCGATCCATTCGATCTTTTCGGGGGGCGCGGCATATGCAGAAGCAGGAATTGCAAGCAATGAAGCGGAAATGAGGTGCTTTACCATACGGGACATATTAAGGGCTCTCTTCTGATCAGGAGATGAACCAAACACCCCTGTTCGGTCATACGATGGTCTATATGTCCCTTCACGAAAGCAAGTTCCATGTTCTCCGGCTCAATACCCGCTCTGGTGACTCCTTTTTACGACGGAGCGTTTGCCGAGGACAAATTTCGTGCGCTGGTTGATTGGCAAATCGCCGAAGGGTCGAGCGCGTTGGTGCCATGCGGCACCACGGGCGAAGCGCCGACATTGTCATTTGACGAACATTACCGTGTGATTTCTGTCTGTATCGAGCAGGCCGCCAGCCGCGTTCCGGTGATTGCAGGCTGCGGTTCGAACGACACCGCGACGGCGGTGCGTCACATGCAGTTCGCCAAAGCCGAAGGAGCGGCTGCCGCTTTGGTCGTTGCTCCTTATTATAACCGGCCCAATCAGGATGGCATCTACGCGCATTATGCGCATCTGGCCGAAACGTGCGATCTGCCGATTATTGTTTATAACGTCCCAGCGCGTACGGTGACCGATATTCTACCTGCGACCTTGGCGCGTCTGGCGGAAATCCCAAATATTATCGGGATCAAAGACGCGAGCGGGCAGATTGGCCGCGTTGCCGACCATCGCCTTGGCTGTGGCACAGATTTCTGCCAACTCTCGGGCAATGACGATATGGCTCTTGCGTTTAACGCGGCTGGCGGCGTCGGCTGCATCTCGGTGACCGCCAATGTTGCGCCTAGGTTGTGCGCAGAAATTCAAACGGCAACGGCGTCTGGCGATTATGCTTTGGCGCGGACGTTGACCGATAAATTGCAACCTTTGCACAACGCCCTCTTCACAGATGCGTCTCCGGCCCCCATTAAATATGCAATGACCCGTGTGATCAAAGATTTCCCCGCCGACGTGCGCTTGCCGCTGGTCGCTGCCTCTGCTTCCAGTTGCGCCGCCGTCGATGCGGCCATGGAGCTTGCGGGCCTCATTTAATGGCGCGACCAAAACCCGAAGAATTCGACAAATTCAAAACCGTCGCCGAAAACCGGCGTGCGCGCTATGATTTCTATATCGAGGATAAGTTCGAGGCTGGGATCGCGCTCAGCGGAACCGAGGTCAAATCGCTACGTTTTGGCGAAGGGTCGATTGCCGAAAGCTATGCCGAGGTAAAAGATGGCGGGGAAGTCTGGCTAATAAACGCCAACATCCCCGAATTCAGCCATGGCAACCGTAATAATCATGAACCAAAGCGCCCGCGTAAATTGCTCCTTAATGCGCGTGAGATAAACAAAATGCATGGCGCAGTGATGCGGCAGGGGATGACCCTTGTTCCGCTGTCGATTTATTTCAACGGGCGTGGGCGAGCGAAAGTCGAGCTCGCTCTGGCCAAAGGCAAAAAAGCGCCTGACAAAAGGGCGACTGAGAAGGAACGCGATTGGAAGCGCGAGCAGGGCCGCATCATGCGGGAAAAAGGATGAGCAGCTTTGGCGAATGGCTGCATGCCCAGGCACCGACCCGGGAAAGTTTTGAACGCAACCGTTTCTTGCGTCCCTTTACTGCGCGCGTTTTTCACCCGGCACTATGGCGCTTTACCCGCCGGTCGGTGCCGCGCGGTGTGGCGCTTGGTCTGTTGGTCGGCATATTTTTGTTGATCCCCGGCGTGCAAATTGCAGGCGTTGCTTTGTTAGCTCTGCCTATCCGGGCAAATATCCCGTTGGGCGCAGCGATGACGTTTCTGTCGATGCCGCTGACCACGCCGTTTATCTTGATCGCGTCTGCTTATGTGGGCGGCGCGGATTCCACGCACCTGATGTCGTTGCTAGATGCTAAGATGGGCTGGTGGCCAAAGCTGGTAGAGCTCTCCTATTGGATGCTCTCTGACGCAGCGCCCGCGATGCTGTTTGGCTTGTTTGTAATCTCGGTGGTGTCGGCGGCGGTTGGTTATGTGATCGCAGTCGGGTTCTGGCGCTGGCGGATTGTGACCAAATGGCGTCGCCGGTCGAAGCCAGTTGATGCTCGTGGATAAAGGTTAAGTTCGGCTCGGCTTAGGGCTATGCTCGCCTCATAATAGAATCGCTGTTCGGCGATTCTGCGGAATATGGGGAGCATAAGCCATGAAATTCACATCACTCTATCTGACAGTTGCTAGCATTTCGCTGTGCGGATTGACGCTTTCCGCGCCTGCATGCGCCGAAGAAGCGCCCAAGGCGGAGCAAAAAGCCGGTCCAGAACTCGGCTCATTCGGCTTTGATACAGCGGGTATGGATAAGTCGGTTGCCCCAGGCGATGATTTCTACCTGTTCGCCAACGGCAAATGGGCAGCCGAGGCGGTCATTCCTGACGACAAGTCCAACTATGGCATGTTTACAGCCCTTGGCGATTTATCGCAGGTCCGTGTCCGCGAAGTTCTTGACAGCGAAAAGTCCAACACCAAAAGCAAGATCGGCAATGCATATGCCAGCTATCTCGATGAAGCAGCCGTTGAGAAACTGGGCCTGAAACCGATACAACCTTGGCTGAAACAAGTGCGCGGCGTAAAAACTAAGGCAGCGTTTGAAAAACTGTTGCCTACCGCTGCACGAAACGGCGTTGGCGCGTTGTTCGGTGGCTATGTCGGGCAAGATGATAAGAACCCCGAAACCTATATCTTTCAGATTTTCCAGGGCGGCACGGGTTTGCCAGACCGTGACATGTATCTGGTCGATACCCCCAAATATGAAAGCATTCGCGTCGCATACAAAAAATTCCTCGCCGACATGTTGACCCATGCAGGCGAAGCGGATGCCACAGCGCGGGCAGACGCCATTTTCGCGATGGAAAAGAAAATCGCCGAAGTGCAATGGACCCGGGAAGATTCGGGCGACGCGACCAAAACCTATAACAAGATGACGCTGGCTCAGCTTGACGCGCTCACTCCCGGCATCAAAATGTCGCCTATCTTGAAAAAACTCAGCCCCAAGATCACCGACGTGATCGTTGGCCAACCGAGCGCGATCACTGGCATAGCCAAAATCTATTCCGAGACCGATCTGGGCGTGTTGAAGGATCAAATGATCGTCGGCAGCCTGAACGGCTATTCCGATGTCCTGCCCAATGCCGTCGCCGACACCGGCTTTGAATTTTACGGTAAAACGTTGCAAGGCACGAAAGTCCGGCAAGAACGCTGGAAACGCGGCGTTGCCTTTACTGAAGGTGCGCTTGGCGAAGACGTCGGCAAATCCTATGCTGCACGGTATTTCCCCGCCGAAACCAAAGCAGCGATGAATGTGCTGGTTGAAAATGTGAAAGCCGCGCTTGGCCGCCGGATTGAGGGGCTGGACTGGATGCAGCCTGAAACCAAAGTCAAAGCCAAGCAAAAGCTTGCCAATTTCACCACCAAGATCGGCTACCCCGACCAATGGAAAGATTACAGCAAGCTGAAAATCGCGCGCGGAGACCTTTACGGCAATAATCTACGCGCGACACAATGGGGCTTTGACGACAATATCAAGCGTCTGGGTAGTCCGCTACGCCGCTGGGAATGGGGCATGTTGCCGCAGACCGTCAATGCCTATGCCAATTTCGGTATGAACGAAATCGTTTTTCCCGCCGCAATCCTCCAACCGCCTTTCTTTGATCCAAAGGCTGATGCCGCAATCAACTATGGCGGTATTGGTGCCGTGATCGGTCATGAGATCAGCCATCATTTCGACGATCAGGGTGCGAAATATGACGAGAAGGGCCGTTTAGCCGATTGGTGGACGCCAAGTGATGTGAAAGCCTTTGAAGCCGCAGGCAAATCGTTAATCGCGCAATATGATGCTTATGAAATTTTTCCCGGTGCAAACGTAAAGGGCGAATTTACTTTGGGGGAAAATATCGGCGATCTGGCCGGCCTGACGATTGCGTATGACGCCTATAAAGCGTCATTGGCTGGCAAAGAAGCGCCGGTGATCGACGGTTATACAGGCGATCAGCGCTTCTTCCTTGGCTGGGCCCAAGTGTGGCGCCGCAGCTACCGCGAGGAAAATCTGCGCAACCGGTTGATTACCGATCCGCACAGCCCGTCAATCCAGCGCGTTTGGGTCGTTCGTAACCTTGACAAATGGTATGAGGCGTTCCAGCCGAAAGCGGACAGTAAAATGGTTCTCAAGCCCGAGGATCGCGTTCGCATCTGGTAAGGAAATACGTTGCCACCATCGGTTCCAGCACAGATTTTTGGTGGAGAAGGTGGCGGCGACCAAGCCAGCAATCGACTCGCTGTGGCCGGATTGGCAGCGGCGGCGATATTGTCGGCGCTGATCCTGTGGCTGGTGACGCAAAACTGGGTGCTGGTCGGCGCACTGCTCGCTGGGATGGTTGCATTCTGGGCTGTCGCAGATTTTTTGCGTCGCAATCGATCACCCGAGGCCGTTGCAGCGGCGTTGCCGCCTGATTGGTCGGTCACGCGCGCCGTTGCTGATCAAGACGACGCTGCGGTTGCGATCACCGACCGGGCCGGGCGCTTATTGTGTGCCAATGACAGGTTCAGCAAATTGTTTGAAGGGTTGCGTGCGCCGCCTGATTTGGAGCTGGACGAGGCGTCGCATGAATTGTTGATGCGCGCTGGCCGAGCCGGTTGGCGCGATGGTTCCACAACGGTTGACGGTGTCAAACACAATGGCGTCGAATTACAGGTCCGCGTTTTGCGGGCAGGGGCAGGCGACGAATATCTGATGTGGCGCTTTGCCGAGGTTGCCGCCGTCAATATGGTATCGCAGGCCAATGACCTTGTTTCTGGCCGGATCGGACGGGCGCTCGCCACCGCTGGCGTTATGGCGGTGACTGTGGGTGACGAAGGGCGCGTGCGCACATCCAATGCCGCCTTTGCTGTCCGCGCAACGGGCGATGAAAACGCTAACATCGCCAACCGCGATTTGGGATCATTTTTGCGGCTGGACGATAAAGGCCGCGTCTTTTTCGAACGCGAAGGACCGCGCGGTATGGCGGTGCGCTTGTTGCATGTGCCGCTTTCCGATGGCGCCGCGCAGGGCAACGCTCTGCTGCTCGCAATCGACGATGTCGGCGGGCAAAGTGACCGGACGACGGCATTGGTCCATGTCGAACAACTGCTGTCGAACCTGCCTTTGGGGCTGGCGCTCGTTAACCGCGATGGCCGGTTTCTTTTTGCCAATGAGAGCTTTGCGCGTGTCGCAGGGCTAACCCCCGATGCCATGCCGCCTTATCCCGGTGATCTTGTGATATCCGAGGATAAATCGGCGGTATCGGACAGCATCCGGCGCTATGCCGCTGGGCAAGCCCATTCGGGCGATATTGCTGTGCGGTTGAAAGACCAGCCTGACGAGGTGATCGCTTTATCGATTGCAGGTGTGCGCGGGCTAGGCGATGCCGCAGTGCTCATTGGTCTTAAAGACAATAGCGAAGAGACCAAGCTGAAACGCCAAGTCGCGCAAGCCACCAAGATGCAAGCGGTGGGCCAGCTTGCGGGCGGAGTCGCGCATGATTTTAACAACATCCTGACCGCGATCATCGGTTATTGCGACCTGATGCTGTTGCGCCATCCGCCGGGTGACAGTGATTATGATGATATCCAGCAAATCCGCCAAAACAGCAACCGCGCCGCAAGCCTGACGCGGCAGTTGCTAGCCTTCTCTCGACAGCAGACATTGCGGCCACAGATACTGCAACTGCCTGATGTGGTCGCGGAGGTTTCGCATCTGCTCAAACGCTTGCTCGGCGAAACCGTAAAGCTCGATGTGCAGCATGGCCGCGCAATTGGCGTTGTTCGCGCCGACCCCGGGCAGTTGGAGCAAGTCATCGTCAATCTGGGCGTCAACGCGCGCGATGCTATGCCAGACGGCGGCACCTTATTGATCGAAACTAAGGCGGTCAGCAAAGCCGATGTGCGCGCGATGCGCAGTGAGATTTTGCCCATCGGCGATTATGCATTGCTGTCGGTTACCGACGCTGGAACAGGCATCGCCAAAGAACATCTGGCCAAGATTTTCGAACCATTTTTCACCACCAAGGAAGTGGGTAAAGGGACCGGCCTTGGACTTTCTACCGTGTACGGCATTGTCAAACAATCGGGCGGCTTTATCTTTGCTGACTCGGAAATCGGCAAAGGCACACGGTTCGACATTTACTTGCCAGTGCATGAAGGCGGAATGCCGCCTCCTGCGACGCTGGCGACCCTCGATGCGCCACCGAAAGACGTGTGGGGCACGGGGCGATTGTTGATCGTTGAAGATGAACCGATGGTCCGCGCGGTTGCCGAACGTGCGCTTGAACGGCAGGGCTATACTGTCGAAACCGCCTGCGACGGCGAAGAGGCACTGGCGTTGTTTGCGGAAGGCAAAAGCTATGATCTGGTCGTCTCCGACGTGGTAATGCCCAACATGGACGGCCCAACAATGGCGCGCGTGTTGCGATTGCAGCGGCCCGAAATGCGCATATTGTTCATGTCGGGCTATGCCGAGGAGCAATTGCGCGAATCGATCAATCTCGACAAAGTTGCGTTCCTGCCAAAGCCGTTTTCGGTGCAGCAGATCGCGGAGGCGGTGCGCGATGCACTGAAAATGTAGGTGGAAATCTAAGGTACTGTATTAAAGCGAAAATAAAATATCGTTCCACACTTGTTCTACTAGAACAAAGGCAATACATAGGGGCTGTCCTACAGGATAGGGCGGCACCAGCCAAAGGAGTGGAACAATGGCGGCAAGTCTTAAAGTTATCGACGGGGATCGGGCATCAAATATGAATAATGCAGAACGTGAAAAGGCACTGGACGCAGCGCTTGCACAAATAGACCGTGCCTTTGGTAAGGGTTCGGCGATGAAGCTTGGCAGTCGTGAGGCTGTAGCGATCGAAGCCGTATCAACCGGCTCCTTGGGCCTTGATATCGCGCTTGGCATCGGCGGATTGCCGCGTGGCCGCGTGATCGAAATTTACGGTCCGGAAAGCTCAGGCAAAACCACATTGACGCTGCACGCGATTGCAGAGATTCAAAAGCTTGGCGGGACAGCCGCATTTATCGATGCGGAACATGCGCTTGACCCGGGCTATGCGAAAAAGCTGGGCGTTGATATCGACAATCTGATCGTCTCGCAGCCTGATACTGGTGAACAGGCGCTGGAAATCGCCGACACTTTGGTGCGATCCAATGCGGTGGATATTGTTGTGATCGATTCGGTTGCGGCACTTGTCCCGCGTGCAGAAATTGAGGGCGAAATGGGCGATACCCATGTTGGCCTTCAGGCACGTTTGATGAGCCAAGCCTTGCGCAAAATCACGGGCTCGATTTCGCGGTCCAACTGCATGGTGATCTTCATCAACCAGATCCGCATGAAAATTGGTGTGATGTACGGTTCGCCAGAAACTACCAGCGGCGGCAACGCACTGAAATTCTACGCCTCGGTCCGCCTCGACATCCGCCGGACGGGTCAGATTAAGCAAGGCGAAGACATCGTCGGGAACACCACGCGGGTCAAGGTGGTAAAGAACAAAGTCGCCCCTCCGTTCAAACAGGTCGAATTCGACATCATGTACGGCCAAGGCATTTCCAAAAATGGTGAGCTGCTCGACATTGGTGTGAAGGCAGGGCTGGTTGAAAAATCAGGCGCATGGTTCAGCTAAGACTCGATCCGCATCGGGCAAGGCCGCGAAAACGCCAAAATCTGGCTCCGCGAAAACCCCGACCACGCTGCCAAGCTGGAGGCCGCGATCCGCGGCAA
>JAYUOS010000046.1:0-3295 GCA_043760725.1 Sphingomonadales bacterium
GGGGTGGAGTTTCCCAAAACCAAATCGCCGGATTATTGGGATTTTGTCTATTTCTCGTACACGCTGGGTATGACATTCCAGACCTCTGACGTCGGCATCGTTGACGGCCATTGGCGCAAAGTCGTGATCTTTCACAGCGTCGCGGCGTTTGTGTTTAACATCGGCATCATCGCATTTTCGATCAACATTCTGGCAAGCTAGAGAGACGCTATGGATTGGCCGCTGTTCAATATTTGTCTGCTAACATTGGTCATCCATTTGATCGGCGCGCTTGCTTATGCGGCGCGGATCGCAGGCGTTCGAACCAGCAAAATTGCGTTGAGCTTTGCTTTGTTCAATGTGCTGGTGCTGGTGTCGCGGACATCGAACAGCTTCCTTGGGCCATTCCTTGCCAAGCGGATCGAGAACGCCATTGCGAAGGGGACCGGCGACGGCTTGTTGATAGATCTGCGGCTCGTGTTGCTTTCGGCGACGGTGGCGACTGTCCTTGGCGCGCTGGCCGTGCCGACTGTGCAACGCTGGTTCACCGCCGCGATTGCCGATTTTCAGCATCACCGATCCGTCGCCAAATTGCTGTGGAGCGCGATGACGCCGGCGGGGGCAAAGTCGGTCGTTAAAGCGGTTCGGTTGCCGAGTAGCAAGCACCTGAAAATATGGACCAAGCCCGCCGCTGTTTCATGGCGGGTGATTGCGATGAATGTCATTGCGCAGGCGTTGCTGACTGTGGGCGTTATAGCGTCGCTTTACGCAGGCTATCTCTTCCCCGAATTCCGCGTCACCGCGTCGCAATTATCGGCGGTGGTCAACGGCTTTGCCACGATATTGTTGTTTGTCCTGATCGACCCGCAATTGTCGGTAATGACCGATGATGTGGTGGAGGGCCGCGTCAGCCAGCCTGACTATCGCCGCACCATAGTCTGGCTGTCGATGAGCCGGATTGCGGGCACATTGCTGGCGCAGGCGTTATTGGTGCCATCGGCAATGCTGGTCGTTTGGGTCGCTGTCCGCGTGTAAATCCGTGTAATTTACAGAAAACACTATCGAAATCGGTAACGAATCGTTAGGAAAAAGGACTATAAAGATTCTTGTCGTCCATGGGACCAGTATATTCAGGGGAAGTAGTGTGCGTAATTTTTCGATGCCAAACTTCAAAGAAACATTTTTTGCGATGGATCCGAGCCGCTATTCCCGCACCGATGGGCTTGAGCGCTACTTCCTTGGCACCGAACTTGGTCTCGATAGCCTCGACATGGTCAACAGCTTTAACGTCAACTCAATCACGCTGGGACTAAAAGACACTGCGGTCTCCCATCAAGGTGGGTGCAGCTGTGCAGCGTGCGCCGAGGGAACAGCGGGCCAGTCTGGCGGTGGCACAAGCTCTGCACCCGATCTTGTTCCCGGAACGATCAGTTCGACCGCAACCGTTGCGGTCGGCGGAAGCGTTGATGTGTCCATCGATACTCTGGGCGATCGTGACTATTACCGCGTTACGTTGACTGCCGGTGTCACCTACACCATCCAGACGTCTTCGGATGGATCGGGCACCGACGCGTTCCTCAATGTGCGCGATGCGAGCGGCGTTACGGTGTTGGCATCGGATGACGATGGCGGCGAGAGCGTCAACGCGGCGATTAGCTTTACGCCGACGACAACCGGCGTTTATTTCATCGATGCGGGGACTTATAACAACAACACCACCGGAACCTATCACCTGTTTGTCGCAGCCGCTGTACCTATCGGCGACATTGTAGCGGGATCGACCGCAACCACGGCAACGCTTGCGGTTGCCGGAACGACCAATGGCAATATCGATACCGCCGGTGATCGTGATTATTATGCTATCACGCTGACTGCGGGTCAGACCTACATCTTCCGAACTAGCAGCGTCGGGCCTTTGACAGGCACGGCCCCGGCGGGCGCGGTCGATACATTATTAACGCTGCGTGATGCGGCGGGCGTCCAGTTGCTCACTAACGATGATGCGGGCGAGTATGGCTATTCCGCCATCCGTTTCACTGCGCCGACCACCGGAACCTATTACCTCGATGTCGGCGCCTTCGGTTCGAATACCGGCGCATTCAACCTTACCGCATTCGTAACCGCGCCTTTGGCGCTTTATACCAACGACGAGATCGCTACACAGCTGACGAACACGTATTGGGGCGGAACATCACGGCGGTTTAACATCACCACAGGCGGCACACTGACGTTTAACGTTACGGGTCTTGCAGCGGACGGAGCTTTCCTTGCCCGTGAGGCACTCAATTTGTGGAGCGATACGCTCGGTATCACCTTCACCGAAGTCACAACCGGTGGCCAGATTATTTTTGATGACAATGATACAGGGGCATTTGCCACTTCGACCCGCGTTGGCGCGTTCATAACGCAATCAAATGTCAACGTCGGCACTGCGTGGATTACAAGCTACGGCACGTCTTTGCGAACCTATTCGTTCCAAACTTATGTCCACGAAATCGGCCATGCGCTGGGGCTGGGTCATGGCGGCAATTATAATGGTGCGGCTGACTACACCGTGGATGCCAATTATCTGAACGATAGCTGGGCAACGACGATCATGTCCTATTTCGATCAAACCGAGAATACCTATTTC
This sequence comes from Sphingomonadales bacterium, assembly GCA_043760725.1. GTDB lineage: Bacteria > Pseudomonadota > Alphaproteobacteria > Sphingomonadales > Sphingomonadaceae > Sphingorhabdus_B. Next base: position 2,612 of record JAYUOS010000046.1, read on the forward strand.
GGTGCGCAGGGCTTCACTCGGCAATTTGCGTCTTCACCGATGATTGCTGACGGCATTGCAACGACCAATTTATACGGCACAGCAACCACGACGCGGACTGGGGCGACCACATATGGTTTCAACAACACCTCGGGCCGCGACATTTATCTGGCGGTCGTGGGGCAGACCCAGCTAAGCTATACCATCGTCGATCACGGCGGTATCGATACGCTCGATTATTCCGGTTACACACAAAACCAACGTATAGACCTGAATGCAGAGACGTTTTCCAATATCGGCGGGCGCGTTGGTAATGTCAGCATCGCGCGCGGCACAGTGATCGAAAATGCGATTGGTGGCAGCGGCAATGACGTGATTATTGGCAACGCCGTCGCCAACGTCCTAGATGGCGGCAACGGCATGAACACGTTAGTCGGCGGAGCTGGAAACGACCGTTTAATCCTCGGGAATAGCGGCGTGACTAATTCCACTATCGACGGCGGCGCCGATACGGATACCTTGGTATTGAACGGTGGCGGTGGCTCGCTTGCAGGGCTAATCGGGATTGAGGCGCTCGAGCTGATTGGCGGTGCGGGCCTGACCTTATCCGGAACCCAGTTCGCCACCGGCCTTGCCAACACCACAGCGGTCAGCGGCAGTGGTTCGATCACTGTCAACATGGATGTCGGCTATAACTTCCTGTCG
>JAYUOS010000047.1:0-36563 GCA_043760725.1 Sphingomonadales bacterium
TGCGGCGGGCTCCACTGGCGAGGTCTAGCATGTCGTCTTCATCCTCATGCGCGGGCGGCAGTGTGTCGAACCACGCCTTGTCAATCACCACATGGCAGGTGGAACAGGCCATTTGCCCTTCGCAGGTGCCCTCCAGCGGTTGCCCCACATTTTGCGCGAGTTCGAGCAGATTGTCGCCGATCTTCGCCTCCACGGTCTGCGTCGTTTCGCCATCGGGGCTGATGAAATGGACCTTCATGCCAACTGCCTTTCCGCCGCTGCGTTGATAAGGGCCGCTGCCCGCTCGATCTCTTCTATCGTTGTATAGCGGCCCCAGCCGAGGCGGATAGAGGATTTTGCTTGGGAGTCAGTAAGGCCAATAGCGCGCAGCACATGGCTTGGGCGGCCAGAGCCACTGGCGCAGGCGCTGCCCGCTGAAAACATTACCTCGCGGCATTCGGACATCAGGCGGGCGACGTCGAGGCCATCGCTGCGGATGTTGAGGTTGCCTTTGTAACGGTGCGTAATGCTGCCGTTTATGGTCCAGTGAGCGAAGAGTTCGGTGGCCCGGTTCCAGAGGGTTTCGACATGAGCGGCATCTGATTCCATCCGCTCTGCCGCCAGCTTGGCCGCTGCACCAAATCCGACGCATAATGCGGGAGAAAGAGTGCCAGACCGCAGCCCTTGTTCTTGCCCGCCGCCATGGATTAGCGGGGCCAGTTTGATGCCGTCACGCACCCAAAGCGCGCCGATGCCTTTTGGTCCGTGGATTTTGTGCGCGGATATTGCGATCAGATCGGGGCCGGAGGGGATTGGGATGCGGCCAAAGGCTTGGACTGCGTCACAGAGGAGTAGGCCGCCCGCCTCAAGCGCGACGCGGGCATATTCATCGACCGGCTGGATTACACCAATCTCATTATTGATGAGCATGGCGCTAAAAAGCCCTCTCCCCTTTAGGGGGGAGGGTTGGGAGGGGGGGCCGTCAACGTCGCTTTGACCTGGGAGACCCCTCTCAGCTGCGACTAAGCGCCCTTCGGCGCTAAGTCTCGCTGCCTCTCCCCTGAAGGGGAGAGGGGAGCAAAGCCCATCACAACCGACCGGCAAAACATCCCCACCCAAAAACTCCATGCAATCAAGCACCGCCGCGTGTTCCGTTGCCATGGCCGACACCGGTAGCCCGCAACCCTTAATGGCCAAATTGATCGCCTCGGTCGCGCCAGACGTAAAAATCACGCGTCCACCCGGCGGCAACAAAGCCGCCACCTGATCGCGCGCAACCTCAACAGCCGCTGCAGCCTGGCGTCCGCCGACGTGCGCGCTGTGCGGGTTCCAGAATTTATCATTCAACCAAGGCTCCATAGCCGCGAAGGCTTCCGGAGCAAGCGGCGTTGTTGCCTGATAGTCGAGATAGATGACTTCGCTCATGCAGCCTGCACACGATCTTTGATCGTAATCCAATTGGTGACAAACCGGTCGATGTCCGCCTCGTTGGTTTCAGGACCGAAGCTGACGCGAATGACTTCGCTGGCGGTCGCCGCGTCCCAACCCATTGCGCCCAACACATGGCTGGTTTTCAACGTCCCCGATGAACAGGCACTTCCCGCCGATACAGAAATTCCGGCCATATCGAAGCCGATTAGTTGGCTAGACGCCGACACGCCTTGCATGCGGTAACTGGCGATGGTCGATAGCCGCTGGCTCCCCATCGCAACGACTTCGCCGCCTGCTTCGACAATCGCTACATCCAGTTTTGCGCGCAGCATTTTCGCTTCATCCAACCATCTGAACCCGTCCGCCAACGCCGTCGCCAACCCCGCCACAGCTGGCAAATTCTCCGTCCCGCGCCGATAGCCTTTTTCCTGCCCGCCGGTTGGACGCAACAAAGCCAAATTGCGCAGCAACAGCGCACCGATTCCCGGCGGCCCGCCGAATTTATGCGCCGAAATCGCAATTAAATCGGCTTCAGGCAAAGCTAACTTTCCGGCGCTTTGCGAACAGTCGGCAAATAGCAATCCACCGCCCGCGTGAATCTCGTCGGCCAATTCAGCGAGCGGCTGAACTACGCCGGTTTCGTTGTTCACATGCTGAATAGCATAGCGCCGCCCAGACGAAATGTTCGCCAGTTGGACAATCCCATCTGCATCGACTGGCAGCCGCTTTTCGGCACCCACAGCGTTCAAAACCGCATCATGCTCCACCGCACTGGCCACCGCATCAAAACCAGACAGCGCCATAAAGATCGCTTCACTTGCCCCGCTGGTGAATAGCACGTCGCCATCCCAATTCAGCGCCGCCTTCACCGTTTCCCGCGCCGCCTCCAAAGCCGCGCGCGATTTGCGCCCGTCGCTATGCGGAGACGAGGGATTGGCCCAATGCGCGAGCGCCTCGATCATCGCCGCACGCGCGGCGGGCACAACCGGCGTGGTCGCTGCGTGGTCCAAATAGAGGCGGTTGGCGGGCATATTGACGCGCTTACATCCATGACAGTTGCGAAAATTGCTTTCGCTTCTATATAGCCACTCAACTGCTGCATAGCCCGTGTAGCTCCCGTATTCTTCTAGATTGATCCTAAAACATGCCAGCAATTGCCATTCCCGGTCCCGAAGGCCGCATCGAAGCCCGCTTTTCGCCGCCACCACGTCCGCGCGCACCGGTCGCAATGATCCTGCATCCGCATCCGCAAGCAGGCGGCACGATGAACGACCGGATAACGCAGGCAATGTATAAAACGTTCGTCAACCGCGGCTTTGCGACGTTGCGCTTTAACTTTCGCGGCGTCGGACGCAGCGAAGGTGAGTTTGACAATGGTATCGGGGAATTGTCCGATGCAGCAGCTGCACTTGATTGGATTCAGGCATTCCATCCCGAAGCGCAAACCACATGGATAGCAGGGTTCAGCTTTGGCGCGTGGATCGGCATGCAATTGCTGATGCGCCGTCCAGAGATTCGCGGCTTTATCTCGGTATCGCCGCCCGCCAACATGTATGATTTCAGCTTCCTTGCCCCTTGCCCATCATCGGGCATCATCATCCATGGTGCAGGAGACGAGGTGGTCAGCCCGCATGCGGTGCAGAAACTGGTCGATAAATTGCGTACACAGCGGCACATCACCATCCATCACGACGAAATCCCTCGCGCTAACCACTTCTACGAGCAGGAAATGGATATGCTGATGGGTTCGGTGGATAATTATCTGGATATGCGGTTGGACCCGGCCTGCCCGATTAAGTGAGTTGCATTCAAGGACTGTCCCATTAGGGACAGTCCCTATTGGGACACTCCTTGCTCAGCTAGCGACCGCCCCTGCTGATCCGGTACAGTCCAGATCGCAACATTGGCGAAAATCACCAAAGCCGCCATAAACATCAGCAACACTTTCTGGCTCAACCCCTCGCGCCGCCACATGCGCCACGTGCCCCAGATAAGAGCAAATCCGGCCAACATGCCGAGGGATAGAACGATATTTATCATCACTACCGCATAAAAGCTGTGGACGATGGGCGCAAGTCGGGCGGATTCGGCATGGTGTTTTTTGCCCGCCGCGATTAGTGACGCTAGTATCCGACTCGACCGCCAAACGGGACTGCTTCATGCGCATAGTCATAGCCTCCGATCATGCCGCGCTCGCGCTGAAATCCGCGTTGGTCGCCTATCTGGGCGAAGCGGGCCATCAGGTCGACGACCTTGGTCCGAGTGATGAAACTTCAGTCGATTACCCCGATTATGGCTATAAGCTTGCCGAGGCAGTCGCCAGCGGAGCCGCCGAATGCGGCGTTGCTTTGTGCGGATCGGGGATCGGCATTTCAATCGCTGTCAACCGCAACCCCGCCTGCCGCTGTGCTTTGGTATCTGAACCCCTATCTGCCACGCTCTCCCGCGAACATAATGACGCCAATGTCATCGCGATGGGCGCGCGTCTGACCGGCATCGACATGGCCAAGGCCTGCCTCGATGCGTTTCTCACCACGGATTTTGGCAGGGATCGCCATTCTCGCCGCGTCAATAAACTGTCTAACCCAAACTTCGCCAAGGAAACCGCATGAGCACCGCAGCTGCCAACGACATTCAAGCCAATGGCTTTTTCACGCAAAGCCTTGCCGACCGCGATCCCGAAATCTCTGGCTGGATCGATAAGGAATTGCACCGTCAGCAAGATAAGATCGAACTAATCGCGTCGGAAAATATCACCTCGCGTGCAGTGCTTGAGGCACAAGGATCCATCCTGACCAACAAATATGCCGAAGGCTACCCGGGCCGGCGATATTATGGTGGCTGCGAATATGTCGACGAGATTGAAACGATCGCGATTGAGCGCGCCAAGAAATTGTTTGGCTGCGACTTTGCCAACGTGCAGCCCAATAGCGGCAGCCAGATGAACCAGGCGGTGTTCCTCGCGTTGCTTGAACCAGGTGACAGCTTCATGGGGCTTGATCTCAATTCTGGCGGCCATTTGACGCATGGCCACCCGATGAACATGTCGGGCAAATGGTTTAAGCCCATTGCTTACGGCGTGCGCGAAGACGATTGCCTTATCGACATGGACGAGGTTGCCCGCATTGCGCGCGAAAACCGCCCCAAGTTGATTATCGCAGGCGGCACCGCCTATTCGCGGTTCTGGAACTGGGGCCGATTCCGCGAGATTGCTGACGAAATCGGCGCAATCCTGATGGTCGATATGTCGCACATTTCTGGCCTAGTCGCAGGAGGCGTCCACCCCAGCCCCGTGCCGCACGCGCATGTCACGACATCAACGACGCACAAATCGTTGCGCGGTCCGCGTTCGGGCATCATACTGACGAATGACGAGGCATTGGCCAAGAAATTCAACACCGCCGTTTTCCCAGGCCTACAAGGCGGGCCGTTGATGCATGTGGTTGCGGGCAAGGCAGTGTGCTTTGCCGACGCGATGAAGCCTGAATTCAAACTTTATGCCCAAGCGGTCGTGGACAACGCAAAGGCCCTTGCGTCCTCGCTTCAGGAACACGGCCTTGATATCGTCTCAGGCGGCACCGACAACCACTCGATGCTCGTTGACCTGCGGCCAAAGCAGGCAAAGGGCAAGCACACAGAAATCGCGCTCGACCGCGCGAGCATTACCTGCAACAAAAACAACATCCCGTTTGATACCGAAAAAGCCATGCGGACCTCGGGCATCCGGCTTGGCACGCCTGCTGGCACAACGCGCGGCTTTGGCATTGCCGAATTCCGTCAGATCGGCCGGATGATCGCCGATGTTGTCGAAGGCTTACGCAAAAATGGTGCTGAAGGCGACGGCCAAATTGAAGCCCGGATCAAGGACGAAGCCGAAGCACTGTGCGCGCGCTTCCCCATTTATCCGGGTTGATGTATAACGCCTCTTGAAATTCCGGAGTGACTTACGCATCTAATACACTCAAGGATGGAGGCCAATATGTCCCAAATGTGCAACGAATGTGCGACCGAAGTTACCGACGGCATGAAATTCTGCCCCAAATGCGGGGCAAAAACGCCCGAGCGGCTAGCTGAGGAAAGCTTTCCCAATCAGGCTCGGCATTACGTCACCGAGGCGGCGGATGAGTTATGGGGTGCAACCAAGGACGCATTTCACACCGGCAAACATCTTGCCGATGCCGATAGTGCAAAGAAAGTTGCTGGCGGCGCGGCCTTGGGTGCGCTTGCTGCGGTGGTTGCCCCAGTTGGTATCGCAACCGGCGCTGTCATCGGTGCTGGGATTGTTGCATATCGCCATATGAACAAGAAAAAAGAACAAGAAAAAGACAAATAATGCGCTGCCCCTTTTGCGGACATGACGACAGCCAGGTTAAGGATTCGCGTCCGACCGAGGACAACAGCGCAATCCGCAGGCGGCGACAATGCGAAGGTTGCGGCGCGCGCTTCACCACCTTTGAACGCATCCAACTACGCGAGTTGACTGTGCTCAAATCCGAGGGCCGCAGGCAACCCTTTGCACGTGAGAAGCTGGAACGGTCGGTCGCTGTTGCATGCAGCAAACGGCCGATTGACGTGGTTCAGATTGAAAAATTGGTATCAGGCATTCAGCGCCAATTGGAGACGCTTGGCGAGAACGAAATCGAATCCGCGAAAATTGGCGAGTACGTGATGGCAGGCCTAAAAGGCCTGGATACCGTGGCCTATATCCGCTTCGCTAGCGTCTATAAAGAATTTGGCGAGGCCAAGGATTTTGAGGATTTCGCAGGGGCAGTGAGCGAAGCGGTTAAGAAGTGACCGCGCCCCCCATCATCATCCTATGCCGCCCCCAACTTGGGCAAAATATCGGTAAAGCTGCACGCGCGATGCTCAATTTCGGGTTGACTGAAATGCGGCTGGTTGCGCCGCGTGATGGCTGGCCTAACCCCGCTGCGGGTCCTGCCGCTGCTGGCGCTGACATTGTGTTAGCAAAGGCTCAGGTGTTTGACACCTTGGCCGAGGCGGTTGCCGATATCAGCCATGTTTACGCGACCACTGTGCGCAAACGCGGTGTGACCAAGCCGGTGCTAACCCCGGCAGAGGCCGCAATAGAGATCATCGCCGGCCCTGCCCACAGCGCGATCCTGTTCGGCGCCGAACGATCCGGCCTCGATATGGACGAAGTTGCCATGGCCCGCGCGATTATCACAGTGCCGATCAACCCGAACTTTGCGTCACTCAACCTAGCGCAGGCGGTAATCCTTTGCGCCTATGAATGGTCAAAGCATCAGGAACTGAAAAGTCCTCCCAAAGTTGATATCGATCCACCCGCACCGCAAGCCGAACTCGACGGCATGATCGAGCATTTATTTGGCCAATTGGAGGTGCGCCGCTATTTCTTTCCGCCCGAGCGCATGACCGCGACGAAACAGACATTGCGCAATTTGCTCACGAAACCGGGCTGGAACAGCCTTGAAGTCCGCACTTTACGCGGAGTATTGAGCAGTTTCGACAAACGACATCGCAAGCCGGATTGATTTTTGCGGGCTTTATCGTATTTGGCGTCATCTCCCTTAATAGGAAAACACAATGACTAAAGCCTATACTCTCGCGCTGATATTGGCCGCCGGTGCATCGTCGATGGCAGTTGCTGCTGTCGCGGCGGATCAAGACACAACGCAACAGCCCGTCAAAAAGGCCAAGCCGAAGAAAATCTGCAAAACCAGTGACAAGATTACCGGTTCCCGGATCGCAAAACGCACTTGCAAAACCGAAGACGAATGGGCCGACGTCGCCAACGATCAGGAAATGCAGGCCAAGTCCAAGGGTTGAAAACTGCGTGTAGCCGCGCGCATCACATTGGTTAGCCGCGCTGATTGTCCCACTGGTCGAGCTCATAAGCAATCGAGCCTTCGACCAACATGTCCCAAAGCTGTGCCAGCAACTCCTCCGGCAGTTCGCGCGTCACCGCTTCCCGGCGCACGTTGGCAATCACTTGCGCTTTGCGCGCCTCATCGCGGACCGCGTCGCGGGATTGCTTGATGCGCGCAGCCGCATCCATATAGCCAAAGCGGCGGGCAAGAAGGGTGACCAGCGCATGGTCAACGTCGTCAACTCCATTCCGCACCTCAGCCATAGTCTGGCAGTCATCGGGCAGTTTCACGGACGGGACGGTTGGCGTAGCAGACATGACCGCGCCTTTAGGTTCCGAGCCGATAAATGTCGAGCGGACAAAGCCAATAGCGGTCGAAATTCGGACAACGCTTGACTTTAACCCGCGCGCCGTTAATGGCGCGTGCTTCCGTAATTGACCCTGCACTCCGGTGAAGCAGGTGTCCGGCACTCCTAGCGGGTGTCGCGCGGTTCCGGACCGACAACCATCCCAAAATTTGGGACACACGCAATTGAAAGGACTTTGTCTCATGACGAAGCGCACAAGCTCAAAGTACAAACTCGATCGCCGTATGGGCGAAAACATTTGGGGCCGCCCCAAATCACCCGTAAACAAACGTGAATATGGCCCAGGTCAGCACGGACAGCGCCGTAAAAGCAAGGTTTCCGACTACGGAATTCAGCTGCGCGCTAAGCAAAAGCTGAAAGGCTATTACGGCGACATCACCGAAAAGCAGTTCAAACGTGCGTACCAAGAAGGTAACCGTATGAAGGGCGATACCTCGCAGAACCTGATTGGTCTGCTCGAAAGCCGCCTCGACATGATCGTCTATCGCGCGAAGTTTGTTCCGACAATTTTCGCAGCGCGTCAGCTTGTCAGCCACGGTCACATCCGCGTCAACGGCGTAAAGTGCAACGTCGCCAGCCGTCATGTTGATGTCGGATCGGTGATTTCGCTGGGTAACAAGGCCAAGGAAATGGCGCTGGTTATCGAAGCACAAGGCCTGGCCGAACGCGACATTCCCGAATATGTCAGCCCCGATGGCAATGACAAAGTGACCTTCATCCGCGTACCGACGCTGGACGAAGTGCCTTATCCGGTGAAAATGGAACCCAATCTGGTCGTCGAATTCTATTCGCGCTGATTGGTTCTACCAACGAAATTCAAAAAGGGCGGTCCTGCGGGGCCGCCCTTTTTGTTTGAGGCGCGGAGGGGCTGCCCGCTCCCTCACGCGGTCCGCAGAGTTGCCTCTGGTCCTACGGCAGGCAGTTTCACCGTGTTTCACGCCCCGTTTGGGTGGTAATCGCACTGCTTATTATCGTAAGCCCATTCTCCGTTTGCGCTGAGCACTCTTCGCGGCATTCCAAACTTAAGCCCCTCCTCTTTAGGGGAGGGGCAGCGAGACTTAGCGCCGCAGGTGCTTAGTCGCAGCGGGGTGGGGCTTCGCAGCCCTTGCGCTATGCTTAAAGTCCCCACCCCAACCCCTCCCCTGAAGGGGAGGGGCTAAAAAGAGACACTTGAAATCACCGCCCCTCCCCGCCAAAAGCACCCCATGAACAACCGGCTTTATTATGGCGATAACCTTGACGTCCTGCGCGAACATGTTGGCGATGAGAGCGTTGACCTGATCTATCTTGATCCGCCGTTTAATTCCAACGCCAGTTACAACATATTGTTCAAATCCCCCGCAGGCGCAGGCGCCGATGCAAGTATCGAAGCGTTTGACGATACCTGGGCATGGGGGCCGACAGCATCCAGCGCGTTGATGGACATCACGCAAAGCGGCAATCACAAATTGCATGTGTTGATGCAGGCGATGAAGACCGCGATCGGCGAAAACGCGATGATGGCCTATCTGGCGATGATGGCGGTGCGGTTGGTCGAACTGCACCGCGTATTAAAGCCCACTGGTAGAGAGGTCTAGCTTCAGTGTATTTGCTGTTTGTCGATGAAAGCGGAACTCCGCCCAAGCCGAGCTTCGACGGCACGGCCTACTTCGTGATCGCAGGCCTAGTGATTCCTGAAGATCGCTGGGTGGGAATGAACAACAAGCTTTCTGGGTTAAAGCGAGCCTCCCAATTTCACGGCGAAGTCAAATGGAGATACTTTGCTCCAAAAAATATGGACGCTGACAACCCGATGGCTAAATGGGATCAGGCTAAGCGCAACGCCTTTCGTGACCGTGTTTTCTCGATCATAACTGAAACAAAATCGTGCAAAATCATTGCTTGTATCAGTGAGGCCCCGACAGCTTACGATCTCGGAAACGTTAATTCCCAAGAAGATTTGTATTTCCGAACCTACAAACCGGTTACTGAGAGATTTCAATATCTCCTGCAAGACATTACTCGAACGAGTGGGCGCGACAGCTATGGTCTTATCGTCGCCGACCACCGAGGACGCGGCGATGATGATCGAATGCGGCACCAGCACGAACGGCTTGTAAGGGAAGTCGGCCAATATTCCTCAAACTATGAAAATTTTGTCGAAGGGCTCTTCTTCTCCCCGAGTCATATGAGCCTTGGAATTCAATTGGTTGATATGATCGCAGGCGCGATCTGGCGCGCGCAATCTCATGATGACAGGACTTGGTACGACAAACTCCGACCATCGTTTAGGTCTTCGCCAACCGGAAAAATTGACGGCTTTGGACTGGCACGATTTCCGAAGGCTGGATGGTTAGGTAAAATTTTAGATTAGACGCCGGGTGAAGCCATAGCTCCAACGTGCTAAGTGACGCACTCCCGGCGATACAAATATTAGCAATCATGCTAATTTTAGCAACAAGAAACTTGTCGACTCTATACAAAGCTCGCCGCCGAAGACCCGCACCAGTTCCAGCATTGGATCACGCTGAAACTCGGTGGCTATCCGTGGATGGGCGGCAAAAAAGGCGGCGACAAAGGCGTTGATGGCTATTTCTATTACATCGGCGAAGGCGGGGCGACCGAAACCGGCGTCATTTCTGTCAAAGCCGGTGGCAATGTAAATCCCAATATGGTCCGCGATATCGGCCGCGTGATGGCGCGCGATGGACATAAACTCGGCCTATTCGTGACCGCGACTTTGCCGACAAAGGGAATGACCGAGGAAGCAGCGAGCCACGGCCTGATCGAAACCGAGTTTGGCCGATTCGCGGCGTTGCAAACCTTTACCCTTGCCGAGCTATTTCAGGACAAACGGCCAAAGCTGCCGCCATTGGTCAGCGTGAACCGCAAAGCCGCAAGGGTTGAAACCCGCGTGACGCATCAACCCGGCGCGCAGGGTGATTTGCTTTAAGGCGCGGCTGGTTACTAACCTCCCGTCGTTATCCAACCCGTCGTTATCAAACCCGTCATTATCAAACCCCGTCGCCCCGTGCTTGACACGGGGTTAGGCTTTTTTGGGTGAATTCCCGACTTGGCGGTAAAAAGCGGGGCCTCGTGTCAAGCACGGGGCGACGGTTGTGGGCTAAAGGAAAGTTATCGCATCTATTCCCTTGAAATGTAGGGTTTGATCTGCCAGCTTTTGCGTACACATCGTCAACCGCCCAATGGCTGTCCGGGCATGCAATCAGCCAGATGCAAAACGTCGTTTAAGGTGAGACTTTAGTGTGACTTTCCGTGCAATTCCGCCGGACAAAAATATGCACATTCACTATCAACTTGCGCAGAATTTGGTGGGTCTTGGGCTGATGCCGCTTTTTCATTTGAGCCTAACCCTGCCCTCTGCCACAAGGCGCAATAATATTTCGTGTTAGGAGAATCTCATGCGCATCGTGACGCTCGCTCTATGTTCGGCCTTGGCCCTGTCCGCCTGCAAAAAGGTCGATGACGCCCCCGCCGCAGTTGCCGCCCCTGAAATCACCGTACCGGCTTTGTCAGAGGCGACAATGAAGGCCGTGACCAAAGAGCTTTCGCTCGACAGTTATGAAGGCCGCGCTCCGGGGTCGGCGGGTGAAGTCAAGACCGTCGCGTATTTGATCGAGAAGTTCAAAGCGGCGGGGTTAGAGCCGGGCAATAAGGGCGGCTGGACACAGGACGTGCCGTTGGTGGAAATTACTGCGAAAAACGTCTCCGCGCTCAGCATTGCGGACAAAGCAGGCAAAGCGATCTCGTTTGCCTATGGCAGCGAATATGTGATTGGCAGCTATCGTGAAGCACCCCAGACCAAAGTCGATATGAGCGAGATGGTCTTTGTCGGCCACGGGATTGTCGCCCCTGAAAAGGGCTGGGACGATTATGCGGGCGTCGATGTAAAAGGCAAAACCGTTGTCGTCATGGTCAACGATCCCGATTTTGATCCCAAGGATTTGACCGGCGAATTTGGCGGCAAAGCCATGACATATTATGGTCGCTGGACGTACAAATACGAAGAAGCAGCAAAGCAGGGTGCCGCCGCTGTTCTGATCATCCATGACGATGCGCCAGCAGCTTATGGCTGGAACGTCGTGAACTCAAGCTGGACCGGAACGCAGTTTCTAGCGCAATCGAAGGATGCCGGCGCGAGCCAGACAGCAGCGAACGGCTGGATACAAAAAGGTGTGGCAAAAGAGATTTTTGCCGCCGCGGGTCAAGACCTCGATAAGCAAATGGCTGCGGCCAAGGTGAAGGGCTTTAAGGCGGTTCCGCTGAACCTCACCGCTTCGCTTAGCTTTGACAACGACATCACCCGCAAGATGAGCAAGAATGTTGCCGGTATTTTGAAAGGCGCGAAACGGCCCGACGAATATGTTCTCTATACGGCGCATTGGGATCATTTGGGTCGCTGCACTCCAGTGGCTGGTGACGATATTTGCAACGGTGCGATTGATAACGCCACGGGCAGCGCGGCACTTGTTGCGCTAGCCGAGGGCCATAAAATGGCCGGTCCACCAGACAGAAGCATCATGTTCCTTGCGGTAACGGCGGAGGAATCTGGATTGCTCGGTTCCAAATATTACGCCGAAAATCCGATAGTTCCGCTTAGCCAGACTGTTGGCGGCGTGAATATGGACGCGTTTTCGTTGGCGGGGCCTGCCAAGAACTTGACTGTGATCGGCATGGGCAAATCAGAGCTCGACGGCTATTTGGGTGCCGCTGCAAAGGCCGAAGGACGCACACCCGAAATGGAGCCGACCCCTGAAAAGGGTTTCTATTACCGTTCCGACCATTTCAGTTTTGCCAAGCTTGGCGTGCCGATGGTCTATTTTGAAGGCGGCGATGATCTGATCACCGGCGGCAAAGCAGCCGCAAAGGCCGCTGCCGATGATTACGAAAAGAACCGTTACCACGCCCCTGCCGACGAATATGACGAGAAATGGAATTGGTCGGGCGTGATGGCTGACCTGAAACTCTATTACCGTGTAGGTCGGATGCTGGCGATGACCGATGCTTGGCCGAACTGGAATAAAGGTGACGAATTCCGGGCCATTCGGGATAAGAGCCGGGGCGGGATATAAGCCTATATGCCGCTCATAATGCCAGCCGAATGGGCGCCGCATGAGGCGGTGTGGATCGGCTTTCCCAGTTTCTGGGGTCATTGGGAAGCGCCGTATAAGGCGGCGCAGTCCCAGATCGCAGCCTTTGCCAATGCAGTGCATGATAATGGCAAAGGCGAACGCGTGCATCTGGTGTGCGGATCGCCTGAGGCCGCCGCTGTCGCGCGCGATTTGGCCGAGGCGGGTGTGTTGGTTGAGGAACGGCACATCGGCGACATCTGGCTGCGCGATACCGGCTGTATCATCGTCAAAGACGGCAGCGTCGGAAGCTCTGGGCGCGTTGCCCGCAATTTTGGCTTTAACGGCTGGGGCCGCCGCTTTAACTTTGATGGCGACCAGACGATAGGCCGGACATTGGCCGAGGCGGCAGGCCTGCCGGTCACTGATTGCGACTGGGTGCTCGAAGGCGGATCGATTGACGTTGACGGCGAAGGCGTGGCGGTGACCACCACCGATTGCCTGTTAAACCACAACCGCAATGCGACGCTGGATAAGGCGCAGATTGAGGCTCGGTTGCACCGCGACCTTGGCATCGCCCGCACACTCTGGCTGGGCGATGGCCTTGCCAACGATCATACCGACGGCCATGTCGACAACCTTGCTCGCTTTGTCGCGCCGAACCATTTGGTCATTCCAGCGGCGAAAGACGCCGATGATCCCAATGCCGAGGTCTATGTGGGCGCCCGCGCACAAGCAGAGGCCTTTGGATGCAATGTCACACCCCTGCCCTCTGTTGGCCGGTTTGAACAAGGCGGCGAAGCGGTCCCTGCCAGCTATATGAACTTTTACATCGGCAATAGCGTCGTGGTAACACCGATTTATGGCAGCCGCCATGATGACGACGCGCTGGCTGCGCTTGCCGCTTTATTCCCGGACAGAAAGATCGTCGGCCTGCCCGCTGATGCAGTGCTTACTGGCGGCGGCAGTTTTCATTGCTCTAGCCAGCAATTGCCTGTTTGATGGTATTGGATTCAACGGCGCACGCGCGCATATAGCGTCTAACAAAATTGAGAAGAGGAACTCCCCCGATGAAAAAGATCGCTTTACTGGCTCTAGCCGCCGCCCTTGTTACAACCGCGCTCACCACCACAGCGTTTGCCGACGATCATAATATGAGCAAAAAAGCTCATGATACTATGCATAAAGCCCATCAAGACCGGCTCGCGAAAATCCTTGTCGATCCGTCACGTGTTGAGGATTCAAAGCGGGATAAATACCGTCATCCAGCGGAAACTTTCGATTTTTTCCGGCTCCATCCCGACCATGTCATTGGCGAATATGCGCCGGGCGGTGAATGGGTTTCGCGCATCCTTGGCCGTTATGTGAATGAAAAGGGCAAATATACCGGGCTTTATTTTGGCACCAAAACCTATTTTGACGATAAAACCAAAGAAGGTATCGCAAAGGGCGTTGCCAAATTCCCCAATGATGTAGCCGCTGTCTCAGGGCGCCCCTCGACCGATTTCAACGCGTTTTCATTAAGCGAAATCCCGGAAGGCGCAAAGGGTACATTTGATCGCATCCTGGTAATGCGGATGATGCATAACATGATCAACTGGAACATCGCCGATGCCGAGATTAAGGCGATGCGCGACCTGTTAAAGCCAGATGGCTTGTTGGGCATTGAACAGCACCGTGCCAAAGCCACAGCTCCTTATGGCTACACCGATGGCAGCAAAGGCTATATGCGCGAAGCTGATATCATCGGGTTTATGCAGGTGCATGGATTCGATCTGGTCGCCAAAAGCGAGATTAACGCCAATCCCAAAGATACCGCCAACTGGCCCGATGGCGTATGGACTTTGCCACCGCGGCTGGCACTTAAAGATGTCGATAAAGCAAAATACGAAGCCATCGGTGAATCCGACCGGATGACTTTGCTGTTCAAAAAACGGCCATGATCCGGCGCGCTCTGCTGCTCGCCATGACGCTTTCGCTTACCGCTTGCGGCGGCGGTGATCGCGGTCATCCTAATCCGCGAGGAGTTGATCGCGACGAAACCTTGCTGAGCGTCAGCGCATCGGGCCGGTCAGAAACGCGCCCCGACATGGCAACATTCAGCGCGGGCATCGAAACCTTTGGCAAAACCGGTGCTGATGCATCCAAGGCCAACGAGGATAAGATGAACATGCTGGTCGCCGCGCTGGAGGCCAAAGGCGTCACCGAAAAGGACATTCAGACGCAATCGGTCAGCATCAACCGGATCGATTGGGGGCCAGAGCGCGGTCAGTATCAAGCAACCAATCAGGTCAGCGTTCGTGTGCGCAAAGTCGATCAGGCAAGCGCGGCGATTGGCGCTGCAACCGGGGCCGGTGCCAATTTGTTGAGCGGCCCGACACTAAGCCAATCCGACCCCGAAAAGGGCAAGCTGTCAGCCTATGGCAATGCCTATAAAGCGGCGCGTGCGAGGGCAGATGCCTATGCGGAAGCCGCCGGTATGCGAGTCGCGCGTGTGCTAAGCATTCGTGATGGTGGCGCCAGTGGCGGACCACAGCCCTATGACCATGCTGAAGCGGAAGCCTCTGCGAAAGCCGCACCGCAGGAATCAGGGCCACCGATCCGCGTCGGCACCGATATCAACGAAGTGTCGGTGTCCGTGGATTTCGCGCTAGAGGAAAAATAGTCCGTGGCATGGGCTTTCCTGACCCGCGTCATCCTATCGGGAATGCTGATTGCGATCATCGCTGTCATCGGCAGGAAAGCGCCAGCCGTCGCCGCATTGGTCGCGTCGCTACCCTTGATATCGATATTGGGGATGATTTGGTTGTGGCGTGACACAGGGAACCCGCGATTACTCGCGGATCATGCCGAGGCGACGTTCTGGTATGTGCTGCCAAGCCTGCCGATGTTTTTGTTCATTCCCTTTATGCTGCGATCAGGCCTGAATTTCTGGCTCGCGTTAGCTACGGGGATAATGATGACGGTCATTCTCTATCTGGTCACAATCGGGATTGCCGCACGTTTCGGCGTGCGGCTATAGGCACATTATGACACGAACAATTACCGTTGCTGCATTGCAACTGCCCCTAATGGGCAGTGAGGCCGAGAATATCGAGGCTGTGTCCGATTTGATCGCACGCGCGGCAAGTGACGGCGCAGAAATCGTCCTACCACCCGAACTCTTTTCCGGTCCCTATTTCTGCAAAACGCAGGAAGAGGCGCACTTTGTATTGGCGCGGCCCACGCTTGAACATCCCTCGGTGCGGGCGATGGCAAAGCTTGCCAAGCAATTGGGTATCGCCATCCCCACCAGCTTTTTTGAACGCGATGGTTCGCATTTCTATAACACGCTGGCGATAATCGATGCGAATGGCGAAGTCCTCGGCACTTACCGCAAAAGCCACATCCCCGATGGCCCCGGCTATCAGGAGAAATACTATTTCCGCCCCGGCAACACCGGTTTCAAAGTGTGGGACGTGTTCGGCGTGCGCATCGGCATCGGCATTTGTTGGGACCAATGGTATCCCGAATGCGCGCGAGCGATGGCGTTGATGGGCGCGGAGCTGTTGTTTTATCCGACCGCCATTGGTGCTGAGCCGCAGGATGATACGCTCGACACGCGGCATATGTGGCGGCGTGCGATGGTTGGGCATGCTGTGTCCAACTGTATGCCAGTGATCGCCGCTAACCGCATTGGTGCAGAGAGCGACCACGGCGGACGCCCACAGAAATTCTATGGCACCAGCTTCATCGCTAACGAATGGGGCGATGTTGTGTGCGATCTGGACGACACAGAAACCGGATTGATGGTTGCCAGCTTTGATCTAGATGCCGCCCGCGCGCACCGCGCCTCTATGGGTTTCTTCCGCGACCGCAGGCCACAGCTGTATGGCCGGTTAGTCGAGGATATTTGAGCGACCACCTTTATTTGATTGCACTAGGCTCCAACCAACGGCTTCCGCTGTTTGGTGGGCCAGAGCGGGTTTTGGCGCAAGCCGTCGCGGCGCTTGAAACGGCGGATGTCGATGTCTTTGCCGTGTCACCGACCGTGCGCAGTGCCGCCATCGGGCCCTCGCGCCGATGCTATGCCAATGCGGCGGCGATCCTATCAACGTCGCTATCGCCGCCCGGCCTGCTGGCGATGCTGCAATCGATCGAGGCACATTTCGGGCGCATTCGGCGCGGTCAAAATTGGCAGGCGCGGACGCTCGATTTGGACATCATCCTATGGTCTGGCGGCATCTGGTCCTCCGATACGCCAGCTCTCGCGATTCCCCATTATGCCATGCGCAAACGCGGCTTTGTCCTCGGCCCGGCACAGGCAATTGCCCCCGATTGGCGCGACCCGGTCAGCAATCTTTCGATCCGCCATCTTTTTCATCGCCTTAACCGTTCTAAGCAGCTTGACCCACACGGAAAGCGCCTCTAGGGGATGCGCTCTCGAGGCGCGCTGCACCGTTTGCAGCGCCGGTCGGGCCCTTAGCTCAGTCGGTAGAGCAACTGACTTTTAATCAGTAGGTCGCTGGTTCGAACCCAGCAGGGCTCACCACTTTTCCCGGTGAAGCGAACCAGCGTTTTTGAATGGCGGATCGCCAAGGCGATCCTGTGTGGTTCGAACCCAGCAGGGCTCACCACTTTTCCCGGTGAAGCAAACCAGCGTTTTTGAATGGCGGATCGCCAAGTCGATCCTGTGTGGTTCGAACCCAGCAGGGCTCACCACTATTTTTCTCGCAATAAACACCGCTTCGCCTATTGGCGGATAGCATTTATGCGCGCGGGGGAGAGCCAGTGTGATTTCAGTCCTAGATCTCTTTCGCATCGGTATTGGTCCATCGAGTTCGCACACTGTCGGCCCTATGCGGATATCGCGGCAGTTTGTTGGCAATGTGAAGCGCGCCGGACGGCTTGCCGATGTGGCGCGGGTTGAGGTTGCACTTCAAGGCTCGCTGGCGTTGACCGGTGTAGGCCATGGCTCGGTTGATGCGGTGGTGCTGGGCTTGCTCGGGCAAAAACCATCGACGATTGATCCAGACGATGTGCCGGGCTTGCTGGAGACTGTGGCCCATAGCGGGCGGCTGGCGTTACCCGGCGGTCCCGAGATTGCCTTTTCCAAGCGTGAGCACATATCGCTCGACACACATATCATGCCCGAGCTGCATCCCAACGGCATGGTTTTGCGCGCCTTTGATGCAACAGGCGGACTGTTGCTTACCGAAACCTATTACTCCACCGGCGGCGGTTTTTTTGCGACGGAAAAACAGCTGCGAACACCCGCGCCCAACGACACCATCGCGGCGGCAACACGTGGCAAATATGCCTATGGATCGGGCGCGGAACTGCTCGATTTATGCGCCGACACTGGTCGTTCTATCGACCAGATTGTGCTGGAAAACGAAGATAGCTTTCGTCCGCGCGCAGAGACATTGGCCGGGCTTGACGCCATCGTTACCGCGATGCTCGCTTGCATCGACCGGGGGTTGAAAACTGAAGGGATCCTTCCCGGCGGCCTCAACGTCCGCCGCCGCGCACCAGAGGTACATGCGCGGCTGACAAACGGTATCGGCGCGAACGAGGCGGAGCGGCTGCTCGATTGGTTGAACGTGTATGCGCTGGCGGTGAATGAGGAAAATGCGGCGGGCGGGCGCGTCGTTACCGCACCAACCAACGGTGCGGCAGGCATCGTCCCCTCCGTGCTCAAACATTATTGCTGCAACGATGGCCAATCGCCCGATGTTGCGCGACGGTTTCTCCTAACCGCAGGCGGCATTGTGCTGCTGTATAAAATGCGCGCGTCAATCTCTGGCGCGGAAATGGGCTGTCAGGGCGAAGTCGGTGTGGCTTGCTCGATTACGGCGGCGGGATTAGCGGCCGTCTGGGACGGCACACCGGTGCAGGTCGCCAGCGCCGCCGAGATCGGCATGGAACATAATCTGGGCCTGACCTGTGATCCGGTCGGCGGGCTGGTCCAAATCCCTTGTATCGAGCGCAACGCCATTGGAGCGGTAAAGGCGGTCAACGCCGCGCGACTGGCGCTACACAGCCATGAACGGCCCAAAGTCTCGCTCGATCAGGTGATCGAAACGATGCGGCAGACGGGGCTCGATATGTCTTCGCGGTACAAGGAAACCAGCGAGGGCGGCTTGGCGGTCAACGTGATCGCGTGTTGAAGCTGTTTGTTGTTATGCGAAGTGCAGCCGCCGGTATTTGCCCCTGAAATACAGCAGCGGATCGCGGCGCGGTTCGAACATCGCTTTCAATACGCGCCCGACAAGGATGAAATGGTCGCCGCCATCGTGCACAGCATCGCGCGCGCATTCAAAGCTGCTGAGCGAGCCCGTCAACACCGGAGTGCCAAATTCGCCGACTTCCCAAGGTGTATTGGCAAACCGATCCTCACCTTTCCCGGCAAAGCGGTTTGACGTTGGCTGTTGCCCGATTTGCAACACGTTCACGGCAAAACATTCGGCATCGCGTAACACTGCCGCAGTGCTCGCATTATTGGCGATGCAAACCAGCAGCAACGGCGGATCAAGCGACACGCTGGTAAAGCTGTTTGCGGTCAGGCCGATAGGATTGCCATCCGTGTCCATCGCGGTGATGATCGTCACCCCGGTGGCAAAACAACCCAGCGCGTCACGGAAGGTGCGCGCGTCCGATCCTTCGCGGAATTCAGGCACAAAGCGCGGCTGCTTGCGTTCCAAAAAGTCGAGCAACAACGCGTTAAACGTCTCGGTGCGGTCAAGGCCGCTATCCTCAATCGCCACCGCCTCGGCATCGGGCAGGCTTGCGACAAAGGCGGCAGGAGCACCCGCGCTGCCAAACGCACCATTGATCGCGAGGACCGGGATTGCCAATTGCGGCGCTGTCTCGCTAGCCTTACTCGCCGCACCGCTGGTATCGAACCGGTCGAGCAGGCGGGGGTCGAACTGTCCTGTCCCCATCATCCCCGCCAACCCCTGCAACGCTTCGCGGCTGTCGCTATCGGGCAGATCAACCAGCACCAAACCCGCCGCCAATGTCGACGCATCCTCTGCAAGCGCCGCCGCCGCAACCCAGCCGGTCTGCGTTGCCGCAACCACCACAGGCCGCGTCCGCATTTGCGCCAGAACCGCGCGGACATCCTCTACATAGGCGTTGAAATCATAGCGCGCATCGTCTGGCCATTCGCTACCGCCATGGCCGCGCAGGTCGATGTTGATCGCATGCCGCCCCGCGTCACGCAGCGCGACCGCGACGCTCTCCCAATCGGCACGCGTTTGCCCAAGACCGTGGAGGAGCACAACCGCAGGGTCAAAGCCGCTGCCAATATCGTCCGCTTCGATCCGAACTCCGGCGAAACCTTTAAACTCTCGAACATAGCGCATTTTTTGAAACCCCTAGCGTGCCGCAATCAAAAAACCGCGTTCAATCCACATCCTCAACCGCAACCGCTTCGCCGGTCACGCGCTGAGCCAAAGCCGCCGCGATAAAACCATCAAGGTCGCCGTCGAGCACATCCGAAGGCGTCGGCGATGTATAGCCCGTCCGCAAATCCTTCACCATCTGATAGGGTTGCAGCACGTAAGACCGGATCTGATGACCCCAGCCGATTTCGGTCTTTGCCGCGTATTCGCCCGAGGCAACCTCTTCGCGCTTGCGCAATTCCGCCTCATACATCCGCGCTTTCAACATGCCCATCGCGGTTGCCTTGTTCTTGTGCTGGCTGCGGTCATTCTGGCTGGCGACGACAATGCCCGATGGTTTGTGCGTAATCCGCACAGCAGAATCGGTCGTGTTCACGTGCTGTCCACCCGCACCCGAGGCGCGGTACGTATCAATCTTCAAATCGCCTTCGTTAATCTCAATCTCGATATTATCGTCGATCACCGGATAGACCCAGACGCTCGAAAAACTCGTGTGGCGTTTGGCTGCGCTATCATAAGGCGAAATGCGCACCAGCCGATGCACGCCGCTTTCGGTCTTAGCATAGCCATAGGCGTTTTCGCCTTTGATCTGCATCGTTGCGGATTTGATCCCCGCCTGATCGCCCGCCTGATAATCGACCATTTCGACCTTATACCCGCGCTGTTCGGCCCAACGATAATACATGCGCTGCAACATTTCGGCCCAGTCCTGGCTCTCCGTGCCGCCCGCCCCTGCATGGATTTCGATAAAGGTGTCGTTGCCGTCCGCCTCGCCCGAAAGCAACGCAGCAACCTTATCATTATCCGCGCGGTCGGCGAGCGCTTTCAACGACGCTACGCCTTCATCGGACAAGCCTTCGTCATTTTCCATTTCGGCAAGCTCAATCAGCTCGACTGTGCCATCTTTATCGCTGCCAATTTCCCGCACTGTGCCAATCGCCGCATCCAGCCGCCGCCGCTCGCGCATTACTTCCTCAGCCTTTTTGGGCTGATCCCAAAGCTTAGGATCCTCAACCCGCGCATTCAATTCGTCCAAACGGCGCAAAGCGCGGTCCCAATCAAGCGACATTTTCACCAGATTCAGCGCAGCATCGATACGGTCAACAAGGGCTTGCGCATCGGCACGCATATGGGGAACTCCGTCGGGGTTAGGGGTATGCAGCGCCTTTAGCCGAATGTTAGGGGGAGTCAAAGATTGGTGTTGTGATGGCTGGAAAGTTGGGGATTCCGGAACGGCAGGTTTTGGGTTGCCTACCGGGATAAATTGCCGTTTCTTTATTCCTTTGGACCAACTAGCGTAGGCCAAGACTTTTAGGTGTTCGCTGCTTTGCTCCGTAATCGGGAGCTCAAGCGTGTTTGCAAAAACGAGTATCGTGGATTGAAAAAAAGAGGTAAATTTCCGGGAAAAGTGCTTGGGGGACACAAACAGGACAAGAAGCGGATCGTCATGAATTGGGGATTCGGCAAGGATTTTACCCAAGTAAGTTACACCGATTTAGTGTTACCCGAGATTGTCCATATTGCGATGATCCATGATGCGCACGGCTGGACGGATGGCGTTCCTTTGGCGTTGAAATTTTTGGAACTGGCTGCTGGCCTAATGCCAGCTGGTGGCCTCCCCATTGCAAGCCATATCGGCGGTTTAGATGCAACGATGCAAAAGCAGCTGATTGCTTCAATGAAAGAGGAGGGGATTTTGGAAAAAATATCACTCGCCTTGTCGCCATTGTCCCTAAGCTACACTGATTGGCCTTTAGCGTTCATTCAAGCTCATCCAATGGAGCGCGATCAAGCAATTGAGCATGTTGAAATCTGCGTTGGCCGACACCTCCATCGTCATTTCGTTCCTTCGGGTATAGCACTCGCCGATCTAATGTGGTGGTCAATCAATGCTGGTAAACTTCATTATCCCGCAGACATGGAGTTTCCTGACTTCAATATGATGTTGACGGAACCAGAAAGCGACATCGGACAGAAGGCTCGAACAGACGCGTGGCTGCACGCACTTGGGCTGTTTTCTTATCCAGGCAGCGAAATTGACCGAACTTGGGCTGATCGGTTTTGGATAGAAAGCGCGAAACTTTCCGAATGCTATGTGTTAGTCGAGGACGACAATGCAGATCAATCCTGAAGAGCTTCGCAAATTTTGCAAGGGCTTTGCAGACTGCGCGGATGAAGGCGTTCAGGCGAGGGTTCACGTTCAAGAACGGCCGGATTGGTTGATTGGAGAAGTGTCTTCAGTAATCAATGGTCACTTATCGAGACTCACGACGCTTGCAATCGAACTTGCTTCCAGTCCTATGTCGTGGAATGGCCATGTCGCGCCGCTTATTCTGCGGTCCATGGTCGATTGCTTAATATCCCTGCGATGGATTCTTCTCAAACCCGCCGAGAGATCACGAGAGTTCATTGGCTATGGGTTGGGGCAAGCTAAGCTCCTGGTCGCGCACCTCGAAGAGAAGCTTACTGGGCAACCGGACGATGAGTCCGCGCAGTCAATGATCGAAGGGAAAAAGGAGTGGATTCAATCGCAAATTTGGCTTCCATTTGTAGACGTAAATCTTGGCAGCTGGAGCGGTTCATCAGTTCGACAAATGGCAGCAGAAGCGGGCGATGAAGATTTATATAACTTTGCATTTTCGCCGTTCAGCGCCTGCGCTCACAATACGTGGGAACACATGCATCCTTATGACACACAAGCCTGCGACAACCCGCTGCACAAACGCCATCGAATTCCTTTTCGACTAGATGACGGGATCAGTCCAGACTACCTCTTTCGCGCTGCGAAGTATCTTACGCTGGCATTCGATAGCTTCGATGAGTTAGCTAGTTGTACATCTACGCTACGTTCGCCCCGTGATTTTTTTGACGAAGAAATTGGGACGATCTTCTCGGATTGGGAAGAAATGCCCGGCGATGAAGCGGTAAACCCTGACAATTCGACTTAATGCGAATGTCCGCTTTCAGGGTCGCTCAAAGGCTGAACAAACGACCAAAAACTTATCGCTAACTGACATTCATTTCGTCACCCCCGCCGCGTCACCTGTGCCCACAACCCTGCCCCGCCTAGTTTCGCGGCAATGCCGCCTAGCACATCGGCCCAATAGGCGTCATTGCCATAATCTGACCGCCAGTTCAGCAATGGGCCGGTCAATTTGTGCAGGTCATAATCCTTGGTAAAGCCGATTGCGCCGTGGACTTGGTGAGCGATTGAGGTCGCTTGGCCGATGGCTTGATTGATGCGCAGCTTGGCGGCAGCGATTTCGAACAGAGCGGCGTTGGCGTCGCCCTTTGCGCGGTCCAGTGCGGCGGCGGCGGCGGCTCCTGCGACGTTGACGGCTGCGGCCTCGGTGGCGAATACCGCAAGCACTTGCTGCACGGCCTGAAACTTCGACAAGGGCTTGCCGAATTGCTGGCGGGTATTGGTGTAGTCGATGCTCATTTTCAGCGCTGCGTCCATTGCTCCTGCGGCCTGCGCCACTCGAATGAAGGCACCGATGGGTTTTGACATCTCGCTGCCGACAATCAATTCGCCGACTGGCAGCTGCGGCACTTTTGCGCCTGCTATACGCAGCACTGCAAAGGCATCGCCCCAATCGCCGCCGAACCCGCCGTCACTTTCAGCGACTAGTAGTTGCGCGAAACCGGCGGCTTTGATCGGGTTCATGCCGTCGGTTGCGGCCTCGGCAAACACTGCTTCTGCGGTGTCGCATAACAGAGTCCGTTGCTCGCTCATCGCAGCCCAAGCCCCCGCGCGATAATGCCGCGAATGATCTCCCGCGTGCCACCACGAAGAGAGAAACTCGGCGCAGCAATCAGCAACGACCGCATCAACCGCGCCAGATCATCATCGCGGCTTGCCGGACAATCGACCAACGCCTGCACCCGTTGCGGCAGGCATTGTTCAAAACTGTTGCCCAGATCCTTGACCATCGATGCCTCAACCATCGGGTCTTCGCCCGCCGCCAATTTGGCTGCCGTAGACATCGACATCTGCCGCAATGTCCAAAGCTCCGCTGTCAGCGCCCCAATCAGCGCGCGTAATTGCGGCTCCGGATCAGGCCTGGCAAAATCAATCAAAGCCGTCATCAACACATGGCTGGACAAATACCGTTCTGGCCCCGACCGTTCGAGCGCAAGTTCCGCCGTCGCCTGCGCCCAGCCTGCCCCGCGCGTTCCGACCAAAGCCCATTCGGGCAGCAGCACATCATCAAAAAACACTTCGTTGAAATGATGTTCGCCCGCCATGTCGATGATCGGGCGGATGGTCACACCCGGCGCATCCATCGGGATCAGGAATTGCGACAGGCCAGCACCCCGTTCGCCGCCTTCCTCACTGCGCACTAAGGCTAACATGATATGGCTAATATGAGCGCCGCTGGTCCAAACTTTCTGCCCAGACAAGCGCCAGCCCTCGTCGGTCGGGCGTGCGATCGAGCGCACAGCGGCAAGATCGGATCCCGCGCCAGGTTCAGACAGGCCGATGCAGGTATAAAGCTCTCCCGCGCACATCGGCGGCAGATACCGCGCCTTTGCCTCTTCACTGCCATAGCGCAAAATTAGCGGCGCAGTCTGCCGGTCGGCAATCCAGTGCGCACCCACAGGCGCACCCGCCGCGAGTAATTCTTCGATCACGATATAGCGTTCAAGCGGATGACGGTCTTGCCCACCGACCGATTGCGGCAACACCATGCCAAGATAACCCGCCGCGCCCAACGCCTGCGAGAATTTTGGATCAGCCACCACCCAGCAATTGGGAACGCCAAGCTTTGCTTGATGCTGCGCCAAAAACGTACGGACCTGTGCGCGCAACGCGGCGCTGTCGCCCGGGGGGTTAAAGGGGAAAATGGAAAAGCTTGGCTGCATTGTCCGTGGATGCTTGCCAGCACGATTGACGCGTTGCAAGCTAGGGTAATCGCAGCGCCTAAATTTTAGACGTTTTTCCAGTCGCTAGTCGTGCTGAACTGCGGCACCGTTTTTGCCGGTGGCGGCCGGTTGATGCTATCGTAATAGCCGGGCGGCAAAACATCCAGCGGCATACCCGCAGCTGCCAAACTATAGGGCGGAACGCGGCGGCTAGTGCAAAAACTGCCATTGCCGTCATTAACCAGCGGCGCTTCGAACTTCAAACCTTGATGATGGCCTTTTGAACGAACCACCGTCGACAACGCTAATTGTCCGTCACCCAGATCAAGCACAAACCGTGTCCCGGTTGGCACGCTCAATATGCCTTCGACCAAGGCTCCGCTAAGCGACAGGTTTCGCATGATGACCCGGTAGTAATGATTGTCGTGAACGACCCCGACTTTGCGGAACATCGAAATCCGGTCGCTGCGGTGGACAGCGGGACCCGATGGTTCGATCACCCATTCGCCACTGTCAAACTTTTCCAGCAGTTTGTCGTTGCTGATCGGCTGACTATACACATAGCCCTGCACATAGGTGACGTTCAAACTGCGGATGAGCTCTAGCTGGTCGAGCGATTCGATGCCCTCTGCGGTGACATCCATATCCAACGCATAGCCAAGGGTGACAATGGCGCTGATCAACGCGCCGTTACGCGAACCCGGTTCGGTCACACCGCGGACAAAGCTTTGGTCGATTTTGATCTTGTCAAAAGGTGCCGTCCTCAAATAACCAAGCGAGGAATAGCCGGTGCCAAAATCATCAAGCGCCAACCGGACATTCATGTCTTTCAACGCTTTAAACATCGCGTCTGTGCCGGACGATTCCTGTAAGAACACGCCTTCGGTCAGTTCAAGTTCCAGCCGTTCGGGTGGAAGGCCGGACGCTATCAGCGCATTTTCGACGATTTTGGGTAATAAATCGTTGGCGAATTGAATCGGCGACACGTTGACCGCGACGATCATTTTACCTGGCCATTTTGCCGCTTGGAAACACGCTTCGCGCAACACCCACTCGCCGATTTCCCCGACCAGATTGGCTTCTTCGGCAATCGGAATAAACACCGCTGGCGAAATCGGACCGCGTTCGGGATGGTTCCAGCGGACAAGCGCTTCAAAGCCCGACACTTGGTTGGTCGTTACATCAACCGACGGCTGATACGCTACCCACAGTTCATTTTTCTGGATCGCATCGCGCAGATCTTCTTCGAGGATACGGCGGTCTTCCGCAGTTTGCAGCAATTCTTTTGAATAAAAACGGAAGCGTCCGCGGCCACCTGCCTTTGCCGCATATAAAGCCAAATCGGCGTTGCGGATCAAATCTTCGCTATTGACGCCGTCAAACGGGCTGACCGCGACGCCGACCGATGCGCCAATGATGCATCGCGAACCATCAATTGAATAGGGCTGCGACAGGCTTTTGATAATCCGTTCGGCCAGCTCACCAAGCGCGCCGCGATCCTCGACATCTTGCAGGATGATCTGGAACTCATCGCCGCCCGGCCGACTGATCTTTTCGCGGTCTCCGACCACTTTGACCAACCGTTCCGCTACCTGTTTCAACAGCGCATCACCCACCGGATGACCCAAAGTATCGTTCACCTGCTTAAACCGGTCAAGGTCGATCAACATGATCGAACAAGCCCGCTTCTGCGTTTGGAAAACAGTCAAAGTCGTGTCCAACAGCTTTGACATCCGGTATCGGTTTAGCAAGCCGGTCAGCGCATCATATTTGGCCAACCGCGACGTATCGCGCGTGGAGCGGCGCTGCTCGGTAATATCGACGCCGCTGCCGCGATAGCCAAGAAACTGGCCAGATGAATTCAGGAAAGGTCGCCCGGAAACCGCCCACCAAATTTCACCCTCTCCCCCTGCAGCCATCAAAGCGAGATCGTCAAATTTCGATTGCTTTGTAAAAATGAACGGCAGAGTGCGCTGATTGTCGTCAGCTTCTTCGTCTTTGCAAAACAGCTCCATGAACACCGAACCGATCAGTTCGCCGTGCGGTTTGCCAAGGGCCGCACACACCGCTTCGCTCAAATAGGTGACGCGTCCGTTGCTATCGGTGGACCAGAACCAGCCACGCTTGCTCTCTTCAAAGTTATGCAGCAATTCCAGCGCCGCTTTGGATGATGCCAGCGGCACAAAGCTTTTGGGCTTTTCCCCGGTTCGCCCGTTCATCCGCGCAAAAAAGCCCGAAGCGCCGCCGCCCGCTGAATCGCGGTTTTCGATCACTTCAGATGTCAGTTTTTTGGCAACCATAATGCAGGTAACGGGCCCTTCTACAGATCCTATCGCACACAGGGCGTTTCAGAAGCGTAAACACGACACACGTTTTTCGATGAAAATATCTCAACCAATTCAGCGGTCCAATAGGCTTTCATTCGTTTCTCCGGGCGGCAACGGCCCATTGCATTTGGTGCATACACCCGCCGCATCGGCATCGGCAAACATCCGTTTTCGCATCAACGCAAATTTGGCCTCGAGTTTTTCGCGGGCCTCTTCACCCGACGGCGGCTTAAATTTCCCGCCATATTTCTTAAACGTCCAACCAGCCTTAAACTCTTCAAATGTAATAATATCTTCCGAATTGCGCGCCAGCTTTCCGCCCGACATATCGCCCTGTTTCAACAACAGCCCAAGCATCGCATCCGACGGTTCGATCCGCCGTTCATATTCCTCGCCTTTGCGGATGATGACCGTTTCGCGCCCTTCGACCGCGCGTTTATAGGCGATCGCGATCAGCCCCTGTTGCGCGCGTGCCAACGCATCATCCCATGCCGCCGCAAACAGCGGATAACGTTTTTGCGCCCGCCGCCCTGCGACAACCGACATCCCCGCCACCCGCGCTGCATCCTTTACACAACCGGTATGCGCCAAAGTATCGAGGAAACGCTGCAACCGGTGCTGGTTCCAACCATCATGCCGTTTGGGATACCCGGGCATCAACGTTTCAAAACAAATTTTGAGCCCGGATGGAATATGCTGTGGCGGATGTGCAGCAGCGGCGGCGAGGTCGTCTTCGGGTTTGCGGCGGCGCGCCATCAGTGCACCGCCACGCCGTCTGCGCCATTTTCTTCACCGGCTTCATCACCGTCGTCAATAAATCCTGCGAGAAATTCGAACGCATCAAAATCGATGCACCTCGAGCTCATCAATCACAAGCATCATTTTTTCTCGCAAATCGCAAAGAGAATCGACAAGCAAAGTCGTCCGCTGATCGCGGACCATTTCGAGCAGAAGCTGGATCAGACCAGCAGTGTCTGTGGGCAACGATGGAGTAGGAAAGTCTGTCATAGTAAAATCCTATATGGGTTAATTGAACGAATCATATATAACCGATACGGTGATTTGTAGGACAGCACTTTCTGCGTTATGGTGAAAAATAATCCAAACTCGCGCATCGCACCCGACCGCTCGGTCCAATAGCGTTGCGCATCTTCCCGGCAAAAAAGGAAAAACTATGATCCCCTTCGTGACCCTAACCGACACCCGCGGCCAAAAAATCTCGGTCAATCCAGAGATCGTCCAGTTTGTGAAAGCCGCCGACAACGCGCATGATGAATGCTTGGTAGTGTTTGGTAAGGATCAGTTGTTGCGCGTGCGTGGGACATTGGATGAGGTGACTAGAGTTTTGAGTGAGGGGTGAGAGTTGACAAGAACGGAAAAAGAACATAGTCGAAACATTGTCGGTAGGGGAGTAAGTATGCGTTCGATTGAGCTCTTTGCTGGTGCTGGCGGCTTGGGGCTAGGCGCTGAACGCGGCGGCACCGTTCCACAGCTGATTGTCGAACGAGATCGGTGGTGCTGTGAAACCATTTCTTCCAATCGCAAAGGTGTGTTGAACGCATGGCCGTTGCCGGTTCAAGATGACATCAACAATGTCGATTTCCGGCAATGGGGTGGTAAAATTGATATCGTTACGGGCGGTCCGCCTTGCCAACCCTTTTCACTGGGTGGCAAACACAAGGCACATGACGACCACAGGGATATGTGGTCACAAACGGTTCGGGCTGTGCGTGAAACTGCACCCAAGGCCTTTGTTTTTGAAAATGTTAAGGGCCTGACACGTAGTAGTTTCAGTGATTATATGTCCTATATTTTTCTTCAGCTTAGCTACCCAATGGTCGAACAAAAGGACGGCGAGCGATGGTTTGAGCATCTTGCGCGATTAGAGCAGTACCATAGTTCGGGCAGCCAAGAGGGGCTACACTATCAAGTTATTCCGCCAAAGGTTTTGAATGCTGCAAATTTTGGCGTGCCGCAACGCAGAGAACGGGTATTCTTCGTTGGTTTTCGCAGCGACCTCGGGGCAAATTGGAGCTTCCCTCTACCGACGCACAGCTTGGAAGCATTACATCACGACCAGTCCATACGGGGCGCGTATTGGGATATTCACAAAGTCGCAAAAAGTCGGCGGAGCGCACCAAAAGAGAACTTGCGCAACTTTGACGGCTCCACGCTGCCTTGGCAAACTGTTCGCGATGCGCTTTATGGCTTGCCAGATCCTGAGTTCGATCCGGTAGGTGCGGCTAAATTCAAAAATCACCGTTTCCAATCGGGAGCCAAAGTTTATCCCGGCCATACTGGAAGCCCCGTTGATCTGCCTGCGAAAGCCCTGAAAGCCGGAGTCCACGGCGTACCTGGTGGTGAGAACATGATGGTGCGAGACGATAACAGCGTGCGCTATTTCAGCGTGCGGGAAAGTGCGCGCCTACAAACTTTCCCCGATGAATTTGAATTTTCTGGCTCTTGGTCGGAATCAATGCGGCAATTGGGTAATGCCGTCCCCATCGAATTGGCTAAGCTGGTTACAAAATCTGTTGTCGACCATGTTTCATTGCTAACAGCCTAGGGCCATGTCTGTTCCCTATAATCCGCTCGATAAGATCAATTTAGGAAAGTCAGTCGTTGATGCTCTTTTGGAGCAAACTTCGATCAGGCTTTCCTCTTTATCGAGCTTTTCCGGTGCGGGAATTTACGCGCTGTATTATCATGGCCCATTTCCCGCATACCTGCCAATTTCGCGAAACCCGGATGGCGAAGATGCTATCCCGATTTATGCCGGAAAAGCTGTTCCTGCTGGAGCACGCAAAGGGGCCAGCCTTATTGCTAATAGCACGACAAACGCGCTGTGGCGGCGTATTGCCGAACACAGAGACACGATCGCTGAAATAGAGCGTGGTTCGGCTAGCTTGAAGCTGGAAGATTTTTCAGTTCGCTATTTGGCTGTAGATGACATCTGGATTCCACTTGGAGAGTCCTTGCTTATTTCCACATTCAACCCGGTTTGGAACAGAGTGATAGATGGTTTTGGCAATCACGACCCCGGCGCTGGTCGTTACAACGGATTACGGCCACTTTGGGATGTTTTGCATCCGGGAAGGTCTTGGTCGCCAAAATGCAAAGAACGGCCTGAGACAGTTGAGCAGATAATGGAGAGAATAGCGGATTATTTTCGGGCGATTTAGCGGGCCAAATTCGCCAAGATTGGGCTCAAACCAAAACTAACCTTCACCCCACCTCCCAAGGCGAAAACAGCTGCACCCCTGTATCCGCCACATCCCGCAAGTGGCGCGTCACAAAACACAGGTCCGTCTCCAACGCCGTTGCTGTCTAAAAAACAGCCAAGCCCCCTGTCAAGCACGGGGCGACGGTATCAGGGTTTTGGCGTGGTGTTGTTTTAAGCTGACTTTGGCAAACTCGCCTTGCACTTCCCAAGCTAACAGATCCCCTTTGGCCCAACCAAATTGGTCCTGCAATTCCTTGGGAATTGTGATGCGGCCATCTTTGGCGATGATGATGCTTTTCCTCATTCGCATAGGTTATCCTCAACATAGCAAATATCAAGGCCGTATCCCTCCGCCGCCGGCAAGCCTTTGCAACCCTCCCCCCTTGCCCCATGCCCCCCTTTCCGCTACGCGGCACGCGATAGTTGAATCTCCCGCTTTTGCGCTGGTTTGACCACCGAAAACTGCCCCGTTCTATGAGGCCGTTGACCTTCGGTCGCCTTCGGCACCGACAGGCTCAGGGCGAACGGGAATAGAGGCTCGCTGGTCTTCCCCATATCCCGCGCAGGGCACGCAAATCGAAGAAGGGGTAACATATAATGACCGCCGTTGGACAAGACTCGCTTGGCACTCGCTCGACACTTTCGGTCGGGGGCAAATCCTATGCGTATTACTCGCTGAAAAAGGCTGCGGAAAAGCTTGGCGATGTGTCGCGGTTGCCGTTTTCGATGAAGGTGCTGCTCGAAAATCTGCTGCGGTTTGAGGATGGCGGCTTTACCGTTTCGACCGCCGATGCGCAGGCATTGGTCGATTGGCAGAATGATCCATCGGCCTCACAAAACGAGATTCAATACCGCCCTGCCCGCGTGTTGTTGCAGGATTTCACAGGTGTTCCTTGCGTGGTAGATCTGGCCGCGATGCGCGATGCGATTGCGAAATTGGGCGGCGATACTAGCAAGATTAACCCGCTGGTGCCTGTGCATCTGGTCATCGATCACTCGGTGATGGTTGACGAATTCGGCCATCCCAAGGCGGCAGAACAGAATGTTGTGATCGAATATCACCGCAATGGCGAACGCTATGACTTTTTGAAATGGGGTTCAAAGTCGCTGGATAATTTCAAAGCGGTGCCTCCTGGAACGGGCATTTGCCATCAGGTCAATTTGGAGCATATCGCGCAAGCGGTTTGGACGTCGAACGACGCGGACGGCAATTTGGTTGCCTACCCAGATACCTGCGTTGGCACCGACAGCCACACCACGATGATTAACGGCCTTGGCGTGCTTGGCTGGGGCGTGGGCGGGATTGAGGCGGAGGCCGCGATGCTGGGCCAGCCGGTTTCGATGCTGATCCCCGAAGTGGTGGGCTTTAAGCTGACGGGTTCGCTCGCCGAGGGCATCACCGCGACGGACCTTGTGTTGACCGCGACGCAGATGCTGCGCAATCACGGCGTGGTTGGGCGTTTTGTGGAGTATTACGGCCCGGGTCTGGCGTCGCTGACGCTTGCAGATCGGGCAACGCTTGCCAATATGGCGCCAGAATATGGCGCGACTTGCGGTTTCTTTGGCATTGATGACAAGACGCTTGATTACATGCGCCTGACCGGGCGGAGTGCAGAGGCCATCGCGCTGACAGAGGCCTATGCCAAGGAGCAAGGTTTCTGGATCGACCCTGCGGTAGAGCCGGTGTTCTCCTCTACATTGGAGCTCGATATGTCGTCGGTGCAGCCATCGCTTGCCGGGCCAAAACGCCCGCAGGACAAGGTTGTGCTTCAACAGGTGGACGACGTGTTCAACGCCGATCTTGCCGAAGTGTATAAGCATGACGGCGCGAAACGCGTGGCCGTCGAGGGCGCAGCGCATGATATTGGCGATGGCGATGTGGTGATCGCGGCGATTACGTCTTGCACGAATACGTCGAACCCCAGCGTGATGGTGGCCGCTGGATTGGTGGCGAAGAAAGCTAACGCGTTCGGTTTGCGGCCAAAGCCGTGGGTGAAAACCTCGCTGGCGCCGGGATCACAGGTGGTCACTGACTATCTCGTGAAGGCTGGTCTGCAGGAGCATCTGGACGCGATTGGCTTCAACCTTGTTGGCTATGGTTGCACGACGTGCATCGGCAATTCAGGACCGCTCGCAGAACCTATCTCCAAGGCTATAAATAATAACGATATTGTTGCTGCATCGGTGATTTCCGGCAACCGCAATTTTGAAGGCCGCGTCTCGCCAGATGTGCGCGCAAACTTCCTCGCCAGCCCGCCATTGGTGGTCGCTTTTGCGCTGAAAGGCACCGTCACCACCGATTTCACCAGCACACCGATTGGTCAAGCAACCGACGGCACCGATGTGTTCCTACGCGATATTTGGCCAAGCAATCAGGAAATCCACGACGCGATGACCGCGTCGATCAGCCGCGAAATGTTCGAAACCCGCTATACCAGCGTCTATCAAGGCGACGAACATTGGCAGGCGATTCAAGTCGAAGGTTCAGAAACCTACAACTGGCGCGCCGGTTCCACCTATATCGCCAACCCGCCCTATTTCGACGGGATGAGCATGACGCCAGCGCCTGTGTCGGACATCATCGAGGCCAAGCCGCTGGCGATCCTTGGCGACAGCATTACCACTGATCATATCAGTCCCGCGGGTTCGATCAAAGCCGATAGCCCCGCCGGAAAATGGCTGATGGAGCACCAAGTCGCAAAGTCCGATTTCAACAGTTACGGCGCGCGCCGTGGCCATCATGACGTGATGATGCGCGGCACTTTTGCCAATATCCGCATCAAAAACGAAATGGTCCCCGGCACCGAAGGCGGCATGTCGAGCTATAACGGCGAAGTCATGCCGATCTATGACGCAGCGATGAAGCACAAAGCCGACGGCAGCGCCTTGGTAGTGATCGCGGGCAAAGAATATGGCACTGGTTCCAGCCGCGACTGGGCGGCCAAGGGCACCAATCTGCTCGGCGTCCGCGCTGTGATCGTCGAAAGCTTTGAACGCATCCACCGGTCCAACCTTGTCGGCATGGGCGTGTTGCCGTTGCAGTTCAAAGAAGGCGAAACGCGTCAATCGCTGGGGCTAAACGGCGATTGCAGCTTTACAATCACCGGCGTCGCCAACCTGAAACCGCGCCAGACGGTGACGGTAAAGGTCACGCGCTCGGACGGCACGACGTTCAACTTTGACGCCCTGTGCCGCATCGATACCGCGAACGAGGTCGAGTATTTCATGAACGGCGGGATATTGCATTACGTGCTGCGCAAACTGGCGGCTTAAGGTTTTCCCCTCTCCAGTGGGAGAGGGTTGCGCAGACTTGCAAACTCGTTTGCTAGTCGTAGCTGGGTGAGGGGTTGTGCCCTATCGATGGAACACAACCCCTCACCAACTCCGCCTAAGCCTATCGGCTAAGGCTCGATATCCTCTCCCACTGGAGAGGATTAGTCGCTCGGCTCTATCCTAACCAACAAAGCCTCAACCTGCACTTGCGCGCCAGCGGTTGCATTCAGCTCCGCCACCACCCCGTCAAACGGCGCGGTGAGGCTGTGTTCCATCTTCATCGCTTCGAGCGTGAGGAGTTTCTGTCCTTTGGTGACGGTGTCGCCCGCCGCGACCTCCACCGCGATGATGCGGCCCGGCATGGGGGAGAGGATGGCTCCGTCGCTTGCATGAGCACCGCCCGCAACAACCGTCGGGCGTTCCGCAAGAAACCAGCTCTGCCCGCGCTCGGTTACGACAACGCAGCCATAGTCATTGTCCGAATTCAAACCGGTGCTGGTGTCCGCCTTATCCGCAGGAGCCTTCACCGCACCATGTTCAGTGTAGAGCGTGATGTCCGTTTGCGCAGCCCGGTTCATGCGGAAACCGAACAGGCCGTCGCTCATTTTGTCATCGGCGAAGCCCATTTTCCAGCGGAAGCGCCGCCCGGCGGCCAACGCGACCAGTTCGGAAGGCGGATCATCGCGGACCAGCGTTTCGGCATGGCGCTCAATCACCCCGGTATCGAGGTCAGCATCGGCAAAGGCAGGCAGGTCGAGGCATTCGTAAAGGAAGCCCTTGTTAGTCTTGCATGTCCCCACAAAGCTGCTGTCGAGCCAGCGCATCATTTCTTTGCGCGCTTTGTGGCGGGTTTTATCGTGAGTGATCACCTTAGCGATCATCGGGTCGTAGAAGGAGGAGACAGTATCGCCTTCCTCCACTCCGGTCTCTACGCGAGCACGGTGGTCGAAGAGCAGATAGTCGATACGGCCCGGGCTTGGGAGGAAGCCAGTGGCAGGTTCCTCCGCATAGAGCCGCGCTTCTATGGCATGGCCGTTGATGCTCAACTGGTCTTGGCGGAGCGGCAACGCCTCCCCGCTGGCCACGCGCAACTGCCATTCGACCAGATCGACGCCGGTGATCTCCTCGGTCACCGGATGCTCAACCTGAAGCCGCGTGTTCATTTCCATGAACCAGATGCGGTCGGCGCGCAGGCCCTCCGACGCATCGGCGATGAATTCGATCGTGCCTGCGCCAACATAGTCGACCGCCTTCGCCGCCTTCACCGCCGCCGCGCAGAGTTGCTCGCGCGTGGCTTCGTCCATGCCCGGCGCGGGGGCCTCCTCGATCACCTTCTGGTGGCGGCGTTGGAGCGAGCAATCGCGTTCGAACAAATGGACGATGTTGCCGTGGGTGTCGCCGAAGACCTGCACCTCGATATGGCGTGGGCGCTGAATATATTTTTCGATTAGGACATGCGCATTGCCGAACGACGCGGTGGCTTCGCGCTGGCAGCTGGCGAGCGCGTCGGTGAAATCGGCTGCGTCCTCGACCTTGCGCATCCCCTTGCCGCCGCCCCCCGCGACCGCCTTGATGAGCACGGGGTAACCGATCTCGACGGCGCGCTTGCCAAGGAACGCCGGGTCCTGGTTCTCGCCCATATAGCCGGGAGTGACGGGCACGCCCGCCTCGGCCATAAGCTTCTTGGCCGCATCCTTCAGCCCCATCGCGGTGATGCTGGCGGGCGCAGGCCCGACCCAGATCAGCCCTGCGTCGATCACTCCTTGCGCAAATTCTGCGTTTTCGGAGAGGAAGCCATAGCCCGGATGAATCGCCTCCGCTTTGGTGGCGAGCGCCGCGGCGATGATCTTCTCGCCCACCAGATAGCTCTCGCGCGCCGGAGACGCCCCGATATGCACCGCCTCATCGGCAGAGCGCACATGCAGCGCCTTAGCATCGGCATCCGAGTAAACCGCAACGGTGCGGATGCCCATGGCGCGCGCGGTGCGGATGATCCGGCAAGCGATTTCGCCCCGGTTGGCGATCAGGAGGGATTGGATCACATCAAATCCTCCCCGGAACGGGGAGGTGCCCCAAAGGGGCGGAGGGGCCGCTCTCCGCTTCTCCCAACCTTAGAAGTTCGAGCTTGCTTTAACCCGGCCCCTCCGTCACGCCTTCGGCGCGCCACCTCCCCGTTCCGGGGAGGACTTGGTAGCGCCCGCTTTCGACATTCTTCAACAATCGATGCCAAAACACCCTCCATATTTTTAAGCACCTCGACCGCCGGAAAGCGGATCGTATCAAATCCTTGAGCCAAGACCCACGCATCGCGCATTTCATCGCGCTCAGGCCTGTCGCCGCGATTGTGCGCTTCGCCATCCACCTCAATCGCCAGCCGCGCTTTCACGCAAGCGAAGTCTAGCGCATAGGGGCCAAACGGATGCTGTTTGCGAAACAAATAATGTCCAGGATGCTGTTGCAACTGCATCCAAAGCAAAACTTCCGGCAATGACATTTCCTTGCGCAACTTGCGCGCCATCCGCACCGTCCGATCCGACGCGCCGAGCGTCCCATGCTTCTTGCGCCGACTTTTAGGTTCCTCACTCACCCAAAAATCCTCCCCGGAACGGGGAGGTGGCGCGAAGCGACGAAGGGGCCGGGTGAGGTGAAGCGCCGAATATGAGGTTGGTGGATGACCGAGAGCGGCCCCTCCACCGCCAAGAGGCGGTCCCCCTCCCCGTTCCGGGGAGGATTTGGGTGCGGATGATCCGGCAAGCAATTTCGCCCCGGTTGGCGATCAGGAGGGATTGGATCA
>JAYUOS010000048.1:0-103648 GCA_043760725.1 Sphingomonadales bacterium
GAACATCGCCGCGCAGCGGCCGAACAAGAACGGCACCCTTGCACAAAACGACGCCAGCCGGACGCCCTGCGCCCGGACCTGTGGGCCAGCGGGCGTCCGGCCAGGAGAGTGGCAAGAGTGCCTGCGGGTCAGCCCAAAAAACCCGCACCCTCAAGGAGCGCGTTAGCAGGGGGAAAGAGTGCGCCCTTAGAAAATCCTGCTCATTTTCCGGGGCGTTGCGGGGTGTCCCCGCAGAAGGGGTCCGGCGAAACCGCGTAGCGGGTTTGGCGGCAGGGGAAAGCTTTCCCCAGATAAATTCAAAGCTTTTACGAAAAGGTACAAAATAGGAACTTACATCCGCAAGGTTATCTGGCAAAACGATAATATGGATATTGACGCGATCATTGCGGCAAACGCTCCGCCCGATACGCCATCGGGCGCAATCACAAATACGCCAAAACTGTATTCGTTCTTCCGAAAGCTGGATGCTGTTGGCACGGCCTCGATGTTAGCGGGCTTGCAGACGTTCTCAGATCATCAAGCCAACTACAGACTTGAATGGGCTGCACGATTGGCGTTGGCAGCGGGGTCCGGAAATATACTGCCCAATCCGCCACAGCTTCGCACCCTGCTCAATGACCTTCTTGAGAAGAGCCGCGTGAATCGGCTTGAAGATCCACTTGAGGACGTCATGGTGTCCGCCATTCCCACCGCGCAAGGTGATTATAGACTCCTCACGGGACTTTGGGAAAAGGCTGCGCATCATACAGAGTCGGTCCTGCGCGCGTTCGAGCGTCTGCCGGACGACGAGCAGAAGCAAGCCGCACTCATACGCGTCTATGCGTTGTTGCAGATTTCAGATTTGATCTGCGAGCGTTCAAACCTTGCTGCAAACGCATTGGGCGTTAGCAACCCACGCGAACCGATGCGGCTGACCGGCGTGGGGTTGCTCGCAACCGCGAAGGCGCGCGTTGAGTTCGGCTGGGACGAGTTAATAGCGTTCGGAGCCTCAAAGGAAATTCTGGCCCCATTCCTGCTTCCACCAGCGGCGTTTCCAGATTTGTTGGAGGAGGCGCTCGGGGATTCTAAGTTGGAGTTCCAACCCATCGTGCAGACGCAAGGCGGGATCGCCGTGGTCGCGCCGACGAATCTATCGACGGCTATTCGTAGCCACTTGATCGACATAGCGATTGCAGGCGGACAAGGTGATGCCCTGCGTCGCAAGCTATTGCAGGCGCATTCCGAAATTATCGAAACCGGCAGCTTCACCCGGATGGTCGGGCAAATCGGCGCGTTTGGTCATGATGGATATTGCCGAGAGCATATCCAGCAACTGTGCGATGGCAGATATGTCCATGCCATTCAGGCCATCGACGGATTCGGAGCTTGGCCCAAAAATGCCTTTTGCGCCGATAGCGACGTCGGAAGCCACGCCTTCGGCAACGCTTTAGGTGGTGCAATTGCCACGGCTCAAGCCGAAATTGAGGCCAAGCCCGACTTTGTTGCAGGTGTCAGTTTTGTATTCTTGAGCGGTTGGGGTTCCGGACATTCGTTCAGTTGGCCCCGCAATGACGCACTATCGCGATGGCAGGTCATCTTCATGGAGCCCGAGGACGCCATGTTTCTTGGTGCGTGTGAAGATGGAAAGATCGAAGACATTTGGCGAATGGACACCCAACGTGAACTTGTCGCGGCCCAAGGGTTTCATTTCCAGAACGCAAACGGACTCCTAAACCTTTTCGAATGGTGGCGAAGCACCAACAGTATGTTCATTCCCGAGCATGTTTTGGACGCGCAACCGCCAACGACAATCTATTTCGATACCAATCTGCTGCTCGAAGCCCGGCGGGAGGCGGTCGAAGCTCTGGGTAGACACTGCCTGCCAACACCGAGCGGCAACCCGTTGTTGGTGATGCGACTAGATACCAAGAGCCATTTTTCGGGGCGACAGCCCGTATTCGCATCAATGGCGGCGGCAAAGTCAGGAATCCTGATGGCAGCGGTAGAGAGTGATCGTGGCGTTGTCTGGGTTCAACTCATGACCGACCGCTACGACCCTAACGCATTTGATGCTCACGAAACATGGTCCGCATTGCTTGCTTGGGCGGGGCGGTTGCTCGATCCTTTTATGCGTCAGCACGGTCTCCAACTGAATAAGCCCATTCTCATCCGTTTCGTTGTCGGCTTCCAAAAAGATCGCGATCTTCAGGACATGACCGACACCGAAATCCTTGAAACGGTCAGCGTTGGCTGGGATCATGTCAGCGGCTGCATAGGGCTTTTTGCGGCCCCTGCATGGCATGTAGGCTTGCAGCGCAAAGAGAATATCGCGGAAGCTGTGCTGGCGGCAAATTTCTTGTCGGGCGTCGCAAGTTCGGCCGGAGCCTCTATTTCCCCTTCTGATCTGGTCGATTTTGCAGTGAGGGAAATAGGCAGCCCCTTTGCGCGATGGCGGCATTCATTTCTGGCTGAGCGCCCGATAGACATGCTCAAGGCACTAGGCTTAGTGCCACGTTTCCGCGCCATCCCCCAATCCGCTGCCGCACTAGTCAAAACGGGGCTTGGCTGGAGGAGCCGGTCAAGGTCAGAAGGGTATTTGATCGAAGGCAAAACCGAATGCCGCGCCTTTCTCGATGACCAACACAATCGGCTCCTGCAATCACTTCTGATCAAAGTGGCAGAATATGATCGCGAAAGCCTTGTTGGTGCCTGCCTTACCGCTATCCAGGCCGCTCAGGGAGATGGACGGGGCTGGCAGGAAACCGCGTTGGCATTGCAGTCAATTCACGGACGGCAGGAAGATTTTGACGTTAGTTTTACTCAAGGCGGTAAGGCCAATGCCGTCATCCGTGCCGCATCCATGCTGGTGGAACTCGCGATCGCAGAATCACCGGTTTCCGGTGGAAAGTCGATCGGATATTTCGATTTCGACGAACTCCAGGCCTATGCCGCATTGCTATTCAAGAACGCGGATATGATCCCGGCGATAGAGGGTGGGTGGATAAAGGCCACGATCAAAATCGCGCCAACGGGTGACGTATTGCTTGATCGGTCATTTGAAGAGGCAAGCCTGCAAAAGGTGGCTGAAATTCGTCATCAAGGCGAACGCGACACAAAGGCAGAGCGGCAGGGCAATACAAGCACGGACCCGGGCGGCATGTCTGATCCCGGCGCAGCACTTACGGCGGCAATAGAAGCCGAATTTGGGGTAGGCGATGATTTGTATTTCGGGTTTGCCAATGCGCTCTCGATCATCGCTGAAACCGTAAAATCTGGCGTTTTTTCTATGCGACGGTCCGAACTGCGAATGGCGGTAAATGGTCAGGACGAGCAGTTGCGAGACCTTTCACCGCTCATAGATCGTTACACGCTACCGTGCCGTAAGGGATGGGCTGCAACCTCGGCTAGCGCATCAGCCCGAGATTATGATCTCGCAAAATTCGACCGACGCTTCTCTCTTATTGGTCGTCCGATAGTCGCGATTGACGATGATAACGACCCATTGCTGATGCTGGCGCCCGGAGTCGTCGAGCGCAGCTTGTTCCATAATTTGGGAGGGGCGCTCACAGGCGGTCTCCAAAATGAATTCTGGTCGAGCCGGGAGATGCAAAAGTTCGCCAGCAGGCGCGGCGACGAGACTGGGTTGGCGTTCAATGATGAACTCGCCCGCGAGCTGGTCGCTCTCGGCTTGGAAGCCCACGCCTCAGCGAAGCTCACTTGGTGCCTAAATCACAAAGGGACAGATGAAGTTAAGCGGCTTGGTGATGTCGATGTGTTGGTAATTTCTCACGATAGAACAAGGGTATGGGTGATTGAGGCCAAGGATTTAAAGATGTGCCGGACGCTTGGTGAAACGGCGCGTCGCCTATCCGAGTATCAAGGAATAACAAAAGCAAACGGGAAGCCGGACAATTTGTTGAAGCACCTCAACCGCGTCGATTATGTAAGAAAATATGTCGCTGACCTTCAAAACCGCTTCAAGCTCACGCACCTGCCGAAAGTCTCGGGCATGGTGGTCGTAGGATCGCCGCAGCCAATGGAGATGATCGCAATCAAGGGCGGAAAGGATGCGTTGACGGTGCGAAAAGAAAGTCTGTCACAAGTGCCGTGGGACGATGGATATTGAGCGTCGGTCTTGAACATTGCTTCGATTTGCCGTCCGAGTTGTCAATCCGGTGGACCCATTGCTGCGTTTTCGATCACGCGGTCTGTGTGAGCAACCACTTCGTTGTACCAACGGCTCAGCTGCTTGTTTGACACACCTTCCGCGCGGAGCCCGTCTGCACCGATAAGCGACAGCGAGCTTAGCAAGGCACTGCGCCCGATGTCCGCCCCTAAGCTCACGCCTTCGTAAACCAGATCAGACGTAGGCGACAACGAGCCGTGAACTAGTTTTGAGCGGATATCATAGGCACGCTTAGTGTCGTCGCGCCACTTCTCGCGATTTTCCGCTGTTGGTTCTTCGAGACAGAGCGCGGCAACTCGCGATGATACCATCGCGGCGATGTCGTCTTTTTCATCGGTCATCACCATTCGTTCCAGCGCAGTGACATATTTGACAGCTTTGGCTCCTTGGGACGTCTCGCGGACAGCTTCGCCATACCATTGAGCGGCGTCGAGAAACCTGTCGCTGATTGGCCTTTGAAGTGCAGGGTTCGCAGCAGCTTCGAGTGCTATTCCAAGCCCATTGATCGCTGCTTGCGCTTCCTCATCTGAAAAGAGACTGAGCCAATCATCGTTAAACCCAACTTCGCCGGGGCCGCCATAAGAGGCGCGATATGAAAGCTCGCCTACCTCATTGGTATTAAATCCACCACGTTTGTCATACCCGATGCCGGGTCCGCCTACGGTCATTTTCTTTGAGTGCCGAGCACCAAACAGGACGTGAAGGCAATTCAAAGCTGCGAAGACAGCTTTGGTCGCAGTAGCTTCAGATACGTCCTTGTCACAGCCGGTTACAGTGACCTCAGCCACCCATCCAAAGGTTTTGAAATAGCGAACGGCATCAAAAATGACACGACGGTTTAGCTTCCGATCAAGCACGCGGTTCGCAATAATGAGATCAGCCAGCGTTTTTCGGAATGCAGCTCGATTAAGAAATCTGACTGGACCAAGCTGGAATTCAGATGGCTGCTGCGACAGCATAAGGTGGCACGGAACATAGTGCGTCAGATCGGACGTAGTCGCTGCGACACGACGGGCAGTTTCTGATAGTGCACGATCAATATGCTTGATCTCAATTGGCCGTCCTTCACGAACGAACTTACGAACTAGGACTTCCGCCATCACCTTCCGGGCTGGCTCGATGGAAACCAGCCTTTGAAGCTTCTCCCGTTCCAACGCGACACGGGTGATGCCTTCTAACTTACCAAAGCCAGCTCTACTGCACATCATCTTGCCGTTTGGCCAGTTGTGTGTCGGATGCGGCAAATCGCAGAAA
Source organism: Sphingomonadales bacterium (assembly GCA_043760725.1). Lineage (GTDB taxonomy): Bacteria > Pseudomonadota > Alphaproteobacteria > Sphingomonadales > Sphingomonadaceae > Sphingorhabdus_B. Next base: position 5,420 of record JAYUOS010000048.1, read on the forward strand.
GCGTCTTCACGCGGCAGATCAGCGAAGCGGCCCTCAGTCACCATAGTATTAAGACGTGCGCACTCTTCAAAAATGAAGGCAACATCCGCTATCAGTTGATCTTTGCTAATCGCCATCGACACTGACTTGCCTGTTCCTCACGCCGCATAGCGCCCATCCGCTAGCTTCCGTGCCTGACCGATGGCGGTCAGTGCATCCAGCACCGGCGTGACGCCCTTCGCATTCGTGCCTTGAATGGATCGGGCGATGTCTCGGGGGTGTTGGGGGATTGGCGCTGCGGCGAGGATCGCGGCGACGGCGCTGACTTGTTCCGCCAACGTCTTGGGCCAGGGGATGATTGCTGCGGGTGCGGCAACTGGCGCATCGCCCAAGTCGAGCGTAGCGTTGACTTGCGGCGCGGTGGCACCGGGCGACTGGAATTCTGGGCGGAGCCAGCGGATTATACCCTTGGCTTCTTCTGCCGCGCGGGTCTTGTTGAGCGCCACCAAGCGGGTGAGGATATCTTCATCGCTCAGGTCCGCGGGCCAGCCATAGGCTTCGGCGACGGCGATATCTATGGCGTCGTGATGCTGGCGGATCAGCGTTACCAGCCCGCGATCATGGATGTCGCGTTCCTTTTCGGTCAGCGCGCGACCTGCTCTCAGAGCCTCCAGCACATTGTAAAGGCCGGTCAGCGTCAGGTCGTCATGCGCGGCCAGCACGTGCTTTCGCAGCACGTCGAGTGCCTCGGCCTCGGCACGGATGCGGGCTTTGAGCGGTTCGGGTACGTCTGCCGGGAAGGGAAAGGGATCGAAGCAAGCAGTCTTGTTGTAACGCGGGCGATCTTCCAGCGTGCCGCCAGCTTGCAACGCCCACGCAACGTTGATCCGGCTACTCAGCACGCCGAGAAAATAGGCATCATCCAACGCCATGCAGACAAGCATGTTATCTGGCAGGATCGACATGGGGAGGAACTGGAACACGCGGTGTTTGGCGGTTTCGATGGTGGCGATGTAACGTGTCACGCCTGTCAGTGCCTTGCGGAGTTCGCTTCGCACTTCGCCGAACAACCACCAATTATCACGATAGCTGGCGCGGTTGTTCTGCTCGCGGTGGGGCTTCACGGTTGTTGCAACGTGCTGAAAGACCGAAGGATAGCGATCCCGCACTTGCGCTTCGGTCAGGCCGTAAAGGTCGATCACCTTCACCCCACGCGGGCGGGAGGCAAGATCGCGTCCGTTGCGATAGTCAAAGATTACTTGGGCATCGCCCACACCACCAGTGCGAATTCGCGCTACCTCCTCTTTTCCATCATCCAAGGATGCTGAACCTTGGCCTTCGTCCGGGTGACGTAAAAAGGCTTGTGGACGACCCACAACACCACGCGGACGTCCCGCCCAAGCCGAAGCGGGATCGAGCAAAACCGCCTGCGCCGGAGTGACGATGAAACCATCGCCGTGAAGTTTTACCCCCGGCGAGCATATGACGTCGTTCGCTGCCAGCGCCACAGTGGCCGTCACGTCGGCCCCTATGCGCAAGTCGGCGCTGATCTGACCAATGTTCAGCCCCAGTGTCACGGTCTGCGGCGCTCCGCTTTCGTCGATAACCGTTTGCACCATTCCAGACTCGCGGCCCGCCTTTCCCTGCGGTTCGGCCACGGTCATGGCGATCCGCACAGCGGCCCCGTCCTTTTCGTCCACCCACGGGTGATTGGGGATAGCGAAGCGAAGGCTCACGCCTGATTTCGCTTCGAGATGCTTGGCGATCACCCGACGGCTGAACACTTGCGTGATGCTGTTGGTGGTGACGAACCCAAAGCGCCGGGATTTGTCCTTGCGCAGTGCAGCCGCCGCCTTGTCCCACCAGTGCATCACGAAATCCGCGCTTTCGGGAACATCGGTAGTCTTGAACAGGGCATCAAAATAGCCGCCGCCCAACCGTTCGCGCACATCCTTGCCGCCAATAAACGGCGGATTGCCGACGATGAAGTCTGCCTTGGGCCATTTTGCCGCCTTGGGCGCGACGTAACACTCGACCTCAACTCGTGCATCCTCGTCCGGCACTTTCTTGCCCGTCACTGGATGTTGCTTCATCGTTTGGCCGTCCCAGCGGGTAAGCGGCTTGCCATGCTCGTCCCGCTCCAGCACCTTCTTGTCCCAAGCGATAAGGGCATCGCGGTTCTCGATGGTCTTGATGTCGCGCAGCACCGGTTCGGGCGGCACCTTGCCCTCGCCGTTCACGCGGAAATGCCATTGCAGATAGCCGATCCACAGCACCAACTGCGCAATCGCCGCCGCGCGTGGGTTGATTTCGATGCCGAGGAAGTTTTCCGGCGTTATGGTGTGACCGCTCAGTTCCGCGACTGTCTGTTTCTCACCTTCTGGTGCGAGTTCGGCCAAACGCCCGATGACTTCGCCCTCCAGCTCTTTCATCCGGGCAAGTGCCACATAAAGGAAATTGCCAGTGCCGCAGGCGGGATCAAGCACTTTGATCTGTGCAAGCTGCGCGTGGAACTTCCCGATCACATCGTGCGCTTCATCGGCTTTGCCAGCCTCGATCAACTGACCGGCGGCGGCCTGCACTCCGGCCCAATCGGCGCGTAGAGGCTCCATGATCGTCGGCATCACCAGTCGTTCGACATACGCGCGCGGGGTGTAATGCGCGCCGAGCTTGGCGCGTTCCTTGCCGTCCAGCGCGCGTTCGAGCAGCGTGCCGAAGATCGCGGGTTCGACATGGTTCCACTTATGGGACGCCGCCTCGATCAACAGACCGATTTCGTCGGCTTTGAGCGCAATCGCGGTGGTGTCTTTGAACAGATAGCCGTTGAAGCGCAGCACGGTTTCGCCTGCTTCACCCAGAACTCCAGCTAAACCGCCCTTGTCCATCGCCTGCCACAATGATGACAGGTTCGGCGCAAAATTCTCAGGGCGTTTCTGCATCCGGGTAAGAAAGTTGGTGAAGCTGCCTTCGGGAATCAGCCGCACATCCTCGGCAAACATCGTGAACAGGCAGCGCATCAGGAAATCAGCAACGCGGGTCGGGTTTTGCTCGCGCTTTTCGAGGCGTTTGGAGAGTTCAGCCAGATGCCCGGCAATCTCGCGGGTGACGCGGGCGGCTTCTTTCGACGGGTCGAGGCTGAGCGGGTCGGTCCAGATGGTCGCAAGCCGCGTGCGGACATTCTCATCGCGCAAGTCGTCCAGTGCAATGCGGAAGCGGGCAGCATCGGGGAACTGGGTGTATTGCTTCCCGGTTCCGCTAAAGTCGGCATAGACGTCGATGCAATGTCCGACATCGGTGACTAGGAGGAACGGCGGCCAACCGTGATCGAGCGGCAGCGCCTTGGCATAGCGTTCGGCCTGTCCGCGCGCCTCGACCATCGCCTTTGACCAAGTGGGCGTGCCGCGCTTGGCCGTGCCGCGCTTAAAGCGGGTGGCGGCGGTTTGCCCGAAAATATCGAGGTCAGCCTCGCCCTGCTGCGCGGCCAAGCGGTCAGCGTCGCTGCCTTGCTTGGCCTCCAGCACGAAACAGTGGCGCTTGTATGCGTCGATTCGCCCGAAACTTTCAGTACCATCGGCTTCCTTCTGGAAGACGCGGCGCTCAAACACATAATCATTGTGCGTGTCATCGGTGCGGCTGCCCTTGGGCGGATCGACGCCGATCAGGGCGCAAAGGCCGTTGACGAAGCTCTGCGTGTTCGCAAGTTCGGAGCCGCCGGTCAGCGCCCATTCTGCAATGAAGGATTCTAGTTTATCGTTATCTGACACGTATTGTCTTTAGCCGTCGAAGGTCATTACTCGCAATCAACAAACAGGGTGGTGGTATCATTTGGAATCAACGCCTTCATCAACTGCAAGCCGGTAGCGCGCATAGCGCCGCTCGCCGGTGCGGATCAGCCCACCTTTTTCAACGAGATCGGCCAAATCACGGGTCGCGGTGGCTAGGCTGGCATCTGTGATCGTCCGGTAATTGCCAGCACTTAAACCGCCATCGAACCCATCCGGCCCTTCGCGGTACAAGCGCAGCAGCGCCTTTTCCTGCCGTTCGTTAATTTGCCCGCGCAAGCGATCCAGCAGCCGCGTCTTGTCGATCAGGAAGCGGATGCGGGTAATCGTCCGCGCCTGCGCCTCAATGACAATATCGGCAAACCATGTCAGCCAGGCGTCGATCTCGTTGCTCTGGCTGCCGAGTTGAAGGGCAGCGTAGTAGGCTTTGCGGTGGCGATGGATCGTTTCCGCGAGCGCCGTCAGCGTCGGGGCCGCAAGGTTTTGCGCCAAAGCCTTTTCAGCGATCGCGCGCCCGATCCGGCCATTCCCATCCTCGAAGGGGTGGATGCTCTCAAACCACAGGTGTGAGATAGCGGCTCGGGTGATCGCAGGAAGCGGGTTCGCTGATGATGGCGCGCTGTCATTGAACCATACGATGAAGCGAGCCATTTCCGCAGGAACGGTATCGGACGGCGGTGCCTCGAAATGCACGCGCGGCGCATGAAGCGCGCCCGACACGATCTGCATCGCATCTTCATGGCTACGGTAGCGCCCGACATCGGCAATATCGCGGCGACCATTCATTAACATCGCGTGCCACGCAAACAGGGTCTGGTCGTCGAGTGGCGCAGCATGGTTGCGATACAGATCGGCCATCAATTCAGCGGCCCCGGCCTCTGCCGCACTGGCACGGCGCTGGTCGGTGGCAAAGCCCAGATGCCGCGCGAGCGACGACTGGACGCTGGCGCGGTCGAGTAATTCGCCCTCTATGGCGGAGCTATCGACGACTTCTTGTGAAATCAGTTCGATGGTCAGGCCGTCGCGCGCGTCGGCGTCGAGGTGGTGTAACGCACCGATGACGACGCCCGAACCTTTCAGAAATTGCTCTTCGGACGCGCGGATGTGATCCGCATCGAAGCGGAAGTCAGGCCAGTCGGGAAGTTGCCAATTCCAGCGCATGATTGATAAGATGCCTTTCTATCAATCACGATGTAGCATAATAATGATTGATAAAGCGATAGCCAATCAATCATAACGGTCAGATTGTCGCTTCGCGAGGTTTGCATATGGGAAAGACCCCACATTACGTCACTTTAAGGTCGCCAGCGGCGAAGTGACGCAATGCGAGGAAGACGCGGGCAAAGGGGTGCTTGAGGCTCGGCGCACCTATTTCCTTCACCCGCTTGGCCGGTGTCCCGAATAAGAGCGCCAGCGGCGCATCGGAAAACCGGTGCAAACGCAAGGCTCCCAAGAGCATCAGCGATGCGGAGCCAGCGTTTGAAGAGGGAAGTTTCTGACACCTCCTAGGATACGGGGCGGGACTGTCAGGTCTGCTACCGTCTTGCGGTTCTTGGCATTCGGGAGCGACCGGAACGATCTCGTGTCGCGGCGGCCTTCGCGGCCCTTGCCGCTGCTTCGCTGTCGTCGCCAGGCTCTCGGGCCAATTCCCAACCGGTCATGCCCATCAGGACGCGGTCTGCATGTTTCACAGTGTTCACATGGCCGTAATGCTGTTCGATCATCTTGACCGACGTACCCATTTGCTCGGCAAGGATATAGACATCGACGCCTTCGGAAAGGCGGAAGGTTGCATAGGTGTGGCGGAAGCAGTAGGTCGAACGGGAAATGCCGCTCGGCCCTATCCGCAAGTCCGATTCCGTCAAAAGGTCTTGCACCGTATCGCTGTAGAGATACTTGGCGGGCTTGCCGTTGATGATGGTGAAAACGGGATCATCGGGCTGAGTGGCCTTGGATAGCTCGCGAACGCGGTCGAGATAATCGCCGACACTCTTGGGCGCGACCAATCTGCGGGACTTGCCTTTGCCCTGCACAGATAAGACGACAATCTCCCTCCCGTCACGGTCCTTCGCCGCCATGATGTCTCGCCAGCGCAAGTTTCTCGCTTCCGGTGGGCGCATCCCCGTGTTGCACATGATGAGCATGAAATTGTAACAGATGGTGCGATACCAGATTCCTTGCGGCGATGTCGCCGACTTGATCCATTTGCGGCCGAAGCTGTGCAGCTTGCGATATTCCTCCGTGGTAAATTCATCGCGCCGCATGGTTTTGAGCTTTGGCCTGCCCTCGAAGCGATGGCTCGCCGGAACATAGCGTTTGCTAATGGCGAAGCTCATAACCGCGTTGAAAGCACCCATTTCAACGCCAATGGTTGCGTCGCTGACAATTGCTCGCGTCCGCCCTTTGCCGTTCTCCCGTCGCCATGTAGGGTAATTTGACCAGCGGTCTTGACCGATTAGGTGAATTTGCGTGCTTCCAATATAATCGTCCAAGACGCGGCGACAACGATTGGCGACGTTCTTGACGCTATCGGCAGCCACCTCGCCCAGTTTTGCGCGACGCTGCTGCACTGCGATATATTCCTCCGCAACCTGCCGAAAAGGGCGGTTAAACACGGGAACATCATGCTTGATCCGAAAGCGAATGTCCGCATCGAGGTCGAACGCTTGGTCATGCGCTGTCTGCCTGTCCGCCGTCCCCAGCGCGATGGTCTTGTAGCGATCTTCTTTCGGGAGCTTGATGCGGCAATAAAAGTTGCGGTGCGCCACATCGCCACGCCTGAAGATAATCAGGCCGGATTTAAGCTTCTCCTTGTCGGTGATAAAGGCCATCGGGATGCTCCACTGTGCAGAATCTGTGTAGATTAGCTGCGCAGGGGCGCGGAAATCCATAGCTGTGCAGGTGCTGTGTAGCTCTTTATAGCTTATTTTATTAGGCGATTCCAGTTATTTACTGTAATCCTGTCGTCCCGACCAAAATTGCATCTACTCGACGATAACGACTTTCAACGATCAGATGCAGCCCAAAGGCCAAGAAACTCCCAACGTTAATACCGTTTAGGGTAAACGAGGCATGTGCATGCGCGCGACTCCGACAAGTTCTATAGTTTCCAAATCGCGCCACAACATTAAACTCATAGGCTGCCGAGTGCTGTTCATTTCGCCCAAGTTTGAAATACTAAGCGCCGACCTCAAATTGGAAATCAACACGCTGAGTGCAGCGCGCGCTTCCAAAATTGGTAGATTCTGAATTTGGGCAACCTGTTCGGCAACGAGTTTATTATACAACGGATGCCCACCACGGTGAATTGGTAGACCTATCATATAGGCGGTTTTTTCATCACACGGCAGGTGCATGCCATTTGCGAGGAAATCATTCGCAGAAAAACCAACGCTTTTTAGCGTTCCAAAAAAAATACCGAATACTAAAGCGTCTGTCACCTGATGTGGGATTATATGATGGCAATTAAATCCCGGCACCCGGATATTTGCTCGCACATGTCGAAACGAAACCATTTGCACCTTGCACCCCCACTGGATCGGCAAAGGGTAGATTCAATGGATTGAAGTAACCCGGGTTATCTCATCCATTCTAGAGCATATTTCGCAGCGCAGAACATTGCTTTCGGGCAAGGGTGTCAATTCGATCCGTTTATCGATATCAATATCCGGAACGAATTGGTGCTCACCGACAGCTCCATTCGTGCCGATATCATGCACGAGACGCACTGCTCGGCGCACCAAATCCTGCCCGTGCAAACCGCCACCGCCCAATTCGATCTCTTGGCCGGAAAACCATGCTAAGCCGGCCGAACGCAATTTTCGCTCGTCATCCTCATAGTCAAAATCGACCGTGACGAGAACCGGGAACACCTCTCCTCTATCGTATTTTTCCACATTTTCAGCGAAAAATACTGGATCGGAGACGATTTTAGCAGGCGTCCACATCACGGCTTGCGCAGAAAACTGCCTTGCGATCCTTGCTCCAAATACCAGTAGCGCTTTAGCAACCGGCGCAACGCGTTCACCGCCGGCCAAGTCTTCGCTTAGATTTATAGACAACAGCGTCGATTTACCGGGAGCAAGAGTATCGAAGAATACCGAGCGATAGCCCGATAAAACTGGCCGCTCCTCTGACCAGACAACATCAAAACCAATGCTGCCTTGCTGCAACTTTGCCGACAAAAAAGACTTGTCCCGAGACATTTCGATTTGAAGGTCAGAACTGCCATCGGCAAGCAGTTGAAGCCTTTGCCGCAGCTCAAGCACCGGTTTATCGAATAAAAGCACAAGAGGTGATGCTGACAGCAAATCATACTCCTCAACAAGTTCTGCGTTTGTTCTTAACGGTGCATTTTGGTTAAGGCAAGCCCGCGCAATTCTTTATATCCAATATGGATCAAATCTCGACTTGGCTGCCCAGTTCTACAACGCGGTTCGATGGCAGACGGAAAAACTCCATAGCATTCGCAGCGTTGCGCAACATCCATGCAAACACTTTTTCCCGCCAAATTGCCATGCCTGGTGCCTTTGAAGCGATCAGTGTTTGGCGAGACAAAAAGAAGCTGGTCTGCATCATTTCAAACGGAGCACCGCAAAGATCGACGCGGGCAAGCGCCGCGGGCACATCGGTTTCCTCAAGAAATCCAAAGCGCAGAATGACGCGGTAAAAACCCTCGTTCATCGTTTTGCACGTCGCCCGCTTTGCCTCATCGACGTAGGGAACGTCGGCGATTTCGACGGTAAGGATGATGATGCGTTCGTGCAGTACGCGGTTGTGCTTTATGTTATGCAGCAATGCAGACGGCACACCGGCACTGGTAGAGGCCATGAAGATCGCTGTGCCCGGAACCCGCTGTGCGCTGCCCGCCGCCGATTTGATGAAGATATCCATCGGCATTGTGCTTTCCGCCATCCGTTCACGCATCAAAGCACGCCCGCGCGCCCATGTTGTCAGCAGCATGAAGATCACCAGTCCAATTGCCAAAGGCACCCAGCCGCCAGATGGCACCTTCATCAGATTTGAACCAAAATAGGCGAAATCGACAATGAAGAAAACCGCCAGCACCGGCAGGGCCTTCCATTTCGGCCATTGCCACAACGTCAGCAGCACAACTGAGATCAAGCAGGTGTCAATGAACATCGCCCCAGTCACTGCGATACCATAAGCCGAAGCAAGATTAGACGACGATTGGAAGAACAATACCAATATAAGAACCATGATCGCCAGAGCCCAATTCACCGACGGAATGTATATCTGTCCGGCGGCACTTTCGCTGGTGTGACGGATGCTAAGACGCGGCATAAAGCCCAGCTGGATCGCTTGCTGAGTTAACGAAAACGCTCCAGTAATCACCGCCTGACTGGCAATGATCGCAGCGAAAATCGTCAGGATAATCACAGGAGTGCTGATGACATCTGGCACCATAAGGAAAAACGGATCGCGAATCGCAACTGCTGCCTCGGCTGGCGTCATCGTCAGGATCATCGCACCCTGCCCCATATAATTGAGCATCAAGGCGGGCAGCACAAATATCAACCAGCTATAAGCAATCGGACGCCGCCCGAAATGCCCCATATCGGCATAAAGCGCCTCTGCACCGGTCACGGCCAATACCACAGTGCCCATCGCAACAAAGGCACGGAAACCGTCAACGTAGAAAAAGTTCAGAGCATTCAGCGGGTTGACGACATCAAGCACAATGAGTGGCATTTTGGCCATTTGCATAAGCCCAAGCCCTGCCAACACCGCAAAATACAAAAGCATGATCGGGCCAAACCACGCGCCGACCTTTGCCGTCCCGCGTGACTGGAACGAAAACAACGCTCCGATAATAACAATCGATATCGGCAAAATCCACGGACTAAAGGCTGGACTGACATATTTCAGGCCCTCCGCTGCCGACAGGATCGACATAGCGGGCGTAATCATCGAATCGCCATAGAACAGCGCCGTTGCAAACACGCCGAGCATGACGATAGGCGCAGTCCAGGACGCGCCTTGAGTCTTGCGGCTGATGAGTGCCAGCAACGCGAGGCTTCCGCCTTCGCCTTTATTGTCTGCCTTCATGATCGTCAGGACATATTTGAAGGTCACAACGATCATCATCGACCAGAACACTAGGCTCAATACGCCTTTGATATGCAACGGATCAGGGTTGATCGGGTGATGACCGGAAAAGGTTTCACGAAAGGCATAGATGGGGCTGGTGCCGATGTCGCCAAACACGACGCCGACGGTTCCAATACACAGCGCCAACAGCGACCCATGCGGCGCGTGCCCTTGCGGTTCACTGCTAACTTGGTCGTCCGCGGCGTTTGATTGCGTCTCTGCCATGTATCCCCCTAGGCGATAGAAGCGGCCTCTCGCTACCAACTGCCTAAAATAAGACAATGGGCGCAGGCGGATAGCATGCGCCTATGGGGCTTACAACTAAGGACCGTTCGACGCCCTAGACATTTAGCGGCGTCTAATCAATGGTTTATCTTTATTTACATCTGTTGGTTGCACAGATTGCAACATGGATTTCAGGCCGCCGAGCTGCGACTCCAACTTTGGCCGCCAAATTGCATCGTCGGGCGCATCATCCACCAGACGCTGCCAGATTTGGGCGGTCTGTGCCGGACGCCCTTCAAACAGTTCGACCAGCCCGTCAAAATAGTCGGGCGCTGGATTACGCGGGCCAAATTTGCGTGCGTTGGCAAAAGCCATTTTCGCAGGTGGCGACATCTGCCCATCCCCCGCGAGCAGCAATACCACGCCAAGGCCAGCCCAGAGGTCGCCGTTCTTGGGATGCTCGCGCAGTCCCGCCTGAATAAACGCCGCTGAATAATCGTACTTACCGCTGCGCGCATAGCTATCTGCGGTAATCAGCCATTGCTTACCGATGCCGTATCCGGTGTCCATGCTTGCGCGCATTTGCAATAGCGCATCGGCTGCTTTGAGCTTTGCCTTAATCGGCTGCGCGGGCGATGCGGCTTGTCCCGGAGACCCTTGCCACGCATATCCAGCGAGCCCAAGAACAACGGCCGCTGCAATTACTGGCCAAAGCTGTTTGCGCGTCGGCAGAAACGGGAGCAATCCAACCACCACTGCGGCGGCAACAACAATAGCGGGAAGCCAACCGGTCATGCCCGCGCCTTCCCAAAGCGTCCACGCGCCAGCCAAAGCGCAATGCCAAGCAGCAGCAAGGGTGCCAGCCATAGTACCAAACCGGAGCCGCTCGCGGGCGGAGCGAAGCTAACCCAGTCGCCATAACGGTCAATCAGCCAGCCATTGATCTCTGCATCACTTTGCCCCGCAACCACGCGGCTGCGCACCTCGTGCCGCATGGCCTCGGCAATCGGCGCATCGCTGTCGTGGATCGATTGGCCCTGACATTGGATACAGCGCAGATTTTGCATCAACGTTAAGGCTCTTGCCTCTTGCGCCGGATTTTCCAATTGCACATTGGCGAGCGGAGGTGTTGGGCCGTCTTGCGCCGCAATCGGAGCAGTCAAAAGCAACAGAGCGAAAATCAACGCACGGGTCATTTCACTGCCCGCCATTTCGCCAATAAAGGCTGCACATCATCGGCGCGGATATCGCCGATATGCTGATGCACGATCCGCCCTTTGCCGTCGATGATGAACGTCTCCGGTACACCCGATGAGCCAAGCTGCAACTGAAATGCCATATCAGTCGAACCGATGCGGGCAAAAGGATTGCCAAACTCGGCGAGGAACGCGGCCACATTTTCCGGCGTGTCGTTGATCGCGATGCCGTGAATTTCCACACCTTGCGCTTTCAGCTGCTCCAACATCGGGGCCTCTGCTTTGCACGGAATGCACCAGCTGCCGAACAAGTTCAGCATGCGCGGTTTTCCATCGGCAAAATCAGTGTTGGCAAGGGCTGAAATGCCAGCAGTTGCCGCCGGAAAATTGAACACCGGCAGCGGTTTCCCGATCATGTGCGAGCGGACATAATCGTCCTTTGGCTCCGTTAAGCCATAAAGGAATATGCCGCCCAGAAAAGCGAAGAGAACCAAAGGCATCCAGATCAGCCAGCTGCTTTTCATGCGTAGCCCCATGATTCGTCCGCTTTCTTGCGTCGACGGAACAGCCGCATCCGCCCGATCAAAGCCAGAAATCCGCCAAATGCGATAATTGCCGCACCAAGCCAGATAAAGGTGACAAACGGTTTCCACCAAAGCCGGACCTGCCAGCGATCAAAATTGTCGCCATCAACGGGAGCCAGCACCACGTAAAGCTGCCCGTTCCAACGTGTTAGCAAAGCCGCTTCGCTGGTTTGCTGGCTTGGCTGAAAAAACTGGCGCGCTTGTGGGGCGAGGCTAACTGAAAGATCGCCGTTCCGCGCAATCACTTCGCCCTCCATCGCGACCCAGTTTTTGCCACCTACTGGCTTCACATTTTTCAACGTCACGGTCCAGTCCGCAATCTTGGCCTCATCGCCGACGCGCATGGCCGCCAATCGTTCGCTGGACCAGCCCGATTCCGTCGCCATACCGGCGATGCTGATCGCAAGACCAAAATGCGCCAGGGTCATGCCCCATGTAGTCAATGGCGTCCGCAGCAGATTGCGCCCGAACAGCGGTAGGACGGCAGCTATTGCCAAACCGACAGCAAGCGCCAACGACAGCGTGGGGAACAATCCGGCATTGGGCCATTGAACCAGCAGCAAAACGCCCGTCACCAATGCCGCCAACACCGGAGCAACTAACCGTTTCAGCCGTGCGCCGTCATCGCTGCGCCAACGCAACAGCGGGCCGACCATCAACGCAAGCATCAACAGCAGACCAATCGGTACTGTGGCGCGATTGAAATAGGGCGGGCCTACCGAAATTTTGTCACCCATCGCTTCTGCCACCAAAGGCCACAAGGTCCCGACCAGAACCACTGCTAGGATAACAGATAGGAAAATGTTGTTAGCAACAATCGCGCCTTCACGGCTCAATAGATTAAACTGCTTACCCTCGCGAACCGATCCGATGCGCAGCGCGAAAAGCGCAAGCGCGCCACCGATGTAGAACAGCAAAAGCGCCAAGATAAACGCACCACGTTCGGGATCGACAGCAAACGCGTGAACACTGGTGAGAATGCCAGATCGCACCAGAAACGTCCCTGCCATCGACATGGCGAAGGCAACAAGCGCCAGCATGATCGTCCATGCGCGCAACGCGTCACGAACCGCCAGCACAGCCACAGAATGGAGTAAAGCCGTCGCCGCCAGCCATGGCATCAGCGATGCATTTTCAACAGGATCCCAAAACCACCAGCCGCCCCAGCCCAGCTCATAATAGGCCCAATAGCTGCCTGCCGCGATCCCGACCGTCAGGAATATCCACGCGAGCAACACCCAAGGCCGCATCGCGCGGGCAAAGCCGGGGCCGATTTTTCCGGTCAGCAACGCGCCGACGGCAAAAGAAAACGCAACCGAAAGGCCGACATAGCCGATGTAAAGCGTGGGCGGGTGAAAGGCGAGGCCAACATCCTGCAACAACGGGTTAAGGCCCGCGCCTGATTCCGGCGCCGGGCTAAGCCGCTCAAACGGGTTGGATGAAAACAAAAGGAAGGAAAAAAAGCCAAGCGCCAGCAACGCTTGCGCAAACAGGCTCGCCGATAAGGTTGGCCGGTCAAGGCGCTTTTCGAACAGTGCTATCGCCGCACCCGACAGCGATAGGATCGTTACCCACAACAGCATCGACCCTTCATGGTTGCCCCATGTCCCGGCAATTTTAAAGATCATCGGTTTGTCGACATGGCTGTTCGCAGCCACCAGGAGCACCGACAGGTCAGTGACGTAAAACAGGTATAATAGCGAAGCGAAAGCGGTGAGGCAGAGAACCCCTTGCGCAACGGCAACAGGCTTAATCAGCGCCGTCAACGCACTGTCATTCTCGCGCCAGCTCATAAAGCCTGCCACCGCCTGCAACAAAGCCAACGTGGCAGCGAGCCACAATGCAACAAGACCCAGTTCGGCGATCATTGGCTAAGACTGTCCTTAGTATGATCGGCGGCTGTCATGTCGATATCTTTCAACTCGCGCGGAACGTAGTTTTCATCATGTTTGGCAAGCAGGCTATCGGCGATGAATAGGCCGCCATTGCCCAATCGCCCGTCGGCAACGACGCCCGAACCCTCAACAAACAGATCAGGCGTTATCCCGCGATAGATAACTTTTTGGATGGCATCGCGGTCTTGCACAACGAAGTTCACAGTTACGCCGTCCGCCGCACGTTTGATCGAACCGTTTTGCACCATACCGCCGAGTCTGATGGCTTTGCCCAGCTCCACATTCGCCTTCGCCAATGTTGCAGGCGTGTAGAAATAGCTGACTTCCTCGCGCAACGCCGAGGCTGCGAGTAAAGCGGCACCAATCAGCGCGACCACCGCAACCAAAACAAGCGACAGTCGTTGATGCTTTGGCTTCACGGACGTTTCCGCAGATCATCGGCCAACGCCTCAGATCTCCGCATGGAAATCCAGCTGCTGGCGATCAACCAAACAGTGCCAAGGCCAGTTATAGCGAAGGCGGAGACCACAAAGCTGGCATGTGTCATGCGCTCAATCCTCCGCCATCCGGCGCATCCGCGACTCGATGCGAATTTCGGCCAGGGCGGCGCGCATCCGCATCAGGACAATCGCCCCGAACAAGAGACTAAAGCCAATAGCGGCGGCGAACAACGGCCACAAATAAGATTCGCTGATTGAACTGCCACCCAGCGTAATACTCGCTTTTTGATGCTGGCTTTCCCACCAGATTACAGAGCGGTTGATGATAGGAACATTCACAGCGCCGACGATACCAAAGACCGCCGCGACGCGGCTGACATTCCCCTTTTCGCTTGATGCATTGGCCAGTGCTATATAGCCTAGATACAAGAAAAACAGCACCAGCATCGACGTCAGCCGTCCGTCCCAGACCCACCAAGTGCCCCATGTTGGCTTGCCCCAGATCGATCCGGTGATAAGACAAATGGCGGCAAATAGCGCGCCGGGTACTGCTATGGCGCGCGCCGATATCCCTGCCAGCGGATGCCGCCAGACCAACTGCACGATGCTCGCAATCGCAATCCCAGTCCATCCCGCCATTCCCAGCCAAGCAGCCGGAACGTGGACGAACATGATCTTCACAGTGTCGCCCTGTAGCCGCTCTGCTGGAACCTGTGTCAGCCCCCAGTAGCATGCACCAAGCGCCAACAGCAGACCGGGCCAAAAAAGCGCGGGCGTCAGCGGCTTGGCAATGCGCAAAAAGCGGTTGGGATTGGCGAAACGGTGCATGATGACTCGGCCTGACCCTCTAGCATCGCTGGCGCCTTACGCCAATTGATTCAAATCAACGACCAATTAGCTTTTTTGCCATCTGGTCCGCTACTTCCGCAGGCGTGATCCCGCTACTTTCGCTTTGGTCCCATATCGCATCCAGCCTGTCTGGAATGGCATCGATCCGGTCGTTGATCTCATCATCACCGGCTTTGTCGATATGGCGCAGGACATTAATGATCCCGCCTGCATTGATGACGTAGTCGGGCGCATATAAAATCCCGCGGTCGGCAAGCATTCGGCCTTCTGGGCCAGTTGCCAGCTGATTATTTGCGCCGCCCGCGACCGCTTTCACCCGCAACGCGGCTATGCTGCCCTCAGTCAAGATAGCACCCAATGCGTTGGGACTAAAAACATCAGCTTTAACCGTCATGATCTGATCAACGCTAACACATAGCGCACCCAGCTCAGCGGCCAATGCTTCGGCTCGACGCCTATCGACATCGGCGATCGTCAACTTTGCGCCTTCGGCGGCAAGATAACGCGCAGTTCCACCACCGACGCTGCCAACGCCCTGTACGGCAACATGCACGCCTTTCATGGTGTCGGCACCTAACGCGCGCTTCGCCGCGGCCTTAACGCCCAAAAAAACACCGCGCGCGGTGTAGGGGCCGGGGTCGCCGCCCTGCCCCGGAAGGCCTGCAACATGGGCAGTATTATGTGACAGCGAAACCATGTCCGCCTCAGACATGCCCACATCTTGCGCGGTGATGTAACGGCCACCCAGCGAATCTACAGCACGAGCGAAGCAATCAAGCATGTCTTGCGTTTTGGTACGCGCAGCGTTGGCTAAGATTACTGCTTTGCCGCCGCCGGCTGGCAACCCCGCCATCGCATTTTTATAACTCATCCCGCGAGAAAGGCGCAACGCATCGGTTATGGCGGCGGATTGGTCGGCATAATGCCAGAAACGTGTGCCACCCGCCGCAGGTCCAACATGCGTGGAATGAATGGCAATAATCGCTCGAAGCCCGGTTTTGGGATCATCAAACAGATGCACCGATTCATGTTGGTCAAAATCGGTGATATCCCAAAGCGTGGGCATGATAGGCTCCTGACGAGTCGCGTTATAGGTTGAACCCGCGCAATAATGTTGCGCAAGCCAATTGTCAGCCAAAAACCGCTTTAGGAAAAATGGGGCGACCGAGGGGTCTTGAACCCCCGACCTCTGGTACCACAAACCAGCGCTCTAACCAACTGAGCTACGATCGCCATATGCGCCCCTTTTAGGCGGGCGCCGTTCCATTTTCAACCGGAGGAAGCCCCCGATATCATTATTTCTTAAGGCTAAGCCCACCGAAACGTTTGTTGAACTGTGCAACGCGACCACCGGCATCGAGCATTGATCCGCGACCGCCGGTCCATGCTGGGTGCGATGTAGGGTCGATTTCCAAGGTCATTGTGTCGCCCTCTTTGCCCCATGTAGAGCGAGTTTCGAACACACTGCCGTCAGTCATTTGGACCTTGATCATATGATAATCGGGATGGATATCTTTTTTCACGTCGGTAAGCTCCTAAAACGGTCCCGGTTTCCGACCGGGCCCAGGAAAATTGGAAGCGCAGCCATTAGCGGCGGCTTTTGGCAAATGCAAGCCTTAGACCGCTGGTCCTAAAGGGCGGGAGGAGGATCGGCGATCATCGCCATGAATTCGCACTGCGCAGCAAGTTGATCGCCGATCATCGCTTGCCCAGCAAATTTACAAACACGCGGCTTTTTATGAGTGAATTGTACATTAAGATGCAACAAGCAGCCGGGCTCAACAGGGTTGCGAAACTTCGCATTGTCGATGGCCATGAAGTAAACAAGCTTACCAGAACCAGCTAGCCCGAGGCTTTCCATGGCAAGGACGCCGGCGGCTTGCGCCAGCGCCTCGATAATCATCACGCCCGGCATAATCGGACGTCCCGGGAAATGCCCCTGAAAAAAGCCTTCGTTCATCGTAACGGCTTTAACCGCGCGAATACGCTCATCAAGGACAAGTTCCTCGACGCGATCCACCAGCAACATTGGATAGCGATGCGGCAACACCGACATCACCCGCCGAACGTCATAATTGGCGAAATCCGCCATAGAGTCTTAGCGCCCTTCTTCCGGATTTTGCGGCTGACCAACTGGCGGGGTTGGCTGTCCCGGTTGGCCGGGCTGTTGCTGTGCGGCAGCCTGTTGTGCCTGTGCCTGACGCATTGCCGCCATCATTCGCTGTTGCTGAACCTGTTGAATTTGTTCGTAAATGGCCAGCACGCGGCGCGACGTGTTGAACGGATCGGGGGGGGTCGTGTTGACCGTTGGCGTCAACTGATCAAGCCGCGCAGTCAGCGCGGTGTTCAAATTCAACAATGCCGGATTGGCGACCCAGATAACTGCATCGGGTGAAAGGACGATGCTTACCTTTTTGGTTACAGCGATGTCTTTGAGCGCTTGCTCGTAATTCTTATCGAGCGTGTCGATTACGAAAATTTGTGCTGCACGGACGGGCAGTTCCAGCGTTTGCATCTCTTCTTCTTTGGCTTTGATTTGCTCAAAGAGAGGGCTTTTTGAAGCTTGCATCTTTGCCTGTTCTTCGGGCGAAAGCTGGTTATCTTTGTTGGCATCAAATTGGGTTGCCAATTGCTGCTGCAAGGTCTGGATTTCCTGAGAGCGCGTGTCGATCAAAGACAGGTTTGCGTCGAATGTCTTACTGATCTGTTGAAAACCGGTTTTGAAAGCAGCCGAACTCATGATCGATTGCACTTCGTCCGCTGTTCCAATACCAGCCACCTGGGCCTGAGCAACCGGTGCAACAACAGCCATTGCCGTCGCCGCGAGCAGCGCCAGCGAGAGCTTCTTACCAAAGTTTTTCATTAGAATTGTGTTCCTACGTTGAATGTAAACAATTTTGTATCGTCGCCCGGCTGTTTCAACAGCGCGCGGGCAAGGTCGATGCGGAAGGGACCAAAGGGCGAGTTCCAGTTAACGCCGATGCCGATGGAAACGCGGGGTTTCCAGCTGTCGCCGAGGAATCGTTCTTGGAAAGTAAGCACTGCTGTGCGTGCCGAGCCATCAGGATTGAAAGCGATGATATCCGTGACGGGAACCCCAGCCGCATTGATCACGCCTGTAAAAAACAACGGGCCACCGGGAATTGCGGGAGAGCCTGGGGTTGTTCCAACTGGTAAAACCTCAGCTACGGCAGCCCTTTGAGCCTGCAAAGTTTGCAACAACGGACGCGCTACTTTGAACACTGCACCCGCGTCGATGAAGATCGAAGGCCGCAACCCAAGCTCTTTTGCACCGCTGCCCAATGGTATCTGTAGTTCAGCGCGCCCCAGATAATAAGCGCGACCACCAATAGCGTCATCCTGAATGTCAGTCCGGGCAAGCCGCGGCACATTGACAGGAATACCGTTTACAACGCCAGGATCTGAAAAGACGCGCTGAACGCGTGGCCCAACGCCGCGAATGTCAAAGCCGCGAATCTGGCCTTCACCCAAATAGAAACGGTCAGTCAGGCGAACGTCGTCGATGCCTTGCGCCGCAGAGCCTCGATTTTCCAGCGGATGGACGTATCCGCCTTCCAAAGTCAGCGAGAATATGAAACCGCTGTCCGTCACCTTCCAGTATTTGTCTGCGTTCAGGCGATTTTTGATATAGGCGACCTCGCCCAATCCCCAAAGCCCGGCAAAATCCTGGCTAAGGCTGATGGAATGGCCGCGCGTCGGGCGGATATTGCTATCCTTGGTGTTGTAAATCACCGAATAGCCCAGCGACGACGTCAGCCGTTTGCCAAGTGCTTCGCACAAAAAGCGGCCCGCCAATGTAGGATCGCACGTGGACTGCAACGGACCTGCGCCATCAGGGTCGGAAAAGAACAGGGTCCGATCCAACGAGATATCGTCGTAGCTTAGCCCATAACGACCTTGGAAGAATAAATATTCGTTGACCGGCACACCGGTCCGCAGCTGGAAGCCGGTGGTGGACTGCTTGTAGGTCGTGTTTCGACTGTTGTTGAAAAAGTTAAAGCTGGACTGATCGCGGCGGAAGATATCGCCTGCCAATGCGATCGATTTGTCGAGGAAATAGGGCTCGGTAAAGCCTATTTCCGCTGACTTCGAATAGCTGGAATACGAAATGTTGGCGCGTAGTTCCTGCCCCTTGCCGCGAAAATTGCGTTCCTTGATTGATCCTTGGAAGATGAAGTTTTCAATCGACGAGAAACCAGCCGACAGCGACAATTCGCCAGTTGGTTTTTCCTCGACATTGGTCGTCAAAACGATCCGGTCAGGGCCGCTACCTTGCGATTGCTCGACCTCCAAATCTTCTTGGAAGTAACCCAAAGATTTGATCCGCTCGGTCGTGCGCTTCACCTGAATGCTGTTAAAGGCATCGCCTTCGTTCAGGCGAAATTCGCGGCGGACGACTTTGTCCATCGTGTGCGTGTTACCGTTAATGTCGATCCGCTCAACAAAAACGCGCGGCGTTTCGGCAACGTCAAAGGTAATGCTCATCGTGAGAGCTTCTTTGTCGCGCTTAAACTGTGGGTTGACGTCGGCAAAGGCGTATCCGAACAACCCGGCGGTCTCACTAAGACCCTCGACGGTATCCTCTACCTTTTTCGCATCATACCAATCGCCCTCTTTCATCGAAAGGTTTTTGGTTAGCGCCTCGGATTTGAAATCGCGGATTTTACTGTCGACTTTCACACCGCCAAATTTATAGCGTTGCCCTTCTTCGACTACATACGTGATGATGAAGTCTTTTTTGTCAGGGGTAAGTTCAGCGACGGCACTGACTACGCGGAAATCGGCATAGCCTTGCGTCAAATAATATTGACGCAGCTTCTGTTGGTCAAATGCCAGACGATCAGGGTCGTAGCTGGTGCCAGAACTAAAAATGCTCGTCAGGCGCGCTTGCTTGGTGACCATTTCGCCGCGCAATTTGCCGTCCGAGAACTGCTCATTGCCGATGATGTTAATCTGGCGGACTTTGGATTTCGGTCCTTCGTTTATTTCGAAGACGATATCGACGCGGTTCTGATCGAGCTGCACCAGCTTCGGCTCAACGGCCGCAGCAAAACGACCCTGCCGCTTGTATAGCTCCACAATCCGAGCAACATCGGCGCGGACTTTCGAACGCGAATAAATTTGGCGCGGAGCCAGCTTAATTTCCGGCTCGATCTTTTCGTTCTTCAGCCGCTTATTACCCTCAAGGATGATGCGGTTGATGACGGGATTTTCGCGGACTTCAATCGTCACATCGCCATTGGCGTTGCGGATGCTAACGTCAGCAAACAATTCGGTGGCGTACAAATCCTTAAGCGCCTGGTCAGCCGCCACTTGTGTCCAAGGCTGGCCTGACCGCAAGCGGATGTAGGACCGCACAGTATCGGCCTCCAGCCGCTGCGTTCCGACGACCGCAATAGACTGGATAGTCTCCGAAGCCGGCGTAGCCGCCTGCACCGCACCCGACTGCTGCGCATGCGCAGACATTGGCGCGATCATAGCAGCCATAACAGCGCCCGCGGAAACAGTGGCAAAGGCCTTTGCGACCATCTTGATTCTCATAAACTCTCGACCTTCCTTGCGGCCCCGCATAGATTTGAAGCGCCCTTTGCCCCAATGGGCGCTTACTATCAAGTCATCTCGACCCGTTCGGCTAGTCTTAGTCTCAACCCAAACCACTTATCCCCAAATCGTCACCCTGCCCCAAACAGGCCGAAGGACGATAGATCGTTGAATGTCACCATCAGCATGAACGCTGCAAGCAAAGCAAAGCCTGCCCGAAACGCCCATTCCTGAACCGCTTCATTCGCCGGGCGGCGGCGAACCGCCTCAATCCCATAGAGCAGCAGATGACCTCCATCGAGCATCGGAATTGGCAGCAGATTGATGAACCCCAAGTTAATCGAGATCATCGCGGCGAGCCAAATAAACGCAGTGATGCCAACAGCCATAGCTTCACCAGATACTTTAGCGATTTTCAACGGACCGCCCAGTTCAGAGATCGGACGGCGACCGGTGATGATTTGGCCCAGACCTTTGATCTGTTGACGCACGACATCGACGGTTTGCAAAACGGCAAGGCCCGGCGCGGCCAGCAGGCCGACCTCTTCAAACACAGGCTGTGGTGAGGTCACACCGATTTGGCCGAGACGGTATTCATTGCCGAACCTGTCAACCTCTTTGCGTTCGGCGGTTTTTGCGGTCACAGCCAGCTGCTCCCCGCCGCGTTCGACGACGATTTCGACATCCTCATTCGGGATCATAATCACTTCGTTGACCAACGCATTGAATGTTGGGATCGCGTGGCCATTCAAAGCCATAACTTTGTCGCCAGCCTTGAGCCCGGCCTTTTCGGCAGGACTGCCCGCGACAACCGCTTCAACCATTGGCGGCGTAACACTGTGGCCGTAAGCCAAAAGGAAACCCATGAAAATTGCAATGGCCAGCAGGAAATTGACCGCAGGTCCGGCAAAAATAATCAGCGCCCGTTTCCACAATGCTTTTGACTGAAACGTGTGGTTGCGTTCATGCGCTGGTAAAGACTGCCATGCCGCATCGGGCTGGCTGGCCGGGTTCATGTCGCCTGCAAACTGAACATAACCGCCCAAGGGCAAAGCAGCGATCCGCCACAAAGTGCCGCGGCTATCAACCCGTCCGTAAATTTGCGGGCCAAAACCAACGGAGAATTTCTCCGCCTTGACGCCAAACCAGCGACCGACCCAATAATGACCAAGTTCATGCACCACCACAAGCGTGCTGAGTAGCAAAATGAAAGCCAAGACAGTTACAATGATGTTAGGGGATTCAAGCTGCATGTGCGATTTTTTCCATTAGGGTCTTGGTATAAGTCCGAGCATCTGCATCTACGCTGAACAACTCCTCCAGCGTAGACGGTGTTTTGGGCGCATAGCCATCCAGCGCAGACGAAACCATATCCGCGATATCGAGAAAGCCAATCCGTCCGCCGAGAAACGCAGCGACGGCGATTTCATTTGCAGCGTTGAGGACTGCGGGTTTTGCGCCGCCCTCTTGAATTGCGGTGCGCGCGAGTTTCAGTGCGGGGAAGCGCGTTAGGTTGGGCGCTTCAAAATCCAGCCTGCCAATGGTCACAAGATCGAGCGGTTGGCAGTTGGTCTCTATCCGATCCGGCCAAGCCAGCGCGCTGGCAATCGGGATGCGCATATCGGGCGAACCCAGCTGCGCCAGCGTCGATCGATCATGATATTCGACCATCGAATGGATCACTGATTGCGGGTGAATCAGCACGTCGATGTTATCAAGACCAACGGGGAACAGGTGATGCGCCTCGATCAGCTCGAGCCCCTTGTTCATCATCGTCGCGCTATCGACGCTGATCTTTGCGCCCATATCCCAATTGGGGTGCGCAACGGCCTGTGCAGGCGTAACAGCGCGCATCTGGTCGAGGGAGTAAGTGCGAAACGGCCCGCCGCTTGCCGTCAGCGTGATTTTGCGAACCTGACTGATCTTGCCGCCTGCGAGGCATTGGAAGATGGCGTTGTGTTCTGAGTCCACCGGCAAAAGCGTCGCGCCAGAACGGGCGACGGCGGCCATCATCAGTTCGCCAGCGGAGACCAACGCTTCCTTATTGGCGAGCGCGACTGTCTTGCCTGCCTCTATCGCAGCCATGGTGGGAGGGAGGCCCGCACAGCCAACAATCGCGGCCATTGTCCAGTCGGCACCCATTTGTGCGGCTTCGATCAGGGCGGACGGGCCAGCGGCGGCTTTGATGTTGGTTCCTGCCAATGCGGCCTTGAGCGCGGGATAAGCCGCTTCATCTGCAACGACCGCAATCTCGGCGTCGAACTCCTTAGCGAGAGCCGCCAAGTCCGCAGCGTTGCCGTTGGCGGTGAGTGCGACGACGCGATACGAGGCGCGGTGCTGGCGGACGAGGTCGAGGGTGGAGAGGCCGACAGAGCCCGTTGCGCCGAAGATGGAGATAGTGCGGGTCATTGCCTAAGCAATTCGCCAAAAATCAGCCAATTGCCAGTAATTGCGCTAATGAGCGCCACGGCCAGCAATCCATCGATCCGATCAAAGACGCCTCCATGACCTGGAATCAGCCTTGAGCTGTCCTTGACTCCAGCTCGGCGCTTCAGCCAGCTCTCAAAAAAATCGCCAGCTTGCGCAACAATAGCCAACACTGCACCGCTAACGAGAGCAGAAAGCCAATAGTCAGAGGTGATCTGCACGACAGTCGCGGTGTCTCCTAATAGTCGGCGCGGAAGGCTCACTGCATATAGTGACCAAAGGCTGGCGCAGATCATACCGCCGAGAAGGCCCGCCCATGTCTTTGAAGGGCTTATTTTTGGCGCGATCTTGGGCCCCCCAATCATGCGTCCAGAAAAGTATGCGCCGACATCGGTCGCAATCACGACGCCGATAAGAGCAATGAGCAGACCAGCGCCAACCAGAACACCGCCATTAGGTACATCACCGTGGTAAAGTACCGAAAATGGTCGATCAGCAATTTCACGTACGGGAACCGAAACATAAATTGCTGCGAACGTGATCCCCAAAATTCGCTGCCATATCTTTGGAAACGCCCTTAAAACAAGGCGTCCAAATTCCCAGAAACAAACGAGCCCTACGATGCAGACAAAATATGACCATATTTTCGCGCCGCCGAGCCAGGCTGCAAATACCAACAATAGCATAACAATAGCCGACGCCGTGCGCACGCCAAGGTCGGATTTCTTTTGCACTTGAATAGTTGTCACGACACCACCCCCGACACACCGTCACCGAGAACTTGTTTCAGGGTCCATCGGGAGGTTTCTTCTGACGCTATCGTCACGGCGCGACAGCGACTTAGGGTTTTATGAGACATCCGCGAGTTCGACGGAGAAATAGACCCTGAAACAAGTTCAGGGTGACGTTTGGGTGAAATTAGACAAACCATATCAAAACTCATCGTCCGCCATAGCGCCTTTCGCGCGTGGTGAATTCCGCCAATGCTCGCCCGAATTCCTCCGGACCGAAATCGGGCCATAACGTGTCGGTGAACCACAGTTCCGCATAGGCGGCCTGCCACAGCATGAAGTTCGACAGGCGCTGTTCGCCCGATGTGCGGATCACCAGATCAAGCGGCGGCATGTCGGCGGTGTCGAGGTGGCGGGCAATTGCTTCTTCGGTGATCGCGCCTTCGGCGGCTGCGGCTTGCGCTGCGCGGACCAGTTCATCCTGCGAACCATAGTTCAGCGCCACCGCCAAAGTCGTGCGCGTGTTGTGCGCGGTGCGTGCCATTGCGTCTTCGATCAGGTCGATAATATCGGGCGCAAGCACCGTGTAATTACCCAAAATCTTTAACCGCACATCATTGGCGGCGAATTCTTCGATGTCGGATTTGATGAACGCGCGGAGCAAACCCATAAGGTCGCTGACTTCATCCTCTGGCCGTTTCCAATTCTCGCTGGAAAAGGCGTAAAGCGACAGCGCCTCCAGCCCGGTGGTCGCGGCATAACGCACAATCTCGCGCACTGCCTCGACGCCCTTTTTATGACCCAATGCGCGGGGTAGATGGCGTTTTTTCGCCCAGCGTCCGTTGCCGTCCATGATGATGGCGACATGGCGTGGGCCAGTTGTTTCGCCCTGCGTCTGCGCGTCGGCTGTTGGAGCCAAAGCCTTTTTAGCAAACCCTAACATCAGCCCAAAACCCCAACTTCGTCATTCCCGCGCAGGCGGGAATCCATCACCTGACGTGTAAATTTACAGTGCCGGTGATGGCCCCCCGCCTTCGCGGGGGTGACGAAAGAGAGGGTTAAAGGAACACAGCCAATCACTGGCTCATGATTTCCTTTTCCTTGTGCGACGCGGCGTCATCAATCGCTTTGATCGTTTCGTCGGTCATCTTTTGCACTTCGGATTCCAGCCGCTTGCGGTCGTCCTCGCTGATGAGCTTTTTGTTCTCGTCGGTTTTCAGCGCATCATTGGCGTCGCGGCGCACGTTGCGGGCGGCGATCTTACCTTTTTCCGCATACTGCCCGGCAAGCTTGGCCAGCTCCTTGCGCCGTTCTTCGGTCAAATCGGGGATCGGCAAACGCAAAGTCTGGCCATCGGTAATCGGATTAAGCCCAAGCCCAGCCGAACGGATTGCCTTTTCAACCGGCGTCACGTTGGATTTATCCCACACTTGCACCGTCAACATGCGCGGTTCAGGCGCGCTGACCGTTGCGACCTGATTTAGCGGCATGTTCGAGCCGTAAACGCCAACCACCACCGGGTCGAGCAACGTCACATTGGCACGCCCCGTGCGCAGCCCCGACAAATCTCCTTTCAACGACTCCACAGCGCCCTTCATCCGGCGTTCGACATCGGCCTTGTCATATTGCGCCATGGCTTAATTCCCCTCACTTTTCACAACGGTAGAAACGCCGGTTCCAGCCAGCACTTTCAGGATATTGCCCTGTTCGCGGATCGAAAACACCACGATGGGGATTTCATTGTCGCGGCACAAAGCCACTGCGCTGGCATCCATGACTTTCAGATTGTCTGCAAGCACACGGTCGTAAGTTAGCGTGTGATAACGCTTTGCCGTCGGCACTTTTTTGGGATCAGCATCATAGACGCCATCAACCGATGTACCCTTTAGCAAGGCGTCGCACTTCATTTCGGCGGCACGCAAAGCAGCGCCTGAATCCGTTGTGAAATAGGGCGCGCCGACGCCGGCGGCGAAAATAACAATGCGCCCTTTTTCAAGGTGGCGTTCGGCTCGCCTACGGATCACGGGTTCGCATACCTTGTCCATTTCGATTGCCGATTGCACCCGCGTTTGAACGCCGATTTGTTCCAGCGCATTCTGCATCGCCAGCGCGTTCATCACAGTCGCCAACATGCCCATATAGTCGGCCTGCGCACGGTCCATGCCTTTCGAAGCGCCCGCAACACCGCGAAAGATATTGCCGCCGCCGATCACCAGGCAGATTTCAAGGCCCGTGTCTTTGGCCGCTTTCACTTCCTCGGCAACGCGCGCGACGGTTTCAGGGTCAATGCCAAAGCTTTGATCGCCCATCAGCACTTCGCCTGACAGCTTTAACAGGATGCGGCGATAGCCGTTTGCGCTCATAGTGTCCTCATCCCCCAAATATCGCGTCAAATACGATAATGGCGCCCAGCTATAAGAGCCGCGCGCCATATCGCCAAGGGTTTATCAGCCCTTCCTCCCCAACGCGGAGGGGAGTGTTTTTAGTTCCCGACAGCAGCAGCCACTTCGGCGGCGAAGTCGGAGACTTCCTTCTCAATGCCTTCGCCAAGCTGAAAGCGGACATAGTCGGTCAGCACGATAGCCGAGCCAGCGGCTTTGCCAGCAGCAGCAACAACGTCGGAAATCGGCGTCTTGCCATCCATCACCAACAATTGGCTAAGCAACGCGTTTTCTTTGGCGAATTTCTTCACAGCGCCTTCGACCATCTTTTCAACGATATCGGCAGGCTTGCCGCTCTCCGATGCTTTTTCGCGCGCAATGCCGCGTTCACGCTCAAGAGTTTCGGCATCAAGGCCGGTTTCATCAAGCGCCAGCGGGAAAGCCGCAGCGATGTGCATTGCCAATTGCTTGCCAAGCGTGTCGAGCGTTGCCGCGTCGGCTTCGCTTTCCAGCGCAACCAGGACACCGATGCCGCCCATTCCGGGGGCCGCAGCGTTATGGACGTATGATACAACGCGGCCAGCATTTACCGACAGCGACTTGGCGCGGCGGATGACCTGATTTTCACCAATGGTGGCGATGTTGTTGGTCAGGACTTCCTGAACGGTTTCGCCATTGCCATAGGGCGCGGCAAGAATGGTTTCGGCGTCGTTCGCGCCAAGGCCCAATGCCACGCCCGAAACGGTCGCAACAAATTCCTGAAACTGTGTGTTCTTGGCAACAAAGTCAGTCTGGCTGTTGATTTCAACAGCGGTTCCCTTTGTGCCGTCAACGACAACGCCGACTAAACCTTCGGCCGCAGTGCGGCTGGATTTCTTTGCCGCAGTGGCAAGGCCCTTT
Source organism: Sphingomonadales bacterium (assembly GCA_043760725.1). Lineage (GTDB taxonomy): Bacteria > Pseudomonadota > Alphaproteobacteria > Sphingomonadales > Sphingomonadaceae > Sphingorhabdus_B. The sequence goes on from JAYUOS010000048.1 coordinate 32,482, forward strand.
GCGCGCAACAAATCGACCGCAGCATTCATATCGCCGCCAACTTCTTCAAGCGCCTTTTTGGCGTCCATCATGCCAGCGCCGGAAAGCTCGCGCAGTTCCTTTACAGCGGATGCAGTGATTGCAGACATTCTATGTCCTTTCAAAATGGGTTTGGGCAGGGACGTGCAAGCCCCTGCCCGATGTCAGTGTGATGTCACCCAGATTGCCCGGGTGATAAAAGCTTACGCTTCTGGTGCAGTCTCTACAGCGGCTTCAACGGCAACTGTTTCTTCGGCAACAGCAACTTCCGCAACCGGAGCCGCTTCTTCGACCAAAACCGGCTCAGCCATCGGCTCAACCGCAGCGCCAAGATCTTCACCGCGTGCAACCGCTGCACCGACATTGCCTTTGGTCGAAGCGGTAGCAATCGCTTCACAATACAGGCGGATCGCGCGGGCCGCATCGTCGTTCGCTGGAACAGGGAACGCAATGCCGTCTGGCGAGACGTTGGAATCGAGCACAGCGATCACTGGGATACCAAGGACGTTGGCTTCTTTAATCGCCAGTTCTTCCTTGTTGGCATCGATCACGAACATAACATCAGGAACGCCGCCCATGTCGCGGATGCCGCCAAGGCTCATGTCCAGCTTGTCGCGCTTACGCGTCATTTGAAGGATTTCCTTTTTGGTGAAACCCGATGTGTCGCCCGACAGTTGCTCTTCCAAAGTCTTCAATTGCTTGATCGAGTTGGAAACAGTTTTCCAGTTGGTCAACATACCGCCCAACCAACGATGGTTGACGAAATGCTGGCCCGACGCGCGCGCTGCATCAGCAATCGGCTCTTGCGCCTGACGCTTGGTGCCAACGAACAACACTTTGCCGCCCGATTGCACAGTCGCCGACACAAAGTCGAGCGCGCGGGCAAAGAGGGGAACGGTCTGCGACAAATCAAGAATGTGGATCCCGTTGCGAGCGCCGAAAATATACGGCTTCATCTTTGGATTCCAACGATGTGTCTGGTGCCCGAAATGCGCTCCGGCATCGAGCAAATTGTGCATGGTAACGACAGGTGCCGCCATAGTCTTTTTCCTTCCGGTTGAACCTCTGGGAAGCAAGAACCAAAACCGGACGTGATTGTCCGGCAAAGGCACCGGTGATGTGCGCTTCCCATGTGGAGTGCGGCGGCGGTTAGACGGGGTTAGGCGATTCGTCAAGGGTGGTGGGTGGTTGGGAGCAGAACGCGGGCAAAACGGGGACATCGTATTCGGTTTCCCCAGCTTTGCGGGGCCGCGAACACAGTGCCATAAAGGCTGGCTTGTCAGCCGACTTGTGCGCCGAAGCGTAGCGAAGGAGAAAGCCTAGGCGTAGGCTGAAAGGTCTCACTAAAGTCTCACCTTAAATGGTGTCGGACATGCTTAGGACAGGCTTAAATTGACAAAGATTACGCTTCGAGAGGGGGATAGCTGTCCACTTTGTCAATTTAGCGCACGCAATTATTAGGTGAGGTTTTCGTGAGGCATGCGGACGATATCAAAGAGCGAAACAATGGAACATTACACGAACATGATGCAAAAGTCAAGCTTTAATAGGAACCCGCGAACCTCCTAATTAGTATAGTGTCCCCGAAAAGAATGTCGCTCTGCGCCAGCACGCGCGACGGGATGGCGCATTGCATGAGAAGGGCGAACATTATCAATTGGGCTATGCGAGCACTCATGTGTGCAATGAAGCGTTTCGCGCCCGACACGTCAACCAGTCTAACAAAAAGGTGGGACGGTGAAAGGGACGAGTGGGGAATTATCGGGGATACGCACCTCCTCGCCAGGCGCGGGGCGGACGGATATATCTCCCCATTTTGCTACACCTATACAAAAAACAACGCGCGCACATTCTTTCAAATGGCGCGCGTTGCTTAATGATCGGTCTTCGCTAAGCCTTAAAACTTAACCCCAAACCCAATCACAGTAGTGTCAAAATCAAAGCCGAAATTGGTGAAATTGCGGCGGTGTTCCAACTTGGCGTAGATGTTAGAGCCCAGATTATGTTCCGCGCCGATCCCGGCGTGCCAGGAATCGCCATTGCCGAACGAATGGCCGCCCGCGACAAAGATGCGCGCATCGTCGGTAACTTTGATACCAGCACGACCCGTGATGCCGTACACTTCGTCGAATGCGCCGTTGAGGACTTTGTCCACCGACACTTCGCCGCCGACAAAGGCTTTGCCGCCGACGTCAGCGTCATAACCAGCGGCGATGCCAACCACAGCCTCTGACAGGCTGAGGATTGAGGTATAGCCGCCGCGCACTTCAACACGGGCTTCATTGGCAAATGCCGGGGTCGATACCAGCAATGCAAGGGCGGCTGGGAGAACCAATTTCAACATAAAAATATCCTTAAAATATGATCTTTCAGTTTTCGGGAACACGCGGTTTGACGACCCTTTGCATAACAGCGATGTTCCAGTGGCCGGTTAGGCCACCGCAGCAAAGTCGTTCCAGCAATGAAAATGGTTCAAATTTTAATCTCAGCACCCGCATTACGGTGCGAGTAAGCACTCCCGTCCGTCACCATTCGTCAACGGTAATCAAACTGTGTGGAATTACGGTGACAGGTGCGTTGACCCCTAAATAGCCGCCGAATTATGGTGGCGTTGCGTAATTACTGTCACCTTAAATTCTCAACTCAATTCCCGTAAAGCCTAATGCACTGAAATGCTAGGTAATGCTAGCTTTGCTATTGCCCTGAAACGTCATCTAACGCAGTGACATTCAAATAATCCATGAACGAAAGCGTAACCCGTTGGCTCCAACGTTTCACCATCATCCGAACCGATCCGTTGTCTCAGAGCTCGGCAACGACGAAAGCGAATACAAGCCTGAGATCGACGGAATTAGAGCGATCGCAGTGTTGGCGGTCATCTTTTATCATGCAGGCTTTTCGGCCTTTGGCGGCGGCTATGTCGGCGTCGATGTTTTTTTTGTTATCAGCGGTTATCTGATTTCGGGGATTTTGTTTCGCGCCTTAGCCAAGGACAGCTTTTCACTTTTGGAATTTTACGAACGCCGGATGCGGCGAATCTTGCCGGCGCTGTTCACGGTACTGCTGATTTGCATCCCCGTTAGCTGGCAGTTTTTAATGCCCGCTGAACTCAATAGTTTTTCCAACAGCCTGGTGGCGTCCACGCTTTTTTCGGCAAATCTCTGGTTTTGGCGCCTTCCGACCGGCTATTTCGGGCATGATACCGACCTGATGCCCTTGTTACATTTATGGAGCCTTGCGATTGAAGAGCAGTTTTATCTGCTCTTTCCGGCGGCAATCATTGCCTGTTGGGCGCTTGGCCGGCGCTGGATACTGCCTGCCATTATCGTCGCATTTTCCGTCTCGTTGCTGCTTTATATTGCCACAGCGTCGCTCGCGCCCTCGGCCAGTTTTTACTTTCTTCCAATGCGGGCTTGGGAGCTTTTGATGGGAGCAATACTGGCGCATTATGGCGCGACCCGATTGCGTGCAAAGACAAGCGAGCGGGCCAAGGAACTGCTGGCCATCGCCGGTATGATTTGCATCATACTTCCGATCGTGATCGTGCAAAAGTACATCGGTTTCCCTTGGCTTTGGGCTTTTCCTGTGACGATCGGCACAGTGCTGGTGATAGCTTTTGCGCCTGCAAGCCCTCTGGTTGGTGGATTGCTCGCATGGCGTCCTTTGGTTGGGGTCGGACTGATTTCTTACAGCGCCTATCTTTGGCATCAGCCGCTTTTTGCCTTTGGCCGAATTATCACATTCAACGCGATCAGCACGGTCGATTCCCTTTTGCTAATCGGGGTGGCGATGCTGCTGGCATTTTTAACCTGGCGGTTTATCGAAACACCCTTTCGCAACCGAACTAACTTTTCCCGAACACAGATTTTTGTCGGTGCCTCGGCGGCCATGGGCGCGCTGCTGGCAATTGGGCTGGCGGGATGGTGGACCAAGGGTTTTCCACAAAGATTTGCCGCCGATGACCAGGTGATTGCGGGCATGGGCCTAGCCTATGCGACCGAATTGAAAAACTGCATGGATCCCGTGACCGCGGCCCAGCCATCGGCCAAACGATGCACAGCGGGTGGCAAGCAACCACCGACCATTGCATTATTGGGCGATTCCCACGCCGCAGCATCGGCCTCCGCTCTTGCAGATGCTCTAAAGGGGCGCCCGCAAAGCGCAATTTTGTTCACCCACGCCGCCTGCCCGCCGGTTATAAACGACAGGGTCCTAGTCGATGACGAATACGCATGTGGCGCCTATAATCGCGCTGCACTGTCCTCCATTTTGGCGGACAAAAAGATTCACACCATAATCATCGGAGCACGCTGGACGTATTATCTCAAACATACTTGGTTTGATAATCGCGAAGGTGGGATTGAAGCCGGACCAGTGGAAACGCCATCTACCTCGGCGCAAACTAAAGCGATGGCATTCGCGTTCCGAGACATAGTGGAACGATTGATCCGCGACGGTCGGCGCGTAGTCCTTATCTATCCTATCCCCGAACAGGGTTGGAATGTGCCCAACTATCTTGTCATGTCGAAACGTCTGGGCCGGCACGTCACAGAAATCAGCACGTCGTACGCTGTTTTCCATGAGCGCAATGCCGCATCCTATGCCGCGCTGGACGCCATTGGTGATTTCCCACAGATCACCCGGCTCTATCCGGCACGCCATTTGTGCGACAGCTTTGTAAAAAATCGTTGTGCGGCGACGCAAAGAGGACAGCCACTTTATTTTGACGACAATCACCTCAGCCGAACAGGGGCAATCGTTGCGTTGCCGGAGTTGGCGCAAATAATAGACGATTCAAGGTAGATGAAATAATCCATGTTGCGGGCACCCAACATCCTCCGGCATTACGAAGGGGAATTGCGGAATGACGGTGACAGAGCTTCGGTGACGTTGGGTGATTTAAGTTGTGTTAGCGAAATTGCGCTGCATCAGCCGGTCAGTCACCAAGAAAGCCATTTGCCATCGTAAAATGGCGTCCAAAGCGGATCAGTATTAATATTTGATTATGTATTTGTTAGATGGTTTTGCGTTAAAGTCACTAGCATGAGTGCAATTCTTGCTCGAACAGATTTTCTGAGTATATTCTGCCGGTTGGTTGCAATTTTGGTTATTGTGCAGCTGTGTTTATTATTACCTGTTACTCCGGCACGTGCTGCGCAGACGATTAATACCACAAGTACAACGTCTTGCGCCGCCCAAGGTGGTGCGACGACCGGCGGAAACTTCATCACCGATTTCAGCAATGGCACGTTCGGCACGGCCAGCGGCGCCGCCAATCAATCACCAGCGGTAAACCCCTATCCCGGGCAGGTCACCGGCGGGGTTTATGCGCAATTCTATAGCATCACTTGGGGCAATTACTCCTATATCGCAAACGCGGTTACCCCGCGTAATCCGTCGCAGCATCCCAGCGTCACCGACCCTGTCTATGGCAATACCGGCCGGTTCTTTGCATCTGACCCCAACACCAATACTCCGGTGTTGGATTTCACAGCATTGAATGTGACGGCGAACCAGAATTATCAGCTCTCATTCTGGGCCGCAAACAGTGAGCCCAACGGCCTGCCGAACAACATTAACGTTGAGGTTGACGGTATTGTAACGCTTAACACCGGCCCGCTGCAGGCTTTCACCGCCGCAATGGAATGGAAAAGATACAGTTTCGTATTCAACGCCGGAAACCGCTCATCGATTTTGATTGCGCTACGCTCGCTCGAAGTCGGCAATGCTGGACGCGATTTCTATCTCGACAATGTCGAATTACGCCAGTGCACCTTACCGGCATCAGCGACCGGATCAATCAGTGGAACAATCTATTCGGACGTCAACCGCGACAACAGTTTTCAAAGCGCCACCGAAACCGTTCTACCCAATGTCCGCGTGGACTTGTACGATACGCGCGGCACGGCTGGAACTACGGATGACATTTTCGTCAGCAGCTATTCCAGCACGGCAACCGGCAGCTATAATTTTTCCAGCATTGCGATAAATGCTAATTACCAGTTGCGCGTTTTTACCACCGATCCGGACCTGCCAAGCGGCGCAGTAATTGGAACCCCGGCGACGATAGCGGTCAACCTAACATCGGGTGCCAATCTGACCGGCCGAAATTTCGGCTTTGACTTGCTGCGCCCGAATTTCGCAATCAGCAAAACCTCAAAACCTTATACAAGCCTATTGACCGGCGTGTTTTCGCTGCCGGGTCAGGATATGGAATACACGATTTCTATCACCAACAATGGCGGCACCGGTCAGGACATAGATTCGACGTTTTTCTTTGATGCGCTTCCCGCCACGTTGACTTTTTACAACGGAGATTTTGATGGCATCGGTGCAGCGACCAGCGACCCGATATTGCTGACGCAAAGCAGCGCGGGTTTAAGCTACCTCTATTCCCGCGATGTGCGCTATTCCAACGCGGCAACCGCGCCTGCAAATCTGGCGGCATGCACATATACGCCGATCGCTGGCTATGATCCTGCCGTAAAGTTTGTCTGTATTAACCCTAAAGGCATTTTCGCAAGCGGCCCGCCGGCATCAATTCTAACGGCAAAGTTTCGCGCCCAAATCAAGTAACACGAACTGCCGCGAGCGCAATTCTGCCTGTGCACATTTTGCGCTTGACAGCGTAGAACATATAGTGAACATTAACGTCAATACAGTCTTTTCCGGAGGTTCTCATGGTCTTGTTTTCTACTGTCCTTTTCGCTGCTGCGCTGATTGCGGCATTTGCCTCTATCGGGTCTTCGGTGTTGGGTGCTCTGCCCAGGATCGATGCTGTGATTGAGTCACGCGGTCAGCCGATTGTCCGCACGATCCGCGTTGGCGTACCGCGTTCGGGCTGGAAATTGGTTTAATAGCGACTGTCGTTACCGCGCTTAATTTATCCACTCGCCATTCAGGCAAACGAAAAGGGCCGCGCAATCGCACGGCCCTTTTGTAGTGGAAGTAGCGAGGCCAAAGCCCCCCATTTCACATTATCCGTTTACGGCATCCTTCAACGCTTTACCGGCCTTAAACTTAGGCTGGTTCGACGCAGGAATTTTCATTTCTTCGCCGGTGCGCGGATTGCGACCGGTAGATGCTTTACGCTTTGCAACTGCAAAAGTGCCAAAGCCGACGAGGCGAACTTCGTCGCCCTTTTTCAGCGCCTTGGTAACAGCTTCAAACGTTGCTTCAACAGCTTTGCCAGCATCGGTCTTGGTCAGACCGCTTGCTTCTGCAACAGCACTTACGAGATCATTCTTGTTCATAATATTGGGATCCCCCCTCACAGTGAATATATCGGCTGGTTCCGTAACGGACTCACGACCATGCCGGAACACGACTAATGCGGATATCCAAACAGCTGTCAAAGAAAAAATCGGCAAAAAACCGTGGGTTCTGCGCTTTTTTACGATAAACTGTCGATAACCACCTGAATTGTGCCTTTAATGAGTGACGGGCACGCCCTGTCCACTGCCCGCAACCGGCGGCAACAGGCTGGCTAACTCGTCGGCCTCGGACCATTCAACCGGAGATAATGGTTCGACCAGCGCGCGCGCTAACACCTGATCGACATGGCTTACTGGGATGATTTCCAGCCCTTCGCGGATATTCGCGGGTATTTCGGCCAAGTCTTTTTCATTATCTTGCGGGATCAAAACGGTTTTGATCCCGCCGCGCAACGCCGCCAGCAGCTTTTCTTTTAAGCCACCAATCGGCAGCACGCGGCCACGCAATGTCACTTCGCCGGTCATCGCAACGTCGCAGTGGACGGGATTGCCTGTCAGCGTCGAAACAATCGCAGTCACCATACCGACACCCGCCGAAGGTCCGTCCTTGGGCACTGCGCCTTCGGGCAAATGGATGTGCACGTCCTTGCGATTAAAGATCGAAGGCTTAATGCCATAGCTCGGCGCGCGCGCTTTCACATAGCTAAGCGCTGCCTGAATCGATTCAGACATTACTTCGCCCAATTTCCCGGTCGTCTTAATTAGGCCTTTGCCCGCAACTGTCACTGCCTCGATGGTCAGCAACTCACCGCCGACTTCGGTCCAGGCAAGGCCCGTCACCGCGCCAATCTGGTTTTCCTCCTCGCCGATACCGTGGCGGTATTTTTGGACACCGGAAAATTCGGCCAGATTTTCTGGCGTGATCGTAACGCTTGTCGCTTTGCCCTCCAGTATCCGTCGCAACGATTTGCGCGCCAGCTTGGCGATTTCGCGCTCCAGCGTACGGACGCCTGCTTCGCGGGTGTAATAACGGATCAAGTCGCGCAGCGCCGCTTCGGTTAGAGTAAACTCGCCCGCCTTTAACCCATGTGCCTCGACCTGCTTATCAACCAGATGACGCTTGGCAATTTCCAGCTTTTCGTCTTCGGTATAGCCTTCCAACCGGATGATCTCCATCCGATCGAGCAACGCTTGCGGCAGGTTCATCGTGTTCGCGGTGGTCACAAACATCACGTCCGACAGATCAAGATCGATTTCAAGATAATGGTCGTTGAACTTGCTGTTCTGTTCCGGATCAAGCACTTCAAGCAAAGCCGAGGCTGGGTCACCGCGGAAATCTTGGCCGAGCTTATCAATCTCATCGAGCAAAAACAACGGGTTCATCGTGCCTGTTTTTTTCAGGTTGGCTGCGATCTTGCCCGGCATCGATCCGATATAGGTCCGCCTGTGACCGCGAATTTCCGCCTCGTCACGAACACCGCCCAGCGACTGGCGGATAAACTCGCGGCCAGTGGCTTTGGCAATCGATTTGCCGAGCGATGTTTTGCCGACACCCGGAGGGCCAACGAGGCACAAGATCGGGCCTTTCAGCTTGTTGGTCCGTGCCTGCACCGCAAGATATTCGATGATCCGGTCCTTGACCTTTTCCAGCGCAAAGTGATCTTCGTCGAGCACTTCCTGCGCCTTGGCGATATCGCGCTTCAGCTTAGATTTCTTGCCCCATGGGATGCCGAGCAACGTATCGAGATAGTTGCGCACAACGGTGGCCTCCGCCGACATCGGTGCCATGCTGCGCAGCTTTTTCATTTCGGCGGTCGCGCGGGTTTTCGCTTCTTTCGAAAGCTTCAGCGTATCGATCTTGGTCTGCAACTCGGCCATTTCATCGCCGCTGTCTTCGTCGGCATTGCCAAGCTCGCGCTGGATCGCTTTCATCTGTTCGTTCAGATAATATTCGCGCTGCGATTTCTCCATTTGGCGCTTCACGCGGCCACGGATTTTCTTTTCGACCTGCAATACGCCCAATTCGCCTTCCATAAAGGCAAAGGCCATTTCAAGGCGCTTCAACGGATCAGCCTCGACCAATAAAGCCTGCTTGTCGGATACTTTCAGCGTCAGATTGGCGGCGACTGCATCGGCAAGCTTTGCTGGCTCATCAATCTCGGCCAATTGCACCGCGGTTTCGGCGGGCATTTTCTTGTTGAGCTTTGAATAGTTTTCGAACTGGTCGACCACTGATCGCATTAGTGCCGTTGTTTCCGGCCCTTCGGAAGACTGAACGTCGATAATCTCGATTTCGGCCTCGACATAATCGGACGTATTGCTGTGCAGCCGGATCATATTTGCGCGCTGCTTACCCTCGACCAGCACACGAACGGTGCCATCAGGCAGCTTTAAGAGCTGCATTATCGTTGCGGATACGCCGACGGTATAGAGATCGTCGCTATCGGGATCGTCTTCAGCTGGATCGAGCTGCGCAACAAGAAAGATTTCCTTATCCGCCGCCATCGCCTTTTCCAGAGCAACAACCGATTTATCGCGCCCGACGAACAAAGGCACAATCATGCCCGGAAAAACCACGATATCGCGTAGCGGCAACAAAGGTAGGATTTGCGTCATATTCACTCCAGCGCGGGCAACAGGCTGCACCGCTTTGAGCCGAATATGAGGGCTTTGCGCAGGCTTTCAATGGTAAAGCGCCAAAGTGCCGCGATTTTCTGGGGAAAAACCGTCCTTAGAACGGCAATTTGAATCCCGGGGGCAGTGGCAGTCCGGTGGACATTTTGCCCATTTCCGCGTTGCTGGCATCATCGGCCTTTTCGCGGGCGTCGTTAAACGCGGCGACCACAAGGTCTTCTAGCATTTGCTTATCACCTGGCACAATCAGGCTGTCGTCGATCGCGAGTGCAATGATGCGGCCCTTTGCACTGGCGCGCACTTTGACAAGGCCGCCGCCGGAAACACCCTCAACCTCGATCTTGTCGAGGGTAATCTGTGCTTCGTCCATTTGCTTCTGAATGGTTTGCGCCGCTTCTTGTGCGGCTTTGATCATGTCTTCCATGCTTTTCATGCCGTGGCACTCCGTATGATGTCTTGGATATTGTCAAAATCGACTGTGGCGTCGGGAAATGCATCTTGTGCCGCTTTTACCAAAGGCGAGTCCAAAATTTCTTGTCGCGCCGCCAGCTTTGCGGCCTGTTGGGTTTCGAGGAATGTGGGGGGCGCTTCGCCGCTTCGTTCCTCAATATCCCAGCGCTGCCCCGTCACCTGCATTAACGCATCGCGCAATTGCACATCAAAGCCGGGCATCACCGGTCCCGCCAATTGATAAGCAAGCAACGGCGGCGAGTAATCGATCACCCGCATCACATCGTGCAATGTGGATTCCAGCATCACATGCCCGTTTTCGCCAAGCATTTTCAGCAGGCTCGAAAAATCAGCAGGTAACGCGTTCACCGTAGCATTTTGCTGCGCAGCAATCGGTGCAGCATTTTGCGTTGAGGTAACAGGTGGCGTGACCGCCCCACCCTCTTTCAACAGCCGAGCCAACTCGCCCGGATCGGGCATGCTCGCGCCGTGCAACACCCGCAATAACGCCATGTCACAGCTTTCCAACGGCAACGCGGCACGGCTAACTTCCTCATGCCCCTTTAACAGCAATTGCCATAAACGGTGCAGCATCGGGAATGACAATTGATCGGACCAGCGTTCGATCACTATCCGCGCTTCTTCGGGCAATGCGGGATCATGAGGACTGCCAAGCTTGGCCAAGGTCACCAGATGCACTTCGCGCAGCAAGCCCGACAATGTCGCTGCCGGTTCAACACCCAAAGCATATTGCGCGCGTGCCTCGGCCAGCACATTTTGCGCGTCACCCAAAAGCAGCATCCCGAACAAACGGCGCACTGCTGAACGGTCGGAAAGGCCAAGCATGGTCCGCAGCTGCACCGCTGTGACCTTGCCATCGCCATCGCCATCGCCATCCATATCCGCATGAGCGATGGCTTGGTCAAGGATCGACTGGCCGTCGCGCGCAGAACCCTCGGCGGCTTGTGCGATAATCGTCAACGCTTCGTCTTCGGCCTCGACGCCCTCTGCATTACAAATCATGCGGAAATTGTCGGCCAGAGCCTCAACCGAGATTCGTTTCAGGTCAAACCGCTGGCACCGCGATAGCACCGTGATCGGCACTTTATTGACCTCGGTTGTCGCGAACAAAAACTTCACATGCGGCGGCGGTTCTTCCAGCGTTTTCAGCAAGGCATTGAATGCGTTTTTCGACAGCATATGAACTTCGTCGATGATATAAATTTTATAGCGCGCCGAAACCGCAGCATAGCGCACAGCCTCAATAATTTCCCGAACGTCATCGACGCCGGTGTGGCTGGCGGCATCCATTTCGATAACGTCAATATGGCGGCCCTCGGCAATTGCAACGCAAGGCTCACATACGCCGCAGGGATCAATCGTTGGACCGCCCTGCTCGTCGGGCCCGACGCAGTTCATCGCCTTTGCAATCAGCCGCGCGGTCGATGTTTTACCGACGCCCCGCACACCGGTCATCAAAAACGCATGGGCCAGCCGGTCGCGCTTGATCGCATTGCCCAAAGTTTGGACCATCGCATCTTGACCGATCAGTTGCGAGAAATTCTGCGGGCGGTATTTGCGCGCCAACACGCGGTAAGGAGTGGACGATGTTGCCTTCGTTACCGGGGACGGCAATAAGCCCAGCCCCAACGCATCGTCGGGCATATCAGGCTCGCTGCCCATATCATCCATCAGTGGTGAATCATCCATCAACGCGTGATTAGAACGATCCGCAAATTTTGTCGAAGGCTGTTTCGCGTTTTCGGTTTAGTCGAGCGCAACCCTGCGTGCGAAATGCGCTTGAATGGCACTAGACACCGACCGAGCAATGCTCTGACGACCAGCGGCAGAGGTTAGAAATGCTTCATCTTCGCTGTTGCTGATGAATCCGGTTTCAAAAAGCACAGACGGTGTATCAGGTGCCTTTAGGACGACGAAGGAAGCAAATTTATGTGCGGTTCCGCGCAACGTCATATTGGGTCCAGCCTCACGCAACAGCAACTTGGCAAACCCTGCCGACACATTCATCGTCTCGCGTTGAGTCAAATCAATCAGGATTGAGGAGACGTTGACGTCGGCCCCGCCCAGATTGACGCCGTTGATGATGTCCGATTTGTTTTCGCGCGACGCCAGCCGCTGCGCTTCGCGGTCAGAGGCGACTTCGGACAGGGTGTAAACACTGGCCCCGCGCGCTGTCTGATTTTCAGCGCTGTCGGCGTGGATCGACATGAACAGGTCGGCTTTCAATTTACGCGCAATCGCAAACCGGTCTTGCAGGACAATAAAGCTGTCGGTGTCCCGAGTAAGAGCGACACGAACACGGCCGGATTTCAGCAGTTCGTCACGCGCAGCTATGGCAAGCGCCAGCGTCACGTTCTTTTCGCGCGCGCCGCCATGCGGGCTAATCGCACCAGGATCATGGCCACCATGGCCAGCGTCGATGACGACTAGAGGCAGACGCGCATCGGCGGGACCATAGATTTTTGGCAATCCGCGCGCGCTGCCCGCTTTTCCGATCGGTGCGGAAACTTCATATTGGCTAACTTTTTTCGACCGGAACAATTCGGGCGGATCGAAATCCTTACGCCCCAGCCCCAACCAATCGAGGAAGCCAGCAGCGGTCGTTGAAATAACCGAAAGCGTCAACGTCTTACCATCGGCGGAAAAGCTGCCGCCAGTGACTTTTGCCGGATAATCAAGGTCGAGCACCAGTCGCGCGGTATCCGAAGCAAACTGCCCCTGACGGACATTCTTGAATGCACCGCTTGCAGGCGACGCACTGCCAACTGTTGCACCAACCAAATCGATCGCAATCCGATTAGGCCCAGCAAGGCCAAAAACCGAAGCTTTGTTCACGACATCGTCGAATGTGATTACAACTTTGTCGTGATCGGTCGTAACAGACTTTATCGTCCCTGCATCAGCAGGCCCGCCGACAAACAGCGACACCAAAAAGAAAGCCGGAGCAAACATTGCTGGTTTATGTAGCCGTTGGCCGCCTGCGGTCCAGAATTTTTTCGCTGTCACTAGAATTCACTCCATCGCGATGATGAAGCAGCAATTAAGGATACAGTCGTAAAGCCCGGTATCGAGACGCGGTTAATGGTGCATTAGTCATAATTTTGACAGTCAAGGTGTCAGGCATCCGACAGGTTGCGAATTAATGACGGCGCTGCCCTTGCCGTCCTTATGATAGGGTGCTAGCGATAATCGCTGGCGACAGCCGCCGTTTTGGAGGCCCGCCATTCTAGTCGGAATGCTATTTTTCGGCGTTATTACAGGTTGATGCTGCATGTTGCATAAAATTCCCTCCTCCACCGCCCCGAACGGGTCCGGTGTGTTGGTGGTGAATTACGCCCGCGCCAATTGCGCCCGCGATGCTCATGAAGCAGACACATTCGCATATATATCCACTGGCCAGATGTCGGGCGCTTTGCGCCGGGGCACGTCTGGCCTCCCCTTTTATTCAACAGAAAATCGCGGCGCAGCGCTGCCGCCGGTAGCGCACTCCGTCGCGCGGAGTATTATTAATGACAACGCGTATGCTAATCGATGCGCGGCACCGGGAAGAAACCCGGGTAGCCGTCGTCACAGGAAACCGGATTGAGGAGTTTGATTTCGAATCTGCCGAGCACAAACAGCTCAAAGGCAATATCTACCTCGCCAAAGTAACCCGCGTAGAACCGTCGCTGCAAGCGGCCTTCATCGACTATGGTGGCAACCGCCACGGATTTTTGGCGTTTAGCGAAATCCACCCCGATTATTATCAGATCCCGCGCGAAGACCGTGAGCGTCTGCTGGCCGAAGAAGCAGAAGCTGCCGCCGAAGAAGCGGCCCTTCGTGAGCAAGAAGAGGAAGAGGATAATGAACCCTCCAATCTGATGCGCTCCGAGGCGGTCGACGACGAAGATAGCGATATCATCGAAGTTGATAGCGACGAACGCATCGACACGTTCGATATCAGCGAAGGCCAAGAGCCTGATCTGGATGCCAATGGCGACGACGATCATCACGATGACGATCAGGGCGAAGAAGAGACACCGCGTGGCGACAGCGCAGAAGGTGATCGCGGCGGTCGTGGCGGCAATCGTCGCCGTCGCGGCAAGGGCGGAAGCGGCAGCGGTGGACGCAGCAATGCGCCTAAAGCCAGCGACGAAGCCCGCACGAAGCGCATGAACCTGCGCCGCCGGTATAAAATTCAAGACGTCGTCCATCGCCGTCAGGTTTTGCTGGTGCAAGTGGTGAAGGAAGAACGCGGCAATAAAGGCGCGGCTCTGACCACATACCTTAGCCTTGCTGGACGTTATTGCGTATTGATGCCTAACACGTCGCATGGCGGCGGTATCAGCCGCAAAATCCACAGCGCCGGTGACCGTAAGCGTTTGAAGACCATCGTCTCGGACATGAACTTGCCAGCGACGATGGGCTGCATCATCCGCACCGCTGGCCTTGCCCGCACTAAGCCAGAGATTAAGCGCGATTTCGATTATCTCGCCCGCCTGTGGGACGAAGTGCGCGAACGCACATTGTCTGGCGCAGCACCGATGCTGATTCACACCGACAGCGATCTGATTAAACGCGCGATCCGCGATATCTATAACAAGGATATTGAGGACGTGATCGTTGAAGGCCCTGACGGCTATAAAGCCGCCAAGGACTTTATGAAGCTGTTGATGCCAAGCCATTCAAAGCGGGTGCAGCATTATGCCGACCCGGTTTCGCTGTTTCAGCGTTACGGCGTCGAGGATCAGCTGAACGCAATGTATCAGCCGATTGTCCAGCTGAAATCGGGCGGATATATCGTTATCAACCCGACCGAAGCGTTGGTTTCAATCGACATTAACTCCGGTCGGTCGACCAAAGAACATGGTATTGAGCAAACCGCTCTATCCACGAACTTGGAAGCCGCGCGCGAGATTGCCCGCCAGTTGCGTCTGCGCGATATGGCCGGTTTGGTCGTGATCGATTTCATCGACATGGACCATCATTCAAACGCCCGCAAAGTCGAGCGTGCGATGAAGGAAGCGCTGAAACACGATCGCGCCCGCATTCAGGTCGGCCGCATCTCAAGCTTTGGTCTGATGGAAATGAGCCGTCAGCGTTTGCGCACCGGCGTGTTGGAAGCATCCACCCGCGTCTGCCCGCATTGCGAAGGAACCGGACTTGTCCGCACGGCATCATCATCGGCGCTATCGGCGCTGCGTTTGATCGAGGAAGAATCGGCACGCGGCCACGGTAGCCAGATCACGCTACAGGCGAGCCAGGAAGCGACAATCTATATCCTCAACAACAAACGCGCGGAACTCGCTCAGATCGAAGCGCGCTATCATGTTGAAGTCGCGGTCCTGCCCAATGGCGAAGTCGAAGGCGCAAAAATGGTGGTGTCCGCCGCTGGACCGCGCCCTGAACAGCCCGAGCCGATGGCACCGATCATCGAGATGGACGACGATATCGACGATATCGAAGACGACATCTTTGACGAAGACGAAGTCGAAGAAGCCCGCGAACCGCGTGAAGCCCGCGAAGCCCGCGCTCCCCGAGAAGATGGCGGCGACGGCAGCAAGCGTAAACGTCGTCGGCGTGGTCGTCGTGGCGGTCGCAATCAGGATCGTGACGAGCTGGGTGAAGGCCAGGAAGGCGAAGTTGCTGAAGCAACCGGAGCTAACGAAGTGCCTGAACCCGCTGTTGCAGGCGAAGAAACCGAAGGCAAAGCCCGCAGGCCGCGCCGTCCACGCCGTGGCGGCAGAAAGCCAGCGGCAGAAGCCGGTGGCGAAGCGAGCGTAGAAGCGGCTCCTTTAGAAAGCGTAGAAGCGGCTCCTGTAGAAGACGCAGAGGCTGCTCCTGTTGAGGATGCTCCTAAGCCGAAACGTCGCAGCCGTGCGAAATCAGCGGATGTAGCTGTAGAAGTTGAAGCTCCCGCTGCGACTGAAGCTGAACCCGCCGAGGAAACCCCTGCTGCGAAGCCTAAGGGCCGTTCGCGGAGTAAAGCTAAAACGACTGATGCGGCGGTAGAAGTAGAAGCAGTTGCGGAAACAGTCGCAGAAGCGGCTCCTGAACCGGAAGCGGCCAAACCAAAGGCACGCGCCAAAAAGGCCACTGCCAAGTCCAGTGACGCTGCGGCAAAATCAGCGCCGCCCGAAGACACCGCAACTGACGGCCCGCCGCGTGCAGGCTGGTGGTCGCGCACTTTCGGATAGTCCAGTTTAGCCGGGGCTGTCACGGCCCCGGCTACGCCAATTGCGACAATTTCTTCATTGCGCGTTCATCTGCGAAGGGCCATGCCGTGTCCATGGCCTTTTCCATTTCCAGCGGCGCCTTAATTCGCCGCATCGTTGCAACTGTCGCTGCACTGACGCTGATCGTGCAGCCCGCAATGGCCCAGTCAATTCTGCGCGATGCAGAGACCGAGGCGTTTTTGAAAGAATTATCGGAACCGTTGATCCGCGCCGCCAAGTTGGATCCAGCCAACGTCGAAATTGTCCTGATTAACGACAAATCGATAAACGCCTTTGTTGCCGGTGGCCAAACGGTTTATATCCATTCCGGCCTGATCCATGCAGCCACATCTGCCAATGAAGTTCAGGGCGTAATCGCACATGAACTTGGTCATATCGAGGGTGGACATGTTATCCGCTACAGCGAAGGTGCGTCAGCGGCAGGCAACATTTCGATCATTAGCCTTGTCCTTGCCGCCGCCGCAATTGCTGCGGGTGCTGGCGAAGCGGGTATGGGAATTATGGCCGCCGGACAGCAAGCGGCGATGGGAAAATTCCTCGCGTTCAGCCGCGTTCAAGAAAGCGTGGCGGATGCATCAGGCGCGCGCTATCTTTCAGCGGCAGGGATCACTGGCAAAGGCTCAATCAGCTTTTTTAAGAAACTGCAAAACTACGAGTTCCGCCTCGGCATCGCACAAACTGACAGCTATGATCGCACTCACCCGCTTTCGGGCGAACGCGTCACCGTATTAGAGGATACATATCAAGCTGATCCTGCTTGGAACATACCGCCAAACACAAAATGGGAGCTGGATTTTAAGCGGGTTAAAGCAAAGCTGGAAGGCTTTATTTCCGAACCAAACGCAACATTCCGCGATTATCCGGAAAGCGATAAGAGCGTCCCTGCGCTTTATGCCCGCGCCTACGCATGGCACAAGGCCGCGTACCCGCAAAAAGCGCTAGACGAAGCCAACGCTTTGATCGCCAAAAATCCCGAAGATCCCTATTTCCTTGAACTCTATGGCCAGATATTATTGGAATCAGGGCGCCCGAAAGAGGCACTGCAATCTCTGCGCAAAGCTGTGGAGATTACCGGCAACCAACCGTTGATCGCAGGCGTATTCGGCCATGCTTTGATCGCCACTGAAGATAAGGCCAATCTGGAAGAGGCCGAGCGTGTGCTGCGCGCCGCCGTGGTTAAAGACAATCGCAACCCGTTCGCTTGGTATCAACTGGGTGTGGTTTATGAAGCAAAAGGCGACATGTCGCGTGCAGCACTTGCCAGCGCAGAACGCTATTTGATGGAGAACGAACCGCAACTGGCATTGCCCAACGCCGCCGAAGCGATGGCCGGCCTGCCCGAATACTCGCAAGACTGGATCCGCGCGCAGGATATCAAATTGGTGTCCGAGGCACAGATTGCAAAGCTGCGTGACAAGCGCCGTTGATCGCGGCTAGAGGCGCTGTATGAACGACGACAGCTCTGGCCGTAACCGCACTCCCCTTTTCGTTGCTATGGCAGCGCTTGCATTGCTGGGAGCTGGTGGTGGTTATCTCTATACGCAACAGAGCAGCGGCAGCGCCGACGGAGCGGACAGCGCCCGCAGCGACGCTGATCGTGCAAGCGCGGCCGCCGGTATGTCTGCAACAGACCGCAAAGCCACGGAGGCGGTGGTCCGCGCCTATATTCTTGAACATCCGGAAATCCTCACCGAGGCTGCGCAAATCCTGGAACAACGAGCCCTTGCCAAGCGGCTTGATTCAGCGGGCGATGCGTTGACGACAGCATTTGCAGGTGCTGTTGCAGGCAATCCACAAGGTGACGTTACGCTGGTAGAATTCACCGACTATAATTGCGGTTTTTGCCGATCCAGCGTCGCTGATGTGCAGAAAATGATCGGCACTGACAAAAACCTCCGCGTTGTATTCCGCGAGGTGCCGATCCTATCCGCTACCAGCCGAGATGCTTCCCGATGGGCGCTTGCTGCGGCCAAACAGGGCAAACACAAAGCGTTCCACGACGCGATGTTTGCTGGTGAAAAACCGAACGAGACGTCAATCCGCGCAGCTGCTCAAAAAGCCGGGCTGGATATGGCCAAGGCCGAGGTTGACGCCAGCAGCGAGGCGGTTGCTACGGAAATTGAGGCAAATCTTGCGATGATGCGCAAATTGGGCGTTGGCGGTACACCAACCTTTATCGTTGGCGACCAGATTATGGAGGGCGCATTGGGCTATGACGCGCTGACACAAGCTGTCGCGGACGCTCGCAAGAAGCCTTGACGCGTAAGCCGGTATTTCGGGCGGTTAAAGTTACTTGCTTTCCGCGATTTGAGTGCAACAATGCAGCGATGAAAACACTGAAAACTTTGCTTATTGCTTTGCCGCTAATGTGCATTTCGGTCGCTATTTTAGCCGCGCCGTCTGCCACTAAACAAGAGAAAGAGCCTGCAGAGGAGCGTTTTCTGGAAGCAACGCCGGAATCGATAATTTCAGTGAAAATCGGCAAGAACAAGACCACCGACGCTGTATTGAATTTGAGCGGCGCCAACAGCGTAGAGCTGTCGTATGCCGATTCGCATATCTTAGGAATTTCAGGGTCTGGCACTGCTCAATTCGACGAGCATGATAAGACTATCAAAGAAAACAAATTCTCCACCTATGTAGACAGTGAACTTTTGGATTCTAAACGGAGGATTGCTTTCTACTGGCCCCGCAAAAAGCCATTAGTGGATCAAAAAACTTTTATCGGGCCGCAAGCACTTGGCGTCGATTATCTCAGTGTCAAACTGTCGCCACCCAAGGCGGGCGAAGTTGTTTTTGCGTTGAAACTTGTCTTTTTTGATCGCATCCATACCGGTTGGATCACACCTGTCGGCACATTGGCACGCATAGGTGAGCAGACAGTTTCGGTACAATTTGATCCGAGTGATGCCAAAAGCTATGCATTGGGAACGGTCGGTCGTCGGATCGCTGTTAGCCTTGGCGGCTATTACACCGATCAGCCTATAATACCTGAAAACTCAAACCGTGCTGCCGAAAACCCGGAATACCGTATTCGCAAAATGACTTTGGGCACACCATCGGTGCTCGGCAATCTGCTTATTAATGATGTGTATATTTCCGACAGCGAAGGACCCGACGGAAAGGTCATTCCAGATCGTTTGCGCACCGGTGAAGGAGATGAGGCATTTACTATTGTTGTCGAGGCGATGAAGCGGGAACCTCGGCACAAGAGCTATCCAACGATGGTCATAGGCCGCGACGACCTTGCGCCGTGTTCCAACATCAGTTTCGATTTTGCCAAGGAGCAGATTTATCTGACTTGCGTGCCTCATGGACAAATAAGTCCGCAGCAGCTGGCCCCGCAAGGTGCATATCTACCGCCGAAGTTAGAATCGCCCACCGAATAAAGAGGGATTGTGCTACACGCTTTCCCCCGCCCCATCATAGCGGATTTCCAGAAAGCGTTCCCGCGTGGCTAGCTTATCGAGTTCGCCGCGCGCGATTTGCCCCGTCATCGTTTCAATCTCGCGGTCGATGCGCGTAAGCCCGTCGATGAGCTGCTGCTCGGGCGTCTTGCCAGCATTGTCTTGCC
Organism: Sphingomonadales bacterium; assembly: GCA_043760725.1. Lineage (GTDB taxonomy): Bacteria > Pseudomonadota > Alphaproteobacteria > Sphingomonadales > Sphingomonadaceae > Sphingorhabdus_B. The sequence goes on from JAYUOS010000048.1 coordinate 52,608, forward strand.
GTCGCAGCGATTCAGGGATTCGTTTATAGCCATTGATGAGTTCGGGGAGGTGTTCGCCCACCAATTTGCGAACCTCGCGCGAGGCGGGATTGTTTTCGTCTAAAGTCTGAAGCTGCGGTGCAAGTTGATCGAGCCGTACACCAATGTCCTGAACGATGCTGATTGCGGGCGCGGGCAGCATCGGACGCTGCGCCTCCAGCCAGATTTCGGTTTTGCCCGCCAATGTGCCCAGATCAGTTTGGCGTAGCGACTCGGTCGTCGGCATTGGCATGTCGGGATAGCGCATCAGCAAATACGCCGCCGCTGCACCCAAGATGCCCGTCGCCATCACACCCCAAAAACCAATACCGTCGATGATCGCGCCGACAATCCCAGCGCCCACCAGCAGGACACCGACGGCCATCGCAGCACGCGCAATTTTGCCATAAAGATGCGCCCGGCGCAGCGCTCGCGATTTCATCCCGATGGGCGGCCCCATGCGGATTGTGCGCAGCGAACGGCTGGCGCTGGTCAGGATTTCGTCAGATTGCGTTGCGGGGGAGCCCAAAAATCAAGCCTCCAATGAGCTCAAAAGCCCAGGCTCTTGAGCGGATTTCAACGCTTGTGCTTGTCCTTCGGCCCGCGCGATATAGCCTTTGGACTTGTGCACTTCTTTCTCCAACGCATCGCTGGTCGCTTTCATGCTATCAAGTGCTTTCAGCTTGAACGTGTCGATGGCGTCCATGGTGTCATAGATATTCTGAAACGCGCGTTGCAAGGTTTCTAATGGGATTGCCGCGGTCACCGCTTGTTCATGGATGCGCGCGGTGTTTTCGCGCAGCATTTTGCCTGTGCCGTCGATGATGCCCGCAGTCGTCGTGTTCAGCGCGGTAATCTGGTCGAGCACGAGCTTCTGGTTCGACATCGCCTGTGCCACCGTGACGGCGGTGCGCAGCGCGCCGACGGTCGTGGTCGAGGCGCGATCAACACCTTTTACCAGCTCAACATTGTTTTTCTTGACCAGGTCGAGCGCCAAATAACCCTGCACCGTCACCGCCATTTGCGTCAGCAAATCCTGATGCCGTTGGCGCACATAAAACAATGCGGTTTCTTTGAGCGCCTTGGCTTTACCCGGATCGGACAATTCCAGTTCGGCCGATTTTTCTTCAAGGCGACCGTCCAATTGCTTGGAAATAACGATCATCTGTTCCAGCTTACCCATGGCTTTCCACAAGTTCTGCCGCTCAACATCAATCGCTGCATTATCCATCAACAATTCGTCTTTGCCATTGGCAAGGCGACCAAGGATGCCACTGATATGCCCCTGCGCGCTTGAATAGCTGTCAAAATAGTTGCGCAGCTTGTTACCGAACGGAATGATGCCGAACAGCTTTTGTTTGGTCATCAGATTGCCCTTTTTGGAAGGGTCTAAATCCTCGACAGTTCGGCGCAGCTCGGCCAGATCGGCACCAACGCCTGACTGGTCATCCATCTGCCGGATCGGGCGGTCGAGGAAACGGTTGGATTGGCCCGCAGCCTCCATAATTTCCTTGCGGCCCATGTTGGTCAGCTGATCGACGCGTTGACCAAATTCTGGGCTATTTACGTCCTGCGCCAACAGGTCGCTGATATAACCCTCAACCTTTTCCTGCAGTTTCGTCTGCACATCATCAGACACAGGAACCAGCCCCGACGCGCGTTCAGCCGATATTACTGGCACCGGATCGGGCGGGGTCAGTTTTAACTCGGTTTCGGTGGCAGTCAGCGTTTCGGTCGACATCGTCGATCCTCCTGTAGTTCAATCATTGGTTAGCAAGATGGAGCGCAAGAACGCCAAATTCAAGCGAATCCGGTGAAGGTGTGTTATTTTTTTAATACAGTGCTAGCGCGCGTCTTTCAGTTCGCGTTCGACCAAGGGGCTAAGCTTTTCCACGACCTTCGCTATCCCGTTTGCATTGGGGTGGATGCCATCGTCCAGCATCAGCGCCTTATCCGTCATGACGCCGTCCAAGAAAAACGGCAGCAACGGGGCATCATATTGCTTTGCTAGTGCCGGAAAGATCGGGTTGAAAACTTTGGCATAATCCGCACCTAAATTTGGCGCAGCGAGCATCCCTGTCAGCACAACATCAATGCCGCGTTTATCGAGTTCGGCAACCATCGCGGCGATATTGGCCCGCGTTTCCGAAGGTTTTATGCCGCGTAGCATGTCATTTCCGCCAAGACCGAGCACCACGACGTCAGGCTTGCGATCAAGATTATCGAGCACAAAGTTCAACCGCGCCTTGCCAGCCGCGCTGGTATCGCCAGAAACCCCTGCTCCGTGAACGCGAGCCTTTATGCCTTTGGCCTGTAATGCAGCCTGTAATTGAGGTGCCAGACCTTCATTGGGGCCAAGCCGATAGCCGGCGTAAAGGCTGTCGCCAAAGGCCACGACCAAACTATCATAATTCTCAGCTACTTCTGCCTTTGCCGCTTTCGGCGGCGCATCAGCAACCGGTGTTTGCCCGCATGCGCTTAGCCCTTGGATTAGCAGCGCTGCTACCCCATATACGATCAGATTTCTCAAGAATAAGGTTCCTTCCTTGCACGCTCCCCTAGGCAATAAAGCGGATATGGCAATTCGCGCGGCCAATGTCACCCTCACCCTTGGTTCCGGCGAAGCAGCAGTCGAAATTCTGCGCGGCGTCGATCTGGATGTGCCTTATGGCAAAAGCGTCGCTTTGCTGGGGCCATCGGGATCGGGCAAAAGCTCGCTGATGGCGGTGCTGGCCGGATTGGAACGCGCAACTGGCGGGTCAGTTGAGGTCGACGGGCTGAACTTTACGCAGCTTGACGAAGACGCGCTGGCACGGGCGCGACGCGGACGGATCGGCATTGTGTTGCAGGCATTCCACCTGTTGCCAACGATGACCGCGCTGGAAAATGTCGCTGTGCCGATTGAATTGGCGGGGATCGCTGATCCGTTTGGTCGCGCGGCGGCGGAATTGGAGGCGGTTGGCCTTGGCCACCGGCTGACGCATTATCCGTCGCAATTATCGGGCGGCGAGCAACAGCGTGTGGCGATTGCGCGCGCCATGGCGGCGGCACCCAAAATCATCTTTGCCGACGAACCAACGGGAAATCTGGATGGAGCCACCGGCGGCTCGATCATCGACCTGTTGTTTGAACGCCGCGCCGCGCTTGGCGCGACATTGTTGATTATCACGCACGATCCTGAACTTGCGCGCAAATGTGACCGGGTGATCGCGATGCAAGACGGCTTGGTGGTGGAGAGCGTCGCTTGAATCTATCGCTATCGGCCATTTGGCGCATATCACGGCGTGACCTATCCGCACGAATCAGGGGCTTGCGCTTGCTCGCGGTCTGCCTGTTTCTGGGCGTCGCCACGTTGGCCGCCATCGGCAGCTTGACCGCCGGGATCGCGGATGAATTATCGCGGCGCGGGCAGACTATCTTGGGCGGTGATATCCAGATCAGCATTGCCCAGCGCGAGGCGACCGAGGCAGAGAAGGCAGCGTTTCGCAAGGAAGGCGCGTTATCTGAAACTGTGCGGATGCGGGCGATGGCGATAGGCGGTGCCGATAATGACAGCGTTCTTGCTGAACTAAAGGCGGTTGACGGTACTTATCCGTTATACGGCAAACTGGACGTAGAGCCGACGAAGGTCATGTTCAGAGCAACTCCACAAAATACGATACTAATCGCATCATCATTGGCAGATCGCCTGAACCTCGATGTCATCAATCGTGCGCCGCAAATCCGCTTTGGCGAAGCTACATTCACCGCCACTGGAATCATCAAGAATGAACCTGACCGCCTCGGTGAAGGCTTTACCGTTGGCCCCGTAGCGATCATCCCCCTTTCACAACTTCCAGCAACCGGTCTGATCCAGCCCGGCAGCATGTTCGAGTCCAAATACCGCATCAAACTGCGCGCAGACCAAGACCCCGCTGCGGTCGCCAAACGCCTTGAAGCTGCTTTCCCTAGCGGAGGTTGGGAAATAACTGACCGGTCGAACGGCGCACCCGGGACACGGCGTTTTATCGAACGCATGGGGCAATTCCTTACGCTTGTCGGTCTAGCCTCGCTGGTCATCGCAGGGATAGGCGTCGGCAATGGCGTCGGCAGTTACCTTGAAAGCAAGCGCGCCAGCATCGCGACGTTAAAGGTCAACGGCGCGGACAGCCGCGTTATTTTCCGCATCTATATGATGCAAATCCTGATCGTTGCGGCGTTCGCCATTATCCTTGGCCTCGCGGTGGGCAGCGTGATGCCGCAGATGATTGGCTGGATCGCGGGTGATGTGCTGCCCGTTGCCCCCGGCTTTGCGCTCTACCCGATCCCGCTGGCGGTGAGTGCCGCTTACGGTTTGCTCATCGCAATCGCCTTTGCTTTGCCGCCATTGGCACGCGCCCGCACAGTCCCCGCCGCCGGATTATTCCGCGCCGTTGTCGAAAGCAGCAGCCGTGCGGATCGCCGAACGGTGATCTGGGTAACAGCCGCCATCGGCGCAATCGTTGCGCTTGCCGTTGCCACAGCGCGGGAACCGTTGTTTTCGCTGATCTTTATCGGCGCAGCATTCGGGTTACTGTTGCTGCTTGCAGGAATTGCATGGGGAATGCGCTGGATTGCCGTGCGCCTGCCCCGCCCCACTGCGCCGCTGCCCCGCCTCGCGTTAGCCAATCTACACCGTCCGGGATCACACACACAGGCGCTGGTGGTAGCGTTAGGGCTTGGCCTGACGCTGTTCGTCACGCTGGCGGCGATCCAGACCAGCATCAACAATGAAATCAGCAGGCAAGTGCCTGAACGTGCGCCCAGCTTTTTCGTGCTCGACATCCCGCGTGATCGCGCGGCTGAATTTGGCAACATGGTCACGACTGCTGACCCAAAGGCGCAGGTCAATCTGATCCCTGCCCTGCGCGGTACAATCACCGAATTTGGCGGCCAGCGTGTCGATCAGTTGGCCGAACTGCCAGAGGGCGCATGGGTTTTGCGCGGTGATCGCGGCCTGACCTATAGCGGCATAGTGCCAGCAGGGAGCGAGGTCATTTCGGGGCAATGGTGGGCTGCAGATTACAAAGGGCCACCATTGGTTTCGCTTGATCAACGTGTTGCAGAATCCCTGAACATAAAGGTTGGCGATACAATAACAGTCAATGTGTTGGGCGTCGAAGTTCAGGCCAAAATCGCTGCTCTACGCGAAGTGAAATGGGAAAATTTTGGACTGAATTATGCGTTGGTATTTTCGCCCGGAAGCTTTGACGCCGCACCGCACAATATGGTCGCGACACTGACCGTGAACAAAGCGGCTGAACGCGTTCTCGCCAAAAAAATCCCGCCTGCATTCCCATCCTCATCACTGATCGAAGTGGGCGAAGTGGTGGGTCAAGTTTCAACATTGCTGACGCAAATGGCGCAAGCAATTGCTGCTGCGGCCTCGATAGCTATTCTTGCAGGGATTGCCGTGCTTGTCGGGGCGATCGCCGCCGCGCGTCAGTCCCGGATTTACGATAGCGTTATTATGAAGTTGCTCGGCGCAACCCGCCGTCAGATATTGGCAGCACAAGCGATGGAATATGGCGTGCTGGCGGTGCTGCTCGGATTGTTAGCGTTGCTTCTCGGAATGGGCGCAGCCTGGTATGTTATCGTCCAAATTTTCGACTTCACGTTCGCACCCGACCCTGTTGTGCTGGCGATTACCTTAGTTGGCGGTGCAGGTCTAACATTTGCCCTCGGTATAGTCGGTTCACTGCCGATCCTTGCGGCCAGACCAGCGGCGGCATTGCGCACCCTCTGACAAGGACTGTCCCTATTGGGACAGTCCTTGTCGTAAACGTGCGGCGATCGGTGCTGATATAATCAACTGCGCCATGTGATACAGAATAGCGGGCAGCAGGATCAAACCTGCAGCACTGCCAAACAAGATCGCCGCCATCGGTGCCCCTGTTGCAATGCTTTTCTGCGCGCCTGCAAAGATGAGGCTGACGCGGTCGGCACGCTCCAAATCAAGCACGCCGCCCAGAAACCAAGCGCCGCCAAAAGCAAATACGAGCAGCAACGCCAACAGCCCGATCAGCAGCAATAGGTCATGGCTTTCCAACAAGGATAGGCTGCCCGAACTCACCGCTCCAGCAAAAGCCACATAGACCGCGATTAAGATCACCAACCTATCAAAAAACGACAGCATCGCCTTTTGCCGCAGCGCCCAGTTGCCAAGCCAATGCTGCACCGCCTGCCCCAAAGCAAAGGGCAGAAGCAACATCGTTACGATCCGGACGACAACTTCACCGCTAATATCAATCCCTGTCGATGCGCCAAGCACGAGCGCAACCAACAAGGGTGTCAGGATGATCCCGATAAGGTTGGAGAGCGCCGCGCCGACCACCGACGCGGCGACATTCCCCCCGCCGAGCGCGCTGTAACTGATCGCCGACTGCACCGTGGACGGCAACATCGTGCAATAAACAATGCCGGTCGCCAAGGCAGTCGGCAGCATCCACCCCACCCCTTTCGCCAAAGCCAGCCCTGCCAGCGGCATCGCTACAAACGTGAAACCCAGCATCGCGCCTTGCAACGTCATCGCCTTTGCTGCGTTCATCACTTCCTGCCTTGGCAGCCGCAATCCGTGGAGGAAGAAGAGCGCGAAGATGCTGATGGCACTGACATTCCGCGCGATAGCCATGCCCCATCCGTGAACAGGCAAAAGCCAGCCAATCAACATCGCGCCCAGCAACATCAAAACAAAACGGTCGGGGAAGAGGCGTGTGAGCATCGACGCCTGATGGCGTAGCAGAGGCACCGACGCAACAATCGCTTTACGGCGCTTTGCCTGTCTTCCAAAAGGGTGCTAAGCTCTAAAAATCTCGGGGGCGAGAGGAACAATATCATGACGCATTGCACTCATCGATTTTTGCTAGCATCGACTGCGGCGCTCGGCCTATTAATGCTTACTCCTGTTTTTGCCGCTGGCGGCGGTGGAGGAGGCGGCGGCGGATCGCCCAGTTCATCCGCACCTGCCTATAATCCGGCGATGGATTATCAAAAGGGCACAGCCGCCTATCGCGCCGGTGATTATAAAACCGCTGCGCTCCATTTCAAAAAGGTTGTCGGGGCCCTGCCCAAAGATGCAGCGGCACAGTATCTGTTGGGCGCATCCTATATGGGCATGGGCGACCCTAAAAAGGCAGAGAAATCGCTGGGACTTGCGGTCAAATATGATGGCAAGATGATCGAGGCACGGCGCGATTTAGGCGTGGTGCAGGCAAAGCTTGGCCAAGCCGCCAAGGCCGGTGAACAATTATCAGAATTGAAAGCGCGGCAAGTTACTTGCACCGCTGCAAAATGCGCCGATGCGGCAAAACTGGCCGATGCAGTTGCAAAGGTCGAAGCGGCAATATCGGGCGGCAAACAGGCCGCTGTATCCATGCCAAACATACAGCTCGCCGATGCCAAAGCCGCCGACGAGACCTATGTTACCGCCGTCAGCCTGATCAACGAAAAGCGTTATGAAGAAGCGATCACCTATCTGAATGATGCACGCTGGGCCGCAGGGCCGCATCCTGACATTCTGACATATCTGGGTTTCGCCAATCGCAAGTTGCAGCGCTATGATGTCGCCGAAGGCTATTACCAATCGGCGCTGCAAATCGCGCCCAAGCATCGCGGTGCGCTTGAGTATTACGGCGAGCTGAAGCTGGAGCGCGGCGACGTCGCGGGGGCAAAATCCAATCTGGCTAAGCTCGACGCCATTTGCGGTTTCGGTTGCAACGAAGCTGATGAACTACGTCGCTGGATTGCGGAGAAGAATCCATCCGCAAGCTGATCGCCGCATCGTTTTTGGCGGGAGCGGCGGCCGTTGCGAGTGCCGCTGGACCTCCCATGTTTGAGGCACTGCGCTGGACAGAGCCGGGTGCCGAATATGCGGTGCTTTCGACACGCCCATTAACATGCGCCTCACTAAGCATCGAAACTGAGGAACTGTTCGGTGCCGGAGTAGCGCTTTTCAACACACCCACGTTGCTAGGTGGACAGGCTGCCAAAGCGGGATTGAGCTGCGCCAGTTGCCACAATAACGGCAGGGACAATCCAAGCTTTGTGCTAGCTCAGGCTTCCGGCGAACCTGGCACCGCCGATGTCACCAACAGCTTCTTCGGCGCAGCACGCGGCAATGGTCGCTTCGATCCAGTCCGCATCCCAGACCTTACAACTGCAGGAAAAGTCCGAAGAGACGAGCAATCACGTCAGCTGGAGGCGTTCATCCGCAACCTGATCGTCGAGGAATTTGACGGTCATGAGCCAAGCGCTGCAAGCATTGATGCTATCGCCAGCTATATCCGGTCCATTGAAAACTGCGGAGAGCGTGAGCCGCAAATTGAGCCGACCAAGCTAGATCAACAACTCGAACTTATCAGCGAGGCGATTCTTGGAGCAAAGCTCGCAGTACGGGATCGAGACCGCGAGGGCGTGCGATTACTTGTGGCCGCTATCCGACATCAATTAGGGCTGATTTCAGAACGCTTTACTGAATCTCGGCTACGTCACCTAAGCGATGCGTTAATAAAAGAATCGCGCGCATTACAGGCCATTGGTGAAATAGGTGACGTCAAATCTCAGGGGCAAGCGCTGGATAGCTGGAAAGCAAGATTTGATACGGGCAGCGCCGAGGAGTTGTTACGCTTGGAGAGCAAGTCGCTATACAATCCCCAATTATTGGCAAAGCGATTCCCGCCGCAGAGCGCAACGCCATCAAAACACTGATCACAGTCGCGGCTATTGCTATGCTTTTGAACGCTTGCACCAGTAGCGATGACGATCGTGACGCTATCCGCTTTGCACAGTGGCAGCATTCCGGATCGAATAAGGTGCAAGCCGCTGCCCTGCAAACATATCTCAACCAAAACGGCGTTGGCAAAGTTTTTCCTCTCCGCCAACTCCTACGCAGCGACACCAAATGGTGGCTGTGCGGCGTCGAACCCTTTGCTGTCCCGCCCAAAGCGATGTGGCCCCATATGGTGCCAACGCTCACGGTAATCCGCGAGGAAGTGATCCCCATCATCGGCCCAGTTGAAACCCAGTCAGTCTATCGCGGTCCCACCATCAACAGTTGCATCAAAGGTGCAAGCCGCAGTTTCCACCTCCGCTTTTACGCGATCGATATGCGACCGGCAAAGGCTGTATCGCGCACGAAACTTATCGAAAAACTCTGCGCTCTGCACGCCCATAAAGGCGCGGCGCTGAACATGGGTCTTGGCATTTACAACGGCACGCGCTTTCATATCGACACTGCCGACTATCGCCGTTGGGGGCATGATCACACCGCATCGACATCGCCATGTGCGTCCTTTGTTGCGCCGCAGCGAAAAAATCGCTAAGGGCGCGGCCAACACGGCGGAAACTTCCGCTTCTCATTCCCAAAAGGCTAGAAAATGTCCCTGCGTAATATCGCCATCATCGCGCACGTCGATCATGGCAAAACCACCCTTGTTGACCAGCTTTTCCGCCAATCCGGCACGTTCCGCGACAACCAGCGGATCGAAGAACGCGCGATGGATTCGAACGATCTGGAAAAGGAGCGCGGGATCACGATTCTGGCGAAATGCACCAGCGTCGAATGGGACGATCATCACGGCACAAAGACCCGGATCAATATCGTTGATACGCCCGGACACGCCGATTTTGGCGGTGAGGTTGAACGCATCCTTTCAATGGTTGACGGTGTAATCTTGCTGGTCGATGCCTCCGAAGGCGCGATGCCGCAGACGAAATTTGTGACCGGCAAAGCGCTCGCGCTCGGCCTGCGTCCCATCGTTGTTGTCAACAAAGTTGACCGCCCCGATGAGCGTATTCAGGAAGTGCTCGACGAAGTGTTCGACTTGTTCGTTTCATTGGATGCGACCGACGAACAGCTTGATTTCCCCGTGCTTTATGCGTCGGGCCGCAATGGCTATGCGTCGGAAGATCCAGACCGCCGCGAAGGCACGTTGACGCCGATGTTCGAAACCATTGTCCGCCATGTCAAAGAGCCAAAGGCCGATGTCGACGGCGAGTTCAAGATGCTCGTGACGTTGCTCGACCGCGACAACTTCCTGGGCCGGATCCTCACCGGCCTCGTCCTTTCGGGCACCGTCAAAGTCAACCAACAGATCCACGCGCTTTCGCCCGATGGCAAGATCGTCGAAACCGGTCGCGCATCGAAAATCATGTCGTTCCGCGGGCTAGAACGCGTTCCTGTTGATGAAGCCAAAGCGGGCGACATCATCTCGATCGCTGGCCTAACCACAGCAACTGTGGCCGATACCATCGCTGAGCCAAGTGTGACTGAGCCACTGCATGCGCAACCCATCGATCCGCCGACATTGTCGATGCGTTTCTCGGTCAATGATTCGCCGATGGCGGGCCGCGAAGGCACCAAAGTTACCAGCCGCATGATTCGCGACCGCCTGTTCCGCGAAGCCGAAAGCAACGTCGCCATCAAGGTCACCGAAGCCGACGACCGCGACAGCTTTGAAGTTGCAGGACGCGGCGAATTGCAGCTGGGCGTGGTCATCGAAACAATGCGTCGCGAAGGCTTTGAACTGGGCATTTCGCGTCCGCGCGTGCTGTATCGTGAAGACGAAAATGGCAAAACCACCGAACCCTATGAGCAGGTCGTGATCGACGTTGATGACGAATATTCCGGCACAGTTGTTGAAAAAATGGCGGTCCGCAAAGGCGAGATGACCGACATGCGTCCATCGGGCGGCAACAAAACGCGGATCACTTTCTCCGCCCCGTCACGCGGCCTGATCGGCTATCATGGAGAATTCCTGTCCGACACCCGCGGCACCGGCATCATGAACCGCCTGTTCGAAAAATATGGCCCGTATCGCGGCCCGATCGAAGGCCGCAAATGTGGTGTGTTGATCTCAAACGGCAATGGCGACGCGGTTGCCTATGCACTTGGCCCGTTGGAAGAGCGTGGTATCCTGTTCGTCTCCCCCGGTGAAGCGTTGTACGAAGGCATGATCATCGGCGAGAATGCCAAGCCAGACGACCTTGAAGTCAACCCGATGAAGTCGAAGCAGCTCACCAACTTCCGCTCCACCGGCAAAGACGACGCCATCCGCCTGACTCCGCCAAAAGTCATGACGCTGGAACAAGCCATCGCCTATATCGACGACGACGAAATGGTCGAAGTCACTCCAAAGAACATCCGTATTCGTAAAGCACTGCTTGATCCGAATGATCGGAAGAAAGCGTCGCGGAAGAAGGCGGCTTGAGGCTTAGCGCGGGTTACCGGTCCCAGTCTTTGTACTGGACCGGCTGACCCTTTGATCCTTGGCACTCGCTGACAGGCGTCTTTACAAAGCTGACTTTGATGGATTCAATCGCGTTCCGGGGCTGTTGCAACAGTTCGTAATTGCCGCAACGCAGCGTCAGGCTGTGCCCCCGAAAGTTGGCGTCATCATAAACGGTTACGATCGTTTGCGCGCCAACGACTGTGATGAAATCCACATCGCCAGCCATGATGTTGGGAAGGGTTGCACGGCTCTCGCCTTCCGCCACACGCAATTTGTCGCGCGCGCCGTTTTCAAGCTCGATCACTGCATAGCCGAGGATGCGAACCACAGGAGCGGGCGCAGTTTGGGCCGCCGCCTTTGCCTTTTTCGGTTTAGCCATAACGCCAGGTGTTGCCATCAGGGCAAGCATACAGACGGCGATCATTGTATTTCGTTTCATCGACTATCTCCGATAAATTAGTCCTGACCGGAAATAGATTTGCGGGGTCTCAAGCATTCTATTCCCAGCCGAGAGTTAAGCAGGGCGGCAGGATACTGCAACCCTACTCTGAAGATATTCAGAAACCAAAGGTGACACCCACGCGTCGGCTATGGCCTATCATTTCAAACGTGGAGGCCAATAACAAATCAGCTATGTTTGCGTTTTGCAACAGAGCTTATGCTTTGGGCAAACTTAGTCGCAACGATGCAGCGGATGTCTCCTATGAAGAAGTGATCGACCGTTTTGGCAAAAGCGACAATTCAACTTTGCTAGAACAGCTCGCAAAGGCCATGGATGCGCAGCCTAAACCGCCTCCCCTGCGGCAACGCCACTCGCCCAGGCCCATTGAAAGTTATAGCCACCCAGCCAGCCGGTGACGTCGACCGCCTCGCCGACGACGTGCAGGCCGGTGACGCGTTTGGCCTCCATTGTCTGCTGTGATAGCTCGGCGGTGGATACGCCGCCCAAGGTGACTTCGGCCTTGGCAAAGCCTTCGCTGCCATTGGGGATGAAGGGCCAGCCGCTGAGCTGCGCGCCAGCGTCGGCGAGCTTGCGGTCGCTTTGGTCGGCAAGATTGCCATTGAGCGCCAGCCGACCCGCCAATGCCTCAGCCAGCCGCGCGGGCAAATGTTTATCCAGCGTGGAGCGGATCGTTGCTTTGGGGTTCGCCTTTTTTGCGGCGAGCAATGTTTCGGTAACGTCGTTGCCGGGCAGAAAATCAATGCTGACCGCCTCGCCCGGACGCCAGTAACTGCTGACTTGCAGGATCGCAGGGCCGCTAAGGCCTTTGTGGGTGAAGAGGGCAGCTTCGGGGAAAGCGGTTTTGTTGTGCCTTGCGACCACCTCTGCCGACACGCCCGATAGTTCACGGAACAGCACATCGTCTCCGCCAAGCGTCAACGGCACCAAGGCCGGGCGTGGCTCGACGACTTTCAGGCCGAATTGCCGGGCGAGGTCATAAGCGAAACCTGTGGCGCCCATTGCCGGGATGCTCGGCCCGCCAGTGGCTATAATAAGGCGCGGGGTATTGGCGGTCAGATTGCCGTAAGTGACGCGGAAAACGCCGTTATCATGTGCGACATTATGGACATCTAGCCCGAAAACAAAATCAACACGACCACTCGATGCGACCGATTTGTCGCATTCGTCCATCAACATCGAGACAATCTGTTTCGCGCTGCCATCACAAAACAGCTGCCCCAATGTCTTTTCGTGAAACGCAATGCCGTGCGTGCTGACCAAATCGATGAAATCCTGCGGCGCATACCGCCCCAATGCCGACTTTGCGAAATGCGGATTGGCCGACAGATAGCGTTCCTGCGCATTCTGGCTGGTCGCGTTGACATTGGTGAAATTGCACCGCCCACCACCCGAAATCAGGATTTTCTTACCCGGTCCCGACGCATGATCGATCACCAGCACGCGCCGTCCGCGCTGTCCGGCGGTGAGCGCACACATCAGGCCAGCACCGCCAGCGCCAAGGATTATCGCGTCATAAATTTGAGCCTTCATTTCTGCCCCTTGCCATGGCATGAAGCAGACATGAAGAAATTTGTTTTCGCAGCCGCGCTTGGTTTGCTCGCTATGCCAAGCGCAGCCAACGACAGCTCCTCCGCGATAGGCCTTGGCGGGCTTGAGCTCACGCAGAATAACGCGATCAGAATGGATAGCGAGGATTTGTTCCTCTCGCGCGATTTAGTGCGGGTGAAATACCAGTTCACCAACACCACCGCCAAAGACGTTGAAACGTTGGTCAGTTTCCCTCTACCGGCCATTCCGGGTGGGATCGAGGGTTATATGGGGGACCAGAATTATCCCGACTGGAAAAACGACTTGAATTTCAAAACATTAGTCGACGGCAAGTCAGCCGATCTGACCTATTCCGAAAAAGTATCGATCATCGCCCGCACCGATGTGAAGAACGTCGACGTCCGCCTGAAAGAGCTATCCTGGCCGGTGCATTATTGGGTGGATTATGAATTCGAGCAGAAATACATCAAGCCGCTGAGCACAGATAAAAAGGCAAAGCTGGTTGCCGAAGGGCTTCTGCGCAATGAGCCAAACAGCGACTATTTTGCACCCAATTGGCAGGTGCAGGCGCATGTTACGCGGACGCAGACTTTTCCCGCAGGAAAGACCATCCTTGTCGAACATAGCTATAAGCCAGTGGTCGGCGGCAGCGTTGGCGGGATGATGGAGCGCAATAATCGGAAAGAAAAATACTTCAAAGAATATGCCGCCGAATATTGCATGGACAAAAGCTTTATCAAAGGTTTTGATAAGCGCCGGTACAGCGGGCGCAAAGATAGCGACGGCAATGAAGTCGGCCAGTTTTACGTCGAACATTGGCTTGACTATGTGCTGAAATCGGGCGCGAATTGGAAAGGCCCGATCAAGGATTTCCGGTTGGTGGTGGATAAGGACAAGCCGGGCAATCTGCTGAGTGTCTGCATGACGGGTGTGAAGAAAATCAGCCCGACCCGTTTTGAAGTGCGCAAAACCAATTTTGAACCGGCTCAGGATATCCGCATCTTGATAGTCGAGTTTGTTGATCCCGCGGCATGACTATGAATAGCGGCGACGAACGGATTCGCTAAGCACCGCCCAAACTGTTACACATCCTTTCAATGAGGCGTTTAAAGGAGATTATCCGGTGCAACGTTTTGAAGACCATGATGAACTATCGGAAACTGAAGCCAGCGGCGGCGTAAAGAACCAAGGCGTGCGTTATGTGCTGGTGGTATCGTTGCTGCTCGCGATTGTGACCATGTCGCTGATGTGGATCATTCCTGCGATTTATAACTGATAGCGCATCGCCCATTGCCCATTGCCTTGAACCACGCTTTGCGGCAGAGGCGCAAGCTATGACTGATACCAACGACACACCGCCCGACCGCCTTTCCATCCACGCGTTTAGCGAGCATTATGACGCGGACAAGCTGATGCGAGGCATCGGCATCCGCTTTAAGGGCGAACGCCGCACTACCGTTGAGGAATTTTGCGTCTCCGAAGGTTGGATCAAAGTGCAGGCAGGCAAAAGCCTCGACCGCAAAGGCCGCCCGATGCAGTTGACTTTGAAAGGCCCAGTTGAGGCCTGGTACGAAGATCTGGGCGACGATGCGCCCGTTCTAAAAGCCTAACGCTTCGGAAAAAGCGCAATCACTTTTGCAAGCTGGTCGTTCACCGGATCAAGCACATCATCCTGCGTTTTACCCAGTCGCACAATCGTCAGCTTTTGCTGCGGCGACACTACCACAAACTGCCCTAAATGGCCAAGTGCGGCAAACACATCTGAAGGCGCCTTGCCGGGGAACAACACCTGATCGCGCCCCGTTGGCCTGCGTTTATTCAGCCAGATATGTCCGCCATAGGCCGGATCATTGGCGCTTGATGTCCGCATAAACCGCACCCAAGTCGTTGGCAGCAATTGCGCTGAGCGGACCGAGCCGTTGTTGCGCAGGAACTCACCGAACTTTGCCCAATCGCGCGCTGTTGCGTGGATCATGCTGCCGCCAAGCATCGTTCCGTGACGGTCAAATTCGGGGACCACGCTTTTCATGCCGAGCGGTTCAAACAACCGACCACGCGCATATTCAAGCATCACATCACGGCGGATTTGTGGGTTGCGACTGTCGGTCAGCGTGCGCGTCATGATGTCGGCCAAGATGTGGCTGGTCGCGCTGCTATATTCAAACTTCTGGCCCGGCTCTGCCTCAAGCATACGTCCCTCGGCATAACGTGCAACATTTTCACGGCCATCGAGGAACAGCATACGCGGTGTGTCGGCTTCATAGATCGTCTTGCCTTCTTCAGGCACTTCGGTGTGGTCAATACCAGACGACATATGGAGCAATTGCCGCAGAGTAATCCGGTTGCGCGCATCGCCTGCATTGGCCCATTCGGACACCGGTGCTGGATCATCAAGAACCAACAATCCGTCGGCAACCATGAAGCCAATCAGTGTCGCGGTGATCGACTTTGCCATCGACCAGCTGACAAGCCGGGTATCGGGGCCATAGCCCGGGGCATAGCGTTCAGCGACAATCAGCCCGCCGTGCATGATGACCACCGCGCGAGTTTCGGACATCGCTGCATCGTCAAAAAACGGTGCAATTGCATCTTTTAACGCTTGTTCCGAAATCGCGGCGTCATCGGCATAGCGCGCTACCACAGGCGTTTTTGTTTCGACTGGTGGAGGGGCCGATCCACAACCCGATAGGGCGATCAGTGACAACAGGCTTGCGCAAAGGGGTAATTGATATCTAGGCATATCCAATCGATGCACCAAAAGGACGATGAATGGCAACCGCAACTTCACCACAGCCGAAAGGCAGTGCGCCCAAAACGCCGCTAAGCCTTGGCCAGAAGGTCAAATATGCCGTGATCGCGGTGCTGGCGCTGCTGTTGGCGTGGCTGGTTTTCAGCTTTGCCGACATCAAGGCCCAGGCAAAGCTTGGCGCGTCTTATGCCTCGCACATCGCCTGCTCGTGCCGTTATATCGAGGGACGACCGCTTGGTACCTGTTATAAGGACTTTGAAGCTGGCATGGGGATGGTATCGTTGAGCGACGATCCCGCGCACAAGCGCGTGACTGCGTCGGTTCCGTTATTGGCGAGTGCGATGGCCGAACGGCGCGGCGAATTTGGCTGTTTGCAGTTGAATGAGAGAGAGATCGAGGCGTTGGATTAGCGCGCGTCTCACTGTCGAATAAACCACCATGGCCGCACCGGCGAAGGCTGGTATGTATCTCGGCTACCAGTTAACGCCGTGCTCTGCCGACAAACGTAATGGGCTCCAGCCTTCGCTGGGGCGACGGTAGTTTAGAAATCAAGCGACAAGTGTCGTAACCGCAGCCTCAGTTTCCTCAATCCAAGCACCACCGAGGACGCGTTCTCCGTCGTACAGCACGGCCGCTTGTCCCGGCGCGACGCCGTATTCGTCGCTTTCAAAGCGAAGCCAGTCGCCCTCCAGCCGTGCTGGCACAGGCTTGGCCAATGACCGCACCTTTGCCAGTATCCAACGGCCTTCAAACTGCGTCAGCCAATTCGGCTCAATCAATCGCGCCGCACTGACCGCCAGCGCCCGCCTCGGCCCGACAACAACGCGTTGTGCCTCGGGTTCCAGCCGGATAACGTAAAGAGGCTCGACCAGACCGCCAAGTTCAAGCCCGCGCCGTTGGCCCACAGTATAATGGATCAGTCCGCGATGGCGGCCCAGTTCGCGGCCCTCGATGTCAACTATCGCGCCGTCGCTCTCTGCCTCAGGTCGGATTTTGCGGACGACGCTGGCATAATCACCTTCGGGAACGAAGCAGATGTCTTGGCTGTCGGGTTTGTTGGCGACAATCAGCCCCATCTCTTGTGCAATTGCCCTGACTTCATGCTTTGGCATCCCGCCCAAGGGGAAACGCAGATAGTCGAGCTGATCATTGGTGGTCGCAAACAGGAAATAGCTTTGGTCGCGGGCCGGATCGAGCGCGCGGTGCAGTTCTGAACCACCCGCCCCTTCGACTCGCCGAACATAATGGCCGGTGGCGAGGCAATCCGCGCCCAATTCGCGCGCCAGCCGGAACAGATCGGTGAATTTCACCCCCATGTTACACCGCACACACGGGATCGGTGTACGCCCACGCAGATATTCATCGGCGAAATGCTCGATCACCGAATCGCGAAAACGGCTTTCATGATCGAAAACATAATGCGCGATGCCCAGCCGGTCGGCGACGGCGCGCGCATCGCGAATATCTTGCCCAGCGCAGCAACTGCCCGCGCGTTTAACCGCGCTGCCATGGTCATAAAGCTGCAGAGTCACTCCAATGGTTTCAGCACCGGTACGGGCCGCCAAAGCCGCCACAACCGACGAATCGACTCCTCCAGACATGGCAACAACGATTCTTTTTCCGCTTAAATCGGCCCCAAGCTGAAAAATTTCGGACGAAGTATTTATTTCTGACATGACAATCTCGGGCAGCGTCGCCACGCAAAAGCGCGGTTTCGCATCAGACCTTCTCAAAATGGAACAGGAATGCGGCCTATTTGATAACCCGCATTAACGCCGCCTAATGCCCTGTGAACGGCGCTTTTACCAGTCGTTATAGACGCGGCTGTAAAACGATGTTCATGGACATGGACTTCCCTCATCCCCGCCACGCCGAAAGTGCCGGAACGCGTAAGACGGATTACTCCGCTCTTATTGCGACCGCTACCTCGCGTCAGGCAGCAAGCCGGACGGTCAGCTTTTTGCTCGCTGCGCCGCGTTTGCATCGGGGTGACACAGACATCCTTGCCAGCAGGATAGCCTATTTTGCGCAACAAGGCGGCAATCGCGCCGCAACACCGCGCGGCGCATTCTGGATCGCTGGATCAGCGAAAGATCCGGCATCGCCCGCTAAGTTTGAATTGCCCGTTAACCTTGCTGGTTCAACGAATGGCAATTCTATTCAATCATACACCGTAAAGCCTGAAGTGCAGGTTGCAGAGCGGGGCACGGAGCTTTGAAAACATCATGCTAGAAAATCAGAAAATCCGTCCGGCGCAGGTCATCGGTCCGCTCGGGGAATCCCTGACGCTCGAAAGTCTTCCGCCACCGGGAACAACTCGTTGGGTTGTTCGTCGCAAGGCCGAGGTGGTTGCAGCCGTTAATGGCGGGCTATTGTCGGTCAGCGATGTTTGCGAACGCTATGGGCTGACGCTTGAAGAATTTGCATCGTGGCAACGCGCGATTGACCGTTCGGGAATGCCCGGATTGCGCGTAACGCGTATTCAGCATTACCGCGACTTGTACGAGCGCCAGCAGAAATATTGAGTACGTAAACTAGTCAGTTAAAGAGCAACTCCCGTGGCGAGCGCTGCGGGGGTTTTTCTGTGCTTGGACCCACTTTACATGCTGATCTGAATTTGTCGTTTGGTTTCTGCCACAATCGAGCTATTTAGTGCCTTAGTCGCCCAACACACAACCGGGCGCCAAAGAGGAGGAAGATATGGGTTGGATTATCGCTTTAGTTATGGGTGGAATCATGGGCTGGTTGGCGAGCAAAGTCATGAATCGCGACGCAGACATGGGCATATTCATGAATGTAATTGTTGGCTGCGTGGGTTCGATTATCGGTCGCTTCGCACTTGGTGGAATTTTGGGCGGCGGTCGTTTGCGCGACAGTGCTTTTGATCCGATGACTCTTTTGACATCGTTCATTGGCGCAGTTGTGTTGCTCGGTGTGATAAATCTCGTCAAGCGCGGCAGCGTTCGTTAGACTTGGTCTAATCGATTTCAGGGGCCGCGCTGTCATGGCGCGGCCTTTTTTGTGGGCGACATTAATCTATGTCATTGGTCGAAAGCCTAAGCCGATTGTCGTTTTGCCGTGCTTCCACGCTATTTGTCGCTTATGGTTTGATCTTGAAATGCTCCGATTCCCGCGTTGCTTGCATCAGGTGCCATATCGAAGTAATACAGCCAATATATTCCTGACCGCGAACCGGTCTTGACACTCATGCTTTGAAGCCTTGGATTATAACATGAATTACGAA
This sequence comes from Sphingomonadales bacterium, assembly GCA_043760725.1. GTDB lineage: Bacteria > Pseudomonadota > Alphaproteobacteria > Sphingomonadales > Sphingomonadaceae > Sphingorhabdus_B. The sequence continues at coordinate 71,876 of JAYUOS010000048.1, forward strand.
ACCTCTGTCATATCTGCCGACGATACTCTGAGCTTTGATCCAACTGCAAAGCGGGGCAAAACGCCGTGGGTCATCGCTGCGGTCGTGATCATACTCGCGATTGCTGCGGGCGCATATTATTTCATGTCGAAGTCCAGCAGCGGCGCGGCAGCGGCAGATGCCGGGAAAGATTCGCAGGCACAAACCGTAACCGTTATCGCCCCTGGCAGTGGTATGGTGGTCAGCGCACTTACCGCCACAGGCACATTGGCCGCCCGGCGCGAAATCCCGGTTGGCGTAGTCGGTGAAGGCGGACAAGTATCGCGCGTCTTTGTCGACGCGGGTGACTGGGTCAAGCAAGGCCAAGTCCTTGTCAGCATTGATCGTTCGGTTCAAAATCAGCAACTTGCCAGCCAAGAGGCCCAGATTGGCGTTGCCCGTGCCGATGTGCAATTGGCGCAGAACGAACTCGACCGCGGGTTAAAGTTGGTCGATCGGGGCTTTATTTCAAAGGCTGATGTTGATCGCAAAACGGCGGCACGTGACAGCGCCCGCGCCCGCGTCCGGGTTGCAGAAGCGCAATTGAACGAAGCGCGTGCGCGCAACGCACGGCTTGATATTCGTGCGCCGGTTGGCGGCTATATCCTTGAACGCAATGTGCAACCCGGCCAAACCGTCAGCGCAGGCAGCGGCATATTATTCCGCATGGCACAAGGCGGCGAGATGGAATTGCAAGCCCAGCTTGGCGAAGCGGCGCTGGCGCAGATTTCGGTTGGAGTGCCCGCAACCGTGACGCCCGTTGGATCGGAGCAATCCTTTGCCGGACAGGTCTGGCAAATCGCGCCGATGATCAACGAACAATCGCGCCAAGGCATTGCTCGCATCGCTTTGCCGTTCAATCTGGCTCTAAAGCCGGGCGGTTTTGCCAGTGTCGAGATTAAAGCGGGTTCTGTTTCTGCACCATTATTGCCCGAATCCGCCATCCAAAGCGACAAGGGCGGCAGCTATGTCTATGTCGTTGACAAGGCGAACAAAGTTGCCCGCCGGAAAGTGAAGACCGGTATCGTGACGCCAGATGGCATCGCGATCATCGAGGGGCTCGATGGCACCGAACGGGTAGTGATGTATGCAGGCGGCTTCCTCAACCCGGGCGAAACGATCACGCCTAAACTGCACAAAGCGGCAAAATAGGGTTTTCCGGCGGATGCAAATTGGCTTGTTGCCTGACGCAAGCTTAAGGGCAGCGCTGTGAAAATGATCAACCAATTGGGGACGGCCGAACGCGAGCGCTACGCTTGGCGCGATGACGAATTGCGCAAGATGCGGCGGATTGCGACGGCTTTGCTCGGACTGATGGCCGTGCTGTTCGTTGTCGGCATCCAGTTGGAACGCAATGTCCACCCACAATGGGCGTTTCTGGTCGCCTTTGCCGAGGCGGGCATGGTCGGCGGGCTGGCTGATTGGTTCGCGGTAACCGCATTGTTCCGCCATCCTTTGGGCATTCCCATTCCGCACACTGCAATTATCCCAACCAATAAAGAGCGGTTGGGCCGCACGCTTGCGGGTTTTCTGCGTAGCAACTTCCTTCGCACCGGCATCGTCGCGCGCAAAGTGCGGACTATGGATGTTGCAGGGGCAATAGGCCGTTTCCTCGCCCAGCCATCTGGCGGCGAGGGGCGGATGCGGATGGGCGCATCGCGGCTTATGGGCGATATTATCGCGGCGTTGGATGACGAACGACTGGGCGGAATCGCGAAATCTGCGGTCCGCACGCAACTTGAAAAGCTCGATGTCGCGCCGTTGCTCGGCCAATTGCTCGGCGCGATGATGAAGGAACGGCGGCATCTGCCGTTGATGGACAGCGTCATCGGCTGGGCGGCGAAAACGCTTGAAGCTAACGAGCCGATGCTCCGGCAAATGGTGGAGGAGCGCGCAGGCACGATTATGCGCTGGACCGGGCTGGACGACCGATTGGCCAATGCCATTGTCACAGGGCTTGAGAAAATGCTGGCCGATATGGCGGCAGACCCCGACCACCCTTTGCGAGCAAAGGGCGAGGAAGGCCTGCAGAAACTGGTCCGCGACCTGAAATCCGATAAGGAATTGCAAGCAAAGGTCGCCAATTGGAAAGCGGAACTGCTCGCCAATCCAGCGATGAACAAATGGATCGAGGGGCTATGGGATCAGGGACGGACGGCGTTGCTAAAAGCCGCGCGCAACCCCGATGCCGCAATGTCGGGCAGCTTTGGTGATGCGCTCACCAAATTGGGCAGCACCTTGCAAGGCGACGCAGGGCTGAAACGCCAGATCAACCGCTTCGCCCGCCGCGCGATTGTCGGGACTACCGAAAACTACGGCGACAACATCGTCAGCCTTGTTTCCGACACCATCGGCGGCTGGGATGCGAGCACGATCACCGACCGTGTCGAAAATGCGGTCGGCAGCGACCTACAGTTTATCCGCATCAATGGCACGTTGGTGGGTGGTTTAGCGGGACTTGTGATCCATACGATCAGCCTGTGGATTTGACCACATCGCCCGAGCCTTGGCCAGCGCAGAGTATTTCGGCTGATCCGCCGCAAGCTTCACCAGCGCGGCAACTTTCAGTTTCGTAAGCAATCCCGGCGTAGCCAGTCCGACCGTCCCAGCCAGCAACTTATCCGACAGTTCCCGATCATGCACGTCCAACGGCTGCTCAGCCTCGCGCTTCAGCATCCCCAGCGCATTCATCGCCACTGCCGCCATAAAACGATTTCGGTCCTCTGCCCCCGGTTTGATATCCTCCTCGACCCACTTCGCTAGAGCTTCCAGCATTTCGACCGATGAAGGTTCGCCCATGCGCCGCGCCGGCGCAGCCTCTGGCAGGGTGATCATCCCGCGCTCACAATCGGGCGCATCTTCCTCCAGCAGCATCAGCAAGTCGACCTCAGTCTCTGACGCGCGTCTCCCGATGACTGCCCGCTCCAGGCTAGCATCTGCACCATTGCGCCAGATTTCGGCCATTTGCAGGCAGCATAGTCCCCACCATAATGTTGAATAGACCAGCCACCAGCGGAAACGCAGCGGATCAACCGCAACGCCGCTTTCCCGTTCATACGCATCCCAAAATACGTCCAACTGCCCCACGCCAAAAGCAGGTCGATCGATATGGCCAAAGCGCCAGCTATTGATGCAGCCAAAGGCCAAATCCTGATGCCTGTCGCCCAGGTGCGCCAATTCCCAATCGAGCACCGCAGCCAGCCCATCTGCATCGACCATGATGTTGCCCATGCGGAAATCGCCGTGGAGCAGAACCGGCTCGACCGGCACAGGCAAATGATCCTGTAGCCAACGAAACGCGAAAGCAAAGACCGACCGGTCGCCGCCATAAATGACAAACCGCGCCTTCATTTCGCTCAGCAGTTCGTCAGCGGTAGCGTGCGGCAGCGGCGGAATGCAATCGAGCGGGATCGCGTGGATACGCGCCGCTTCACGTGCCAAATCGTTCAACAACGATGGCTGTGGCGCCCGCAATATCTTTGCCGGATTCACCTCCGCCTCGACGCGGCGCATCACATAGCCGGTGCCGATGCCGCCTTCTGGTAACAGGTCCGCAACGACCTCCGGCGCTTTAACGCCCACTGCAAACGCGGCGCGCACGACCGCCGCCTCGACATCATGCCCATAAACGCGGCCCGCCATAAATTCTGCCGATGGCGCGCGGCGCAGGACATAGCCAGCGCTGGCATAATCAAACGAAGAGCTCTCCATATTTGCTCCACCCGACAAGCGCGTGATGTTTTCAACCGGCGCATCAACCCCCGTCGCGCGCAGCATGATGTGCTGCAATATTACGAGAATGTCGGTCATTGCGTTTGCCGCCAGTAATCAAACGCACGCTGCTGCTGTTCGGTAACGTAAGTACGCGCCTCGGCGCCTTCCCAAGCGCCCTTATAGTCGCCGCGCGACACCCACCAACCCTGCCCCGGCAACCGGTCGCTTTCGCGCACCACTAACGGGGCAAGCGGCGGTTCGCCGCGCACTGCAGACTCACGGTCCACCGCATCCAGCGTCTTGCATAACGCCCGCATTTTTGGGCGGGTAAAGCGAAAGCCCAATGTCATCAGCATTTCCGAATAGCTGACCGCCCGTCCCTCGCGCGCAGCCAACTGCAACAACGCCGCAATGTGCGCGACATCTGCCAGCGCGCCGGCACTATCGGGGCCATCATTAAGGAAAGGATTGTCCACGCGAGCAACTTGGCGGCTAAACACTGCGATGCAAGGAAAAATGCGCAGACCGCTGTTCGAAAATGGTGGGCGATACAAGGTTTGAACTTGTGACCCCACCCGTGTGAAGGGTGTGCTCTACCGCTGAGCTAATCGCCCGCCGACCATTTTCGAAGGCGCGCCTCTGCCAGAGGATCGCTGCGCTGGCAAGCTCCCAAAGGGGCTCAAGAAACAATCTTCATCTGTGCTGTCCGCGCCTTTGCTTCATAGCCATGACCAAGGCCGATAAAAATCGTATCGATAATCTTCGCCAGCTTCTCCTCGGACAGCTTATGGCCCATGCGGATCAGCGCGTCGGGCATGCAATAAGGGCTGACCATCTGGTTGATCAGCGACACAGCTTCGTCAATCGACAGATCGCCAAAATGACCAGAATCCATCGCCTCGGCTATGATCGTCGCCAGATAATGATCACCCAGATCAACATATCCGCGAACAACCTCAAAATACTGATCCCCGAGTTCGCAATAGCTTTTGAACAGCTCCGGCTCTTCGTTAAATCGCGCATTCATTACGACAAAACGGCGGGCGAAAAACGAGAATAATTTGTCACGGACAGGAAGGTCGGAAGCGGCAACTTCTTCCATAATTGCGACCTTGTCGGCGAACCATTTTTCGGCAACCGCCTCCAACAATGCTTCTTTACTCTCAAAAAAGCGATAGAGGTTTGATGGCGACATGCCCGCCGCAGCGGCGAGTTCGTTCATCGCGATATCCGCCGATCCACGTTTGCGGACCAGTTCTTCGACTTGATCGAGCAAAAGTTCGCGGCCAGCATCAATATCAGTTTGCGGACGAGCCATTTCGGCCTCCCTGTTTTATCCTTGCACTACAGTTTTATGATATATGATGATATTCTTCAATTTTCAATGACAGCGAAGGGAAGCTCTTCCTGTTGCGCGGCGGAGCGCCCTTTTGTGGCGTTGGACGGAGTCGCGTCGCCCTCTTGGACTATCCCCGTCAACGTCAGCCCCAATAAGCGGATGCCCATTTCGGCTGGTAGAATTCCGCTGAGCAATTGATGGCCAAGGGCGGCGAACTCAGTCTTGTCCTCAATAATGTGCCCCGGCGAACGCGAACGCGTGATAGTGCGAAAATCTGAATAGCGCGCTTTTAGCACAATCGTCCGCCCGCGCGTTTCGTACCGTGTGATGCGCTCCCAGACTATTTCGACAATCTCATCGAGTGCCGCGCGCAAATCATCAACGGCGCGTTTGTCCTCAAAATAGGTCAGTTCTCCGCCCAGCGACTTGCGTTCTTGCGATGGATTGACGAGGCGGTTGTCGATCCCCCGCGCCGCCTTAAACAAATAGCGCCCGGCACCGCCAAAATGCTGACACAGCCATTGCTCGCTCCGTGTCGCAAGGTCAGCGCCGGTTTGGATGCCAAGCTTTGCCATTTTCTCTGCCGAACGCGGACCAACGCCGTGGAAGCGGCGGACGGGCAGCCCTGCGACAAACGCCGCGCCTTGATCGGGCAAAATGACGCACAGCCCATCAGGCTTGTTCTGGTCGCTCGCCAGCTTGGCGATGAACTTGTTATAGCTCACCCCGGCACTAGCGGTCAGCCCGGTTTCTTCACGGATCGCCGCGCGGATGGCTTTGGCAATTTTAACCGCTGAGCCGATGTTCTGTTTGTCCTCGGTCACATCCAAATATGCTTCATCAAGCGACAGCGGTTCAATCAAATCGGTGTAACGCGCAAAAATCTCGCGGATATGCCGCGAAACGCTGCGATAGACTTCAAAGCGCGGTTTGGTGAAAATCAGGTCAGGACAGCGCCTTTGCGCCACAACAGATGGCATCGCTGAACGCACACCAAAGGTCCGTGCCTCATAGCTAGCCGCTGCTACCACCCCGCGCTTCGATGATCCGCCCACCGCCACTGGCTTGCCGCGCAGCTCCGGATTGTCCCGCTGTTCAACACTCGCGTAGAACGCATCCATATCAACATGGATGATCTTTCGTAATGGGTCCAGGTCATCCATAATATGACAGTCTCCTTAATCACTGCCGCCGCAATGTTCGATAGAAAAGGTGCTGGCAAAGCCGCTTGTTGCTCCTCATAGGTGGCGGATGAACTTTCCGTCCCCTCCTCCTCCCCACATTCCGGCCAAGGCCGATATCGGCGAACGCGAACTTGTTGTGATGATGGCGTCATTGATGGCGCTAAACGCGCTCGCTATCGATGCGATGCTGCCTGCGTTCCCGCGCATGATAGCAGGATTAGGCATCGCCGATCCCAATCAAGTCCAATATGTCATTTCGGTATTTCTGGCTGGCACTGGCATTGGTGCGTTGTTCCACGGGCCATTATCTGACCGTTTCGGGCGAAAGCCGGTTTTAGTCTGGGCGGTTTTGGCGTCTGCAATGTTCTCCTTTGCGTGCAGCTTCTCGACCAGTTTCGACATGTTGCTGACGATGCGGTTCTTGCACGGACTTTCCGCTGCCGCCGCCAGCGTATTGGTGGCATCGATCATCCGCGACAAATTTGAAGGCGACGCGATGGCAAAGAAGATGTCGACAATCTTTTTAGTCTTTATGATCGTACCGATTATCGCGCCTACTTTGGGCCAGTTCATCCTCTTGTTTGCAGGGTGGCGTACCATTTTTGATGTCATGGCGATCATGGCCATTGCGGCGGCTTTATGGACAATCCGGCGGCTGCCGGAGACGTTGAAGCCTGAAAACGTTATTCCGATCCAGTTCAGGCCGCTGGCGAAGGCATGGCGGACGGTTGTGCTGCACCGCGGGGCTGCTGGCTATATGTTGGGTGCGGGCATTGTGCAGGGAGCCCTGTTCGGTTTTCTCAACAGCTCGCAGCAGGCGTTTGACAAAGTGTTTGGTGCAGCGGAGTTCTTCACCACCGGCTTTGCGATTGTGGCGATGGGCATTGCCGTTTCAAACTTTACCAACGCCCGGATTGTTGAACGGTTCGGCGCGCGGCGGGTCTCGCAAGCTGCTTTGTTATTGTTTATCACTTTGGGGCTGTTGCAGCTCGCCGCAGCTATCTTTGCGCCAACATCAATGCCGTTGTTCCTGCTGTTCTTGACCGGCAATATGGCGATGGTGGGCTTTATCGGATCGAACTTCTCGTCGATTGCGATGACTCCATTTGGCGCAATGGCTGGCGCGGCCTCGTCGTTTCAGACTTTCACCAAAACTATCCTGGGGGCCGGTATCGGCGCGCTGATCGGGCAGCAATTCGACGGCAGCATAGTACCCGTCGCAAGCGGCTTTGTGCTATGCGGGCTGATGACTTTGACGCTGGTTTTTTGGGCCGAACAGGGCAAGCTCTTCACACGCCCGGGCACGACGATACACGTCCCCCAAGCACCGCGCAGCTAAAAAAAGGGAGGCCGAAACCTCCCTTTTCGTTTCGTTTCTGATTTTACCCGATCAAGCCAAATGCTGGTCTACTGGCGGCACCGGTGCATCTGCATCGTCTTCATGCACATCAACGATGCCTTGCCCAACATGGCTCTTTCTGTAGCCATAGAGATAATAGATCAGGATACCAATGCCGCCCCATACCGGCAGCACGATCATCGCCTCGAACGGCAGGTTGAGGAATAGGAAGATGCACCCTGCAATCGTCAAAGGCCCGACCAGCCAAAGAGCAGGCGTCTTGAATGACCGCACCCGGTTTGGTTCCGACTTGCGCAGCATCATCACTGAAATCGCGACCATCATAAACGCATACAGCGTTCCGGCATTGGCGATATCGGCAAGCTGACCGACGGGCAAAAAGGCAGCGGCAAATGCGACAACTGCGCCTGTAATCGCGGTCACTACATATGGAGTTTTCCACTTTGGATGGATTTTTGAAAGACCCTCTGGCAGCAAACCGTCACGCGACATCACAAAGAAGATGCGCGTCTGGCCAAACAATAGGATCAGGATCACCGAAGGAAGCGCAACAAACGCGGCGATGCCAAGCATGTTGCCGATGGTGCCAAAACCGATCTGGCGCAAAACATGGGCCAAAGCTTCATTCGAACAAACGAGCATTTCGTTATACTGCGGCAAAGCGCATTGAACTGCCAATGCTTCCGAACCGGCTGGGAAAGGTATGCCATTTGGCCCCATGATCGGCTGACCGCCGATGGTGCCAACTGCGCCTGCAGCAACCAAAATGTAGAACACCGTGCAGAAACCAAGAGAGCCGATGAGGCCGATAGGCACGTTTCTTTGTGGATCTTTCGTTTCCTCTGCAGCCGTCGAAACAGCGTCGAAACCAACATAAGCAAAGAAGATTGTTGCTGCTGCACCAACCGCACCAACGCCCGATCCAAAACCGCCAAATACGCCTGCGGGCAAGAACGGGTTGAAATTGGCCATTTCAGCCTTTGGCAGTGTCAGCACGATGAATGCCGTCAGCGCAGTAACCTTAATCGCCACAAGGACCGCGTTGAACTTAGCTGACTCATTGGTTCCGATCATCAGCAACCACGTCATTAGCAAAGCAATGATAACGGCTGGCAGATTGATGATACCACCTTCAGCACCGCCCAATACCAACGGTCCAGCCGCCAGCGCCGCTGGAAGCTTTATCCCGAAAAATTCGTTCAATATCGTGCCGCTAAAATAGCCGGACCAACCGACCGACACCGCGCTTGCTGCGACCGCATATTCGAGCACAAGCGCCCAGCCTACCGTCCATGCGAGCAGCTCGCCCATGACGGTGTAGGTATAGGTATAGGCCGATCCAGCCACCGGAAGCATCGAAGCAATTTCAGCATAGCATAATGCGGCCACGATGCAGATTGCGCCCGCAATCGCAAACGCCAGCATCAGGCCAGGTCCAGCTTTCTGCGCGCCAGCAGCGGTCAGCACAAAAATGCCAGTGCCGATCACACAGCCAATGCCGAACAATGTCAGTTGGAACGCTCCCAGCGTCCGATGCAGCGACTTCTTTGCCGCCGTCGCCAATATGGCGTCGATCGATTTCGTGCGACCAAAGATCATTATTACTCCCCTCACGGAATTTCTATTAAGCAGGAACCTAACCGCTAATCGCAGCCGCGCAAGAAAATTTCCCGTGCATTGCCGAAATTGCTGGGCATAATATCTTTATGGCCTTTGATCCAGAACAGCGGACGATCGCGAGATCGGCAAGTGTCGCGTTGGCGATGACTATCATCTCGTTGGCTGTGACTGGCCGATTTACGTTTTTCGAGGTGGAGCGGCTGACCCTATTGGCGATCGCACTTGCCGCACCAGCCGCCGCGCTGTTTCTCGATATCGCGCGGCTGGCGAACCATCGTTTCATCGAACCGTTGGATCGGAACGCCGCTGCTGCTGAAACAAAGACGGCAAAAGCAGACATGCAGTCGGCGATACTGCGCAACACTCATGAACAAGCGACGTTGGCAGCGTTGGTTTATGGCATAGCCGCGATCTTGCTGCCAATGCACTGGACCGATGCAATAGTGGCATGCGCGCTGTTTTTTCTGATCGGCAGACTGTTTTTTGCAAAGGGCTATGCAAACGGCGCGGGCAGCCGGGCATTTGGCTTTGGCCTGACATTTTATCCAACCGTTGCGTTGGCCATTCTGACTTTAGTCACCGCCGCACTTTAACGCGTAAGCATCGGTCCCAGCGGTTTTCCACCGAAAAGATGCACGTGCAGATGCGGAAACTCCTGATGACCATCGGTCCCGATATTAGCAATCAGGCGATATCCGGTCTCAACAAGGTTCAGTTCGCGCGCAGCGTGACCGATCGCACGCGTGAAGCCTGCTAATTCCGCATCGCTGGCGTTTGCGCTAAAATCGTCCCAACTGACATATGGCCCCTTGGGCACAACCAGAACATGCACCGGCGCCTGCGGATTGATGTCATGAATCGCTAACGCCCATTCATCTTCATACACTTTGCGGCTGGGAAGCTCTCCGCGCAGGATTTTGGCGAAAACATTCTGGTCATCATAGGGCAAAGTAACATCGACGGTCATGGGTTTATCCTTTGTTGGCCATATTGCGAATATCGGACATCAGCCGGATAGTGGCAAGGCTATCTTCGCCGCGTGTCGCAACCGGCGCACCAGCAAGAACCGCATCCCGAAACGCTTCAAGCTGGAATGAATAGGTTGGGCGGCTGGCAAAGGTTTCTTTGCTCGTTTCGCCATCAACGGTGACGGTCAGCGTCTGGACATTGGGCGACAGCGGATTGTCGACAAACAACGTCCCGCGTTCACCCTCAACCCGCAGCCATGCTGCAAATTTGCGTTCCATCGAACAACGGATTGAGCCGGTAGCTCCGCCGGGAAAGGCAAATGTCGCGTCGGTCCAAATATCGGCACCTTTGCCGTTAAGGGCGTGTGCAGCGGACAGCAATTTTGGCTCCTGCCCCATGCTCGCCCTCAGCCAGAAAAGCGGATACACCCCCAAGTCCCACAAAGCGCCGCCGCCGACCGCGCCATCCCAGCGAATTTCGCCGGGTGTTTCTGCAATTGGCACGTCGAATTGCGCGGTGATCGCGGCGACTTTGCCCAATACGCCAGCCTGCACAATCTTGCGGATCCGGGCGTGGCGTGGGTGATAATAAGTGTGCTGCGCCTCCATAATCATTTGGCCGGTGTCCGCTTCGGCGCAGAGCATCGCCTCGACATCATCAATATTGAGCGCGAACGGCTTTTCGCACAGCACCGACTTTCGGGCCTCGACCGCGGCAATCGACCATATCGCATGAAGATTGGGCGGCAGCCCGTTATAGACAGCATCGATATCATCAGCTTCAATCAATTGGCGGTAATCAGAATAGGTTCTGCTTAGGCCATGCGCTTTTGCATAAGCCCCCGCCCGCTCCGGGTCGCGCGCCGCAATGGCGACAACCTCGACGCCTTCAACATCTTTGGCAGCCGCAATCATCGCATAAACCGCGACGCGCGATGCGCCCAATATGCCGATGCGCAAAGTCATTCGGCGCGCGCTGCTTTTTCGACATGGCCAGACACGCCGTCGCGGCGTTCGAGTTCGGTCAGGACGGCGTCAAGGTCTGTTCCGGCTTCTTCGAGCAAGATCATGAGGTGGAACAACAAGTCGGCAGCTTCGGCGGTAAGCTCTTGTGGGCTGCCCGTCAGCGCGGCGATGACTGTCTCAGTCGCTTCCTCGCCAACTTTCTGCGCAATCTTCTCCCGGCCTTTGGCGAACAATGACGCGACATAGCTGGTCCCAGCGTCGCTCGATTTGCGGTCACGGATGACGGCTTGCAGCCGGGCGAGACGCGGATCGAGACTCATGCCTCCACTCCTTGCAGTTTCAAAACCATGCTGCGGTCTTCCTCTGGCACCAATCCCTCAAGCACACGCCAAAACCCGGTGATCGATTCCTGTCCCGCCGCAGCATAAGCCGACGACATGCCGTTCCGTAACGCCTCAAACAACTGCGTTTCAAATGCCATGCCTTGGGCGGTCAAACGCAATAGTTTTTGCCGCCGGTCGCTGATTCCCGCGCGGTTTTCGACCAATCCGCGTGCCGACAAATCGTTCAACACACGACCCAGCGACTGCTTGGTGATCCCCAAGATCTTCAACAATTCGCTCACCGTCAAATCAGGTTGCCGCGCGATGAAGTATAATGCCCGGTGGTGCGCGCGGCCTAAACCTTCCAGCGCCAGGCCCTGATCAATACTACGCGTCAGACGCGTATAGCCAAAATAGAGCAGCTCCACCCCGCGCCGCACTTCTTCTTCGCGCAGGAACAAAGGCGACGCGTTGGGCGAGGCGGGAAATTGCGTAGCAAGAGATGGGACAGCCATATTGACGTATCTTGGCGCGAGACATATCAGTGTGCAAGCATTTCCTGAATCGGATGCTGTGCGACATATTGTTTCAAACCGGATATCATTATGACTGATCTAGCTACGCTGCCCATCACACTCATCGCGCATCCTGCCCCGGTAACGGATGGGGAACGGGCGTCGCGGATTGCTGATCCCGGCTTTGGAAAGACCTTCACCGACCATATGGTGACGATCCGCTATACCGCAGGAACCGGCTGGCATGATGCGACGCTCGGCCCACGCGGGCCGTTGTCGCTCGATCCGGCGACCGCTGTGCTGCATTATGCGCAAGAGATTTTTGAGGGGCTGAAAGCCTATAAACTCAGCGATGGCAGCATGGCGTTGTTTCGCCCCGAGGCCAATGCGCGGCGCTTCAACGCCTCGGCACGGCGGATGGCGATGCCCGAATTGCCAGAGGAAGTGTTTGTCGAGGCGTGTAAATCCTTAGTCGATATCGACAAAGGCTGGTTCCCCGATCTGGACGGCGGCTCGCTGTATTTGCGCCCATTCATGATCGCGACCGAGGCGTTTTTGGGTGTGCGCCCCGCGAACGAATATCTGTTCATGGTAATCGCGGCGGCCAGCGGCAATTATTTCAAAAGCGGGGCACCTGCGGTGTCTTTGTGGGTCAGCGAGCATTATAACCGTGCTGGCCCCGGTGGCACCGGCGCTGCCAAATGCGGTGGCAATTATGCGGCAAGCCTTGTCCCGATTGCGGAGGCGATGAAGGCCGGCCATGATCAGGTCGTGTTTCTTGATGCCAAAGAACATCGCTGGATCGAGGAACTAGGCGGCATGAACGTGTTTTTCGTGTTCGAGGATGGCAGCATTCAAACGCCGCCGATTTCGGACACGATCTTGCAAGGCGTCACTCGCGACTGTTTGATTGCTTTGGCCCGCGAAGAGGGGCTGACGGTCCGCGAAGAGCCCTATGCGATCGATCAATGGCGCGCCGATGCCGAATCGGGACGATTGATCGAATCCTTTGCCTGCGGAACAGCGGCCGTGGTCACGCCGATTGGCCAAGTTAGCGCACCAGGCTTCTCGTTTACCATCGGCAGCGGCGGACAAGGGCAGTTGACGCAAAAACTGAAATCGCGATTGATCGAGATCCAGCGAGGGACTGCGCCTGATACATTCGGCTGGGTTGATCGCATTGGGTGAACTTTAGGAAAAAGCTGCATTGCCTTAGGCTATTCTCTCGTTATAGGGGCGCTTGCTGACAGGAAACTGTTCGCTGCTGGGGTGTCGCCAAGTGGTAAGGCACCGGCTTTTGATGCCGGCATTCGCAGGTTCGAATCCTGCCACCCCAGCCATTTTCCTCGCTGTTCAACTTGCATCAATCCTTGTAAATGGTTGTAACAACAGCGCGCTTACACTAGAACAACTTGTAAACTGCCAATAATACGCGCTCACATCTGCCCCGCACTATAACGTGTTAAAGAAGGCAGCCGGAGTGGAGCTGGTTTAGATTATGCGCATAGCAATAGCCGATGACGAAACAGACGTTGTCAATCATTTGAAAGCTATCGTTGAGGAATTGGGCCACAGCGCCGTGACCTTTTCCGACGGCAACGCTTTGTCTCAATCGCTTGTCCGCGAAACCTATGACCTTGTCATTCTTGACTGGGCGATGCCCAAAAAAGACGGGTTGGAAACGCTAAGCTGGATGCAGACAGCGTTGCAAGAACGGCCACCCGTCATAATGATGACCAACCGCACTGCGAAAAAGGACATCACCGACGCGCTGAACGCCGGGGCCGATGATTACATCACAAAGCCTGAGGATCGCGGCGTCATTGCCGCACGAATCAACGCCATGCTACGCCGTAACGCCGGCAGCGGCGCGTTTGACACCAAAGCGACCTATGGCAAATACGATTTCAACCGCATCGACCAAACTGTGACCTTTGATGGTCAGACAGTGCTGATGACGGCGAAAGAATTTGAACTCGCCGATCTATTTTTCCGCAATCGTGATCGCACCTTGTCGCGCAATTACATTATGGAGACGATCTGGCGGACCACTGCGGCCCTTGCTACACGCACACTCGACATGCACATCTCGCGCGTTCGTTCGAAACTGGACCTGAAGCCCGAAAACGGGTTTCGCATTTTCACCGTCTTCGGTTACGGCTATCGTCTGGAAACTATGGAGCCAAAGTGACGCTAACATGCGCATCTTTCTAACTTTAGTTGCTTTGGGGCTGCTGGCCATCGCAACGCCTGCGCAAGCGGCGCCAGACGATACACTCGTTTATGAGGTTAAGCGCGGCGATACTTTGATTAATCTTGGCACCAAATATCTCGTTCGCGCCAATGATTATCGCTTGGTGCAACAGGCTAACCTTATTCGTAATGACCGTGCAATTGCCGTCGGGACAAAGCTGCGGATTGCGCGCAACCTATTGAAGTTCAACGCAAGCAGCGCGACCATCGTTTCTGTTCGCGGCAATGTCGCCCAGATCGTGCGTGGAACGCAAAGCGGCGCAATCAAAGGTGGAAGCCTTGGCGAAGGCTCGACGTTGAAAACAGCGGGTTCATCGTTTGCGACGATCACGTTGGAAAATGGCTCGCGCGTTTCGTTACCGTCGAACAGCGACCTAAAAATCGTCCGGTTGCGCCGTTATCTGATCGATTCAAGCCTTGATTATGATTTCGAGGTTGGGCGCGGGGCGGCAAAATCCAAAGTCACCCCGATGACAAACCCCAACGACCGTTATGTCGTCAAAACGCCCAAAGCTGTCTCGGCAGTGCGCGGCACCGAATTCCAATCACGGTATGATGAGGAAGCCGGAGGCGATTTTTCGGAAGTCACCGAAGGCGCATTGGCCGTGACACTGCCCGGCGACGCACTGACAGACATACCCGCAGGCAATGGCCTAGCGGTAAAGGCCAGCGGAGCCGTAATTAAAGAACGTTTGATCGCGCCAGTTAACTTGCAATCCGCAGGCGGGTTACAAAAGGAAAAAGCGGTCAGCTTCGTGCTGGCCGATGCCTTGAATACTAACGGCCTACACGTCTCACTGGCCTCGGATGCTGGTTTCGTTGAACAAATCGCCGATGGTGTTTTCACCGGAGCCGATGCAAGCTTTGACGGCATCGATGACGGCAATTACTTTGCGCGCTTTCGTGCGATATCGGCCTCGGGGATTGAGGGCATGCCAGTTACCTATGCCTTTAAACGACGTTTGAACACGGTGTCTGCCGGTGGTGGCAAAGCGGATTTCGGCTATGCGTTCAAATGGTTTGGTGAAGGACGCGGAACGCTGCGTTATCATTTTCAGCTATTCCAAGGCAGAACTGACGGGATTGCGATGGTCGACGAAGCGGGATTGGATAAGCAAGAGATAAGCTTGTCCGATCTGCCCGCAGGTGACTATTACTGGCGCGTTGCGTCGGTCCAATATGTGGATGGCGAAGTGTCAACGAACTGGACGCCGTTTGAAAAGCTTATCATCTCAGCCCCATAATCGGGGTTCCGTGCAGATTTCCGGGCATCGACGATGAACCTTCGCCTGCGCCTGATCATCGAATGGCTGGTGATAGCTTTGTTGTCGTCACTGGCGGTTGTGCTGGCGTTGCAATGGCGCGGGACATCGGCGTTCGATTATCTGTTTTATGATCAGCTAAGCGGGCTGTCACGGCCAGAGGCAGATCCTGACATCTTGCTCGTCACTATCGATGATCCCAGCCTGCAAGCGCTTGGCAAATGGCCATGGCCACGGCAAAATCACGCCGCTTTGTTGGCTAAGCTTCAGGCGGCAAAGCCAAAAGCGATCCTGCTCGATATCCTATTAAGCGAGCCTAGCATCGATGCCGATGACGCAGCATTGGCCGCCGCAATGCAACAGCGCGCGCCAGTGTACATCCCGATGCATTTCGTTTCCCCCGGCAGCGATGGCCGAGATTATGACGTGGTCCAACCGATACGATCCATCGCCAAGGCCGCCGCAGGAATTGGTCAGGTAAATGTAGAATTTGACAATGACGGCGTCGTCAGGCGGGCGATACTGTGCTTTCCCGATGGTGAAATGGGGCTGAGATGGCCGCATCTGGCGGAACTTGTTGCGCGCGTGGATGGCAAGCCGTCGCTTGCCTATCGTAGCGGTGATCGCTGTGGCAGCTCCGTCCTTATCCCCTACGCCACGCGCGGCAACTTTACCGAAATATCCTACGCGGATCTGCTAAGCGGCGACGTACCCGCCGAACTGATAAAGGGACACATCGTTATCATCGGCGCAACGGCTGTCGGGTTGGGCGATTCCTATCCCGTGCCGCTTGCCGATGGCGGATTGTTGTCGGGCGCTGAAATCATGGCCAACATGGTTTCAGCGATTAAGCGCAACAATTTCGTCACGCCCCTGCCCTTTACCGCGACGCTGCTGCTGTCATTGCTGCCAGTCTGGCTATTGCTCGTTGGCTTTCTATCGTGGAGTCCTCGCTCTGCCCTTATCGCGTCCTTATCGGTCGTCGCAATCGTTCTGATCGGAAGCGCGTCGTTGCTGGGCGCACAAATCTGGTTCCCGCCCGGCGCTGCGATCTTGGGGTTATTCCTGGTCTATCCCTTATGGGGTTGGCGGCGACTGCAGGCGATGAGCGACTTTATGGATGCCGAACTTGGCGCGTTGGAAAAGGAAGGCGAAATCGTGCCGGTATCGCCACCAACTCAGCTTGCCGCCGATATGGTTGGGCGGCAGAGCGCAACGCTCGCCGGGGCGATCGACCATATGCGCGATTTGCGGCGGGTGATTGCCGATACGCTGGAACATCTGCCCGATCCGATGTTTGTCACTGACCTAGATGACACCATCACCCTAACGAACCAGCAGCTAGATGACCGTATCGAAAAGGACATTACCGGCCAGTCATTGGCGGCGGCACTCGACGATTTTGTTCTGCCGTCATATCGCCGCGCGGTCGATGCCTACCTTGGCAAGCGCGCGGAACGTGGCGCCGCGGAAGAAGACGGGTTTGTCCGCTTCATCTCAACGTCTGCGCGCACGTTCGTTATGCGCGCAGCAAAGATACTAAGCGATACCAGCGAATTGCGTGGCTATATTCATTATTTAGCTGATATTACCGATCTCGCCCGCGCAGAGGCCGACCGCGAAGAGGCGCTGCAATTGCTGTCGCATGATATGCGCGCGCCACAATCGGCTATCATCGCCATGCTTCCCGATCTGCGCGACAAAAATGCACGGGCCCGGATCGAACGTCATGCGCGGCGAACGATGCAATTGGCACAGGATTTTGTTCAGATTGCCCGCATGGGTGAGACCGAATTTACAGGTCTCGATCTGTTATTAGCGGAACTAGCGCGCGATGTTGCAGACAGCCTTTGGCCTCTGGCGAAAGAGCGTAACATTACTATCGACGTGATTGATCATGAAGGAGACGCCTTTGTTTTTGCCGAGGCGGACAGCCTGTCGCGGGCACTGACCAATCTGGTCGATAACGCGATCAAGTTTAGCCCCGATGGTGGACGGATCATCATTGATGTCACGCGTGTTGGTGGCGGATTATTGGAGCTATCCGTGCAGGATCAGGGCGATGGCATCGATGCAGACTTGTTACCGCAACTGTTCACCCGCTTTGCGTCGGGCCGCGAGGGAACGTCGCGCGTCAAGAGCCTTGGACTAGGCCTTGCGTTCGTTCGGGCCGTGGCAGAGCGGCATGACGGCAGTGTTAGAGCGGAGAACAACCCGTCAGGGGGCGCGCGGTTTGTGCTGACTTTACCTGAGTCCCTAGAAGAAATACCTAGCCATGATTAGGCTGCGGGGACTGTCCCAAGCGCAAAGCGCGCCGTGGACTGTCCCTAGGGCTGTAGTGCGCGGCCTGCCTAGGGACAGTCCACGGCGCTTTGCTTGGGACTGTCCCCTCTGCCGCTTCACAAGCCAACCCCCTAACGCGGACGCTTAACGGTATAGCTTCCACGCGGTGCGCCGATATCCTTTAGCGCCGCTTCTACCAGCATTGGCAATACCGCCTCAAATGTCTGCTTGCAGTGAAATTCGGCAGCATGCGCGCGGTAGATTTCTGTACCGTCACTAACGCGGGTCAACGCTACACCCAACCGGTATTCTTTTGTTGCACAGCGCTTTTTACCCGCTGCGGAAGAAAGCTCAGCCTTTCCATTGAAAACTGAAAGGTCCGCAGGCCGCTGCGACGCCGTAACCTGCAAAAGCAAACCGCCCTCAGGACGTACCGCAAAGCTCATTTCTTCCAATGCTGCTATCACAAGACTTTTAGCTTGCTGGTTTTCGACGAGATTACCCGCATCAAGCATAATTATTTCTTCAGGAAAATGATCAACACCTACGCTGTCTACCCGCGTCTCTATAGGGCCGACACAGGCCGCCAGCAGTAAAGGGATAACAATGGAGATGGACCGCATCCGCGAGTGGTAGCAAACCGTCCGCGTTCATTCAACCTATCGGGTCAGCACATAATACAGCACATAAAGCCAACCAAATAGCCCGTGAATAATCGCCCATAGAACCGATTTATACGCCGTAAAGCTGATTACAATCGCAAGTGCACTGCCAAAGCCGATGCCGGATTTGATCGCACTATCGCGGATAAAGGCAACGCGCGGCGGTGCCATTACGCCGCCTGCTTGGCGCGATCGGCCATTTCTTGATTGAGCATCTCGGCGAGCAAGAATGCGAGTTCCAAGGATTGCGCCGCGTTTAGGCGCGGATCGCAATGCGTGTGGTAACGATCCGCTAGGCCTTCATCAGTCACCGCAATCGCGCCGCCGGTGCATTCGGTAACATTCTGGCCAGTCATCTCGATATGGATACCGCCGCCGATGCTGCCCTCGGCACGGTGCACGGCGAAAAAGCCGCGCACTTCGGCAAGGATGCGTTCAAAGGGCCTGGTTTTGTAGCCGCTGGCTGATTTGATCACATTGCCGTGCATCGGATCGCATGACCAGATCACCGGATGGCCTTCACGCATTACCGCACGGACGAGCTTTGGCAGGCCAGCCTCAACCTTGTCATGGCCGTAGCGTGTGATCAACGTCATCCGTCCGGGTACGCGCGCAGGGTTCAGCGTATCGAGCATTTTGAGCAAGGCATCCGGCTCCAGACTTGGCCCGCATTTGATGCCGATCGGATTGCCAATGCCGCGCAAAAATTCGACATGCGCCGAACCTTCAAAACGTGTGCGATCACCAATCCACAGCATGTGCGCCGAAGTGTCATACCACTGCCCGGTCAGCGAATCCTGACGTGTCAGTGCTTGCTCATACGGCAGCAACAGTGCCTCATGGCTGGTATAGAAACTGGTGCCTTTGATCTGCGGAACTGTTTCTGGCGTAACGCCACATGCCTCCATAAAGGCCAAAGCTTCACCGATGCGGTCGGCCACATCCTTGAACTTTTTCGCCCAAGGAGAACGCCCCATAAAGTCATGAGTCCAAGCATGGACCTGATGCAGGTTCGCATAGCCGCCACTGCTGAACGCGCGTAGCAGGTTAAGCGTCGATGCCGCCTGGCTATAGGCGCGCACCATGCGGGCCGGATCAGGTTCACGCGCCGTCGCTTCAAACGCGATGTCGTTGATGATATCGCCGCGATAGCTAGGCAGTGTAACGCCGTCGATGGTTTCGGTATCGCCCGACCGCGGCTTGGCAAATTGGCCCGCCATCCGGCCCAACTTGACCACAGGCAGCTTGCCAGAGAAAGTCATGACGACCGCCATTTGCAACAGGACGCGGAACGTATCGCGGATGTTATTTGGATGAAACTCGGCAAAGCTTTCGGCGCAATCGCCGCCCTGAAGCAGAAATGCTTTGCCCGCAACAACGTCGGCCAGCTCAGCCGTCAGGTTACGCGCTTCGCCCGCAAAAACCAGCGGCGGATAGTTCCGCAGAGTTTCTTCAGTCGCGGCCAGTGCTGCAGCGTCGTTATAGGTTGGCATCTGCAAGCCGTTATGGTTGCGCCAGCTTTCGGGCGCCCAATGTGCCGCCATCATCTTCACTCCAATTGATTCGTTTAACGCATAGCGCTCTAGGCGTTTGATCGCTTGGCAAGCAAGCAAAACGGGCTGTTGCAGCCAATAGCGACGCTTTGCTGCACTGCACACAAGAATTTACAAACGCCGATTTTGAAAAGCCACGTTAAATCAATGCTCCGGAGGCGTCCCATGCTGGAACACGGACGAATTAGTTCACACGCACGCAACGATCTTGCCCTATAGGCGACTCGCGACCGCTTGGGGCGCATTGGGCAGAACACAGTCGATGTATCATCATCCCGTTGATAACAAGGATAGCGACCGACGTCGCAAAGCGGCTGCGCCCAAACGCCGCAGGCACTTTGGCGTGCGCGAAATCCTGTTCGTTGTTATCGCCTTTGCTCTGCTTGCCCTGCTGCCGACGAGCGCCCAATTTGGTAATAACGCCTCCGTCGAAGTAAAAGACGGCCTTGGCGCGATGGAGCGTCCCGAGGAGAATTTCGCCGGTTCAGCTTTCTACTTCCTCGACCCCATTGATACCGGAACAACCACGCAACAGGTCAACTTAGCGCCCACTGACGACATGCTCGCCAGCCTGCAAGGTGATGGCAAGCTGCCGACCGACGCGTTCACTAGTAACGCTGGTGGCGCGCAGCCATTTATCCTGAAAGCAGGCACTGCCAATTTCTCGCGCGCGCTAAAATGCTTGTCCGATGCAATCTATTACGAAGCTGCGAATGAGCCTGATGATGGCCAGCGCGCCGTTGCACAGGTCATCATCAACCGCATGCGGCACCCGACCTATCCCAATAGCATTTGTGGTGTCATCTATCAGGGTTCGGAACGCCGCACCGGTTGTCAGTTCAGCTATAGCTGTGACGGATCGATGGCGCGCACCCCTGCTCGTCCAGCCTATCTGCGCGGACAGCGTGTTGCATTGGCTGCGATTTCCGGTTCGGTCTATGCCCCCGTCGGCATGGCAACGCATTATCATGCGACCTATGTTTACCCCTATTGGGCACCGAGCCTGAACTATTTGGGAACCATTGGCGCGCACCGTTTTTACAGCTGGAAAGGCAGTGCCGGTCGTCCGTCCGCCTTCTTTAGCCGCCATAACAACGCAGAACCGTTCCCCGGTCCAAAGCCACGCGCATGGACGCCGGACACATCGCCTGTGCTCGATCCCATCCAGCTGCAGAAACAATATGAGCGGGAGTACGCCGCGTTGCGCGAAAAGGCAGAGCGTGAGGCAGTAACCGCCGCGCGTGACAGCTATCAACCGCCAGCGCCCCAAGATTTCTCCGCACAACGCCAGCTTGCTGTGCCGAAATACACCCCGCCGAGCTATTCCGCTGAGGCCAAAAAGCAGGGTGGCGAGGCCCGCTATCGCGCTGGCAATCTGCCAACTAGCTCCAACGTAAAGCCAGAGTTTCAGACAAGCGGCAGCTGGAAAACGCAACCGTCGGGCGGTTAGTCCACTAAATACTAATGCGACGCCGCCGTATCTCCTGACAACAGGGGGCGCGCAATGTACCAATTTGACCGGATGATCCAAAGCCCGCGTTCAGTGCCCGACAGCGCGTCGCCGTTGCTTGCCGGCAATAGCGCGTCGGTGCAGTCTTTGCGGCAGCTAGTGGCCTTAGCGGCGGGTTCGTCTGATCCGGTCCTGATCACCGGACCAGCGGGTGCCGGAAAGCACACATTGGCAAAAGTGATCCACGCGCATTCGCCGTTTGCGACTTGCCCGTTCATCGAAACAACCGGCAGTTCCTTCAACACCGATCAACTGGCCACGCGATGGGAGGGTAGCTATTTTCTGCAAGACGTCCAATCGCTGCCGGTCCCTGCACAGCACCGCTTGCTCACATGGCTCGACAGCAGCCAAGCGCAAACCGTAAAGCTGATCGCCAGTTCCGACGGACGCGATGATGGCGACCGGATTATAGCCCCGCTGCGCATTCGCCTGCACCGGTTGCGCGTTCCCTGCCCCGCTTTGATGCAAAGGCGGGAAGACATAGCCGTTATCCTGCAACGATTATGGGCGACGGAACGCGATCATGCACCGCCGATTTTTGACCAAGAGGCATGGGCAGCGGTGAACGATCATGGATGGGCGGGCAACTATCGCGAACTGGAGGCCTTTGCAGGCAAAACATCGCGCCTGTTTGGCGGACTCAATGTGTCGGCGGATCAAGTGCGCAGGCTATTGGGTGGTCACAGCGAACGCAGGCTGAATTGCAACAATTTCGACCTGAAAGAGCATCTGGCAGAGGAAGAAAAGCTGTTCCTGATTGAGTCTCTATTGCGCAGCAACGGCGTGATTGCGTCGGCCGCCGGAATAGCCGGGCTGAAACGCACAACGTTTATCGCAAAGATGAAACGGCACGGGTTGGCTCGGATTTAGAGGGGGTCTATTCAGCCGCAACCAACTCCGTCGCCGCGTCATTCGCCACCCCGACCCCCGGATTGGAAAACACCAACGTCCCATCATCGATCGCGTCCTTAGTCAAAATCTTTTTCTCCGCCTTGTAATCCTGCAACACACGCCAGGGATGGCGGTCGCCATTCACTGGCAGAGCGTCGAACGACCGGGCGAAATAGCCCGACGAAAAATCACTGACAAAGGGCAGTCGCGGCATGTTGGTATCGCCCAGTTTCGGATTGGCAATGCTCGCGCCTTTGGCATCCATCGTCTTGAGCAAGCGGCAGACATAGTCCGCGACGATATCGGTTTTCAACGTCCAGCTGGCGTTGATATAGCCGAACACGCTGGCCAGATTGGGCATGTCGCTAAACATCACACCTTTATAGTTGAAATGATCCGATAGCTTGGTCGGCTTGCCATCGATACTCAGCGCAGTTTTGCCCAACGTCACAAGGTTCAGCCCGGTTGCCGTCACGATGATGTCCGCCTCCAGCACCGCACCCGATTTCAGCTTAATGCCCGATGCTGTGAAATGGTCGATATGGTCGGTGACGATTTCGGCGCTGCCGTCGGAGACCGCCTTAAACATATCGCTATCGGGGATCAGGCACATGCGCTGTTCCCATGGACCGTAAGGCGGGGTGAAATGCGTGTCGATATCGATTGATGTGGGCAGTTCCTTGCGCGCCATGCCGAGCAATGTTTCGGCAACCTTTGCCGGTTGCGACCGCGCGCGTTTATAGACGATCCGCTGCCACCAGATGTTTTTGAACCGCGTCAACGCATAGGCCGTTTTTTCGGGCAGGATTTTGCGGACAAATTTAGAAAACGGGTCAATCGCGGGCATTGAAACCATCCAGGTCGGCGTGCGTTGCAGCATTGTGACTTTCGCCGCCTGCCGCGCCATAACGGGGACTATGGTAACAGCCGTCGCGCCTGATCCGATGACGACGACCTTTTTGCCGGTATAGTCCAGTTCCTTGGGCCAATGCTGCGGGTGCAAAATCTGCCCCGTAAAGTCCGCCTCACCGGGGAATTCGGGGCGATAGCCTTTGTCATAATCATAATAGCCTGCGCACATGAACACGAAATTGGCGGTGTAGATATGCGTTTCGCCGGTGTTTTCGTGTTTGGCGGTAACTGTCCAACGCGCCGTCGCGCTTGACCAATCGGCGGAGAGGACACGGTGGCGAAATTTCACCTTTGGCGTAATCGCATATTCCGCCGCTGTTTCTTTGACATAGTCCCAAATCGACGGACCATCCGCGATGGTCTTTTCGTGCAACCACGGTTTGAAACGATAGCCCAAAGTATGCATATCGCTATCCGAACGGATGCCGGGATAGCGGAACAAATCCCACGTCCCGCCCATATCGGCGCGCTGTTCCAGGATCGCGTAGCTCTTGTTCGGGCATTGCATCGTCAAATGCGCCGCAGCGCCAATGCCCGAAAGGCCCGCGCCGACGATCAGCACATCGAAATCGGTTCCTGCCTTATGCTCCGCCATTTTCCACACTCCTGCGTCACTTTAACTGTTCGATTAAAGCCAGCTTACTAACATAGTTGCAAATTGCAACGTGGGTGTTTGTAACCAGCGACGGCAAAGCTGCGAACAGTATGCGAAAGGGTACTGCTGATGAAAATGCTTGCTGTGATTTGCGCTGTAATCCCGCTGTTGTTGCTTGGCAGCTGCGACCGACCAGAGGCCCGCGCCGCATCCGAAAAAACGCTAGGCGACGCCAGTACCGGAACAGTTGTTGTCGAGCTGTATCAAAGCCAGGGCTGCTCATCATGTCCGCCCGCCAACGCCGCGCTCAACGCCATCGCCGACCGCAGCGATGTGATCGCGCTAAGCTTTGCTGTGACCTATTGGGATCGGCTCGGCTGGAAAGATACCTTTGCTGACGAGGCCTATACCAACCGCCAACACGCCTATGCCGCCGCGCTAAAAAGCGACAGCGTCTATACCCCGCAGGTCGTGCTGAACGGGAAAACGGCGATTGTCGGCAATGGCAAAGGCGAGATTAACCGCGCCGTCGCGCAGGCCGCACGGCTGGGCAAATCGCCAACGATCACTGCCGACAACGGCTGGGTCACCATCGGCGCAGGCAAAGGCAGCGGCGATATCTTGCTGATCCATTACGACCCGCGCAGCCAAATGGTCTCAATCCGCGCCGGAGAAAATGGCGGCCGCAAACTCCCCCACCGCAACATCGTCCGGCAGCTTGTCACGCTTGGCAGCTGGAGTGGTAAAGCAGTGAGTTTAAAACTGCCGCCAAAGCGCGATGCGGCGTGGCAGTCTGTGATCTTGGTGCAATCAAAGAAAACCGGGCCGATATTTGCGGCGCAGAAGATTTAGGTTTTTGGGTTGGGGCGGCACCGACAAAGCGCGATGCGGGCAAACTTCCGGTTAAATCACGGCTGGAAGATTTGCCTTTCAGCCGAACATTTTCGATGTTAGCAGAAGAGGATCAAGTATAGGGGGACGTTATGCGTAAAGTGCTGATGCTGTTGGTGATGCTATTGGGGGTGGCCAGCCAAGCACAAGCGCAGCTTTCCGGCGGTGGAGTATCGCCAAAAACTCCTTTGTCCTCCGAAGAACTACAGCAGCGATGTGATAGTGGCAATGCCATTGCCTGTGATGATTTAGGTGTCCGTTACCTCAAGGGCGAAGTTGTTGCCAAGGATTTGAAGAAAGCCGCCACACTGTTTCAGCGCGCCTGCGACGGTGGCGATGCGGTTGGTTGCTATGACATGGCCGAAAGCTATCGTTTTGGCGATGGCGTTGCAAAAAGCAGCGCGCAAGCAGCAGCATTTTACCAGCGCGGGTGTGATGGCGGCAACGCAGACAGCTGCGCACAATTGGCCATCCACTATAATGATGGCGACGGCGTAAAGCAGGATGACGCCAAAACTGCGCTTTACGCGGATCGCAGTTGCAAAATCGGATCGGGCATGGGCTGCACATTGCTCGGTGCAGTCTTCCGCGAAGGCGCGCCGGGCTATCCGAAAGATCTAAAGCGCGCAGAGGAACTATTCACGGATTCCTGCTTTTCCAATGCTAACTTTAATACGGCTCCCGACATTGTCTCAAAAGCGGCTTGCGCAGCCTTGGCAAAGTTGACGGGTGAAGCCGCATGTTCGACCTTGGCATCGCTCGATGGAACAACGACCCATTCCTGTTATGATACTGTCACGCAGGCTTGGAAGGTGACAGTCGTACCTGCGTCCGCTCCGCTAGTTAATCCCGTTACGGCAGGCAATGCCGCCGTTGATGCTGGGAAGGCGGCATATGCGCGCAATGATTACGCAACCGCTCTGGCACAATTCGCAACATCATGTGACACCGGCAATGCTTCGGCGTGCGGCGCAGTGGGGAATATGTATATCCGTGGCGAAGGCGTTGCGAAAAACGGCGCCCGCGCCGCTGCGCCATTGGCCACAGCTTGCGATGGTGGCGTCGCCGCCGCCTGTGGAAATTTGGGCATACTTTATGAAAATGGTGACGGCGTAAGCTCCAACAAAACACGCGCATTTGGCCTGTTCAATGGCGCTTGTTCGCAATCGGATATGTTTTCCTGCAATAATTTGGGACGACTGTATGAAAACGGACAAGGCACGGTAGAAAATGTTGTACAAGCTGCAACGTTATATCAGCGGAGTTGCACGGCGGGCATTGCGGCTGGTTGCAACAATATTGGTAGTCTATACGATAAAGGTAAGGGTGTTTCACAGAATAAGGCGCAGGCAGCCACGCTTTACTCACTCGGCTGCGAAGGCGGAGTTGCAGCAGCTTGTAGCAGTTTAGGGTATTTGTATGATTTAGGTCAGGGCGTTACGAAGAATATGACGCAAGCGGCCAACCTATACTCACGCGGTTGCGAGGGCGGAAGCCCCAGTGGCTGCGGGAATCTAGGTTTGCTTTTTGAAAACGGCGAGGGCGTTGCGAAAGACGATACGCAGGCCTTCAAACTTTACACGCGCGGCTGCGACGGCGGTCATGCAAATGCGTGCGGCAATTTAGGTCGCGCCTATGAAAACGGCAGAGGCGTCATGCGCGACGAAGGACAGGCGGCGACGCTTTACGGACGAGCCTGTTCTGGCGGATATTGTCTGCCATATGCAAGATATTCATACAGAAAAGCTTTATGGATACATATTGATATGTTAAACTCTGTTATAGGTGGCGGAAAGTATAAATACGTTAGCGACATTGAATCTGCGAAGTCAGAAGCAATAAGACTCCTAAGTGAGGCAGCAAAATATGATCCGGAGCTTAAGGTAAAAGCAGAAAAAACCATTATTGAACTTCAAAATTTTACTTATAATACAAAATAATCGATCTTAACTTAACGCGAGCATACTCAAATGAACCTTTCCTTCAAACTCCTTGCCGATGGCGCACTATTTTTCAGTGGATTGGTAATGGTGGGGTTCATCCAAGCCAGCCCAGCCCACGCGTCCCCCGAATGCCGTACCGCTGCCCTCCCCGACGGCACGCCTGCGATGTTCTGCAAGGACAAAAAGGGCAATTGGAAACAGCAAGAGGGCAAAGTTGAGGTTGCTGTGGTCGCAACGCCCGCGTCGACCATCCCCCTAAAAGGCGAGGGTAAATATCAGGGCACTTATGAACTGATTGCCAAAATACCGCCAAAGAAACGCCGCGTTCGCGGACTGGGCGATGTGCTGAACGCCGGCATTGATGAAGCGTTGAATACCAAAACCGAGCGAGAATCTGGCGGCATATCAGCAACGCTGACTTTTGACGGTCCTTCAGTAACGGCCAAAATTACTGGCTCCACACTGCGGAGTGGCACACTGGTCGGATTGGTTAAAAACGGCCAGTGCACACTAAATAATCCAGGCGGAGAAGGCTTTGGGTCGGTGTCCTATCAAGGCCCCTGTGGCCCCAACGGCTTCTCCGGCAAAATTACCGGACAGACCGAACGTAACGTAAACTATACAGGCACTTATGAAACGTCGGTGATCTCGTTTATCGACAACAGCAAACGGGATGCTGAACGGGCCGAGTTACTAAAGAAATGCGATGAGGGCAGAGGCAGCAAGGCAGCCTGCGTAGAGCTGGATCAGAAATAAGTGAAACTGAATGGGCTGAGCGTAGAGTGATTGATAGCCCCCCCTCACCTACTCGCTTTAATCATATCCTCGACAGTCACGAACTTCTCTCTCGGCGCGCCGTCCCTTGCCCTTGCGGCTTCAGCTTCTTCGATTTTCTTCCAATCGGAAAACTTCACCACCTGCACGCCGCGCTGATCGAGCAACGCATCCAATCCAAGGCGGCCTTCTTTACCGCCGCCCTCTCCAATATCCGCCGCAATTAACTCAACAATCGCAAAGCCGTCTGGCTTATTCGTGCCAATCGTCCCGGTCGGTCCGCGCCGTGCCCAGCCGACACAATACAGCCCGGGCAATATCCGTCCTTCGTCGCTGGCAAAGCGGCCTCGGCCATGTTCATATGGCACGCCTTCGATAGGCGGCGTTTGATATCCGATGCACGCAACCACCATGCTGGCGGGGATCGTGTAGGTTTCCCCCGTGCTGATGCTTTTCAGGTTTTCATCAAGCCGCGTGCGTTCGATCACCACCCGTTCGACTTTGCCGTCGCCTTCGATTCGCACGGGGGCCGCAAAGAAATCAAACTCGATGCGGATGTCCTTGTCGGCGTGGATGGCCTCGGGGATCGACGCGAACGCGCGCAGATGCGTCACTGATTTGCGCATGCCCGGCTCGAGCAACGCGTCGGCCTCAAGCTCTGGCAAATCGCCGCGTTCCACCAACGGCGTTGCACGCGATAAGTGGCCCAACTCGCCCAGCTCTTTGGGAGTCATTGCAATCTGATGCGGTCCGCGTCGGCCAAGGATTGTTACACTCTCCGTCTTTGCCCCCTCCAAGGCGTCAAGCGCATGGACGACAATGTCTGACCCTGCAAATTCTGCGCGCGTTTTTGAACAAATCCGCGCGACATCTAGTGCGACATTGCCATTGCCGATGACCACGATGTTCTTGCCAGCAAAGGGCGGGTCGAGATCGGAAAAATCGGGATGGCCGTTATACCAGCCGACAAAGGCCGCGCTGCCATAAACTCCCGGCAGATCGTCGCCGGGAATTCCCAAAGCCCGGTCATTCGGCGCACCAGTCGCCAGCACAACCGCGTCATACAGCCCTTGCAACTCGTCTATCGTTACATCGGTGCCGACCGTTACATTCCCGACAAAGCGGACATTGTCCGACAGCGCCGTCGCCTCATAGCGCCGTGACACGGCTTTGATGGATTGGTGGTCGGGTGCAACGCCAAAACGGATCAACCCAAAAGGCACAGGCAGCCGGTCGATGATGTCAATCCGCACATCCTCGCCAAACGCCTTTTGCGCGGCCTCCGCCGTGTAATAGCCCGCAGGCCCCGACCCGATAATCGCGATATGCCGCAAACGCCCTCTCCCTGTATCTAGTGACCGTTTTTGGCCGCCGTTTTTGACCTTCTGGCTTTGTGCTGCTCTTGGTGCCTATTGTATTGCGTCGCAGGCCGCTGGCAACAGCGAATCTATATCCAAGGAGTGTCCCAACAGCGACCGTCCCCAATGGAACAGTCCTGCCTTGATTACACAAAAAGGAGACCCTCTTGCAGGCCGGAGCTCTAACACTCAGCGCGGGCAAGCGGGCGATGCGGGCGTCGGCCGGCGTCACGGGGGAGACCGGCACCAATCGTCAGAATCGAAACCGAAGTTTTTGCGTTACGTCGCTTTGCGCAAAAGCCGTTGCCAATGTTTGCGCGTGCGTGCGTCCTGACGCGTTTGAGCGACCCGCGCGCTCAGTTCCACAACCAAAGCATCGCCGTATTTTTCCTGTAAACGGAGTAATTCCGATGCGTCAGTGACTTTCCGCAGCTTTGATTCAAATAGTCTAGTCAGCATATTCAAACCCATTCATCAAATAAAACGCAAAATGCCAGAAATTCCAAATCGCCTGTATTGACAATATGAATACGTTGATAGTGCATTTTACACGTAGATGTCAAAGAGCATAGGTTGGCTGATCAATTTAACTCGTTTTAATCGAACAATTAATACGCCCTCACCCTAGCAAAGCCGCCGCCAGCCGCGGTTAAGATCAAGTCACCGCGCTGCGTCTGGCAAATTCAGGACTTTGCTATTCGCCGCTTTCGACGATGTACCATGTCATTTCGCCCGCCCGCCAAACAGCGGCGTGGCAAAGCGTCATCGGCGTTAAGCCAAAGCGCAGTATATCTGGGTCGCGAAAGCCGCCAATAAAGCCGCGTCCGATCAGCGCTTGCACGATTTCAAAAGCGTGTGGGTGACGGAACGAGATGTGGCCGCCGCATTTGGCGGGGTCCGATGGGGTAACGCATTAAAGGCCGACGGCGGTTCCGGCGGCGCACAAGATATCTCAAAGCCCCGATGGCTTCCCCCCGATCTGCGCGCCATCGATCCCATCCCAAAGCTGCATCCCGCAATCTAGCGGGGCAAGCCGCAACACCGGGAGTGTGGTGCGGGGTACCCCCGGCTTTGCAGGAGGGGTTGGATGGGGATATTGGAATTTGGGGGTTATCGCACCTGTCACCGTAATTTAATTTCACCGTAATTTCTCTTTAGGGATTAAGTAAAGTGTCACCGGAATCAAGGGCTATCGTCGCTGTCGTCACAATCCAGTGCCTTGTATTCCCTAGCAACGTGATTTGCCGCGCGTTCATAGCCCTGTGTCCGAAACAGCTGTTCGGCGTGTTTTAGTGCTGATTTTGCTAGTTCCAGATCGCAGCCCCTCTTTGCCAAAAGTAGACCTGTAATTCGTGCGTGAAGAGCTTTATCGATCGGCAGCCCCGTGTCCGCGATTATGCCACTCGCTCTGGCCAACGCTATATTGGCAGCTTCAATCTCGCCACATTCACAATGCAGATAGGCGAGCAACAACTCTGTCTGCGCACTATCTCTGCCCAACGTCATGTCTTGACGCAAATCGGCATCAAATTGCAGCAATGCGAAAAAGTCGTCACGCGGCATCGAACCCGGATTTAGTCGATCGAGTTCGGATACGATATTCGCGAGGTTAAACGCGATATTTTGGATTAGAATTAAATCGCCAGAAAATATAGCGAGCGGAGCGGCTTGGACAATTTCATCCTTTGCTGCATTCAACTGCCCCATGCGCCGATACAATACACCGAGTGCATTTCTAACGATTGCGATTGTGGTAAAATCGCCGGTGCCGGATAATTGAGCAAGCTGTCGTTTGAACGATTTTTCGAGGTCCAGCCAGTCGCTAGACCGCGCATGCAATGCATACGCAGCCGTCCGCCGAATCTCCACCGCTCGCAAAAAAGCATCGTCCATCGGCCTGATAGACGGCAAAATTGGCAAACGCGGGCTTTCAAGGCGCTGCTCAATCCGAGTTGCCAACAAGTTACTGATCGCAAGTAGGCTCTCATCATCGGTCGCATCCATGCTTACTCGCAACAGGTCATAGCCGCGCTGCGCCCGCCCAGTTGTCATCGCCACTAGTGCTTCAAAATTGTTCCGATACCAACGCAATACCTGCCCCACGTCATAATCGGTTCCAAGGTTGATTGCGTCGATCCGTCGGCCTATTTCCTCTTTTGCAGCTGCAAAAATTTCCGGCGGCAGGCCATCTCGCCAATGCTGATCAAGTTTCCATCCATTCGTTTTTTGCAGAGAGGTTACCGGTCTCAGCCCATATTGATGTAACTGGTCGATAAAGCGGCCAACCTGTTTTCCGGCAGACAATGGCAGGTTGCTTGCCCAACTCGAAAATCGGGCAAGTTGGGTTCGGTCAAGAGTATGCGCAGGGTCAAGTAAAATTAGCAGAAATAAAAAATCAGTTAGTTTTTTTGAAACGCGTATCTCACCCTGCACCGAATACAGAATCAACCGCCCAGAATCCGGTAAAAAGATAGTTTTTTCGATCATTTAGATTACCCAATGTTCATGCATGTTCGTACACGATTTTTGTGAATTATTGTGAACAGTAACATTTTGATATCGAACTTCAAGTTTGCTTTTGAATGACCTGCCTAGCGCGTTGAGGAAATGTAAAATGCCTTTGGTTAAGTACAGCGCGATCACTCTTGTCGGTGCGGCACTCTGGAGCACTATCGTGCACGCCGAGGCAACATCATCACCGCCGCCTAAGCCTTTGGTCGCGATTAGAACGATCAAGAATGATAAAGGCGAAAACCTTGCTGATATGACAGCAAAAGTGAGCGAAGCAATCGCTGCCACAGGTAGGTTTACCGTCAGCGAACGACGCAATCTCGATACGTTAATCGACGAACAAATACTAGCAAAGAGCGGCGTCGTAA
>JAYUOS010000049.1:0-36261 GCA_043760725.1 Sphingomonadales bacterium
CCCTGAAATCAAATTCAAAGGCGCACCAGAAATCTCGACTGCTGATGGCTGGAGCTTTAAGCCACGCGGGCGCATCCATTTCGACGCGGGCAATGTCAGCATCCCCGGCGCCTTGGCAACAACACGCAATTTGGGCTTTAACAGCCGTGTTCGCCGCATTCGCTTGGGCGCAGAGGGTACGATGCCTGGCGGCTTTGGTTATAAAGTCGATGTTGATTTTGCGAATAGTGCCGTCAGCTTTGGCGAAGCTTTTTTAAGCTATACGCCGGGAAAAGCTCCGATCACACTCCGCTTTGGTAATTTCGACACGCTCAGCGGGCTGGAGCAAATTACCAGTTCTAACTACAGCAGCTTTATAGAACGCTCAGCGTTTAACGATGCATTTTCGAACAGTCGCCGATTGGGTGCAGCGGTAGCTTGGCAAAGCAAGACCAAGGATATTCGCCTCGAAACAGCTTTATTCACAGCGCATAGCATCGACAGTGGATTCGATAATAACGGCTGGATTGGAGCCGGACGGCTTGTGTACGCGCCAAAGGCACTGGGCGGTCAGTTGCATATGGGACTTGGCTATCAATACCGGAATTTTGCATCCAACGCAGGGGGCATCGCTTCTTCTGGTGTCAACATGCCTTCGACAAACCAGCTGGCCCGGTATCGCGCGCGACCCAATACACAGCTGACCGATGTGCGATTTATCGACACGGGAAGCTTTGCGGCAAAAAGCGACCAGATCGTGGGCGTTGA
The DNA here is from genome assembly GCA_043760725.1 of Sphingomonadales bacterium. Taxonomy (GTDB): domain Bacteria; phylum Pseudomonadota; class Alphaproteobacteria; order Sphingomonadales; family Sphingomonadaceae; genus Sphingorhabdus_B. The sequence goes on from JAYUOS010000049.1 coordinate 748, forward strand.
ACTGGCTGGAATTTTCGACAGCCTGTATTTCGCGGGTGAAGCGCAGTGGTTGAAAACCAACAGCTATGATGCAGGCAATCTGGCCGCTGGATTGGATGTGTTTAGCGGTGGCAATCTGGCGATAACACCAACATCAGACCCGGGCTTTTTCGGTGCCTATGGCGAAGTTGGCTATTTCCTAACTGGTGAAACGCGCGGTTACAAACATGGCGAAGGTGTATGGAACCGGACAAAAGTGAAAAATCCTGTAAGTGCCGGAGGCAGCGGTGCATTTCAGATTTCTGGCCGAATTGACTTTGTCGATCTGGACGATCCAGCCTTGAAAAATGGTGTGACCAACAATTTTGCCAATGGTTCGACAAGTCTTGCAGCGCTGAATGCCCGGCTTGCGCGCGGCGGAACCCAGACCAGCTATCTGGTCGGGCTAAACTGGTATCCAATCGATTATGTGCGATTCATGTTCAACTACAGCCATGCCGATATTACGGGTGGCCCGTTGGCTGCATTGGTTGACCCAAGCTCGCTCGATCCAGTCGATGTACGCAGCTATGGCGTCAATGTGTTCCAAGCGCGGATGCAAGTGGAGTTTTAGGAATTGAGATCGGCGCGGCGCATACTGCGCTGTCTGCCTATTTCTTATCGAGCGAATAGCCCTCTGACCGCACGGTCCTGATCGGGTCGCCAGCCAAGCCCGTTTTCAAAGCTTTACGCAGCCGGCCGACGTGGACATCGACGGTGCGCTCATCAATTTCTGCATCGCGGTTCCACACTCCGTCGATCAGCTGCGCGCGCGATAGCACGCGGCGTGGGCGTTCCAAGAAATAGCGCAGCAGACGGAACTCGGTTGGCCCCATGTCCACGGGCTGTCCGCCAGAGGTTACGCGATGCGCCACTGGATCGAGCAGCACATCTTGAAAACTCAACACCTGCCCCGTGGCTGCAGGCTTTGATCGGCGTAGCAAAGCATGGACACGTGCGACCAACTCGCGCGGGCTAAATGGCTTTGTAACATAATCATCGGCACCTGTTTCAAGCCCGCGTATCCGGTCTTCTTCTGAACTGCGCGCAGTCAGCATGATGATCGGTATCTGGGCGGTTTCAGGTAAGCGACGCAGGCGGCGACACACTTCGATGCCGGGGACCTGTTCGATCATCCAGTCGAGAATAATCACATCCGGCGCATGTTCGGTGGCAAGGAGTAATGCCTCATCACCATCGGCGGTCTGTTCAACCTCATATCCGGCATTTTGGAACTGCCATACCAGTAATTCTGACAGAGCGGCATCATCTTCAACGATCAATAAGCGCGGCTTCATAACTCGTTCAATCCATCTTGTGCCGGTCGGCTAGATACGCACCAGTTTCGGCGTAGTAGACCATTTCAGCGACGTTCGTTGCGTGGTCGCCAATCCGTTCCAGATTGCGCGCGACAAATAGCAATTGGGCGGCGCTGCTGATCGTGGCCGGGCTTTCCATCATGTGCGCGACCAGATTGCGGAAAATCGAATCATAGAAATTATCGAGCTTTTCGTCGCGCTCGATGACATTGACCGCCATATGCTGGTCGCGGGCAGCAAAGGCGTTCAGCACATCGCGAACCATTCCTTGCGCCATCTCGGCCATCACCGGGATCAGCGTCAACGGTTCGAAATTTTTCTGCCGTTCAATCTTGCTGACCCTGCGCGCGATGTTTTTCGCATAATCGCCAATCCGTTCGACCACGCCCGAAATCTTTAGCGCGGCGATCACGTCGCGCAGATCGTCCGCCATTGGTGCGCGTAACGCGATGATGCGGACCGCAAGCTGATCGACTTCCGCCTCCAGAGCATCCAGCTTTGCATCATCGGCGACGACCCGTTGCGCCAATTCTACGTCGTGGTGGATGAGCGCCTCAATCGCTTTGGCAATCGAGATTTCGGCAAGTCCGCCCATTTCGGCGATCAGGCCGCGCAGCTGGGTGATTTCATTGTCAAATGCTTTGACGGTGTGGTTCTCGGCCATTCTGCAAAACTCCTAGCCGTAACGGCCTGTGATGTAATCTTTTGTCCGCGTTTCGCGCGGATTGGTAAAGATGTCCGACGTGTCACCATATTCGACCATAGTTCCCATGTGAAAGAAAGCCGTCCGCTGCGAAACCCGCGCCGCTTGCTGCATTGAATGGGTGACGATGACGATGGCATAGCGGCCCTTTAATTCGTCGATCAACTCCTCGATACGAGCTGTCGCAATTGGATCGAGCGCCGAGCAAGGTTCGTCCATCAGGATCACTTCGGGGCTAACAGCGATTGCGCGCGCGATGCACAGTCGTTGCTGCTGTCCCCCCGAAAGCGCTGTGCCCGGATCGGCAAGCCGGTCTTTAACCTCGTCCCATAGCCCGGCACGGCGCAGCGATTTTTCGACGATGGCGTCCATGTCGGCTTTGGATGCCGCAAGCCCGTGGATGCGTGGGCCGTATGCGACATTTTCGAAGATCGATTTGGGGAACGGGTTGGGCTTTTGAAACACCATGCCAACGCGCGCGCGCAACTGCACCACATCCATGCCTGAGTTATAAATATCCTGCCCATCAAGCTCGATGTTGCCCACGACTTTACAGGTCGGGATTGTGTCGTTCATCCGGTTGAGCGCGCGTAGAAATGTCGATTTCCCGCAGCCCGACGGGCCGATAAAGGCGGTGACATGTTCGGTGGCGATATCGATCGACACATTGTCGATGGCCATTTTCGTGCCGTAAAAAACCGACACGTCGCGCGCGGAGATCTTGATCGTTTCGGTTTGTGTTTCAGTCATGATCTACCAACGCGTTTCAAATTTGTTGCGCAAATAAATAGCCAAGCCGTTCATTGCGAGGAGGAAGGCGAGCAGCACAATGATTGCTGCGGACGTATTTTGGATAAAGCCCTGATCGATTTCGTCTGACCACAGGAAAATCTGCATCGGCAGCACCGACGAAGCGTCGGTGACGCCGTCCGCCGGACTGGGGGCAAACAACCGCATGCCGATGATCAGCAACGGTGCCGTTTCGCCAAGCGCGCGGGCCATGCCGATGATGGTGCCGGTCAATATGCCCGGCAGCGCAAGCGGCAGTACATGATGGAACACTGTCTGCACACGGCTGGCGCCAACCGCCAGCGCCGCATCGCGGATCGATGGCGGCACGGCCTTGATCGCGTTGCGGCCCGAAATGACGATCACCGGCATTGTCATCAAAGCGAGTGTCAGCCCGCCAACTAATGAAGATGAACGCGGCAGGCCCATCATCTGAATAAATATCGCAAGCCCCAAAAGGCCGAAAATGATCGAAGGCACAGCCGCCAGATTGTTAATCGACACCTCAACCCAATCGACCCATTTTTTGCGCGGGGCGAATTCTTCAAGGTAAATCGCCGACAACACCCCCAGCGGAAACGACAACGCCAACGTGACCGCCATCGTCAACAACGAGCCTTTGAACGCGCCCCAGACACCTGCATCATCAGGGTTTGTCGAATCCGAATTGATCAGGAAATTCCAATCAAGACCTGTCACGCCGTTCTTAACCATCGTAAACAAAAGGAACGTAAGAAAGGCGAGCGAGATTGCAATCGCTGTCAAGCCAAAGGACTTGAACCGACGCTCCGCTGCATAACGCTTTTTCAAACGCGCTGCCGCTTCGGGGGTGTGCCAACTACTCATACGCCTCCCGGTAGCGTTTGACGACGCGCAGCGCCACGATGTTGAGCGCCAATGTGACAACAAACAACACGAGCCCAAGGGCAAAAGCGGCCAGCGTTGCAGGGTGATCGAAATCACCATCACCGGTTAACAGACGGGCGATCTGATAGGTCACCGTCGTCATGCTGGCAAAGGGGTTGGCCGATAGGTTCGCCGCAGCCCCAGCCGCCATATAGACGATCATGGTCTCGCCAATGGCGCGGCTGACAGCCAACATCACGCCTGCAACAATTCCGGGCAATGCCGCCGGGATCATTACGCGTTTGATGGTTTCAGATTTGGTCGCACCCATGGCGAGTGATCCGTCGCGCATCGCTTGCGGGACCGCTGCGATGCTGTCGTCCGCCATTGACGATACGAACGGTATAATCATCACGCCCATAACCAGGCCTGCGGCAAGCGCGCTTTCGGTGGTGGCGTTCTGTATGCCGATAAACGTCGCAAAGTCTCGGATCATTGGGGCAACGGTCAGCGCGGCGAAATAGCCGTAAACCACCGTTGGCACACCCGCGAGAATTTCAAGCGCAGGCTTGGCCCAACGACGAAAGCCGGCCGAGGCGTATTGGGTTAGGTAAATCGCGCTCATCAAACCAAAAGGTATCGCAACAACCATTGCGATGATCGCACCGATAAATATTGTGCCCCAGAATAACGGCACTGCGCCTAGCTTCTCGCCAAGATCGGGAGTGATCGGAGCGAAAGGGTCGGGGTTCCAGTTGGTCCCGAATAGAAAGTCTATCGGGCTGACTTGGCTGAAGAACACACCCGTTTCGAAAATCAGCGAGCCAACGATGCCAACGGTTGTCAGGATCGCGACAAACGACGCCGCCATCAACAACGCCAGCACACCGCGTTCGACGCGTGTTCTCGCAGGGAAGCTGGCGGTAATGCGGGTGTAACCATAGGCGCCACCAGCAAAGGCGAGCAACGCGCTAAGCGCCGCACCGATCCATGCAAATTTAGTGGTGAGGCTTTGCACAACAGGAACAATCGCGGATGTTTCGGGACGGAAAGCGCCAAAGCCGTCATTGGCCGCAACCGACATAGCCTCTGCAATTACTGCATCGCGTTCCATATCCATCGCGGGCAGCAGCGACGCGGATGGATCAGCAAGGATCGCGGAATACAGAAAGCCCGGCGCAATCGCATTCCACAATGCCCAGCCGACCAATGCTGGGATCAACACCCACAATGCCATGTGCCAGCCATGATAGCTGGGTAAAGCGGCGAGCGATCCGCGTCCTGTAAACATCCCCCGTGCTTTGGCGCGGGCTGCAAACCATGCAGCCGCAGCCAGCGCCAAAAGCACTATAAGGACGATATTCGAGTTCATTTAAGGCCGGACGCGTCCATCACTGTGAAGTCCTTGGCAATTGCCGCGTTCTTTGCACGAACATCATCGGGGGCGATGACCATGCCTTTTTTCTTTAGGTAACCGTCTGGTCCCCAGCTCTTTGCCCATTCAGCGACAAATTCTTTCAAGCCGCTGACGGCTGTGAGATGCGCTTGCTTCACATAGATATAAAGCGGACGTGCTCCGGGATAAGAGAAGTCAGAAATGGTCGCATAAGTTGGCGCGATCCCCGACATTGTCACGCCTTTCAGCTTGTCCATATTCTCTTCAAGGAACGAGAAGCCGAAAATCCCGATGGCTTTGGGGTTTTGCGAAATCTTTTGGACGATCAAATTGTCCGCTTCGCCTGAATCGACATAGGCCCCATCTTCGCGGACTTCGGTGCAGACTTTTTTATGCTTGTCTTTGTCGCTGTCTTTCAATGCCTTCATCTCGGCATTGGTTTCGCAGCCCTTGGTCAGGATCAATTCGGCCAGCGCATCGCGCGTTCCCGATGTTGATGGCGGGCCATAAACAAGGATAGGAATGGCAGGCAGTGCCGCGTTCACTTCGTTCCAGTTCTTGGCCGTGTTGGGCTTTCCAAACGGGTTGGCGGCAAGCGCTTTGTAAACGTCTTCAGGGGTCAGCTTCATGTCGGGGCCGCCCTTGGCTTCGGCAAAGGCGATGCCGTCAAGGCCGACCTGGATTTCGATGATCTTATCAACCTTGTTCTTAACGCAATCCTCAAATTCCGACTTTTTCATACGTCGTGATGCGTTGGCGATATCTGGATGTTGCGATCCGACGCCTGCGCAAAACAGCTTCATGCCAGCGCCGGTGCCGTTCTGTTCAACCTTCGGGGCTTTGACACCCTGCTTGGCAGTTTCTTCGGCAACTGCGGCTGCGAAATGATAGACCGTCGACGAACCAACGGCCCAAGCCGAATCGCGCGATCCGCCGCCGCCACCACCACACGCCGCCAGCGCAAGCGTGGAAATTGTTACACCAATCAATGTATTACGAAGTTTCATAGTCCGTATCCCTTTCGACTCAAATGCTGTCGCTATCGTCATTGTTACAAAGTAGTGACAGTTTAATGACAGCGGTTGTCACGTTCGTTTTCACTGGGGCTTTGCTAGCGGCAGCATGATCGACGCTGTCGTGCCTTCGCCTGTGCGGCTGCGGATATCGAAACGGCCACGGTGGCGTTCGACGATGTGTTTCACGATCGACAGGCCAAGGCCAGTGCCGCCGACTTTGCGGCTGCGCCCTGCATCGACGCGATAAAAACGTTCGGTCAGCCGGGGCAAATGTTCGGGTGAAATGCCGTCACCTTTGTCGATGATTTCGATGGTTACCCATCCGGTCGATGTGGTTTCGATCCGCAATAATACTTCGCCATCGGGTGCGCCATATTTTGTCGCATTGTCGACCAGATTGCGGATCACCTGTGCCATCTGGCTGCGGTCGCCCATGATGGGTGCGGGTTCGTCGCCGCCTTCGATCACGGTTTTGCCTTTGGCTTCGCCCGCTACTTCGCGACAGACCGCGACCATATCAATCTGGTCCGTCGGCGCTTCATGCTTTACCGCCTCAATGCGTGACAATGACATCAGGTCATCAACCAAAGCATGCATGCGTTCCGCTTCGTGTTTGATGATATCGAGAAAACGGTTTCGCGTTTCGGGATCTTCGCCCGCCTTGGGGTCTTTCAGCGTTTCGACATAGCCGAGGACCGAGGCAAGCGGTGTCCGCAATTCATGGCTGGCATTGGCGACAAAATCGGCATGCGCGCGGGCAATGCTGACTTGCACCGACAAATCTTCTAACGTTACCAAACGACGATCATTTTCGAGATCGTGGCATGTCACTTCCCAAAGGCTTCCGGCAGTGGACAGTCCGGTGATTTTTACGCTTCCCGGGACGTTGCCAAGAACCAGTGCTACGACTTTGGGATGACGGATTGCTAACCGGATGTCTTGCCCTTCGATATGGGCGCCAAGCATGAACTGGGCGGGGGGGTTGGCATGTTCCACTTTGTTGTCGGTTAACAACAACGCGGGGCGGACCATCAGGTCCAGCATTGTGTGATCGGCAGAAATGTTCATGGATCGACTCGCATTGTTCGCCCTAGGGACTGGCGGTGAAACATGACAGTTTCATGACAGTTTCATGACAGTGGTGTCACAAATCTAAGTTGCCCGATTTTACCAGTCATGACTTGCCGTGCGTTAGCCTTTGCCGCTAGCGATGTCCCGTAAATGGACGCGGCGTTTCGGGGCGTTTGGTGTTGCTGGCAGTGTTCCGAATTTCTGCTAAGGCCGTTGTAAGTTTTATCTGGGAATATGATGGCGATGGACGATCAGAACGACAACTTGCCTAACAAGGTCACCAAATTACCGACAAGCCGCCGTGCATTGATGCTCGGTGCAGCGGCTGCGTCGGCTATCGTGACCGTCCGTCCCGCGCTTGCGCAAACCGCAGGGTCGGTGCTGAATTGCCAGATTCCTGTGCCGGGTCCCCATGGCACAGGCATGAACATTGATGCTTATGGCAAGCTGGTTACGCCTGACACGGCGGGTTCGTTTACTGCAACCGGTCAGAAATTCACCGGTGAGCAGGTGAAGCACGCGTTGGGTGGGGCGCAACTGCCCGGCACGACCTATGACCAAAGTAAAGCGTATGTGAACTACATCCGCCGCCTGCAAGCCGGGCAAAGCGGATTTACATGCTACGCCTCGTTACAGATGCCCCGTTAAGCCAATACGACCGATCCTATTCATTGAAATTTGAGTTTCGTGCGCTAGGCCATGTTGATGGTTGCGCCGACGACATATTATCACGCTGAACCGGCGGATCAATTATTGGTCGAGCCGTTGGATGCGATGATGCTGATTTACCAGCGGCGTTCTGGCATAACGCATATGGTGGCCGAACCGGTTCCCGAAATTCTTGCCGCAATGAGCGATGAAGCGGTTACAGCCGCGATGCTGTTGGCGAAGCTTTCCGACCAGTTCGACCTTGGCACTGATGAAGATGCCGAAGCGGTCGTTACCGCGCGGCTGGAGGAACTGGCTGAGCTTGGGCTGATCCACAGGACCATTCAGGATGCATGAATTTGGCGTTCAGGTCGGCCCTGCCGGTTTCCGCATTGGTTCGCACTGGCGGCAACCGGTCGAACAGCTAGCCGCGCTTTATTCCGATTATCCCTCGCCCGACATTCCCGACTTCACGGTGCGGCTGGATGCGCCGAGCCTGCTGCGCCGTTTCGTGCGCAAGTCCGTCGCCATCGACGGCGATTTCATGCTGCCTGATGCGGTGCCGCTGCCGTTCGGTCAGGCGCTGCTTGCGGCTGAAATGGGGATGAACCTCCAAATGGCGCTCGGCTGGCGGCGGCATTTGTTGTTGCATGCTAGCGCCGTCGAACGGGACGGGCGCGCGCTGATTATGACCGGTGCATCGGGATCGGGAAAATCGACTTTGTCGGCGCTGCTCGGGCGGCGTGGTTGGCGTTTTATGGGCGACGAGTTTGTTTTGCTCGACCTTGAAAGCGGAGCTGCAACGCCGTTTCCGCGGATGATTAGCTTAAAGAACGAAGCGATAGCAGCGATGCAGGCAGCCGCGCCTGACGCCATCTTTGGCCCGTTGATGCAGGCAACACCCAAAGGCGACATCATGCACATGGTTCCGCCGGCTGATGCTATCACCCGCATGGCTGAAAGCGCGCCGCCAGCGTTGTTGCTCTTCCCCCGCTTTGGCCATTTGTCTGCAGTCCGCGAAGTTGCGCCAGGTGAGACCTTTATGCGGATGACGCAAGCGTCAACAAACTATGTCGCGCTTGGCGAAGTGGGTTTTCGCGCGATGACCCGTTTTGTGAAAGCCGTACCTGCGCGCGCAATTGATTATCCTTCTGGCGAGGAAGCGGTGGCCTTGGTCGAGCGGCTGTGGGAGCGGCTGACATGACCGGCGATGCGATGTTGCTCGTGAATGCTTTGCGCGACCCAGCGACTACGCGCGTGCTGGATGCGAACGGCTGGACTGCGTTGGTCGCTATGGCGCGCGCGGAGCAATTGATTGGCACTCTGGCACACTGGCTGTCCGCAGAGCCGGTTCCGGCAAAGGTTTCCGAAATCTTGAATGATGCACGCAGCAACGCTGAGCATCAAAAGCGTTCAGCGTTATGGGAGGCAGATTGCGCCGCGCGGGCCTTGGCGGATTATGACGGAAATGTCGTGCTGCTGAAAGGCACGGCCTATGTCGCCGCCGGTTTGCGCGCGGGCGAGGGGCGGCACATTGGCGATCTCGATATCTTGGTCGCCCGCAAGGATTTGCCGCAAGTCGAGGCGTTACTGCTCGAAAAAGGCGGCTGGGAATGGGTCAAGGAAGACGCCTATGACGACGCCTATTACCGCGACCATATGCACGAGCTGCCCCCTTTAATCCACATAGACCGCGACCGGATGATCGATGTGCACCACACGATCTTGCCGCTGACAGCCGGGCCGACGCCGGATGCTGTGGGGTTGTTGGCGGATGCTAAGCCGCTCCTCTTTAGGGGAGGGGTTGGGGGTGGGCTTTTTGCACTATCCCCCACCGACATGGTCATCCACTGCGCGACGCACCTCATAGCCGATGGCGATTTGGCCGGTGGTCTGCGCAACTTGTGGGATTTCCACTGCCTGACTGCCGAGTTTTCCGAGGGCGACGACCAGTTCTGGGTCGATCTGCAAGCCCGCGCCGAGCATCACCAGCTTTGGCCCGCCGTCCACCGGGCCGCCCGACTGGCGCATACACTCTACGGCACAGAAATTCCCAAAGAATGGCAAGACTGGAACCGCCAAGACAAATGGTATGTCCGCCGCCTGACCGCGCGCGATGGCTGGGGCCGCCCGACGCGCTGTGTCATCCGCCAGATTTTCTACATCCGCTCACACTTGTTGCGCATGCCACCGCTGATGCTGGCGCGGCACTTGTGGACCAAATGGCGCAAGGCTAAGGACAACACATGACCAATATAGCAGCCATCATCCTCGCCGCGGGCAAAGGCACCCGCATGAAATCTGACACGCATAAAGTGCTGCACCCGATTGCGGGCCGCCCGATGCTGATGCATTTGATGGCCAGCGTCGATGCACTGTCGCCTGCAAAGAAAGTGGTCGTTGTTGGCAGTGGCAAGGAGCAGTTGGAGGCGGCATTGGCGGGGTCAGCTGACTTGGCGGTGCAAGAGCCTCAGCTTGGCACCGGCCATGCGGTGCAGATGGCTGAGCGTGCGCTGACGGGCTTCGACGGCGATGTCCTGATCCTCTATGGCGATGTGCCTTTTGTTCCGACCGCTACGATGCAGACGATGGTCGACCGGCTGAACGCGGCGGACGCGCCAGCGGTGGTAGTGCTGGCGTTCGAACCTGAAGACCCGACCGGCTATGGCCGTGTGATTGTTCAGGATAGCCGCATCGTGAAGATGGTCGAGCAAAAGGATGCAACCGAGGCGGAGAAGGCGGTGAAGCTGTCCAACTCCGGCCTGATGGCAGTGAAGGCCAAGGACCTGTTCGCTTTGCTCGCCCGCGTGACGGACGACAACGCGCAGAACGAATACTATCTCACCGACATCGTCAATATCGCCAATGCCGATGGGCGCGCGTGCGTCGCCGTCACCACCGATCCCTTCGACGTCGCAGGCATCAACAGTCGCGCGCAACTGGCCGAGATGGAGGGCGAATGGCAGGCCCGCCGCCGCGTGCAAGCAATGGACGACGGCGCAACTCTGATCGCGCCCGATACTGTCTGGTTCGCCTATGACACCGTGATTGGCCGCGACGTGCTGATCGAGCCAAACGTGTTCTTCGGCCCCGGCGTGAACATCGCCGACCACGCCAAAATTCGTGCAAATTGCCATATAGAAGGAACCAGCATCGGCGCGGGAGCCGAAGTCGGCCCCTTCGCAAGGCTCCGCCCCGGCACAGTGCTGGAGGAAAAAACCAAGATTGGCAATTTCGTCGAAGTCAAAAAAGCACGGCTAGGCAAAGGCGCAAAGGCCAACCATTTATCCTATATCGGCGATGCGGATGTGGGGGCAAAGGCGAACATCGGCGCAGGCACAATCACCTGCAACTATGACGGCTATTTCAAATATCAGACAGTGATCGGCGAAGGCGCGTTTATCGGGTCCAACTCTGCCCTGATAGCGCCGGTGAAGATCGGGCGAGACGCAATAGTCGCGGCGGGCAGCGCAGTGTCCCGCGACGTAGCCGACGGCGAACTTCGCATGGTGCGGGCCGAGCAATTGGTAAAGCCGGGCTGGGCGGATCGGTTCCACGATGCGATGCGGAAGAAGAAAGCGGAGAAGTGATGGCGATCATATCCTCCTATCTGAAACGAGCTTTGTTGCTCACGTTTGGGTTTGGAGCCGCAGTATTTTTCGTAGGTTTACTCGGTGAATCATCTTCTTCAACCATTCAGTCAGTAATCGCTTTTGGTTTAGCGCTCATTGTCGTCGTCGCGGCGATAGTGGTGTATTTGATCTTATTTGGGTATGGTGTTTCCCTTGCAAAAGGACATGATGTCTCTCGGAAAAACAAGATTTTGGCTTTTGCGACAGCTCCGATATCACTTTCGCTGTTGATTTTTTCCTGCCTCCCGATTCTGTCGAGTGGTATATATGTTGGTGCCCTTGGGAAACTGATGCTCAATCATTCGGCGTATGAAGAGATCGTCAGGCAAAACGCAGCGCAGCATGAGGGCAAACCACTCCAAGCTCGGCGAACCGAAAATGGAATTGAATATGAAATTGATTCAGGGCCACCTGTTAGATTTGCTCTCGAGCCCGATGGTTTTTTGGATAACTGGTCTGGAATTGTTTATGACCCATCAGGCGACGTAATGTTAGCTGATGGATTTGACGGCAAAGGGAAGTTTAAAGCACCCGACCGTGTCACTAAGTTGTTTGGGGGAGATCTGGTCTCATGCCGCCACTTTTTCGGCCATTATTACAGATGTGGGTTCACATAGACCAAAGCAAAGCCTTGACATGATATCATGATATGATATCAATATATCATGACTCGCATCCTCGCCGACCTGCCCGATGAAGACATCAAATGGCTTGATGAAACTGCTATCGCTTTGGGCCGCTCACGCGAATCCTTGATCGGAGAGGCTGTCGCATTTTTTCGCGGCAGTCCGGACGCGGACAAGAATCTCGAATGGCTTGAGGCTGGGTTCGGGCTGTGGAAGGATCGCACTGACATTGGCGATGCCGTCGAATGGCAAAGAAGAGAGCGCGCATCATGGGCGCGGCCTTGGGATGATGATTATGAAGAGGTAAAAGCCGAGTTTCCCGACCTGTTCGACGAAGATAATGATAGGCAACGGGAAATTTACCTCGATATGCTGAAAGGCAAATATCCAGAGGTTGTAGCGAACAAAGAGAGCGACAAATGAGAATCTTGACCGAAATTCCCGACGACGACGTTGAAAAGCTTGATGCGCTGGCCAAACGCCAAGGCAAATCACGTGCGGCTGAAATCCGTGACGCGATTAAACTCCACTTGGTGCACAACGCCGATAACAACGACTGGATCCAGCGCGGTCGCGGCTTCTGGAAAGATCGCACGGATATTGGCGACGGCTTGGAATACCAGCGCGCAATCCGCGAGGACCGCACACCCTACGACGAACTATAATCTGTGTCCGATCCGTTTTTCGATTCCAACATTGTTATCGACTGGCTGAACGATTCTCAGGCAGCGACGAACGAGCTTGCGCGATATCCTCGTCACCGGATTAGCAGGATTGTCTGGACTGAAGTGCTGGCCGGTGAGCCGCTTGAGCGTCGTGACCAGATCCTGCAGATCATTGCACCCTTTGAGATTGTCGAACTGGATGCACGCATTGCCCTAGCTGCGGCAGACATTCGCCACCGGATGCGGATAAAACTGCTCGATGCGTACATCTTTGCGACTGCGCAGGTAAACGGCGCGATACTCGTCACAAGAAACACAAAAGATTTTCCTGCGCAGATGCCCGGCATCCGCGTTCCCTACACCACTCCCTAGAAAGCAAAAAACCATGTGCGGAATTATTGGTATCGTTGGCAAATCCCCCGTCTCGGACCGTCTCGTCGATGGCTTAAAACGGATGGAGTATCGGGGCTATGACTCGGCGGGGGTCTGCACCGTGCAGAACGGCCAGTTGATCCGCCGCCGTGCGGAGGGGAAGTTGGCAAATCTGGTCACGGTGCTGAAATCGGACGATGCGGCGGGTAATATCGGCATTGCTCATACCCGCTGGGCGACGCACGGCGCGCCAACGACGAGCAACGCGCATCCCCATGCGACCGGCGAAGTCGCGCTGGTTCACAACGGCATTATCGAAAATTTCAAACAGCTGCGTGATGAACTCATCGCGCGCGGGCGGACGTTTGAGAGCGAAACCGATACCGAGGTTGTTGCGCATCTGGTGTCTGAACAGGTCGAGGCAGGGCATTCACCCGCCGAGGCGGTGAAGGCTGTGCTGCCCCGTTTGCGCGGAGCCTTTGCGCTGGCGATTGCCTTCCGCGAATTTCCAGATTTCCTGATCGGCGCACGGCTGGGTTCGCCTTTGGTCGTGGGCTATGGTGACGGCGAGACCTATCTGGGATCAGACGCGCTCGCTCTCGCCCCGTTGACGCAACAGATTGCCTATCTGGAAGAAGGCGACTGGGTCGTCATCGCCCGCGAAGGCGCGCAGATTTTTGACAAGGACAACAATCCGGTCGAGCGCGAAGTCACCACCAGCGGCGTGTCGGCAGCATCCATCGAAAAGGGCAATTACCGCCATTACATGCAGAAAGAGATTTTTGAGCAGCCCACCGTGGTCGCGCAAACGCTCTCTTCTTACATACGTCCGTTGGAGCAAACCGTCGCGCTGCCGCAGATGGATTTTGATCTGGCGGGCGTAAAGCGCATCACAATCGTCGCCTGCGGCACCAGTTTCTACGCTGGCATGGTCGCCAAATATTGGTTCGAAACCTTTGCTCGCGTGCCCGTGGACATCGATGTCGCGTCCGAGTTCCGCTACCGCGATCCGGTGCTTGAGGAAGGCGGCCTCGCGCTGTTTATCTCCCAATCCGGCGAGACGGCAGACACGCTCGCCGCGCTGCGTCATTGTAAGGAAAATGGCCAGACCATAGCCGTCGTCGTCAACGTGCCGACCAGCAGCATGGCGCGTGAGGCGGACCTGTTGCTGCCCACCCATGCTGGCCCCGAAATCGGCGTAGCCAGTACAAAGGCGTTCACCTGCCAGCTTGCTGTCCTCGCCGCACTCGCTGCGCACCTCGCGTTGGTAAAGGGCAAGCTGACCGAGGAGGAAGAACGCGAAATCGTCCGCCATTTAATAGAAGCCCCCGCCGCGCTGAACGCAGCCCTCGCGCATGACGAAGACATCGCCGCGATGGCGCGCTTGATCGCGCCTGCCCGCGACGTGCTGTATCTGGGGCGCGGCCCCGATTATCCGCTGGCGATGGAAGGCGCGCTGAAACTGAAAGAAATCAGCTATATCCATGCCGAGGGCTATGCGTCTGGCGAAATGAAGCACGGGCCGATTGCTTTGATCGACGAGGCGGTCCCCGTCATCGTCCTCGCGCCATCAGGGCCTTTGTTCGAAAAGACCGTCAGCAACATGCAAGAAGTCCGCGCGCGCGGAGGAAAGGTTGTTTTAATCTCCGACGCCGAAGGCATCGCGGAAGCCGGAGAAGGCTGCCTCGCCACCATCGAAATGCCGTCGGTGCATCCGCTGATCGCGCCATTGGTTTATGCCGTTCCAGTACAGTTGCTGGCCTATCATGTGGCGTGTGCTAAAGGGACGGATGTGGACCAGCCAAGGAATTTGGCGAAAAGTGTGACGGTGGAGTGAGCGAAATGGCGGGAAGTCCCCCGTTGTTAGCCGCGCGCGTCAAGCCGATCATATTGGCGGGCGCGTTGGCGATTGCCGGGGTACTCGCCGGATTTTGGCTGGGCGCTGACCATGCCGATGATTGGCTACACGCGGCGCGCTACACCGCGAGGGCTAGCTTTGCAGTATTTCTGATCGTCTATAGCGCGTCATCGCTACTGCGGCTTTGGCCGAGTCCGCTCACCAAAACACTTGTCCGCCACCGCCGCCAATGGGGGCTTGGCTTTGCGTTGGCGCATACGATCCATCTGGCAGCTCTTGCCTATTACAACATCATCATTCTTAACATGCCGGGGTTGCAAAGCTTGCTTGGCGGCGGGCTTGCTTATGGGCTTCTGTTTGTGATGGCGGCGACATCGAACAACGCCAGTATGCGCATCATGGGCCGCTGGTGGAAACGCCTTCACATCTTGGGCATTCACTGGATCTGGTTCATTTTCACGTTCAGCTATTTCGGGCGCTTGCTTGATCCCACACTTTGGATGCAGGGGGCGGTGCTGTTCCCGCTGTGCATGATGGCACTTGGGTTAAGGGTGTGGGCGTGGCGGAGGGTCAAGTAAGCGTGGAAGAATTATAAATTGCGGTGCCAGTTTACGAATTACCGATCACTGCCTTCCCTCACATCGCTTCCGCCCCCTCATCCCGCCCGGATACCCTTGCCCAATGCGTCCTTAAAGCAACGCAGTCTGCCTTGTGGCTTGCGCCAAGAGAATGGATGTTGACCCGCTGCGGAATTTAGCGAACAGTGATACGCTGGAATGTGGGTTGCAGTGCTACAACCCGCCGGGAGGAGACGATGATGTTTGGCATCGGCGCCCCGCCAGAGCTTAACAGAGATGGCGCAGTTATTAGCAAGCGGCCAACCTGGCGCATCGCCGTCATTTTCATTGTGATGTTGGTGGGCGCGTTGGTATTTGCTTCAGCGGCGATTGATGCAATCTGGTTTTCGCAGCACGGAGTGCTGGTGAACGGCAAAGTCGTGAGCAACCGTAGCGAAGGAACCGGCGAAGACGCAGCGTATTATGCGTTAGTTGCCTATACGCCCGAAAGCAACGGGGCCGCGACAATGGCCGAGGTCCGCACAGAACTGCCCGATATTGGAGCTTATGTCGAAGGATCGGCGATCTCTATCCTTTATGATCCCGATGATGTGAAGAACATAAGGCGATATTATTTTGCCGAGGATTGGTTTGGACTGGCGTTTCTTGTTGGGCTTTTTGGGGTGCCGTGCACGCTGCTGGGTTTCAATCTGCTGCAGCGGTCGCGTGGCGATATTATCTATGTCTCGCCGCCGCCGGAACCGGATTATGCCGGCTATACACCGACCGCCAAAGAGGATGCGGAATATGACCGCAATTTAGCAGCGGGTGAGCTTCCGATCTATGGCGAGGTTAAAGGAAAATGGAGCAAGCTGCAGGGCAAGGATTTGGACGAAGCCCGGCGGGATTTTCGCAAAGAGGACCGAACGTTTCTTGCGATCGGATTGCTTTTTGTCGCGCTTTCGATCGCTTCTCTAATCTTGGGGATGTGGTTTGTTTCAGTTATATTTTTTCCGCTGGGAGCCATTTTTTGCCTCCTTTCCTACTTTGGATCCCAGACCTAGAAAATTCTGGAAACACAATTCCAATTAGCCCACCGCCTCGACCGCACACCCATATGTTGCAATGTAGGATTTTCCCTGCGATGCGTTGTTCATCGCTGCGCCTCGGTCCACAGATGGGCTGACCAACTGCGCAGCGTGCATCGTCAAACGCCCAATGAGCTAACAGGGCTTGCCATCTGCTCACGCCTTTATTTCACTTCGGCGTTCACGCCCGTTTGCCGCCCCATTGGGCCGCCCTTAAAGTGACAAACGCTACACTACACCCCCGTCTACCCGTAAACTTTGTCAACTTAAGCGCGCTTGAGGCCAAATCGCAGGCTTTTACCGGTGCACTGCGCGCGATCAATCCGCTCTCGACCCACCCCGGGGGGTGGCTTCTACTTCGTGAAGAATCCGCCGTTTTTGGTTTCGCTTTCTTCCTCTTTCTTCTCCGCCCAAGCCATTTTCGTGGCTTCGCTGCTTTGTGTGCGATAGATGGTCAATCACACAAAGCCACGAAGCAAAAAAATGGCTTATCTCGCAGCGGTGACGACAAACCGTTTCGGCCGCATCAAAGGGGATGAAAGTGAGCGCCGCAAAAATTATCGCGATCATTGTTCTGCTATCGTTGGGGTTTCACCTGTTGCTGTTTGGCATGATGAAGCGGCGGATCGACGCGGCAAAGTGCAAGCAAGAACAGAAAGACTAGCCCGCGCCGCACCGCTTGATTTGCGATTTTTGCGGGCTTATACCACTCACTTAGAAGTCAGCGGCCTCCCATGGGGCCGCTTTTTGCCTTTTGGCCGTACGGAAAGGAAATACCATGTCGATCACTCCCCTGATGCCCGTCTATCCCCGTTGCGGGTTCCGGCCGGTGCGAGGCGAGGGCGCGTGGTTGATTGGCGAGGACGGTGCTCGCGCGCTGGATTTTGCCAGTGGCATCGCGGTCAATCTGCTCGGCCACGGCCATCCGCATCTGACCAAAGCCATTCAAGATCAGGCCGCGACGTTGATGCACGTGTCGAACCTGTATGGCAGCCCGCAGGGTGAGGCGTTTGCGCAGCGGCTGGTCGACACGACATTTGCCGATACTGTCTTCTTCACCAATTCCGGCGCTGAGGCGGTCGAGTGCGCGATTAAGACGGCGCGCGCCTATCATCAGTCGGTCGGGCACGACCATAAATTTGAACTGATCACTTTCAAAAACGCTTTCCATGGCCGGACGATGGCGACGATTTCGGCGAGCAATCAGGAAAAGATGCACAAGGGTTTTGCGCCGTTGCTACCCGGATTCAAATATGTCGATTTTGACGATTTGGATGGTGCCAAAGCAGCGATGGGGCCAAATACCGCGGGCTTCCTTGTCGAACCGATTCAGGGTGAAGGCGGCGTGCGTCCAGCATCCGACGCGTTCATGAAGGGCTTGCGTGCGTTGTGTGACGAGCATGATTTGATGCTCGTTCTCGACGAAGTGCAATGCGGTGTTGCTCGCACCGGCGCGCTCTATGCGCACGAACATTACGGCATCACGCCCGATATTATGGCATCGGCGAAGGGCATCGGCGGCGGCTTCCCGATGGGCGCATGTCTCGCCACTGAAAAGGCCGCGCGCGGCATGACCGTTGGCACGCATGGATCTACCTATGGCGGCAATCCGTTTGCGATGGCGGCAGGCAATGCCGTTTGGGACGTGGTCGCCAATGACGAGTTTTTGGCTCAAGTCCGCAGCACCGGCGACAAGCTGCGCGCTGCGTTGGAACAATTCATCGGTAATTATCCCGACCTGTTCATCGGCGTGCGCGGCAAAGGATTGATGCTCGGCGTGATGATGACGCACGAGGCGCGGGCGTTTGTGGCGCACATGCGCGATCATCATGGACTGTTAATTGTGGCAGCGGGTGACAATACGTTCCGCGTCCTGCCGCCGTTGAACATCGATGACAGCCATATCGCAACCTTTATGGAAAAACTGTCGGCTGGTGCAGCGGACTATGTGAAGCCTGCGGCATGACGCGGCATTTTTTGAACCTTGCTGATGCGGGGGGCGATGCGATTGCGGCGATGATAAACGATGCGATTGATCGTAAGGCGGCGCGTGCGGGTTTTCCGAAGGGCAAAGCTGACAGCGACGCTCCGCTTGCTGGCCACACGCTGGGCATGATCTTTGAAAAGAACTCCACCCGCACCCGCGCATCGTTCGAAATGGCGATCAAGCAGTTGGGCGGGGACAGCATGTTCATGGCGTCTGGTCAGATGCAGCTGGGGCGCGGAGAGAGCATCGCTGATACCGCACGCGTATTGTCGCGCTATGTCGACGCGATCATGATCCGCACTGACGATCATGCCAAGATTCAGGAGCTGGCGGCGCATAGCAGCGTTCCTGTGATCAACGGCCTGACCGATCTGTCGCATCCGTGCCAGATTGTCGCTGATCTGTTGACGTTGATCGAACACGGTCAGGCTTTGCCGGGGCTTGAGATCGCGTGGCTGGGTGATGGCAATAACGTGCTGAATTCGTTGGTAGAGGCGGCTGGACTGATGAAGTTCAACGTCCGTATTGGCGTGCCGCAGGGCTATGACAGCGACGCTACCTTTATAGACGCTGCTCGTGCCAATGGCGCGACCATCACCGTTACCCGCGACGCCGCCGCGGCAGCAGCGGGCGCAGACGTGATCGTCACCGATACCTGGGTGTCGATGGGGCAGGACCATGCGCACAACAAGATTGCCGCGATGATGCCCTATCAGGTCGATGAACGGTTGATGGCGCTGGCCAAGCCGACTGCGAAGTTCCTCCATTGCCTGCCCGCGCATCGCGGCGAGGAAGCAACCGATGCGGTGCTCGATGGCCCGCAATCCGTAATCTGGGATGAGGCGGAAAACCGGCTGCATGCTCAGAAATCCATATTGCTTTGGTGCTTTGGGCTATTGTGATGGCCGACCAGCCACTGACCTTTTCCGACCAGCCGTTACGTTTTTCGATTCCCGATATGCATGCGCGCGGGCGTGTGGTGCGGCTGGACACGGTGTTGAACGACATCCTGTCGGCGCATGCTTACCCGCCGGTGGTGGAGAGGACGTTGGCCGAGGCGTTGGTGCTGACGTCTTTGCTGGGCGCAACGCTTAAAGATGCCGAGGGGCAATTGACGTTGCAAGCGCAGACCGAAAACGGCGCGATTTCGATGCTGGTGTGTGACTATAAAAACGGCGCTTTGCGGGGATATGCGCAGTTTGATGCGGCGCGCCTTTCCGAATTGCCGCCTAACGCAACGCTCTTTGGGCTGTTCGGCAAAGGCTATTTGGCGATCACCTTTGACCGCGAAAAGCCCGCTGAGGAGGGGGGCGGTCGCTATCAGGGGATCGTCCCGCTGGAGGGCGATAGCCTGTGCGAAGCGACGACCAGTTACTTTGCGCAATCCGAACAAATCCCAACATTTATCCGCGTCGCGGTGGATCATGTTGCGGGGCCCAAAGGCTCGAGATGTCTTGCCGCCGGTGTCCTGATCCAGCATCTGCCCGATGGTGAGGAAGGGCGGGAGCGGCTGCATGTCCGCGCCGATCATCCGGAATGGGAGCATGTACGGATCTTGGCGGAAACGCTGTCGCCTGCGGAGCTTGCCGATCCTATGCTGGCGCTGGAAGACATTGTCTGGCGGTTGTTTCACGAAGAAGATCAGGTCCGCATCGAAATCAGCAGCCATATGACCAAGGGCTGCCGCTGTGATCCGCATCATATACGGTCGGTCATGGCAAGTTTTCCGGCGGATGAGCGCGCGGAGATGGCGGATGATAGCGGCGATATCGTCGTGAATTGCGAATTTTGTTCGCGCACATTCCCAATCAGTTTGGTCAGTCTGGCCAACTGATCTGCGCCATTTCACGCCGTAAAAATTCGTCGATTAACCACGCTTTGGTCATTCATCGTTCATGAAGCACATTCTATCGTGCACATTATGACGAAATCTGCTAATAGGCAGAAAAATATTCGGGTCGCGCCGGTTGAAACAGGTGAACGACGGAACAATTGCATCATGATTACGCGTAATATCAAACTGGTTGTTGCAGGATTTCTGTCGCTGGGCATCAGCTCGGCAGCGCAAAGCGTGGCGGCGCAGGACGGCGCAAGCTTACTGCAAACGCTTGAACGCGGGCTGTGGCAGCTGCGTGCGGTTGGCAGCGGAAGCTCTGCTGCAGCGGCAAGCGAGATGTGTATCAGCGATCCACGCATGCTGGCGCAAATTCAGCATGGAGCGACCAGCTGCACGCATCAAACTGTGGAATCGACTGCCAATACGGTGACGATCAGCTATAGTTGCAAAGGCGCGGGCCAAGGGCTGACCACGATCCGCAAGGAAAGCGGGCGGTTGGTGCAGATCCAATCGCAAGGCATCCGCAACAATTCACCATTTTCGTTTTCCGTCGAGGGGCGGCGTTCAGGCGCGTGCTGACGGGCAGAAGCACTTAATCACCTGTTAACCATCTTAATCTAGAAAAAGAGTGTGTCTTTCATTTGGGACACGCTTTCCTCCCTAACAGGCATTTTGCCTTAACTGGGCCGTTCTTTAGGGAGCGGCCCTTTCTTTTTGGGCTGGATAATCCGGCACTGCACCGCCAAAAAACGGCAAAAACCCTCACAACTTTACAGTGAAACGCGGATGTTTCTATCCCAGTGCCACGGCGTTTCTCACAGCGATCCGAATTGGAAAGTCACACTAAAGTCTCACCATAAACGATGTCGGAACGCTTGCGCGGGCTTGTCCGCTTTGGCCTAAAGCGAAAGTGAAGGCTGGTGAAAGAGGCTTAAGGATACAAAGGATACCCATAGAGGGGGGCTAAAGTGTATCTTTTGTTGCCTTAAGAGGCGCAATTGTGCGGTGGAATTTTGGGAAGGGAGAGCGGACGATATCAAAGAGCAGTTATTTAGAACAATAGCAGAACATATGCTGAATGTCAAACATCCTTTGCGCGTAACACCGTTGCGCAGTTCGCTAGCAGAAAATGCTTGCAAATTTGCTACGATAGCGTAATATGCTAGCATGAACAGCAAACAGGCCAAGACGCTTAAATCGGTGTTTGCTGATCGCTGTGGGTTGCCGCGTAATTGAAGGCAACGGGTCGCGAGTGCGGTTTGAAATGGATGGCATGATGGAAGCCTTCCATCGCCCACATCCTGCCAAAGAGGCCAAGCAATACCAAGTCCGTGCCGCAAAGGCATATTTGATCCGGTTAGGAGTAAAACCATGAGCGATATTTTGAGCTATAATGGCTACACAGCCAAAATCGAATTTGACGCCGATGATCGCATTTTCTTTGGGCGGCTGGCCGGGATTAACGACGGTATCGGCTTTCACGCCGAGACCGTCGAAGACTTGATCGCCGCATTCAAAGAGGCCGTGGACGATTATATCGAAACCTGCGCCAAAATCGGAAAAGCGCCGGAAAAACCATATTCCGGCAAGCTGATGTTCCGCGTCGATCCAGAAGTCCACGCTCAAGCGGCGCTTGCCGCCAAGCTGAAAGGGCAAAGTTTAAATGCTTGGGCAGCACGCGTATTGCGTGATGCGGCAAAGGCGACGACTGGAGGGGCGGTGGCGGTTTGAGGTGGTAAAAGCATCGTCAGTGTAATTCTGGCAGTCCAAATCAATTGCATCCTAGGCTAATTTACCTAAGAGAGCGTTCAACGTGCTTGAAGAACTAAAAATATCCCGTTTCAAAACGGTCCGCGAAGCCCACCTTAAGTTGGGTAGGGTTAACTTGTTCATCGGCGGGAATGGTGCCGGAAAGTCAAATATATTAGAGGCAATTGGCCTTGCGGCAGCCTGTCTCGACCGTGGATTGGGCGACTCTGATATTGGAGCGAAGGGTCTTCGAATCACGCCTCCAACGCTGATGAAATCATCTTTTAAGAACGAAGAGCTGCCAAAGACGCTAGAACTGGAAGCGAAGTTTGCTGGCGAAGTTTCCTATAAGGCAGTGCTGCAAAGCAGCGGAAACGATCCATTGCTAAGGTTCTTTTCAGAGTCATCTAAGTGTGATGGACGCACAGTATTCGGACGAAGTGGTGCAGGAGCAAGAGCAGTTGGTCTTAAACATCCAGATCGCCTTGATCGAAATAGGGGAATTTGGGACCAAATTAAAACAACATACGACATTCCGAACAAAGTGTCGGATGCTTTCACGGAATTTGCCAGATTTGCTATCTACAGCCCGCAAACTGATTTCCTCAGAGGGCGGCAGAGTGGTCGGGTTGACGCCCCCCCGATCGGCTTGCATGGCGAAGGCTTGGCGGAAGCTGTGTCTACATTTTTGACTGCTTGGCGATTCCATAGAAACCCGATCAATCAGCAAGATGAAATTGGAAAATTGCACTGGGACATCATAAACAGTTGCACAGAGCTTGTTTGGCTTCCCGGTTGGGCCTCGAGATTTGGAACTCATCGAGGCGCTACCGCGTTGACTTCAAGAGACATTGCGGATCGCAGCGCAGAATTTGTATATTTTGTTGACAAATATATGCATACAACCCGTAATAGGTTGTCTGTTTACGACAGTAGTGAAGGCACGCTTTTTCTATTGTTTGCTGCAATAGTCTTGTCACATCCGCAAGCGCCGAAAATTTTTGCGCTTGATAATGTTGATAGCGGATTAAATCCAAAATTAACCCGTGCATTAGTTGAGCAGATAATAAAAATTACAGATCAGACAGCAACTAACGAAACAAATTTCGGTGTTCGTCAAGTATTTTTAACTAGTCATAATCCAACTGCTCTCGATGCGTTTGACATATTCGATAACAACCAGCGTGTTTTTGTTGTAAGTAGAAATATGAAGGGTCGCACAACTGCCGAACGCCTTCTCCCGCCTGAAGGCAAATCAAAAGAAGAGTGGCAACTCGCCATGAATGGGCGCAATCTCTCGCAGGTTTGGCTTGACGGCGAGATTCCAGGCGCAATGGGCCTGTGATGCGGATTGGGGTGATTTGTGAAGGTCCATCTGACTATCACGCAATCGCGTCTTTTTTCGGTCATTCCTTAGGCGAAGCTGGCGTGCGAACCGAATTCAAAGCTCTGCAACCACAAATGGATCGAACCCAACCAGAAGCTGGTTGGGGCAACGTATTGCTGTGGCTGAAAAAGAATCCTCCAGCTACCCGTATTCAAAGCTATTTCGGTGGCGGACTATTCGGGGGCAGCCTTGCAACCGAGCCATTCGATTGTCTTCTTATCCAGATAGACAGCGATATCTTGGGCGACGCTGCCTTCGCAAAATTTGTTTCAGATAACTATGGGATTATTTTGAATAATCCTCAGACTCCCGATCAGCGCGCGAGCGCAGTCCGCTGCATCCTCGAAAATGCTAGTCAATTTCAAGATATGACGTCGGCTGACGTTGCCAGACATTTGCTCGCGCCTGCGGTCGAGTCGACGGAAACGTGGTGCGTTGCAGCATTCACCGTTCCAACTATAAACTTTGAAATCCTTGCCGGTCAGGCCCTAGTCGATGCATTCATGACTGTCATCGAAAAAAGCGAGGGTCGTCAACCGCAGGCCGGGTACGCCAAAATCGATAAGTCGCCTAAGCGTCGCGAGAAATTCTGCAAGCAGCATTCCAATGGCAGCGCCCGTATCGTAGCTGGCTGCGCTCAGTTCGGCACAGTACACGATCAGTTGGTAAGTCTGGCTCAAAGCTGCTGATTTCGGCGAAAACTGCAACAACCCGCAAATACCGCAGCACCAAACGGCTCCTAGTAACCTACCCCAACACCCTCTTATAAATACTATTCACCGGCTTTTCGAACAACCGCATCACCATCGGTTCAAAAAACTCCAGCGGCAGTGAGTCATACTCCGGATCAAAGGCGGGGCAGTCATATTTGGCGATGAACTCCTCGGTCGCGGCGAAATGCGGCTCCCCGCGGAACTGCTCGCGCATGTCGCGGTCTAGGCCGAGGTGGTGGAAGAAGTTCACGCCCTGAAAAATGCCGTGATGCTTGACGATCCAGTGGAGTTCTTCGGAAACGAATGGCTGGATGATTGCCGCCGCAATATCGGGGTGGTTATACGCGCCCAGCGTGTCGCCGATATCGTGGATCAACGACATGACGACATAATCCTCGGCCCGGCCATCGCGGTGCGCGCGCGTTGCGGTTTGCAAACAATGCGTCAGCCGATCGACCGGAAATCCGGCATAATCGTCCTTGAGCAGCATCAAATGTTCGAGCACGCGCGCTCCGCCGCTTTTGGCGAAAGGCACTTGTTCGGTCATGATGATCGCCCAGTCGGCTTGCGTACTTTCCGACATATCGGTGAAGCTTGCCCGTTCGTCGTGCGCGTCTGTCATCGCCTGATCTCCTGCGTGTCTTGTTACCGGCATCTATTGTTGATTACCATGCTATCGCGCCCAGTCGTTTGAAACAAGGGCTTCAAGCGCGGCGCAAATACGGCTACGCTAAAATTTATGGCCGTCCTTGATCTTGGCGAACAGCCCTTTTTTTCGAACAAGAGCCGCGCGTTCTGGAACCTGCATGCTGCGGGCTGGGCGGGTGTGACTGCGCTCTACTCGGTCACCGTTATCGCTAATAATCAACCGCTTAGCCTTTTGTTTGAGGTGTTGATTTCGACGCTGACGGGGTTTTCGATTTCGCTGC
This sequence comes from Sphingomonadales bacterium, assembly GCA_043760725.1. Classification (GTDB taxonomy): domain Bacteria; phylum Pseudomonadota; class Alphaproteobacteria; order Sphingomonadales; family Sphingomonadaceae; genus Sphingorhabdus_B. The sequence continues at coordinate 25,954 of JAYUOS010000049.1, forward strand.
TGATGTCTGTTGTGTTCCGTTATGTGATTAACCAGCGGCCTTTGGTGACATGGGGTACGACCACCGCCGCTGTGATCAGCGCGACGTTGCTGTATGCCTATATCGACACCTGGGTGCTGCAAACGATCCGCGAAGGGGCCAACGAAACTGCGTTTGCGCAGTTGATGGTGACGGCCCTGTTCCGCGACGGGTTGCTGCTTGGCGGGTGGAGCGCGTTGTATTATGCGATCAACTATTTCGTGCGGGCCGAGGAACAGGCCGATCAGCTGATCCGGTTGGAGGCGGCCGCGACGAGCGCGCAGTTGAATATGCTGCGCTATCAGCTGAACCCGCATTTCCTGTTTAACACGCTGAACAGCATTTCGACGCTGGTGATGTTGAAACACACTGACCAAGCCAATGCGATGCTGTCGCGGCTGTCGTCATTCCTGCGCTTTACTCTGATTAACGAGGCGGAGGGGAAGGTGACGCTGGCGCAAGAGATTGACACGCTAAAGGCCTATATGGACATCGAAAAAATGCGCTTTGAAGAGCGGTTGCGTGTGGAGTTTAGCATTGATGACGACATCATCGATGCGCTGGTTCCATCATTGATGCTGCAGCCTTTGGTGGAAAACGCGATCAAATATGCGGTGACGCCGCAAGAGGATGGCGCTGATATCTCGATCATCGCTCAACGTGCCGGGGATCGGCTTCGCGTTATCGTATCGGATAGCGGCCCGGGGTTGCAAGCGACTGTGCCTGATCCCATGTTATCGACGGGCGTTGGTATGGCGAATACGCGGGAGCGATTGCTGCAAGCCTATGGCGAAGATCAACGCTTTGATCATTATGCCCGTAGTGGCGGCGGGTTTGAGGTTGTGATAGAGTTTCCATATCAGACGAAACGAAGCGGGGGCGACACAGTGGCGATTGCGGCACCGGTCACACGGAGCGCAGTCAGCCCATCAGGAGTAGTGAACGCATGAGCATCCGCACCATATTAGTCGACGACGAAAAACTGGCCACACAAGGCATGGAAATGCGGCTTTCGCATTTTGAGGATGTGGAAATCGTCGCCACCTGCCTGAACGGGCGCGAGGCGATCCGCAAGATTAAGACGTTGAAACCCGATCTGGTGTTTCTGGATATCCAGATGCCCGGCTTTGACGGGTTTTCGGTGGTGCAGGGTGTGATGGATATCGATCCGCCGCTGTTTGTTTTTGTGACGGCCTATGGCGACCACGCGATCAAAGCGTTTGAGGCGCAGGCGGTTGATTATCTGATGAAGCCCGTCGAGCAGGACCGGTTGGCCGACACAATGGACCGGGTAAGATCCCGCCTTGCTGACCGGCGGACGGCGGACGAGGTTGAGCGGCTGCGGACCGTCATAAACGAAGTCGCGCCCGACGCGGTAGGCAATATGCCGCCGCCCGACGAAGAGATGGCAACGAGCCGCTTTGAAAAGCTGATCAACGTCAAAGATCGCGGCCAGATTTTCCGCGTCGATGTCGATACGATTGAACGGATCGAAGCGGCGGGTGACTATATGTGTATCATCACCGCCGAGACCTCTTTGATCCTGCGCAAGACGATGAAGGATCTGGAAAAACGCCTCGACCCGCGCACATTCCAACGCGTGCACCGGTCAAAGATCGTCAACCTTGATCTGGTGCGACAGGTAAAGCCACACACCAATGGCGAGTGCTTTTTGGTGCTGGAATCCGGTGCGCAGGTAAAGGTTAGCCGGTCTTATCGGGATGTTGTCGCGCGGTTTGTGCATTAATGGCGGAGGCCCGCAAAACAGCCGCAGATTTCCACCCAGCGATCCTCGAAATTTTCGATGGCTATGTCCACGGCAAAGTCAGCAAGCGGGAGTTTATTTCGCAGGCTGGAAAATTCGCTGCAGCTGGCATCACTGGCGCGATGATCTTTGACCAGTTGCGGCCCGATTATGCTTTGGCGGCACAGGTTGCGGCTGACGATCCATTGATTATCACTGAACGGCCCAGCGTACCCAGCCCTAGAGGTAACGGTGCGATTTCAGGTCTGCTCACGCGGCCCGCAAAGGCCAAAGGCAAAATCCCCGCTGTGCTAGTGATCCACGAAAATCGCGGGCTCAATCCGTATATCGAAGATGTCGCACGGCGGCTGGCCAAATCAGGCTATCTGGCCTTTGCGCCCGACGGCCTCACCTCGGTGGGCGGCTATCCGGGCAGCGATGACAAAGGGCGCGAGCTGCAAGCGGCGCTTGACCCCAAAAAGCTGTTCGAGGATTTTGTCGCTTCGTTCGATTTCCTGCGTATGCACACACTGTCTACCGGCAAAGTCGGCGCAGTCGGATTTTGCTATGGCGGCGGTATCTGTAACGCGCTCGCCGTGGCATGCCCCGAATTGGCGGCATCAGTCCCCTATTACGGCCGCCAGCCAAAGGCGGACGAAGTGCCCTCAATCAAAGCACCATTGCTGATCCACTACGCCGAAAATGACGAGCGCATCAACGGAGTGTGGCGCGATTATCAGGCAGCTTTGATCAAGCACAAAAAGCAATATGCCACATACTTCTACCCCGGCACGCAGCACGGTTTTCACAATGACACGACACCGAGATACGACAAAGCGGCGGCAGAACTGTCATGGGACCGGACGCTAAAGTTTTTCGGGAAGCATTTGCCATAGGCGCAAGCATGTAAGCCAGTGCTTGACAAATTGTATGTCAGGTAGTACTATACACATATGATCCGCTCGTTCCGAAGCAAAGCCTTGCGCCGATTAATCGAGCAGGGCGATGCGTCGAAGCTGAGCGTGCCAAATATCAGGCGCGTCGAACGCATCCTGACCGAGCTGGATACCGCTACCGAGCCAGACCAAATGAACAGTCCGGGCCTGCGGTTTCACGGATTGAAAGGTAAGGATAAGGGTAGGTTTGCTGTGGACGCGTCGGGCAATTGGCGGATTACATTAGGCTGGGATGGCGACGATGCCATCGAAGTAGATTTGGAGGATTATCACTGATGACCAAAAAACGTTTATGGGCCATCCGTCCCATCCATCCCGGTGAAGTCCTGCGCGAAGATGTGCTTCCGGCACTGGCCCGTCCAAAGACCGAAATTGCGCGTTTGCTCGGTATTTCGCGGCAGACTCTCTACGATATATTGAACGAAAAACAGCCGGTTACCGCGCAAATGGCTCTGCGCCTTGGCAAGATGTGCGGCAATGGCCCCGAAATCTGGCTCAACCTGCAAAAGCGGTTTGATCTTCAACTGGCGGAGAAGGAATTGGGCGATGCGCTTGATGCCATTCCGTTGTTGGAGGCGGCTTGAGATTGAGAATACGGCGATAGCTGGGCTTATAATTTCACCACGCCGCGATTTGATTGACGACGTCGCCAAAGACTGAACCCGCCGATTGCGGCGATCAAGAAAATTCCTGCGCCTAGGGCTAAGTCTTTGCTACGATCTTCGTCTGCAGCTTTTGTTTTTGATGCATCAGATTTTTCAGATTCAATCTCAGCATTCGCAACCGCCTGTGCCTGTTCAGCCGCTAATCCGGGGGTGCTGAATCCCTGATCTGCTGACCCGGCGGAACTTAATTCATGTTCTTTTGCAAACTGATTTTTCAATTTCTCTGCTTCAATTGCGCTCTTTTTTTTCCATTGTTCGGCAACATAAGTCTTATATTGTTTACCTGAACCTCCTGCCAATATGCCTTCGATAAGCTCTTCTTCTTTGGGCGAATAATCCAGAATAAACGCGCTCGAACAGGGTGCTTGCAAAATTTGCAGTAAATCTGGGCGTTGTGAAGGGAAGCTGGTCGCGCTTGGACCACGCAAAGGTAAGCGTTTGCCGTCGGCGCGGATGCCAGCGACGATGATAGGACCGGCTTTATCAATAGTTTTAGGCACGCCAAAAGTGGAGTTCCATCAATAGAATTGGACATCGCCCGCAGCCTTGCCTTTCAGGACCTTGGTAACTCGCACTGTCAATAGGCCATATTCGTCTAGCGAGTTGGGGCGACCGGTTGAAACCAGTTCGTATTTTATCAAATCACCACGAAAGACAATGTCAGCCTGTTTTATGTCTTCAACTTCCATATCGGCATGAATTCTACAAGCTTGGGCGACTGAAGCCCCGCAAAATTGAAGTATATGGAAAGATAGTAGAGTCTTGGCCACATTCCATGCCAATCTCAGCATTTCATTCACTCCTCCGGCTGCGTCCATATTTAATCAGCGCCGCGCTTCAAAAAACGCCTTCAGCAAACCCGCCGCTTCATCCTCGCAGATCCCCCCATAAACCTCTGGCCGGTGATGCACTGTGGGTTGCGCAAACAGCTTTGGCCCATGCTCCACAGCGCCACCTTTGGGGTCGCTTGCGCCATAGTATAATCGCGCGATGCGGGCATGGGCGATGGCGCCGGCGCACATTGCGCAGGGTTCTAGAGTTACCCATAGGTCGCATCCGGTTAGCCGGTCGCTGCCAAGGAACGCAGCAGCCTCTCGCAGCGCGATGATTTCGGCATGCGCTGTTGGGTCGTGCGTGCCGACGGGGCGGTTGGCTCCGCGACCGATGATCTGGCCGTCCTTGACGACTAACGCACCGACCGGGACTTCACCGGCCTCTGCGGCTGCCCGCGCAAGCGCCAGCGCCTCTTGCATCAACGCCTTTGCTTTTTCCAGCGGCACTATTTGGCGAGGAAGCTTTTCGGCGCCGCGTCCAGCGTGGCGTATTTGCCCGCTTGCACCTCAAGCACTTCTAGCATCCGTTCGGACTGGCCATTGGCGAAGAAGCGGAAAGCTCCGTCGATGCCGCTGAAACCGTCTGCATCGGTTAGGCGGGCCACCGGAAAGGCTGTGCCAATTTTCCAGTTCTGCGCGACGCGTGCAACCAGCAACACTGAGTCATAGCCAAGACTGGAAATTCGCATCGGTGCCTTGGCGAAACGGACACGGTACTTCTCGGCATATTGCCGGTAAGTTGCATCCGGCACAGAGGCAAACCATGCGCCGCGCATCGTCACACTCGTCGAAAGCGAGCCGTCGACATTCCAGCGGTCGGTACCCAAAATCTTGGCTGCCTTAACACCGTTTTTGCGCAGCGCAGGGACCGTGGCGATAGCGACGCGGCCACTGTCGGCAATCAGCACAGCATCCACTGCGCCCGCCGCTGCCAATTTCTTCGTGGCCGCTTCAATCGAGGCTGCGGAACCGTCGCTTTCCTGGATGGAAACCAACGTTCCACCGGCGGCGCGGACCGAGTTGGTGATGTTGGACAAGGCGCGCTGGCCATACACATCTTTGGATACGATCCCCCCAAATTTGGTTTGGCCCATAGCAAAGGCATATTTGACGACGCGGTCGATGGACTGGTTGGGCAAATGCCCCATCAGGAACACGTTGCGCCCCGCCGCCCCGATATCGTTGGAGAAGCTGATGACCGGGACTTTGGCGGGGCCTGCGACATTGGCAACCGCGACGACATCATCGCTGCGCAATGGGCCAAGGATCAGCCTGTTGCCGTCTGCGACCGCTTTGCGGACAGCGGCATCAACACCGAGCGCAGTGTCATAACTGGTCATGCGGATGGAAACGTTGCGTGTATCAAGCAATGCCAACGTCGTCGCGTTGGCAATCGATTGGCCAACCTCTGCATCGGACCCAGTCAAAGGCAGCAACAACGCGACACGGTGCCGGTCATTGTCGCCGAGCACTACATTGCCAGGATCGGGTGATTCCACCGGCGGCGGACCTTTGTCGGGCATTTGCCCGCCCCTGGGGACTACCGACGAACAGGCGGCAAGGAACATCAGCATCATCAGCGCAAAGAACCGTGCCAATGGTGATTTTTGTACTGATGTCGGTGCTTGCGGCATACCGGCGGTTGCTGCAATGGCTATACTCATGTCCTCGACCCCTCATGATTTTGCCGCATCAGACCCCGATAGGGCGACGAATGCAATCGATTCGGGGCTTTACATTGTCGCGACCCCCATCGGCAATCTGGCAGATTTGTCACAAAGGGCGATTGCTCTGTTCCGCGCCGCCGACATTGTTGCTGTTGAAGACAGTCGCGTAACTGGCAAATTGCTGAACCATATCGGCCTGAAAAAACGGATGCGACCGTATCATGATCATAGCAGCGAGAGGGACCGTGAGGACCTTTTGGCAGCTGCACAAAACGGTGTTGTTGTGCTGGTCTCTGATGCCGGAACTCCGCTGATTTCGGACCCTGGTTATAAATTGGTGCGCGCCGCAAGGGAGGCTGGAATTGCGGTTTACACTGCCCCGGGGCCAAGTGCTGCGATAGCAGCGTTGTCGATTAGCGGCCTGCCAACCGACCGATTTTTGTTCGCCGGTTTTCTGCCGTCAAAAGCCAAAGCCCGCGCCGATGTTTTGGCCGAATTGGGCGATGTAAAATCAACGTTGGTGTTTTACGAAAGCGGTCCACGGCTGGGGGCGTCGCTTGCGGCTATGGCCGATGTGTTGGGAAACCGTGACGCGGCGGTCGCGCGCGAGTTGACCAAAAGGTATGAAGAGGTCGTCTGCGGTGGCTTAGTCGACCTTGCTGCGCGTTATGCGGACGAGGAGCCAAAGGGCGAAATCGTCGTCGTCATTGGCCCGCCTGCGGAAAAGCCCGCCGAGACCGGCGATGTTGATGCGGCACTCCGCGAGGCGCTGGAGACTTTGCCTGTGTCCAAAGCTGCCGGACAGATCGCCAAACGGTTCGGGTTGGATCGCAGCGATGTTTATGCGCGGGCCACCGTAATCAAGTCCAGTGCGATTAAATCCGGTCAATGAACGGCCGCCGCGAAAACGCTGAAAAACGGGGGCGTCGCGGCGAAACTATCGCGGCGTGGTGGTTGCGATTACAAGGCTGGCATATCGTCGGCGAACGCGTCAAAACCCCGCGCGGCGAGGTGGATTTGATCGCGCGGCGCGGCAAGACTTTGGCGTTTATCGAAGTCAAAACGCGGCGCAAAGACGCGGACTTGTCGCTCGCAATCGACCATCCCCGCTTACGCCGCGTTGCCGCCGCCGCAGACTTGCTCTATCCGCGCTACGCCAAGGGTGCTGAAAATGTGCGCATCGATGTGATATTGGTTGCGCCGTGGCAATTGCCGCACCATCTGGTGAATGTCTGGCATGGTTGAAGAAAAGAGCAGTCGATGAGTGTGCGTGTTGCAGTGCAAATGGACCCGATGGACGGTGTCAATATCCATGGCGACAGTAGCTTTGCCTTGATGCTGTCGGCGCAGACGCGTGGCTATGACATCTGGCACTATGATGTTGGAACGCTCAATCTGGACGCGAATGACCGGCTGACCGCAATCGCACACCCGGTGCATGATTTGCAGCGGGTAGAGGGCGCGCATTACCGATTTGGCGAGGCGAAGCGGATTGATCTGGGCACCGACATCGACGTGGTACTGATGCGGCAAGACCCGCCATTTCATGTCGGCTATATCACTGGCACGCATTTGCTCGAACGGATTGAGGCCGAGACGTTGGTGGTCAATAACCCTGTCAGCGTGCGCAATGCGCCTGAAAAGGTGATGGTGCTCGATTATCGACGCTTTATGCCGCCGACGTTGATTACCCGCAGCCAAGATGAAATCCGCGAATTTCAGCGCGAACACGGTGCGGTCGTTATCAAACCGCTGCACGGCAATGGCGGCAAAGCGATTTTCCGCGTGCCTGCCGAGGGCGACAATCTCGGCGCGTTGCTGGAGGTGTTTAATCAGACCTGGCCAGAGCCGCATATGGTGCAGCCGTTCCTTCCCGATGTGGCCAAGGGCGATAAGCGCATCGTGATGATCGATGGCGAAGTCACAGGCGCGATCAACCGCCGCCCTGGCGAGGGTGAATTTCGGTCGAATTTGGCCGTTGGTGGCAGCGCCGAGGCGACCGATCTGACGGCAAAGGAACAAGAAATCTGTGCTGCAATGGGGCCAAGGTTGAGAGAACTCGGCCTGATCTTTGTGGGTATCGACGTGATTGGCGGGCAGTGGCTGACCGAGATTAACGTGACGTCTCCAACGGGCATTGTCGCTATCGACAAGTTTAACGGCACCGATACGCCGGGCAAAATTTGGGATGCCATCGGGCGGAGGTTGGCAGGCTAAACCAAAATGGATGATTGGATAATCCATCTGGTCGATGCGACCGGCTATTGGGGCGTGGCGTTCCTGATGCTGCTCGAAACCGTGTTTCCGCCAATCCCATCAGAGGTGATTATGACGGTGGCGGGTGTATCGGCTGCGCGGGGAAATATGAATTTTGCAGGGGTAGTGGCTAGCGGCACGGCTGGCGCGATGGTCGGTAACTGGCTGTGGTTCTGGCTGGCGATGAAAGTCGGCGAGCTGCAGCTGCGGCGGATTGTCGAAAAATATGGTCGCTGGCTGACGCTGGATTGGCAAGAGATTGAACGCGGCGACGCGTTGTTCCGCCGTCACGGCGCGGTCATTGTTCTGGTGGCACGGATGCTGCCAACATTCCGCTCGCTGATCTCGATCCCCGCCGGATTGTTCGGCATGTCGCACCGGCAGTTCCTTGTTTTCTCAACCATTGGCACCGCGGGCTGGAGCGCGGCGTTGGCAGGGGCAGGCTATTTCCTTGGCTCGCAGTTTGACGATGTTGAACGGATCATCGGACCGCTTTCGACGTTCATTATGGCGGCGATCATTTTGGGCTATTTCTGGCGGCTGTGGCGGTGGAAACCCGCCCCCGCCGTCATCACGCCCGCGGATGCGCATTCTGATATTCATCCAAAAGCATAGCGGTATCGACAGCGGTGTAAATTTGCGTCGACGACAGGCTAGCATGGCCGAGCAGTTCTTGCAAAGATCGCAAATCCGCGCCACCCGCCAGCAAATGGGTCGCAAAGCTGTGGCGCAGGGCGTGCGGCGTGGTCTTTTCGGGCAACCCCAATCGCTTGCGCGCACCCTGCACGGCTCGGCGGATGAGCGCGGGGGATAATGCCCCACCGCGACTGCCGCGAAACAGCGGCTCGCCTTTGGCTGGCGGGTATGGGCAAAGCTCCAAATAGCCTTCAATCGCCTCGCGCACGTTCGCTAGTAACGGCACTTGTCGCATCTTGTTACGCTTGCCCGTAACGCGCAACGTCTCGCCCAGCGGCAACACATCGCCCGTCAGCCCGGTCGCTTCGCTGACGCGCAGGCCGCAGCCATAGAGCAGCAACAGCACCGCCCAATCGCGTGCGCCGACCCAGCTGTCTCTCGCGCTATCGGCGGCGTCTCCGGCAAGCGCGAGCACAGCCTCTGGATCAATCGGGCGCGGCATGCTGCGCGGAACACGCGGGCCTTTTAGCAGCGGGATTGCGGCATCTTCGCCGAGCGCAAAGCGCAGGAAATTGCGGATCGCCGATAGTTCGCGTGCGGTCGAACGATTGGTCAGGCCATCTCCGCGCCGGTATGCAAGAAAAGCCCGCAGATCGGCAGCGGTGAGTTTGGCCAAAACCGGTCGGTCAATTGCGCCGCCCAAATGTTCGGACAAAAACGCAGTCAACCTTTCCGCCGTTGCCACATAGGCACGTACGCTATGCATCGAACGCCTGCGATTGTTCGCAAGGTAGGATCGATATTCAGGGATCAACGCATCTGCCATGGGGCGATGCTATCAGGCGTCGGGCGTAGGCTCAATCGCAACTATCTGCGGTAGGATCGCGTCGAGCAATGGGAAGCCATCGAGCGTGACCGAAATGTGGCTATCGACCCTGTTGATAAAGCCAAGTGCACTCAATTTGTCCACAGCCTCGAAATCGATCATATCGCCGGAGTCGATTGCAAGCCGGTCGCTTAGTGCAGAGATATCCACACCCTCTCTCAAACGAAGCCCCATCAGCAACGCCTCCATCGCTTGCGTTGGCGCGTCGAGTTTATCCTCAATCTGCTGACCATTTCTGTTGCGGGCAACCGCGTTCAAAAAATTCTCCGGCTTTCTATGTCGTGTTGTTGCCATGCCGCCGCGCCTTCCATGCGCGCCGGGGCCGATGCCGACATAATCCTGATAGCGCCAATAGGTCAGGTTGTGGCGGCCCTCTTCGCCTGCGCGGGCGTGGTTGCTGATTTCATAGGCCGGGATTCCGGCCGATGCGGTCATCTCGCGGGTGAGAGTGAACAGATCGGCGGCGGCATCGTCGTCTAACGGGGTGAAATCGCCTTGCCGAACCATGGTCGCAAACTTCGTCCCCGGCTCAATCGTCAGCTGGTAGAGCGAAAGGTGTCCGGTGCCAAATCCCAGCGCGCGGGCCAGCTCGGTTTGCCACTGCGCCATGGTCTGGCCCGGACGGGCATAGATCAGATCGAACGAAA
>JAYUOS010000050.1:0-36178 GCA_043760725.1 Sphingomonadales bacterium
TTGATAATTGGGGCCCCGCCAATTTCAGGCTTTCGCAAGCCGACATTGATGCGGCTTATGCAGCACTCGAACCACAAACCATCGAGGACATTCGCTTTGCCCAAGCGCAAGTGCGCGGCTTTGCCCAGATTCAGCGCGACGCGTTGAAAGATGTCGAGGTCGAGACTTTGCCCGGCGTCATATTAGGCCACAAAAATCTGCCAGTGAACAGCGTCGGATGTTATGTACCTGGTGGCAAATATCCATTGGTCGCCTCTGCGCATATGAGCGTGGCGACGGCAAAGGTCGCTGGCGTGCAGCGGGTGATTTCGGTCGCGCCGCCATTTGAAGGCAAGCCCAATCCAGCGATTGTCGTTGCCATGCACATGGCGGGGGCGGACGAAATTCTTTGCGTCGGAGGTGTTCAGGCCGTCGCAGCAATGGCGCTTGGCACGCAAAGCATTGCCGCTGTCGATATGATCGTTGGCCCGGGCAATGCCTATGTCGCCGAGGCCAAACGCCAGCTTTTCGGGCGCATCGGCATTGATCTGCTCGCTGGCCCCACTGAAACCTTGGTGATCGCCGACGAAACCGTCGACGGTGAACTGTGCGCTGCCGACCTCTTGGGCCAAGCCGAACATGGCCCCAATTCGCCTGCGATATTGCTGACCAATTCGGAAAAGCTAGCCCGCGAAACGATGGCGGAAATCGAGCGACAGCTCACCGTCCTGCCGACCGCGCCGATCGCGTCAAAAGCATGGGCCGATTACGGTCAGGTTATTGTTGCCGACAGCTATGAAGAAATGGTCCAGATCGCCGACGAGATTGCATCCGAGCATGTTCAGGTCATGACCAAGGATCCCGATTATTTCCTGCACAACATGACAAATTATGGCGCACTGTTTTTGGGCCACCGCACCAATGTCAGCTACGGCGACAAAGTCATCGGCACGAACCATACGTTGCCGACGCGTAAAAATGCGCGCTTTACGGGAGGGCTTTGGGTGGGCAAGTTCATCAAGACCTGCACCTATCAACGGGTGCTAACCGATGAGGCGAGTGTGATGATTGGGGAATATTGTTCGCGTCTGTGCGCGATAGAGGGTTTTGCAGGGCATAAAGAACAGGCCGACATAAGGGTCCGCCGCTATGGCCGCAAAGAAGCAGCCTGAAGCGCACGACAATCGGGGAACATCGGGCGGACGGGCGACGTCCTATGATGTTGCGCGGCATGCCGGGGTTTCGCAATCTGCCGTATCGCGTTGTTTCAAACAGGGCGCATCAGTTGCGCCGCGCACACGCGAGAAGATTTTGGCCGCCGCGCGCGAGCTTAGCTATTATCCCAATGCTATTGCGCAAGGCCTGATTACGCGGCGGTCAAACCTAGTCGCGATCATCATATCGAACCTAACGAACCTTTATTATCCCGAGGTTCTGGCCGAATTGACTCAACGTTTGTCTACGCAGGGCATTCGCGTTCTTTTGTTCTCACTTGCTGCCGAATCGGATGTTGACGAAGTACTCGATCAAGTCTGGCGTTACCGCGTCGATGGCGCAATTGTTGCGGCGCGCCTGCACCCTGAACAGCTTGCAGCGTTTGCGGATCGGGGCGTGCCGGTAGTGTTGTATAACCGCATCGGCGAAGGCGTTCCTGTTGCTAGCGTCTGCTGCGATTCGGTGAATGGCGAACATGCGCTGGTCGATGCTTTGGTCGAGGGTGAGCATCAAGTCTTTGGCATTATTGCAGGACCAGCCGATAGTTATGTGGGCGAGGAGCGTGTCGAAGCGGCGCGGCGTCGATTGCAGCAATTGGGTCGTGATTGCCTAATTGTGCGCGGAAATTTTGATTATGCCAGCGGTGATGCTGCGCTGAAAGAATTGATGCGGATGACTCATCGCAAGATGGACGCGCTGATTTGTGCAAACGACCTGATGGCGATTGGTGCGATTGACAGCGCACGGATCAACTTCGGCATCGAAGTACCGCAAGACTTATCGGTGGTCGGCTTTGACGGCGTTGGTCCAGCAACATGGCTTGCTTATCAAGTGACAACGATCCGCCAGCCGGTGCGGCGGATGACCGAGGCAGCAGTAGCCATGTTACTCGAACGGATCGAACGACCCGAACTTTCGCCCGAACAGCGTTTGTTTGCAGGAGAGTTGTTGCCGGGCAGCTCGGCACGGCTTGGCTGATGCCGCCGACACCGGTTCTTTTGCCAGGCAATATGTGCGATGCGCGGCTGTGGACCACCGAAGTGCGGGCCGTGCTTTCTGGCGCACTCGACGCCGATCTCACGCAGGATGACGGCATAGCCGATATGGCCGAACGCGCGCTGGCGGCGACCACCGGCATGTTGCTGCCGGTCGGCTTCTCTTTGGGCGCTATCGTTGCCGTGGAAATGGCAGTGCAAGCGCCAGAGCGGATCGCGGGGCTAGCGCTGGCAGGCTATAATGCAACTGCTGATTTGCCCGAACGCGCTGCGCATCGACCTGTGCAGCAGGCCGAAGTTCGCGCCGATACAAATGGCGCCGGGCTGGAACGGGTGTTGGTTGAGGAATTGAAACCCAATTATCTCGCCGCACAAAACCGGGAAGATAGCGCGTTACTTGATTTGCTGCGAGACATGGGGATGGGCTTAGGCGCGGATGTTTTTGTCCACCAAAGCGAAGCGCTGCGACTGCGCGAAGACCGTCGCGCCGCCATTGCGGCTCTTGATGTTCCGGTGCTCTATCTATGCGGAAGCGAAGACACGCTGTGTCCGCCCGCTTGGCATCAAGACTGGGCAACACAAACGCCCCGCGCGCAGTTTGAAAAGATCGCAGGCGCTGGCCATATGCTGCCACTCGAAGCGTCTAGCGCCTTTGCAGCAACCATTGAACATTGGCTGATAATGAATGAAAAGGAATTTGCCTGATGGCCGACCGTATACTCACCACCCATGTCGGATCATTGCCGCGCTCTGCTGCAGTAACCGATCTGGTTTTCGCGCAAGAACGCGGCGAGGCGATTGATGCGGCGCAGTTTTCAAGCGTCATTGGCGCGGCGGTCGATGATGCCGTCGCCCGTCAAGTCGCCAGCGGCGTCGATTTGGTATCCGACGGCGAGATGTCGAAAATCAGCTATGCCACCTATATCAAAGACCGGATCACCGGCTTTGACGGCGATAGCCCGCGCAGCGCGCCCAAAGACCTTGAGATGTTTCCCAGCTTTCTGGAGCGGCAATCGAAAGGCGGGGGCACGCCGACCTATCGCCGCCCCAAATGCGTGGGGCCTATCGCAGTCAAATCTATGGCTCCGCTTGAGGACGACGTGGCGCATATGCAGGCGGCGATGGCAGCGCACAAACCCGGTGGCGGCTTTATGAATGCGGCGTCGCCCGGCGTGATTGCGCTGTTCCAGCCGAATGAATATTACCCCAGCCAAGGCGCCTATTTGGAGGCGCTGGCCGAGGCGATGCGTCCTGAGTATGAGGCGATTGTAGCGGCTGGATTGTATCTGCAACTTGATAGCCCGGACTTGGGGCTGGGTCGGCACATGATGTATAAAGACCGCAGCGATGCCGAGTATGTCACGCTGATCGGTGGCCATGTAGAGGCGCTGAACCACGCGCTGCGTAATGTACCCGCCGACCGCGTGCGGATGCACGTGTGCTGGGGCAATTATGAAGGCCCGCATTGCTGCGATGTTGAACTGGGCATCATCCTGCCCACTTTGATGGCCGCCAAGCCTGCCGCCTTGCTGTTTGAAACGTCCAACCCGCGCCATGCCGCCGACTGGAATTACTTTGTCGAAATGGCGGACATTATCCCAGACGACAAAATCCTGATCCCTGGCGTGATCGACAGCACGACCAATTTCATCGAACACCCCCGCGTCGTCGCCGAGCGGATCGAGCGTTACGCCAATATCATCGGACGAGAGCGGGTGATCGCGGGCACCGATTGCGGCTTTTCCACCTTTGCCGGGTTCGGCGTTGTTGATCCCGAGATTGTCTATGCGAAGCTGGCGACATTGGCCGAGGGCGCAAAGTTGGCGAGTAAAAACCTATGGTAGGTTTTCGCGACCGGCTCCGCGCTGGCGAGTTGCTCAGCGGAACATGGATCAAAACGCCGCATCCGCATGTGGTGGAGGTATTGAGCTTTTCAAGCCTCGATTGCCTTGTGCTTGATGCCGAGCATGCCCCGTTTGACCGCGCCACGCTTGATGTGTGTATCTTAGCGGCGCGCGCAGGTGGGAAGACTGTCCTCGTCCGCCCCGCATCGGCAAGCGACGAGCATATCCTGAACGCGCTCGATTGCGGCGCTGATGGCGTGATCCTCCCGCATATCCGCAGCGCCGCCGAAGCCGAGGCGGCGGTCAAAGCCTGTCATTATGTCCGCGGGGGCCGTGGCTACGCTGGCAGCAGCCGGGCCGCGGGCTACACCACCAAAGGCATGGCCGGTCACCGCGCCGATGCGAAAGCGATCACCGTGATCGCCCAGATCGAGGATGTCGAAGGCGTAGACAATATCGACGCCATCGCCGCTGTTCCAGGCATAGACGCGCTGTTTATTGGCCGCGCCGACCTGACCATAGCGTACGGAGCCGAAACCCCTGACGACGCAGTAGTGATCGAAGCCGTAGACCGCATTGTCGCCGCAGGAAAAGCAGCAGGGCGCACCACCGGCATGTTCCTAGGCCGTGTCGGCGATGTCGGCTCATGGCGCGAAAAGGGCGCGAGCCTGTTTATCTTGGGGTCGGATCACGACTTCCTGTTGCAAGGAGCGGCGCAACTGGCGGAGGCGGTGCGTGTATGAAGTCAAATGCGCTCTTATCCAACTTTGATCCACCCGCAGTAGCATTGAAACACCTGATGCAGTTGGCTGATTAGATAGCCAATTAGCAACGCCGGTTGGCTTGAGCAAATTTACAACTGCACCTTGAACGCAGCGTGACCGATAACGGTTTCAGCTGCATCGCCGGTAAACACACAGCTGCCGATTAATCGCACACCCAACATCCCCACAAAAGCGTAACAATGCCTCGCTATCGAACATCACCGCTTGTATGGGCGCGATTAGGTTAATTGGAACGATGATTCATGGCACAATTAAGGGCAGTTATGTTTGGGGCCATCGGCGTGATTGCCGAAACATCCGACCTTCAGCGGCAGGCGTTTAATGCCGCCTTTGCAGAGGCAGGGCTCGACTGGGCGTGGGATGCTGAGATTTACCGCGCGTTGCTTTCGATCAATGGAGGGCAGACCCGGCTGCGTGCTTATCGCGATGCAGACCCTGCGCGGGCCGATGTTTCCGATGCAGTGATCGCGGCGTTGCACGGACGCAAGACTGCGTATTATGCGCAGATCATCGAGGGCGGCGGGCTTGCCCCGCGCGTGGGCGTTGCGGAGCTGATGGCGGCGTGTAAGGCGGCGGGCGTAGTGACGGCACTCTGCACATCCACATCGAGAGCGAATGTTGATGCGATCGCGGATGGATTGGCAGGTCAGCTCGATTTTACCGATTTCGCCAGCATCACAACAATAGACAAAATTGCGGCGGCAAAGCCTGCACCCGACGCCTATTTGCATTGCCTTGCGACGCTTGGCCTGACTGCACGCGAGGTGATTGCGATTGAGGATACGCCGGTGAGCATGGCGTCGGCCTGCACTGCTGGCATTGCCGTGATAGCAACGCCCGGCGCGATGACGGCGGATCAGGATTTTTCGGATGCGGCTTTGGTCATGACTGATTTGAACGCGGTAACGCTGGCGACGATTGAGGCTCTGCTCGGTCAATCGTAAGCGATTATCTTGCCTGCCAATTGCGCCACCATCGCTGCGTGATCGATCACGGTTTCATCTGCGTCGCCGGTAAACACGCTGCTACCGATAAGCCGAACACGCTGTCCGGTTGAATTTGGCCCACTCACATGATGACCATGCACGCGCCAGAGGATGGCGGTTTGCCGCTCCCCAATAATCGCATGTTCAAAATGGAACGTCGCATCGGGTAGCGCGCGCACGAGCGCGGGGAGCCACGCTCGGTCATAGAGATTGAACGCGCGGCCGTTCCACGCCTGATGCAGCCAATCGGCGATGTCGCGTGCGGCCTCTGGAAAGCCGGGCGGGAGGATGGCTTTATCGCCTGCGTCATATTGGCCTTCGCCGCTGCGCAGTTCGCCTAGCGGGGGATGCGCCGGCAGCGCAACCTTTGCGTCACCGCGATCCTCGACCGCGACTTCACGCAAGATGCGGCCTTCCTCGCGCCACACCCAGCGGTGGCCTTGCCAGCTCTGCTTTGCGCCTTTGACTTTGTAGGCGATCATCTCATCAAGACCGGCGGTGCCAAGATCAGCTGTAATCGTGATATCGCTCGCGTCTTCATTCACCCATGCAGCGGTAATCGCGTCGCGGCCTTTGATCATGCCAAGGCTGTCTTCGCGCGTTGCCCGGTGAACATGGCTGTCGGCAAGGCTTGCATAGGCCCGGTCGCGGCGTAGTGCGGTTTCAAGGGTCGCGAGGGGACTCAAAGCCCGCCCTCCATCTGGCGCATCAGGGCGACTTCATCGAACACTGTCACCTCATCAACAATCACGCCGTGAGCAATGCGCCAATGGGTGACGGCAAGGATATAGATAGGTTCTCCGGTGGCGGCCCCGTAAAGCGCGCCGCCATCATGCGTCCCGGTGAGTTCCCAGCGCACGGCGATCATATCGTCCCCACCCTCAACTTTAACGGCAGCGACATGCTGAATATTGATCCGCGCATCGCCAAAGCTACCGATGATGGCAGTGAACCAGCCCGCAATCTCGCCCCAGCCAAACAGTCGCCGCCCGCCTGGGCCGCTCCAATGCGAGGCAGGGGAATAGGCCTCTCGCACGCGGCCAAAACGGCGCTGGGCGATGATCTGATCGAAAAAGGCGTGCGCGAAATCATGCGGATCGCTCTGCGGATTGGGCAAGGCTTCGTTGCTGAAGGCGTTGAGCGGTGCCTCCTGCACACGCGCCATCGCCGCTGCGCGCCACTCGGCGCGACCGCCCCTGGCTTTATCTGCGGCGGCATGATTGCGGGCGACTTCGCGGGGGTGATAACCCAACTGCAGCGCCATATGGCTATAGTCGCGAACCAGCCATTCCTCGATAATGAGATTCTCTTTGCACAGGCAATCGGCGATGGTCGTAAAAGTGATCCGCCTGCTGGTCGCCGGGCCAAGTTCAGACGTGCCGAGATTGGTCGCGGTCGATGTAATGCGGTGTGACGACAGATAGGCTCCATCTCCCTCGTCAGACCAGATTACCGCCTCACCCGTCAGTGTCCGGTCGGGGAATGCCGACAATGTGCGCGATGTCCCCGCGATCACGCCGTCCATGCCAAGCGCAGGCCCTGTCATCATATGAACGACAATATCGCTGCCATAATGCGTCGCGATCAGGCCGACATCCTTTTGCTCCCAGATGCGGTGTGTGCAGCGTAGAATGTAATCGACAATGTCCGCATATTCTGCATCAAAGCCGGGAATGTTCTGCCGAACGGCACCTTGCGGGGCCAAGATTTGTGCTATGTCGCGGCCCCCTACATTTGGGATGGCTCCAGCAGGGATCGCGGTCATTGGTAAACCAGATACGCGGTCGCTCCCGCATCGGCGAGCAAACGGCGCGGCAAGCCTGCTGGCAGGCTGATCGTATCGCCCGCGCCCAATGTCACAAAGCCATCTTCGCACTCAACATCAACGCTGCCCCGGTGAATGAAAAGCACGTCTTTGCCATCTGCATCGTCCCAGTCAATCGTTTCGCCGGGCGCAATATCGATACGGTCAAGCTGAAAGCCGTGGTCCCAATTCAGCGGACCTTCTTCGCCGATGATCGGGGTTGCAGACGTGCAGCCGGGGTCCGTGTGCCGCCAAACAATGGCTTGCGCCTGCACGCCATCCATTTTGCTCAAAGCATCGGCAGCGGCGCGCGATGTTGGTGCCATCGGGGGCACACCTGCCGGAACGGCCTCTCCCGCCGCAGTGTCGACCAACGATCCGTTTTCGAGCAGTACCAGCCCATAATCCTTGGCCATATCGAAAACCTGCGGCGCCCATGTTACCCGTCCCGGATTGTCTTGCCCGAGCACCGCCCATAGAAACCCGGCACTGTCGTTCTCAGCATTCTCCGTGGCGGTAAATCCCCGAAAAACCTGCGTTGGAATCGAAATCACATCACCGGGATGCAATTCGACCTGAGCGTCTTCACCATGTTCGCCCAGGTCAAAGCGCCAATGGCCGCTATGGACGACAAAAACCTCGGCAGTGTCATGGCTATGCTGAGAGTTCACGCAACCGGGGGGTTGCCGAGCGCCGCCGATATTATAGCCATGCGGTTCGGCGATGTGAACATGCTGGTCGGGGTTTTCGGACACACCGGGGCCGATAATGGTAAAGTTTTCTTTCGCCTCTGAACCCGGTGTGCGGCAATCGATAAAGGCGTTGTAACAGGGAACGAGGTCGGCGTAGCGAACCGTTCGATTTATGAGCGCCTCGCACTTCAAGCCATCAATTCTGGCGGTAGATTCGACCATTAGATTCCCGCATTTCCGTTATTTTTGAGGCAATTCAAAATGCCCGGCAAATAACGGTTTACGGCGATTGCATTCGAAGTCAATATTGGTGACAACGAGGGGATGGAAATGACACTTGATAAAGCGCGTTACTGGCAGCTGATTTCTGACCACCGTGACTTGGGCAAAAGCCATGATGCGCTGATGGATTTGCTGTACGCGTCGGATTGCAATTTCAACTCAGGCGCCCCTGTCGATCATTGCGCTGGCAGGCAAGCCATTGCCGAGCGGTTCTGGCGGCCACTGGTGCATGCCTTCCCCGATCTTGAACGACGCACTGACATTTTGATGAGCGGTCAATTCAAAGACGGCAATTGGTTTGCCTCAACGGGATATCTGGCGGGGCATTTCGAAAATGACCTTTACGGCCTTAAGGCAAGCGGGCGACCGCATTTCCTTCGCTACGGCTGGTTTGACCGCGTTGTCGGCGATCATGTTGTTGAAAGCTATGTGCTGCTGGATCTGACGCGGCTGATGATTGAGACCGATCAATGGCCATTGCGCCCACAATTGGGCGAAAGCTGGTCTCCAGCGCCAGCAACACAAGATGGCTTAGCGCTCGATGCCGCCGATCCGATGGAATCGGGGAAGAGCTTGAAATTGGTCGAAGACATGATCGCAGGGCTGATGTCCTATGACCAAAAATCGCTTTCCAGCATGGGGATGAAGCGTTTCTGGACGCCGCAATTCCAGTGGTACGGCCCCGGCGGCATCGGCAGCGCACGCGGTCACGCCGATTATGAGCGCGCACATCAGGGACCGTTCCTCAAAGCCTTTCCCGACCGTATCGGCGGCAACCATAAATGCCGGATCGGGGAAGGCGCTTATGTGGCCTCGACCGGCTGGCCCAGCCTGAATGCAACGCATATCGGTGATGACTGGATCGGAATTCCGGCAACCGGAAAACGCATCACGCAGCGGATTATGGATTTCTGGCGTCGCGAGGATAATATGCTCGTTGAAAACTGGGTGTTCATCGACATGGTCGATCTGATCGGCCAATTCGGCATTGATCTACTGCCCAATTATCAAGGAAAAATCACATGATCCGTGCGCAGGAGTTTACCCAAGGACGGCGCTTTGGCGCGCTCGCGTTCCTGCTGGTCGCCTATTTCTTTTATGCCTGGTCATGGAACACCGTCGATATCTTGCGGCCCTATATTAAGGAAAGCCTTGGTCTGACCGACTTCCAGGCAGGATCGGCTTACACGCTGCAATCCGTTGGCGCGATTGTTGGTGCGGTCGTGATGGGACAAGTCGCTGACAAAATTGGCAGACGCAATGCGCTCGTGATTTCAATGATCGGTTACGGCCTAGGCCTGCTCGGTGCATTGGTGATTACGGATTACACAGGACTGATGATTCAGCGGATCGGGCTTGGGTTCTTCATGGGATCGATGTTCCCAATCGCGGTCGGCATTTATTCCGGACTGTTCGCGCGCGACGTGCGCGGTGTCATTGCCGGATTTGTGCTGGGAACGTATAACCTAGCCGTTGCCGCTTTGGGCTTTATGTCTGCGGCGGCATTTAAGGCCGGGTATGACTGGAAGATATTGCTCTGGGCTGGAGGCGTGCCCGTTGCGATCGCGCTGTTCGCGTTTCTGGTTATCCCTGACGACCGCCATTTCATTCCGATGGACGGGGCCAGCGATGACGAAGCTGTCGCCAAATCAAAGCTGCCGATCACCGAATTGTTCAAACCCGGCGTCGCCAAACAAACGATTTTGTTGGCGACAATGACCGGCCTCAATTTCTTTGCGTATCAGGCGTTCACTGGCTGGGCGACCACCTATCTAAAGGAAGACCGTGCCATTCCCGATACTGTGGTCGGCGATGTGCTCGGCTGGCAATTCATCGGTGCGGCCATAGGCGGTCTTGTCTGGGGATTTATCAGCGACCGTTTCGGCCGACGCAATGCGGCATGGGGTTTTGTTGCGGCAGCGGCGATTATCCCGGTGTATCTGTTCGTCCCGATGCCTATCGGCCTGCTTGAGCTGACAGGTTTCACTTATGGCATCATGCTTTCATGCAGCGCAATCTGGGGTCCGTGGCTGTCAGAGCTATACCCGCCGCATTTGCGATCTACCGCCGCGTCAATCTTCAATTGGGGCCGCGTCATCAGCATGACCGCACCGCTGATTACGGCGCCACTAGCAGAGGCGTTCGGCCGCGCGCCCGTGATGAGTCTTGCCTCAATAAGCTTTCTGGCGGCATCGATTATTTGGCTACGTATGCCCGAAACGGTGTCGCGACGGTTGTAATTTAGCCAACAACTGGATTGGCCGAGATTGGAAATCGAAGGCACTTCGACCTAACGGCTCGATTTCTCAACGTTCAGCGAGTGCATTTTTGTCAGAAATATGAATATGTGTTTCTGACAAAAGGAAACGAAATGCGTGGACCAGGGATCGACCTGAAGGACAGTATCACAGACCGAATGGCGACACGCTCGCCTTTTGGTGTGTGGGTGCCTGCCGACTTCGCCGATCTTGGGCCGCGCGATGCGGTGGATCAAGTGCTTCACCGATTGGTGCGCGGGGGCATGATCCGCAGGATTACACGCGGCCTCTATGACAAGCCCAACCTCAACGCGCTGACTGGCAAATCAACCCATCCTGATCCTCGGTCGGTCATTGATGCACTGGCTCGCCGCGACTCTGCCAGAATGATTGTCGATGGCATTACGTCCGCCAATGACATTGGTTTGTCGGACGCTGTTCCGGCACATATCATTGTCCATACCGATGCGCGGCTCAAATCACTCGCGCTAGGCAACCTGACCATTCATTTCAAAACGACCGCACCGAGCAAATTGTTCTGGGCAGGGCGGCCAGCCATGCGCGTCGTACAGGCGCTACATTGGCTTCGAGATACGCTACAGAGCGACGCACCCCGTGTCAGAGAACGGCTGCAATCCATTTTCGCTGATCCGGTGCATGGTTCTGCCATAACCGCTGACTTGCGAGATGGACTGTTCACCTTGCCGATATGGATGCAATTCTTCCTGCGCGAGCTGATCAAATAGAGATGGATACCCTCGATTCTCGTCGCGATTCCATCAGAAATATCCTTGCAAATCAAAATCAATGATTTTAATATGCAAGGATGATTGAGCGATACATCATTCCCCGCCTGAACCAAGCCCTTGGTCGCCAGGCATCAGTGGCTTTGATCGGGCCGCGCCAAGCCGGAAAAACCACGCTTGCCCGTGCGATTGGGGATAACCGCCCCTCGATCTATCTCGATCTTGAAACAGAGCGGGATCGCGCGCGGCTGGCTGATCCAGAGGACTTTCTGGGGCGCCATGCCGATGAGCTTGTCATTCTCGACGAAATCCACCGGATGCCCGCATTGTTTGAAGAGTTGCGCGGGATCATCGACGAAGGCAGGCGGGCGGGCAAACGAACCGGGCGATTCCTCATGCTCGGGTCAGCGGCCATCGACCTGCTCCGCCAGTCGAGCGAGAGCCTTGCGGGCCGAATCGAATATGTCGAACTCGCACCGCTGACTGCTATCGAATGTGCAGACGACGCGGGGGTCATGCCGCTCTGGTTGCGCGGCGGATTTCCCGACAGCTTGCTCGCCGCGAGCGATCTTGACAGCCTTGCCATTCGCCTGAACTTTATTCGCACCTACCTTGAGCGCGATGTTCCAATGTTCGGCCCGCGTATTCCGGCCGAAACGCTCGAACGTTTTTGGAAGATGCTGGCCCATGTGCAGGGCAGTCTTCTCAATGCCTCGCGCCTTGCGTCGAGCATGGAAATTTCTGCGCCAACGGTGACGAGCTATCTCGGGCTGCTGGTCGATCTGCTGCTCGTCCGCCGTCTGCCGCCCTATCATGTCAATGTGGGCAAGCGGCTGGTCAAGTCGCCCAAGACCTATATCCGCGATAGCGGCCTGACCCATGCCCTGCTCGGCATCGAAACGCTCGACGATCTGCTTGGCCATCCCGTAGCAGGACCAAGCTGGGAAGGCTTTGTCATCGAGAGCCTGCTTGCGGTCACCCCCATAGGCACCCGTGCGAGTTTCTACCGCACATCTGCGGGCGCGGAGATCGACCTGATCCTTGAAATGGGCGCGCGCCATGGCACTTGGGCTATTGAGGTTAAACGAACCCGCGCCCCAAAACTCGAAAAGGGATTCAGGATAGCCCTTGATGACATTAAGCCAACCCGTGCCTTCATTGTTTACGGAGGCAATGACGAATTTTCGATGGGGGATGGCGTCGAGGCAATCAGTGTGCACGGGCTTGCGGCTGCGCTGGCCGCGCTATCGTGAATGGGTTGAGCCTGGCCAATGGACGTCAGGTTTTTGACCGCCGGTTCTCTTGTGTTAGCTTTGTGTTAGAAATGAGTGATTCAACGTGCCATTTCTTCACGGGAAACTTGGAAATCGGTGAGAGTTATCATCAAATTCCATTGGCGTTCAGGTTTTGTGAGCAAAAAATTGCCCCGATATTCCGACGAAATATTGTCATTAAGTCTCTGATTTATAAATATTTTGTTGGTTGCGGGAGTAGGATTTGAACCTACGACCTTCAGGTTATGAGGCGGGACGTCTAGTATGCAAAATATTGATTTTATTAGATGATAGGTTTAGGTTTATGTATGTGTGTTAAATACTGTGTTAGCAGTTTATCGACATCCGCTATTTTTGGTCCATATTGTGTTGTTCAGCTAACACCATATGGGTTCTTCAGTCGTCAAAATGACGCATTACGAGAGGTTTGCGTGTTCTCGTACACCGCTAAAATCATGACCTTCAGCGCCTCAACATATGCGTGCGACCAAAATGAGTATTAGGTCAGTTAATAAGATCATGAAGGCGCTTTCGGCGTTGCTGCCTACATCACCATCAACTGCATTAGCTTTGACCCAAATGTAGCAAAGCCCAGCAAAGGCGTCACAAACATGAGCGCACGCGCCGTTCGCTTCACGGGCGCCGACGTGCAAAGCTAGCACCGATACCTGACAGCTTGGCTACCTGATGTCCGAGCTGCGTAGCCGTCATGGCAATCAGGGAGCCGCGCAATAGGCTTGGCGCCATGGTTAGGGGAGCATTTACAGGACGCGGCTTTTCAATCACATTGATCATTTAAACGCGAGCGCCAGTCTTAGCGGTCTCGATACCACGCTACGAAGGTGCGATACCGACTAAACGGGGGCTGCATCTCGCCGTCAAGCTCTTCAAGCAGACCTTTTTGTCAGCACTTCGGGTTAGTACTCGTGTTAATTACCTAGCTAATCAGCAATTGGCAACGCCACCTTACATCGCATTGCAAATGCGACACTTAGACTATCAAGAGTCCTTTAGTTGACACTAATCTGTCGCTTGTTTGCCATGGCATTGGGATTAATCTGACATAGTCAGCGGCTAATGAGATTGCCGCCACGCAAACCTTTGGTGGCCAATCAAAACCAATTTCTGAGGGCTCTCCCATGTATTTTCGCACATTTTTATCAGTTTCCTGCGCCATGACTTCGACCGCAGCGTTCGCGCAAGATCCAGCCGCAGACGAAGTCGCCGCTGAAGACTCGATTGTCGTTTTCGGTGCGGGTCAAACGCGTCAGGTGCAGCAACTGGATAGCGACGACCTGTCGATCCTCGCACCGGGAACCAGCCCGTTGAAAGCCATTGAGAAACTGCCTAGCGTCAATTTTCAGTCCGCGGATCCATTTGGAACCTATGAATGGTCCAGCCGCGTTTCGATCCGCGGGTTTAACCAGAACCAGCTTGGCTACACTCTTGACGGCATTCCATTGGGTGATTCGAGCTATGGCAACAACAACGGTCTGCACATTGGCCGCGCGGTCATTTCTGAAAACATTGGCATCACTCGCGTGTCGCAAGGGTCGGGCTCCATCGGCACACAAGCGACCAACAATCTGGGCGGCACACTGGAGTTTTTCTCCGCCGATCCCGCTGATGGCCTAGGCGTCGATGCCAACCTGACCTATGGTTCGGAAAACACCATGCGCGGATTTGCGCGGCTGAACTTTGGTGACGTCGGGGGCATTCGCGGCTTTGTTTCGGGTGTGTATCACAACGCCGAAAAGTGGAAAGGCGGCGGAGATCAACGCAATTGGCAGATTAACGCGAAAGCGATTATCCCGGTTGGTGAAGCCGAATTTGACGCCTATTTCAGCTATTCAGACCGCGCTGAGCAGGACTATCAGGACCTGTCCTTGGAGATGATCCAGCGCCTAGGCTATGACCATGACAATTTCTTCCCGGATTATGCCGCGGCAATCAATGCAGCGCGCAACATCTTTGTTGCACCTATAAACAATCGTGACGACAGCTATTACGACGCATCTGGACTGCGCAAAGATACGCTCGCATCCTATGGTCTAACCGCGCCCCTGGATGAGGGTGTGACATTTAAGGTCAAAGCCTATTATCACGACAATACCGGCCAAGGCACATGGGGCACGCCCTATGTCGCCAGCCCCAATGGTGTTCCCATGTCCGTGCGCACAACTGAGTATGATATCCAGCGCGGCGGTGTGTTCAGCTCACTCAATGCCGAAATCGGCGATCATGAAATCACCGTCGGTGGTTGGTATGAACATAACGACTTCACACAGGCGCGGCGCTTTTATGCCTATGAAAGCCTTACCAATCCGGGACGCGACCATACGAAGTTTCAGCGCAATCCGTTCTTCACCCAGTGGCTGTTCGATTTCAACACCGACACGTTGCAATATTATGTGCAGGACAAAATCAGTTTTGGCGATTTGACGGTCAATGTCGGCTGGAAGGGTTTTCAGGTCAACAATGAATCCGATCCGCGGGTCCAAGGCGCATTGGCCGCTGGTAAAATCAAATCGAAAGACTGGTTCCAGCCACATGTGGGGGCCGCGTATAAGTTTAGCAACAAAGCCGAAGTCTTTGGCGGCTTTACGCAAGTAACACGCGCCTTTGTGTCTTCGGCCACAAGTGGGCCATTCTCCACCACTCAGGCTGGTTTTAACGCACTGCTCGTTCGCGGATTAAAGCCCGAAGAGTCTGACACCTATGAGCTAGGCGCGCGTTACAATGACCCCATATTTAATGGTGTCATTGGCGTCTATTACGTCAATTTCCGCAACCGGTTATTGGGTGTGGCAACGGGCGCAGGCATTGTTGGCAATCCGTCGATTCTGCAAAATGTCGGTGCGGTTCGCTCCATCGGATTTGAAGCTGCTGGTGATGTTCGTTTGGGCGGTGGCTTGTCGCTGTTCGCATCGTATAGCTACACCGACGCAAGCTATCAGGACAATGTAATCACCCCGACCGCAACGATCCTGACCAAAGGCAAAACCGTTGTCGATACGCCGAAGCATCTGCTGCGCGGCGAAATCGCTTATGACAGCGACAGCATCTTTGGCCGTATCGGTGCAAATTATATGAGCAAGCGTTTCTTTAACTATCTCAACGACCGTTCGGTTCCCAGCCGCATGCTTGTGGACGCGACATTGGGATATCGCTTCGATGCGGGGCTTCGCCTGCCGCTGGAAATTCAGCTGAATGCGACAAACTTGCTCGACAAAAACTATGTGGCTACCATCGGATCGAACGGTTTCGGCAACAGCGGCGATAACCAAACGCTACTAGCCGGT
Organism: Sphingomonadales bacterium; assembly: GCA_043760725.1. Taxonomy (GTDB): domain Bacteria; phylum Pseudomonadota; class Alphaproteobacteria; order Sphingomonadales; family Sphingomonadaceae; genus Sphingorhabdus_B. The sequence goes on from JAYUOS010000050.1 coordinate 16,163, forward strand.
TCGCCGCAGCAGTTTTTTGCAACGTTGAAAGTCGGGTTTTAAAAGTGACGGGCATTAACCGGCGTAAAATATTGGGTGGGGTGGCAGCAAGTGCCACCCTGCCCTTACTGCCCGCATTCTCGGCAAAAGCAGACGCTGCGACCGAACCAGCGTTGACGCGGATTGCGTTTGGGTCGTGCGCACATCAGGATAAGGACCAGCCGATCTGGGCGAACGTCAATCGTTTCAATCCAGAACTGTTCATATTCCTTGGCGACAACATCTATGGCGACACCGAAGATATGGCGGTGATGCGCGCCAAATATTCTAAGCTAGCGGCCAAGCCCGGCTTTCAGGAGTTGCGCAAAAACACACCGATCATCGCGATCTGGGACGACCATGATTACGGTGTCAACGACGGCGGTTTTGAATATCCTAAAAAGAAAGAGTCAGCCGAGCTTTTCCTCGATTTCTGGCAAGTCCCTGCGGACCATCCGCGCCGGAGCCATAATGGGATTTACGGCGCCTATTATTTCGGCCCTCCCGGAAAACGCGTGCAGGTAATTTTGCCCGACAATCGCACCTTTCGTTCCCCTTTACTCGGCTTGAGTGTCGAACCTGAAGGCAAAGGCAATTATTTGGTCAACCCCGATCCCAACTCCACAATGCTGGGCGAGACGCAATGGGACTGGTTGGAAAATGAACTGCGCCAGCCTGCAGATATCCGCATCTTCGCATCCTCAACACAAGTGCTCGCCGATGCCCCGGGCTATGAAGCATGGGTCAATTATCAGGCGGATTATCAGCGGCTGATTGATGTGATCGATTTTACCCAGGCCGAGGGGCTGTTCATGATTTCAGGCGACACGCATTATGCCGAATTGTCGCGGCGAACGGAAAATGCGCCTTACCCGCTTTATGACCTGACCTCGTCGGGACTGACCGAGGTTTGGAAATTCCTCGCGCCCAACAAAAACCGGATCGCACAAGCGCCACTGGCGCAGAATTTCGGCCGGATCACGATTGACTGGAGCGGGAACGATCCAGCGGTGACGATGGAAGTCGAAGTAATCGACGGCAGCATCGGCATTAGCCAGAAAGTGCGGTTAAGCGAATTGCGGCAAGGGCGGCGGTAGCAAAGACTAAAAGTATCGTTGCAACACCCAAATAGCTGCCGAGCGGGAGGTGTTGTTTGAAGGCGCTGCTGTTCCGATATCTTGTGAGGAAATGCGTTAGTCCAATCGTGCTGGCCAGCAGCAAAACCAACGGCAGCGATTGCCATCCGATCCATAAACCGATTGCGCCCAACAGCTTTGGATCACCCGCCCCTATCGCCTCGATACCGCGCAAACGGGAGTAGCCCACGCGCAGCAATTGTAAGGCAGCAAAGCCCGCCATGCCAGCTATCGCGCGGTCAACTAAGCTAGGTTCAGTGGGCAGAAAGCCGCCACCGATCAGCCCTGTTACAGCAACGACGATGACCAGATTATCCGGCAACCAAAAATGCCGCCAATCGAGTAGGAGCAGTGGTATCAACGCCCAGCCAAGCACCGCCGCAGCGACGGCACTCGGCAGCGGAAATACTGCGGCGCATAACAGCCCGAAGCTTGCGCAAAACAGCTCAGTGAATAGGCTGTCGCGGCCAATCGCTGCATCGCAACGAAGACATTTTCCGCGCTGGATGACGTACGACAGTATCGGCACCAGTTCATGCACGCGCAAGGGAAACTGGCATTGATCGCAGCGTGACCGGCCAGTGATGATGCTCTCACCCTCTGGCCAACGCTGGCACAACGCCGCGACAAAACTGCCCCAGATCGCCCCGACCGTAGGCAGCATAAAGGCGATAAGCCAGAAGGGCAGGGTGTCGGCTATTGCGCGATAGCCGCTAGTTAAGACGACCCGAGCGAACGAGGCGGAAGCCACCGGCGATCGATTGAAAGCCGGAGAGGCCCAATGCCGCTGCCATCGCAGGTACAGGCTCAAGGACGCTCATTGTCAGCTGATAGCTTCCATCGGCTTTGATACGCATAAGCGCGCGCTCCATTGTCGACTGGCTCATCAGCGGCAGCACAAGGTCGCCTTTGCGGCACTCGGCATTGCCGATCATTCCGCCGGGAACGACATCATCCAGCGCGCTTTCGTCAAGCAAGAGCCTGACCACACCCGATGCGTCGGCACATTTGCCTCCTGAAAAGGCGAAGCTGAATTTCTCGAAATGTAGCTGCCCGCCATCAAGTCCCTTAATAAGGCCTTTGCCATCGACCGTCGCCGTCAGCTCATCAGCATAAATCCCACTAAAGCTTTTGCCCACACTCCCCGAAATTCCCGGCGTATGCGGCGCGACGCCGCGTTGTAATGCAAAGCCCATTTTACCGGTGAACATCGGCAGGATTGTCAACTGCGCGTTGACATCGCCGATGCGGACGCTGCCGACCGACGCGTCACGCAAAGCGCCGCTCATGATCGTGCCTTGGCTATGGCGCGCCGAAACGCCCATCGTCTTTGCGGCAAAACCAAGTGGCATTAGCAGCAGCATCGCGAGCAAGCCAAACAGGACCAGTCCCACGATCAGCGGCAGATGTTTACGCACAGTCATGGCTTCCTCCGCAACCGGATTTCAGCAGTAACAAACCCGCCCTCGCCTTTACGCACGTTGATCTGCGCCAGTTCGATGCCTTGCGCTTCCAGCCCAGTCAACCACGCGAACAAAGCGCCTGCTTTGGTGCTGGCGAGCCGAAACCGGTATTCATCAACGCCTATTGCTGCACCATCGGCGATTTCAAAGCCGGATGCAGTTGCGCTGCCGGAAATCACCGATTCGAGGCTCGCACCGGATGCTACAACCGCAGTTGCAGGCGATCCCGAACTCGCTTTAGCAAGCGCAACGCTGGCCTCAATATTGCCGCGACGTTTGGTGGCAGCGTCCAGTTCTTTTTCCGCAGAACTGATGGCGTTATATCCGGGCAAAATCATCCCAAAAATGATCAGCATCAACAATGCCAAACCGCCAGCAACGCCCAGCATATATTGCTCGCGCACTGATCGCCCAGAAAACCAGTTTTTGAATTGCTCGATCATGGCGCCCTCAACGTCAGGTCGGCCAATATCGTGCCGCTTTGGTCGCGGCGCGGGGTGGCGGTGATTTGATAGCCTGCGCGCTCTATCGACAGCAGAGCAGCGTTGATGCTTTCGGTATCAGGCGCAGCCAAAGTCGCTTTCAACAAACCATCATCGCCGAGGGTCGCGTCGGTCAGCGCCAGATTGTCGCTGGTCCGCACCGACTGCCAGACGATCGCAAGCAGCATCACAGGCTTGGCCCGTTCAATGCCTTTGCGCGCGATGGCTGCATTCACCGCTGCCTCTGTTTGCGTCACATCTGTAACAGCAGGCGCGACCGTTTGGGCCAAGGCGAGAGCTGTCTGATCCTCGCTATATATCGCCCAGTTCAGCCTCGCATAATAGACGACCGATCCTGTCAAGAACAACGCGACGGCGAGCAACAGCAGTCGCGTTGCCCAAAGCTTTTGCAGCTCGGTCAAAATCGGCGGCTGTTTTTTGCGGATGGACAACCCGTCGAGGAAATTGGGAATCGGCGCTTTGGCTATCGCCGCGAGCGCCGCCGCTATCTCAGCCTCCTCTGCCGTTCGTATGTCCGCATCGCCAAAAAACGCCGCTGCCAAACCGGGTTCATCGGTGCAGCAAATGTCCGCTGCGTGGAGTGTTGCGTGGCCATTGATATTGGAGCGGGTAACTTCAGCGCCAGCGGGCTTTATGACTGCCCCGATTGGTACGATGGCTGTTGGGTTTAGCCCAACGTCCCAAAACCGCTGTACAACGTTTACCAAAAATGCGCTATCGACAGTCGCCGTCATCAAATTGCTGTCGCCGTCAAGCACTGCAGCAGCCTGCACATCGCCGATTGCTTTTTCCTGCGCGTCGATACGTGCGACAGCGATTTCCTGCTGCGGCTCCAAGCCGCGCGGTTCGGCGCGGCAATAGGTTGAGCGGTCAGCCGGCATCAGGACAACCATCGGTATCGCTTCGAGTTCGGACGCTTCAAACACGTCTGACAGAGTCGATAAAGGGCGTTGCATCACATCTTCGTCATCGCCGATGATCCAGCAAAACGGATCATCGTCATCGGCCAATGGCAAAGTCGTCAGGATGGTGACAGCAGACGTCATTCCGCCTCGCCCCAGCTGCGCCAGACGATCTTTGGCGGTGCAACCTCAGCTGCGATCAGCGCCGTTTCGCGCAATTCGATATCCCCACTCATTACCGCCAGATCAAGCCTGAACCAGTTGCTGGTCATTTTCACCTGATCCTGCACGGCTTGGATTGGCTTTGCGCTTTGCGCGCGAAAGCTTTCCCAGAACCGCAGGACGCTGCCATAGCCACCGCCGGGTCTTTTTGCCAATATAGAGCGCGCGTTGTTGATCGTCATAGCGCCCGATGGATACAGCATCGCGAGCAACGGTACCTGTTCGGGCAACAATGTGTTGGGGTTTAATGGCGACAGGCTGGCGACGGGCAATGCGCATAGAAATGGCGACAGCTTAGCGTAAATCGCGGGTGTCACATTCTTTACGCTACGCAGCTCGCTTTTGTGCGCAAAGAGCTGGTTTGCGGCCAGATAGTTTTGGGCGCTGCCCAGATAGTCGCTATCCTCTGCGCCGCCGTTTTGTTGCGGACTGTTATCGCTGTCGGCCCAGTCAACGGCTGCTGCCGCAATCGAGCGTGCACTATTTTCGGGGATCGACAGTACCGTCATCAGCGAAACGAACTGGTCGCGGCCAATCGGGTTGATGGCGAGGCTACCTTCGCTGTCTTGCACCAGGCTGTTCAAATTGAAACAATTGCTGCTGTCGTGCACCGTCGCGCTGATCATGCCGCCGGGCAATTGAAAACGGCGCGGGGTGGCCAGCCATCCGCCAGCCATCGTCGTTTGCGTGACATCGGCGGCGCGCAGATCGGCGAGGCGTGCTAATGCGATGTCCTCTGCGGCATAGGCCAACAACCGCGCCTGACGCATCGCCTGTCCATTGCCCGACAATTTGGTCGACAGGATCACGCGGTCGAGCGTTGTCGCGGCAATCACCGAAAGGATCGCCACCAGCAACAGGATTGACAGCAAAGCGGCACCGCGTTCAGAGCTGGGGATATTAGGTTGGAGCTTCATCGCCGCCCTCCCCTTCCTTCAACGGCGCTTTTGCTCCACCGGTGCCAACCAAAAAAAGCAAGCGCACCGGCGCTGCGCGTTTTTGCGTTAGTTCCAGCTCCAATGCGCGCGGCAACGCCAGCGGATCGCCCGTATCCCAATCGGACCGCCAATTGCCCTCTGCATCGCGGAACCGGACCGTCGCTGACGCCACATCCTTCAGCAAAATCGTCGGTTGCGGCTTGCCACCGTCGAGCATCAACCAGCTAATCCGTTTCAGCGCACCGTTTTCCACCGCGTAGGCGACATGCTGCAATTCAGGCTTTGGCGCATCTTCTAGGTTTGCCTGTCCGGCGCGGGTAAGCGCAAAGATTTGTCCAGCGACACCCAAACCATTTGCCGAGAACGCTGGTGTTGTAGTGGCGGCCTTGGTCCTCACCGGACGCGCAATCGCCTGCGCCAAATCGCTTTCCATTACCGCAATGGCCCGCGCGGTTTCGCTTAAATCCGACAGCCGTTCCTTGACGACAAGCTGGCTGCTGGCGGCGGATTGCAGCAACGCAACACCAGCTACCGAGATCATCGAGAAAATCGCCAAAGCGACCAGCATCTCGACCATGGTAAAGCCGCGCTCATTTGCCTTGATACGCAGCGTCATCGTTCGACCAGTCTCGCGGTCGAAAGTCTTGCTTGGCGGCCCGCCGCCGCACCATCACCCGTCACTGATATGTCAATCGTCACCAGCCGGTTGTCCTCGGTCTTTTCGGTAACTACTTTCCAAAACCAGCGCCGCCCACCATTTTCCTCTTCGCCCTCCTCGCTGCCAGTCGCAGGAGCGAGCGGAGCCGAAAGCCGTTCGACCGCAAGATTTTGCGCGACTTGCGAGGCAAGCGCCGCGTCAGAAAGCGTTGCAGCAGTACGGATCGAATAGCCTTGCAGGTTGACCATCGCGAGCGCCGCGAGGCTAAACACTGACAACGCCACCAGCATCTCGATCAAGGTAAAACCGTTAGCGCGAGACATCGACGTTTCCCGTTTCATCCAGCGTGATGCGCAAAGTGTTCTGGCCGCCGGTCAGCAATACTTCGACAGGGGCCGACGGAATACCATTGGCATCAAAGGCAACTCGAACCATCCGCCCGCCCTGCAAGCTTGCTGCCAAAGGCGCGCGCCAATCGGTTGTCATAAACGGCTTGGTATCAATGGCGCGCCAGCTTTTCCCATCGCGTCTTTCAAAACCATAGCCAGAGGGCCGCACCCAAAAGGCCAGCGGACGCGACTCCACCACAGCGCGGTCGCGCAACGCCGCAATGCGCATCGCAAACTGCTCCGCCTGACTGCCCGCATTGCGCGACGCCGCGCCGATAGTCATCACAATCGCCGATGCTGACAGGCCGATCACAAACAATACGACCATCAACTCAACCATCGTAAAGCCGGATTCAGATGGGCGGTGTTTACTCGGCATAGATGTCGGCATTCTCGTCTTGCCCGCCCGGCGCGCCATCGGCACCCAGCGAATAGATATCAAACGCGCTGCTCTTTCCGGGCAGAGTATATTGATACGGCCGCCCCCAGGGATCGTTCGGGAGTTTCTTGATATAGCCTTCGGTCCGTGCTCCCGGTGCCGCGACAGGCGGCGCGACCAATGCGGTTAGCCCTTGCGCGCTATCGGGGTAAGTCAGATTATCGAGCCGGTATGTTTCCAACGCTTGTGACAGTATGGCGATATCGGCCTTTGCCTTTTGCACCATCGCTTTGCCTTGGCTCGGCAGTACGTTGATGACGACAATGGTCGCCAGCAAACCAACGATGAAAATCACCACCATCAATTCGACAAGGGTAAAACCGTTCTGGATTTTAGCAGATTTCTTGCGTCGGTATTTGGCGTCGGGATACCGGAAATCAGCAAACAAAAAACGGATGAGTTTTAACATGGTTACAGTCCTGTTAGGTTCTGAAGCTGTAGTATGGGCAATAGGATCGCCAGGATGATTACCGCGACCATACCGCCCATGATGACGATGATCGCAGGCTCCAACAACGCCAGCGCCGATGTGGTAAAGGTATCGAATTCCTGCTCAAGATAGTCCGCCGCGCGCGCCAGCATCGTATCGAGCCGCCCTGCGCTTTCGCCGCTTGCCGCAAGATACACCAGCAAGGGCGGGAACACGCCCACGGCCTGCATCGCACCCGACAGGCTACCGCCAGTGCGCACGCGTTCCACGATTTCGTCATTGGCATTGGCCAGAACGCGGTTGCGGATGGTTTTGCCGGTCAGCATCAGCCCCTCTAGCAACGGTAATCGGCTGGCGACCATCGTTGCCAAGGTGCGCGCCATACGGGCCGCGTGCAGATCGCGCAACAATCGGCCGATTAGAGGAAGCCGCAATATCGTGCGGTCAACCATCAGCCGGAAGGCTGCAACGCGCAACCCTTGCCAAAAGGTAATTGCGGCAACGCCGATGGCGATCAAGATCAGCCACCAGTAACTCGCGAGAAACGCGGAAATGCCGATCACCAGACGCGTGATAAACGGCAGCTGCTGTTGCGCATTATCAAATTGTTCAACCACACGCGGGACCACCGCGACCATCAATCCGGTGACAACCAGCATAGCGACAACGGCCAATATGCAGGGATAGGCGAGCGCCCCAATCAGCTTGCCGCGCATTTTCGCTTGCCGCTCCAGAAGGTCTGCAAGTCGCCCCGCGATCAGCGGCAAAGTGCCTGCACCTTCGCCCGCCGCAATCATCGCGCGATACAGCGGTGGAAAGCTGGCGGGTTCGCGCGCGAGCGCTCCGGAGAAACGCTGCCCCTCCATCACGCCGATATGGACGTTGCCCAGAATTTCGCGGACGGTATTCTTCTCGCTCTGCCGCGCAAGATTACGTAGAGTTTCCTCAAGCGGGCTGACCTCGATCAACGACGCCATTTGCCGCGTGAACAGGGTAAGCTGCTTACTCCCCAGCCGCCGCCGCGTCGGAAGCGTGATCGCGGTGGCAAAGGCTGATGGTGCTGCATTTTCCTCAACGCTGACGACATACAGCCGCATACCTTTTAACCGGCTGCGCGCCAGATCATCATTGGCCGCCGAAATGCTACCCAGCCGTTCGCGGCCATCGGTATCGATCGCGCGATAGGCGTATTTAGGCATCGACTATGCTCTCGCTGCGCGAAATGCGGATGGCTTCCTCGGGCGATGTCTCGCCGCTGCGCACCAGCTTACGTGCTGCGGACGCAAGGTTCGGGCTGTGCATAAACGCATGCTGCGCCAGCACTGCTTCATCGCCGCCTGCGTTGATGATCTTGCGGATAGTTTCATCGACGCGCACCGCCTCGAAAACGCCGATCCGGCCCTGATAGCCTGTTTGTTTGCACGCATCACAGCCATGCGCCTGAAACACAACGGTTCCGGTTTCAAAGCCGAGCAAAGCGCTTAACCGGCTGTCGCACTGCACCGGCTCGCGGCATTCGGGGCACAGACGGCGCACCAGCCGCTGGGCAATCACCGCACGCAACGTCGAGGCGAGCAAAAATGGCTCAACCTTCATATCGCGCAGACGGGTAACTGCACCAATGGCATCGTTGGTATGCACTGTCGTCAGCACCAGATGCCCGGTCAGTGCGGCTTGCACCGCAATGTCCGCGGTTTCCCGATCACGGATTTCGCCGACCATCACAACATCGGGGTCCTGCCGCAATATCGCGCGCAATCCGGCGGCAAAGGTCATACCGACTTTCTCGTTCACTTGCGTTTGCCCGACGCCCTCAACGGCATATTCAACCGGGTCTTCAACGGTCAGGATATTGCGACTGCCGTCGTTCAACCGCTTTAATCCACTATACAGCGTAGTCGTTTTCCCTGACCCCGTTGGACCTGTAACCAATATGATCCCATTGGGCTCGGACAGCGCCGCTGTCAGGATTTCCAAGCACTGCCCCGACATTCCGAGCAGGTCGAGCGAAAGGCCATTGTTATCCTTGTCGAGAACGCGCAGCACCACGCGCTCACCCGCTCGGCTCGGCAATGTAGAGACTCGCACGTCGATCAGCTTGCCGCCCAATGTCAGCCCGATACGGCCATCCTGCGGCACGCGGCGTTCGGCGATATCGAGCCGCGCCATCACTTTGATGCGGCTGACGATTACCGGTGCGACATTGGGCGGCAGGCGCAGCTTTTCCTCCAGCACGCCATCGTTGCGCAGCCGCACAACCAGCCCGGTTTCATAAGGTTCGATGTGAATGTCCGATGCCCCTTGACGCACCGCCTCTGCGATAATGCCGTTGATTAGGCGGATGACAGGCGCATCATCGGCGCTGTCCAACAGATCCTCTGCACTGGGCAGAAAATCACCGAGCAACGCGTGCTCGCCCGAAAATTCGTCGACAATCTGCGCCGAACCATCGACCGAATAATGCTCCGCCAGATAGGTGTCGAAAACCGCCTGTTCGACAAATTCAACATCAAATGGCATCGCAAGGTGACGGCGAACCTCTAGCAACGACATCGGGTCTGCGCCTGCGCGCAGAGCAACAGCCAAACGGCCATTCTGTTGTGAACGCAGAACGACGCCGTTCTTTCGCGCGAAGGCATAAGGGATATCGATCGAGGGCATGATGCTGGCGCTCGATACAATCGCATTCTGGTCGATGTTTGAAGTCTCGATCACATCATCATCACCGCGGCGGATTTTCATGATCCACCTCCGCCCATTTTCTCAGATGCCGGCACATCGACCGGCCGGATATCGGCTGGTTTTGCGGGGCTAGTATCGGCAAGCGGCGATGCCTGATAATCCCCTTGCAGCAATTGATCAGTCGTCGGAGGTATTGCTCCCATATAGTCACGAACCAGCTCATCAATGCTGGGCTCTGCATCCGGATTGCGTTCCAGCTGCATTGAGCGGACATAATCATAACGCCGCGCCGTCAGTACATCACCGTCACGCTGTGTCCGTAATATCGTCGGACGGATAAATACCATCAAATTGGTCTTCGCGCGCGTTTTGCTTTTCGATTTGAATAGCTCACCGATCAGCGGAATGTCGCTTAACAACGGAATGCGCTCAATTGTGCGGCGCTCGTCATCGTTTAACAAACCGCCAAATGCCATGATCTGACCGTCACCAACTGTCAGCGTCGTTTCAAACTGACGTTTGTTCAGGATCAGGTCGCTTGACCGGCTCGACACTGGTCCGGCGACGCTCGACACTTCCTGCTTTAAAAACAACTTCACATCACCTTGGGCATTGACCTGCGGCGTAACTTCCAACTTAATACCGACTTCCTGGCGCTGAACAGTGCGAAATGCATTGTTGAAATCGGTCGACAGTTTTTCGCCGGTCGTTATCGGCACTTCCTGACCAACAAGGAACTTTGCCTTTTGGTTGTTCAACGTCACGATGTGCGGTGTAGCCAGCAAGTTCGACTGTGTATCGTTCTGCACCGCGTTGATGATCGTGCCGAAAATAGCATTGCGGCCAATATCAAGTGCAAACCCACCAAAGCCACCAGTCGCTGCAAGGACCGATGCTGCCGCCGCTTCCTGCAAGCTATTTCCGAGCGCGCTGCTGTTAGTGGTCGTCGTTGTCTGCCCGTTGACTGTCGTGGTCGTGTTCGACAGCTGTTCGGCGGCATAAGCACCGCCGATTGTCAGAATCGATGGCACAGCGTTTGAATAATTCGTCGCCGCAAATGGGGCATTTTCACCGCCGACAAGGAACTGGACGCCCAGCCGTTTCGCCGCGTTGTTGCCAATCTCGACAACGATTGCCTCGACTAAAACCTGTTCGGGCCTTGTATCCAGTTGGCGGATCAGCTCGCCTAATGTTCGCTGCATGTCCGGGTTTGCGGATATAATCAGAGCATTGGCCCCTTCATAACGGGTGACAATAATCGGCCCGCGCCCGCCAATGCCGTTCAGCCCGTTTGCTGTGGCAGCAACAAGTGCAGGGGCTGTAGTCGTCGCCATTGCACCATCGGCTTTCGGCGAAGCAATGTTTGCGCTGCTGTCTACAACTGACGGCTGCCCACCGCTTTGTGGAGCGATCAGCGACTGGACCGTCTGCACCAATGTTTCTGCATTGGCATGATCCAGCCAATACACACGAATTTCAGCGCCAGACTGTGCCTTGTTATCCAACTCTTTGGCCATTGCAGCGAAACGCGCGACAGTGGAAGGCTCACCGCGCAAAGCAATTGCATTGCTGCTGTCGATGGGGACCACAGTAACCGGAGGCCGCGCACCTTCGCCGCTGACACCCTGCCCTGCCAGTCCCTGCAATGCCGCAGCGATTTCGCGCGCACCCGCATTTTGCAAAGCGACGACTTGCGTTGCGGCGGAATCGCGGTCGATTTGGCGAACCAGATCGCGGATGCGGCGGATGTTATCGGCGTAATCCGCGACAACCAGGCTGTTGGCGTTACGGTTCGCGGTGATCGAACCCTCTTTGCTTATCAACGGGCGTAAAGTCTCGACAGCGGATGGAGCGTCGATAGATTTCAGGCGAAAGACTTCGGTCACAAATTCGCTTGGTGCGGCCTGCTTCGGATTAACCTTTGACGGTTGCGTTGCTGCACCATCGGCAAGCTGGATACGGTAGCCGCCATTACGCATCGGAATTGCAACCAAGCCATTGGCGCGCAGCGTTGACAAGAACACTTCAAAATATTCAGAGCGCGACAACGAACGATCCGTCACAATCGAAATTTTTGTCTGCACACGGCTATCAACAATAAAGGTTTTGCCGGTGACGCGTGCAGCATCCTGCACAAAGGCACGGACATCAGCTTCGCGCATATTGATGGAATATTGTGCATGTAAAGGCTGCAAAAAAAGCGCGGCGCTGACTAGAGCGATGAAAAGGGTTTTTCGGTTCACAGTTATTTCAAATTCAGGCCAATGGGGATTTTTTGAGAGCCGCGTTCGACTTCCAGAGTGAGCTTCGCGCCTGGGCGCAATTGTGCGGCGATATCTTGAGCCGAACCCACGGGGCGGCCATTGATCGTGACGACAATGTCTCCGTTGGCAAGGCCTGCATTGCGCAGCATAGCACCGTCATCTTTGGCGCTTAGCACAAGGCCTGTGACACGGCCGCCTTCGCTGCGCGGGGCGACATTAACTGAATCGCGCAGCGTAGCGGCGTTTAACCTAACCTCGTCAGATCCGCTCGATGAAACGGCAGTGGGTGTTGCAGCTGTTGTCTCACCAACGGTTTCGGCTGGAACCGATTGATCGATGAAGAGCGATTCCTTCACGCCATTTCGGGTGAGAACAACATGGTCAAATGCAACCTCTGACAGGATCACGCCGGGCATGACCTCTATGCCGACAAGATAGCTTTGCTGCACACCGTCCGCGCCCGCCAAAATCGCAGAGCCGCTGCCGCTAAATTCATTAACACGCGTGCCGAACAATGTAAGCGCCAGCGAAGTGATCGCAACTTCTCCATCAGCTTGCGTAGTTGTCCGGCTGAACGGATCAAACGATGCAAATAAAGCCGTCCGCGCAGAGGCGGACAGTATCGTCGGCTGTTTTGGTTTCCAGTTTCCAAAACTACCCAACGGCCCAGCGACAAGCCAAAACAGATTGGCCAGCAATGCCACGCACAAAGCTGCAAGCAAACCGATCAGCCAATCTCCAAGCGCCAACCGGTTGGGGCTGCTGAAGCGGAACAAGGGGAAACGGGATTGCAGCTCGACCAAATTGAAACTCCAGCGATTCGGACCATATAATGCTGGTTAGGTCGTCGATGTTTCAGTTCGACGACCTCTAGGTTTCAGTTTTGTTACAGCACTGCGATGGCTAGGGTCAGAACGTGATGTCGATGCCGAACGACGCGCTGATGCCTTCTTTATACAGGTTATAAAATATCCGGTTCTTTCCGCTTTCCTGCAACTCTTTGTATTTGTTATTGGTCAGGTTACGGACTTCAAACTTCAGTTCGACCTCTTTGCCGCCTAGTTTAATGCCTTGACGCGCAACAAAATCGAGCTGGAAACCCGGACGTTCGACAATATCAGGCTGGCCACCCGCACCACGGCTAGTCACGCGGTCACTGGCGTAAGTCAAAAGAAACGTCTGCTGTGACAGGCTTTCTGTATTTTCAAGGCCCAGTTGCAGGTTGACCAGATGGTCGCTCTGTCCGGTTAGCGGTGTGCCATTTACGAAGAAGTCAGTCGCCTTGTTTGCTGCAGAGGCAAAAACAGAGACCGGGTCATTCGCCCCGACGCTGATTTTCGAAGACGTATAGGTGTAGTTGGCAATGACTACAGCGCGGCGCGTGCCGAAAAAGCCTGTGCCTTCATCATTGCCAAGCTCGAAATATTTCTGGACCTCAAGCTCTGCGCCGTAAAGATCGGCTTCAGGTGCATTGGCAAAGCTGGTGATGACCGAGTTATCTTCAAAGCTGGAAAACGTCTCAATGGGGTTTTTCAGGCGTTTGAAAAACCCTGCGACAGTAATCCGCTGGTCCCGATCAAAATACCATTCATAACGCGCCTCAGCGTTATAGAGCTGGCTGTCTGTCAGCAACGGGTTGCCGCGATAAAGACGGTTGCTGTCTGGATCATAGAACGCTTGGAAAATAAGCTCGCGGAATTGAGGGCGTGCGATTGTTTTCGACGCGCTCAACCGGAACTGCATTTGCGGCGCCAATTCCCACGTCAAAGTCGCACCAGGCAACCAGTAATTGCGGCTAAGCGAGGTCGAGGCAAGCGATGCGGTAGGGATTGTGAAGACCTGAACAGGCTCGACCGTCTGTTCAGCAGCTTCGTATCGCACACCGATATTTAAGCTAAGCTTTTCGGTAAGATAGGCTTGGATCTGGCCATAAGTCGCGTTGTTGATTAACCGCGCGTCAAATACCGGGTTGGCTTCGTTGGTATCAACCAGATTGATGCCGTAAAAGTTGATCACATCAGGCTGCAACAAAAAGTCTGGCCGGAACAATGCGACTGCGTTGGGAAAGGTCGATGGCGCGATAAACGAAAAATCGCGGCGTTCGACACGGCGTGCGGTATCGTTATAATTATAGCCAATAGTCGCCGAGATCGTATCCGATGGCTTATACGTTAGGTCGACGCCGCCCGAATACAGATCTTCGTTCAGGTCGGAATAGGTAACCTCGGCACTGCCGCGCTGACCATTGTTCAACCGGTTGATGAACTGTGCCCCAAACGGATCGCTCGCCAAATTGCTGCGAAAATATTCATAGCTGAATTCGCCCGGGGCTTCACGCTGCGAGTTCGCATAACCGACCCGGACGTTCAGGTTCACATCGGACGATAGCTTAAACTCGCCGACCATTTGCGTGCTGAATAGCTGCCGTTCGTACCAAGCCGTATCCTGCTGCATCAATGTCGCAATCGGCGACAGGTTTTGGCGGGTGCCGACACCCAGACGCGATTGTTTCAACGTATCGCGGATATACAGGTTGGTCCAGCGCAGCTTTTGATCGCCAGCCTCTAAACCGAACCCCAAAAGTCCGTTTACGACAACACGATTGTCCGTTGTTACCCGCTGAAAATCGACGTCTTTTTGCGATAGATCAAGCGTTGACGCCGTTTGCTGCAACGTATCGCGCGTGCGCCATTTGTTACTATACCCAAAGTTGGCGATGACACCGACAGTTGCGCTGTCGCTGGTATCAAAGCTGGTGCCACCGGTCAGGCTGAATGAGCCATTGGCGGGTAAATGTTTGTTGCGTTGAATAACCGAGGTCCGGCCGTTGACCAATTCTGCCGCAATCGCCTGCATATTTACAGTGCCGGTGCTAAGCCGGTTCCCGCTCGCCAGAAAGGCCGAAAGCGCTGGCGGCAAATCGCGGTTGCCATTGTCAAAACCGCTCCAATCCATTGAACTACCGAAATGGGTGTAGCCAAGCTGGTTGGTTGTTTCGGTATTTCCACTGATGCTGCCACCCACGGTCAGGAACGACTCGGTCGGAATGGCTTTGGTCGTCAGGTTGATCACGCCGCCGCCAAATTCACCGGGGAAGTTTGCTGAATAGGATTTTTGCACCAATGACGACGCAATCACAGCGGTCGGGAACAGATCAAGCGGGACCACACGTTTCAATGGCTCGGGGCTCGGCAAAGGCGAGCCATTCAGCAAAGCGAGCGAATAGCGGTCGCCTAGACCGCGGACATAGACAAAGCCGCCGCCAACAACGCTCAAGCCCGTTACCCGCTGCAACGCGCCGGCAATATCGCCTTCACCCGTCCGCGCGATATCTGCGCTAGAAAGCACTGATACCACTTGGGGAGCAGATTTTTCCACGTTGCGCACGCGCGAACCACGAACGATAATGCCCTCGCCTCCTGGGATGGAGATATCAACCGGTTCGCCCTCTGGCTCTGCCTCTTCCGTATCGGAAACCGTTTCGTCGACAGGCTGTTCCGCTGCAGCATCAGCTTCGACAGGGGCTTCTTCAGTCGCTGCATCCTGCGCAAAAACGGCGGTTGGGGTTATCAAAGCTGTGGAGAGTAAGAGGAGCGTCGCTGGAGCCAAAGGCTTAAGCATTTTACAATTCCTTGGAATAAAATTGAGGGTGGAGAGCAGCTTTTGACGCCGCGCTCCACCCTTCAGGTCATACGACTTAGGTAGTTGGCAACGATGTGCAGGCGCTGCTTGTCGTACCAAAGTTTGCCGTTGCGCTGTTGCACGTCCAACCCGCATACCATGTGTCCGCAGCATTCTGGACCGCACCGACATAGGTCTTGGTCTCAAAAAACGCATCCAGCGTTGCTGCGTTAAACGCTGTGACAGCTGTTTCAGCAGTGCCGTTGACGTATGTGGCGCTTAGCGTTGGCGTGAATGCACTGTTGTTATTGTTCGATCCGCTACCGAATGCTGCTTGAACATCAGCATTAGTAGGGCCGTTTGCACCCAAGAACGGTGTCGTTCCGCACTGCATCACTACCGAGCGGAAGATCGGTGCGCCGATTTCATCAATCGCGGCATCAACCGCTGCAGAGATTGTCTGCGGGCGGCTGATACGAAGGCAGCTTGTGTTAGGTGCGATTACAACAGTGTTGACCAACGCATAATCAGTTCCGCCGCGCAGCAGGATTGCCGCAAGGTTGCCCGGTGTTGCACGCTGGATAAATGTTGCGTTTGAGATACGCGTGTTCTGGCGCGGCAGATTGCCGTCCAATGCGTTATCCGAGTCGGCCTCGATCATCGAGTCGCCCGCCGATGCACGTTGTGCAGCGATAACATATTGGATGTTCGCCTTAATCCCAACGTCCGTGTCGATGCCATCATCCTCTGCGCCTGTGACGACCAGATATTTAGCATTAACGCGGCCACCGAAGAATTCGACGCCATCGTCCGAACTGTTATGTGTGTGGATGTTATTGAAAACTGTGCCTGAACCCGTTCCGCCAGTGGTCAAAGCTTGAAGTTCGCTGTTACCTGAAAGCACGAAGCCCGAATAACGGATTTGGACGTAGCTCATCCGGCCGCTGTTGTCAGTCGGGCTTGCGCCGCCGAACAATGCGGGGTCAACCGCACCTTCAACCTGGCGTTCGCAAGCAACAGTTCCGGGTGTTGCGCCCGGCGCAACGCAATCGGTTACCGGTGCGCGGCCCGAAAGCACAACGCCGCCCCATTGGCCGCTCGATTCGTCGGTGTTCAGTCCAAGAACATTGTCGCGGCTGGTGAAAATGATTGGCAATGCTGCTGTGCCGGCGGCATTTATTCGGTTCCCGCGGTTGACGTTCAACCACGAAACGCCTGTTCCGCCATAAATAATCACTCCGGGTTCAATGTTAAGCGTTGCAACAGTGTTGGTCGAGGCAGGACCTTGATCAGTACCGACATCAACGCGTCCGCCCAGACGATATAAAAGGCCCGTAACCTTTGGCAGGTTGATCGTGGCGTTGATGCGTGCAGGCAAGGTGCAGACGCGATAGGTCCCGGTTGGACCTGTGATCGTTCCCGAATCGGTAAGACCCTGAGGGTCAGCAATCGTTGGGCAGCCGCCTGCAGGCGTCACAACCGATGGGGGCGGGGGTGGTGGGGGAGGAGGTGGTGGCGGAGCAGGGTTAGTGATGGTGATATTGCCGCCTGTGCCCGGCGATGCGATGTCATCAGCGCCGCAACCGCTTAGCGTTGCAGCAGCGGCAGTGACATAAATCAGGCCGCGCAATTTGGGATCGAGTTTCATCTATATTCTCCGCAACATTTTCTGTGCGCCCGGTCCGGGCAAGAGAGACAGCTGCGGCGAATCAATAAAGGCCCCACCCGTCATCGTGTGAGGCTATTAGAGGTTTGATTTGACTCTGCGACGCAGATTCCGCGTCAGAATAGAGACTCTGATGTTACAGTTTTGCGACTATCGTCCGCAAAGCTGACTAATTTATTACTGTGCCTTGTTCGCTTTCAGCTCTTTCAGCGCCAACTTGGCGGCTTTGCGAGATCTCATTTCGCGACCATCGGCAAGCACCAAATCCATTTCGTCTTTGCAATTTAATGCTGCAGAAAACGATTGCTCGGCAAGCTCGATATTGCCCAAACGCTGGTAAGCACGGCCCAAATTGATCAGCTTGGCTGGATCGGTATTGGGCACCGCACGGCTTGTTGTCAGTTGCGACAACGCCAAATCGTTTTGGTTTGAAACAAGTGCCTCATACCCCAACGAACCGCGATCATACCCAATTTCAGAATTCGGTTGCGCCAGTGTCGGCGCGGCGGATGCAAGCAATAAAACAGTAACGGCGATACGCATTTTGTCTCTCCTCAAACAAAACCTCATTGTTACAGTTTGAAGACTTTTATGTTTCATTTCAATGAAAATCGACATTGTCGGCAAAGAAAATCCGCCGAAATGCATACATACCGGGAAGAGTCATTCCTCAGCCAGCGCAACAAAACTATCGATTTTTTTGGGTATTCAGGGGTTTAACGAATAACCTGCGGCGCGAACGGTGCGAATAACATCTTTTTTTCCATCACCGTTCATTGCAGCGCGAAGACGACGAATATGCACATCCACCGTCCGTATTTCGATATCGCTATCCCTGCCCCACACGCCATCGAGCAATTGCATACGCGAAAGGACTCGGCCCGGGCGCTCCATCAGATAGCGCAAGATCCTGTATTCAGTGGGCCCCAATTGCACCGGCTCACCATCGCGCGCGACATGATAGCCGCTGGTATCCATCGTGATACTGCCAACTTTCAGCATCTCTCCCGACATCGCAGGCCGGGTCCGTCGCAATACCGCTTTAACGCGCAGCACCAATTCGGCAGGCGAAAAGGGCTTAGTGACATAATCATCAGCGCCGGTTTCTAACCCGCGAAGGCGATCATCCTCAGCGCTGCGCGCGGTTAGCATAATTACTGGCAGAGACGACATTTCGCCCATGCGGCGTATCCGGCGGCACACTTCAATTCCCGACAGGCTTTCGATCATCCAGTCGAGTATGACGAGGTCGGGGCGTTCCTCCTCGATAAGCAACAAAGCTTCTTCGCCATCAGCAGTTGCCAAAATATCGAAGCCAGCTTGCGATATGTGCCAATGTAACAGCTCCGCCAGCGGCGGGTCGTCTTCGACAATAAGGATTTTTGCACGTTCCATTTATGTAACTGGTATTTCAGGTTCGCGACAGTTTTGTTACATTCTGGAAGGTAGTATAAATTTCTGTACCTTTGCTGGCTTATGCGGGGTATTCTGAAGATAACAACGCTATGCCACCGGCAAAAAAATTGCTTTGTATAAACAAACGATGAACGCTGTGACACCCAAGTATTATAACTCATAGCTGCTCACAAACTGCTGTCGTTAAAGAGGTGGCCGGGTGGACGAACGGTTATGAAGTTTACATTGTTGCATGTAAAACCATCAACACTCGGTGCATCTATTAATGCCACAAATCATTGATAAAATGTAAATTTTGTTCGTTGCGAGAGCAGGATTTCACGGCTGGGCCGTGGTCTTCGCAATGGCTTTGCCATTGCTACGGCTGAACAATATTCGCATCCCGCCCTCACTAAAACCAACAAAAAGGCGCCACAAGGGCGCCTGCTTTGTTGGTTGCGGGAGTAGGATTTGAACCTACGACCTTCAGGTTATGAGCCTGACGAGCTACCGGGCTGCTCCATCCCGCGCCACCAACGATGCGACATCTCTGTCGCCCGGAAGTTATTTAGATTGCTGTTTGGCTTTCGTGAAACAGCAGCAGGTTACTTCTTCCTGCTTTATCGGACAAACGATGATCGTTGTCTAAAAAGAAAAAGGCGGCCACCGTCGAATGAACGACAGCGGTCCGCCTTTTGAAATGTGAATGGGTTTTTCCCGTGCTCTAAATCAAAGCGCCTGCTGCAATGCCTGGCGACGCCCTACTCTTCCAACGCTTAAGCGGTAGTACCATCGGCGCAATCAGGTTTCACGGCCGAGTTCGAGATGGGATCGGGTGGGTCACTGATGCTATGGTCACCAAGCAATGAAGCAGGCGCTTTAACAATAGATTGGGGGTTATAATCGATGCCCGTGCTGGTTGATTTGATATTATCCAACCTATCGGACAGTGCCCATATCAGGCCGAAGCTTGATCACAGAACTGTCGTTGATGGTGGGACTCAAAAGTGCGAAAAGAGTAATTAGGACTGGTTAGCTTCACGCATTACTGCGCTTCCACACCCAGCCTATCAACGTCCTGGTCTTGAACGACTCTTCAGGGGGCTCAAGGCCCCGGCAAGACTCATCTTGAGACGAGTTTCCCGCTTAGATGCTTTCAGCGGTTATCTCTTCCGCACTTAGCTACTCGGCGATGCCACTGGCGTGACAACCGATACACCAGAGGTGCGTCCACTCCGGTCCTCTCGTACTAGGAGCAGGCTCTCTCAATCTTGCAGCGCCCACGGAAGA
>JAYUOS010000051.1:0-36154 GCA_043760725.1 Sphingomonadales bacterium
CTGCTGGCGATGTCCGACGACATCCGCGTGCTGCTCGTCAAGCTGGCCGACCGGCTGCACAATATGCGCACGCTGCATTTCATAAGCGACCCGGCCAAGCGGCGGCGGATCGCCAAGGAAACAATGGATATTTACGCGCCGCTTGCCGAGCGGATCGGCATGTATGAGTTCATGAACGAAATGCAGACGCTGGCGTTTCGCGAGCTGGAACCGGACGCCTATGCCTCGATCAGCAAGCGGCTTGACCAGTTGCACGACGGCGGCGGTGATCAGGTAGCGCGCATTGCGTCGGGCCTGAAACTGCTGCTCAGCCGCGCGGGCGTCGAAGCCGATGTTTCGGGCCGCGAAAAACATGTTTTTTCGATCTGGAAGAAAATGGCCGAGCGCCACATCAGCTTCGAGCAACTGTCCGACGTCATGGCGTTTCGCGCGATCGTTCCCGATGCCGAGGCGTGTTACACGGCACTGGGCACGATCCACCAGCGCTGGCCAATGGTGCCGGGGCGGTTCAAGGATTATATCTCGACGCCAAAGCGCAATGGCTATCGGTCGTTGCACACCTCGGTCATCCATTCGGAAAAGATGCGGATCGAAATTCAGCTACGGTCTTCCGAAATGCACGCGCAAGCCGAATATGGGCTGGCATCGCACTGGACCTACAAACAGGGGCAAAAGCGGCCCGATGTGCCGTCGCGCTGGATCGATGATCTCGTCGAAATTCTCGACAATGCCGAAACGGCGGAAGAACTGCTCGAGCATACCCGCATGGCGATGTATCAGGATCGCATCTTTGCCTTCACCCCCAAAGGCGTTCTGCATCAGCTGCCCAAGGGCTCCACGCCTGTTGATTTTGCCTATGCCGTCCACACAGACCTTGGCGACCGGGCAGTTGGAGCAAAAGTAAATGGCCGTCATGTGCCGCTGCGCACGATGCTCAACAACGGCGACATGGTCGAAATTCTTCAAAGCAAAGCGCATGAGCCGCAGCCTGCTTGGCTGAACTTTGTTGCCACCGGAAAGGCGCGCGCCGCTATCCGCCGCCATGTCCGCCACCGCGAACGCGACGAGCTGATCCTGATCGGTAAGAAGCTGTGCGAAGAAGTTTGTGAGCGCATGCCCGGCAAAATCGGGCAGAAAGCGGTGAATGCTGCTTTTGAGAGGCTGGGGCTGAAGTCGGCTGACGACCTGATGCATGCTGTTGGCGTTGGCAAAGTCAGCGACCGGCAGTTGATGGAGGCACTGGTCCCCGGCTTTGACGCAGACAATCCAGAGATTGATTGGCCGACACAAGAACGCGCGATTTCGATACGCGGCTTAACCCCGGGCGTTGCCTATCAATTGGGTGAATGCTGCCACCCAATACCGGGCGATCGCATCGTTGGCCTTCGCCTGCCCGACCAACCCGTTGAGGTGCATACGATTCACTGCGAGCATTTGGTGACCGGCGCCGATGCAGACTGGGTTGACCTTAGCTGGGGCCAAGACAGTGACGGCGGCGCGGCGCGGATGCGCGTAATCGTCCACAACCGCCCCGGCACATTGGCCGATATGGCGGGCATATTCGGCTTTCATAAAGCCAACATTATCAACCTGCGCATGACCGCGCGCGATACCTCGTTCCACACGTTCGAGGCAGATATCGAAGTGCATGATCTGCATCACCTGATGCGGATATTGTCCGCTCTGCGCGCGTCCGATGCCGTCGCGCAGGCAGATCGGGTGTTTGATTAGTCGCCGACGGTCACTTCGCCGCGTGGACGCGTGATATAGCCGCGCTCGACCATTTCCTTGGTATAATCCTTACGCGCATCGCGCAGTTCTTGATTGTATTCCGCCCACGCCTCGCGTCGGTCCTGCTGCGTCTTTGCCCGGCGCAGGTCACTGCCCAGCTCACTCTCCGCTTCCTCGATATCCGACCGGTAATCATACCAATAGTTGTTTCGGATGCCAGCGAGCGGCGCGGTAAGGATATGAACATGCTGCTCGCCTCCGGGATGCGCGTTGACTTTCATCGCCACACCGGCGGCAAGAACAACCGCCACTGCTATTGCCGCAACAAGAGGCGCGCGTTTGCGCCACGGGCTTGGCGGCGGTCCGAAATTTATCGGCCCCCGATTGCGCGGCGGTGTCTTGTTATGACCTTCGCGAAAAACTCCTACCATGTTGCTTCTCCATGGCCCCCGTTATGTTGCGACTCGATTTTCCCTGTATCGGGCATCAAGAAGCTCCAGCCTTGCCCCTTGATGAACGAAGTAGTGCTATGCAAGGCGAAGCGGGCAGCGGGCGAGGCGGGCCGTTTGTCGAGCCGCGATTGACTTCCCGCAGTTCAATAGGAATATCGCTGTAAGGGAGAATTTTAATATGCATCGTCTCGCAGTTTCGGCTTCACGCATCGCTTTGGCTTCACTTTTGGCTTACGCAATTTTGCCCGCAGCGGCTTTGGCCGAAGACAGCAAAGACCCGCCAAAATGGGATGTATCCTCCCCGCCCGGAATGACTACGCGCGAAGTCCCAATTGCAGTGGACGAAGGCAGCTGGATGAACGTTGACCTGTCCCCCGATGGCAAGATGATGGCGTTCGATATGCTCGGCGACATCTATGTCATGCCTGCATCTGGCGGCACACCAAAACGGATCGCTGAGGGACTTGCCTATGAAACGCAACCTCGTTTCTCGCCCGATGGTAGCCGCATTTCGTTCACGTCGGATCGTGGCGGCGGCGACAATATCTGGATCATGCTCGCCGATGGCAGCGACAAGCGCCAGCTGACCAAAGAGGATTTCCGCCTGACCAATCAGGCCAGCTGGAGCCCCGACGGGCGCTTCATTGCGGCCAAGAAGCATTTCACCACGCAGCGGTCTCTCGGCACCGGCGAGATATGGCTTTACCATGTCTCTGGCGGATCAGGCGTGCCGCTCGTTAAAAAGCCCAGCGAAGCCCATCAAAAGGAATTGGGTGAGCCGATTTTTGACGCCGATGGCAAGCATATCTGGTTCACCCGCAACACCACGCCCGGCCCGATTTTCGAATATGCCCAAGATTCAAACAACCAGATTTTCGCCATCGAACGCTATAATATCGAAACCGGCGAGACTGAACAGATGGTAGGCGGCGAAGGTGGTGCGGTGCGCCCTACCCCGTCGCCTGATGGTAAAAAGCTTGCTTATGTCCGGCGTGAAGCAACCAAGTCTAAACTGTATCTGCGCGACTTGACCACCGGCGAAGACCGAAAAATATACGACGCGCTGGATCAGGATGTGCAGGAAACCTGGGCCGTCACCGGTGTTTATCCGAATATGGATTGGACACCCGATAGCGGGGCGATTGTTTTCTGGGCGGGCGGAAAACTTCGCAAGCTGACACTGGCGACGGAGCAAGCCGAAGTCATTCCGTTTCGTATCAATGACAGCCGAAGCGTAATTGACCCGCCACGTCCTCCAGTGGCGGTTGCGCCCGATAGCATCCAAACGACAATGCCGCGCGGCGCAAATGTATCCCCCGATGGCAGCAAGATCGTGTTTGAAACCCTCGGCAAGCTGTGGGTCAAACCTGCATCGGGCGGAGCTGCCAAACGCCTAACCGTCGATGCAGAAGCGATGGAAGCCTATCCCAGCTGGTCCCCCGATGGAAAGCGTATCGTCTTTGTCCGCTGGACCGACGCTGGACTTGGCGAAATCCGCAGCGTTGCGGCCATGGGCGGGGCGGCTACGGCCATTACCAAAGTGCCCGGCCATTATGTCGGCCCGCGTTACGCGCCGGACGGCAAAAATATCGTTTTTGAAAAACACGAAGGCGGCTATCTGGTCAGCCCACGTGGTTCCGCTGAGCCCGGCATTTACCGGATAGCAGCAACCGGCGGCGACGCTGTGCGTATCATCCGCGACGGATCGCACCCGCAATATGGCGCAAGCAGCGACCGCGTGTTTTTTGTATCTGGCAGCAAGCTCGTCAGCAGCGATTTGAACGGTGAAGCGCAGCGCACCCATGCCGAAGGCGAAATGGTGACTGATTATAGCGTGTCACCCGATGGGCAGTATTTTGCGTTCCGGCAAAACTATCAGGCGTTTGTTATGCCGATGTTGCCCGGATCGCAATCAGTCTCCGTTTCGACCAGCGGCGGCGCATTGCCGGTGGTGAAAGTCAGCGGCGATGGCGCGGACTGGATTCATTGGTCGAACAATGGTGCCAAAGTTCATTGGTCATTGGGGCCCAATTTGTTCAGCGCGGACCGTGCAGCTTTGTTCGCCAATGGGCCGCTTGCCACCGATGCAAAGCCAGTGAAATTCGTGCCGCCGAAAACCGGCGTATCGCTTTGGATGACGGTGCCCACTGATAAACCAAAGAGCGTCATCGCGTTCGTCGGTGCGCGCGTTATCACGATGGTCGGCAAAGACGGCGGCACATTGGACGACGGCGTTGTCCTAATCGAAGGTAACCGGATCAAAGCTGTTGGCAGCAGAGCGACGGTTGTGATTCCGGCTGGAGCATCGGTCGTGGACGTCAGCGGCAAGACCATCATCCCCGGCCTGATCGACGCGCACGCGCATGGGCCTTATGGCGTCGATGAATTGACGTTGCAGGCGAACTGGTCGGAAATGATCAACCTGGCATTGGGCGTCACCACGCGCCACGATCCTTCGAGCCGTGCGGCGTTAGTCTATCCCGCGCTTGAAATGGTCCGCACCGGCGCCACCATCGGCCCGCGCAGCTTTTCAACAGGCGAGATAGTCTATGGCGCCAAATCCCCCGGCGTCTATGCCGAAATCAACAGCCTAGACGACGCTCGCGCGCATATCCGGCGGCTGAAAGCGCAAGGATCGCACAGCATCAAAAACTATAACCAGCCGCGCCGCGAACAACGGCAACAGGTTGTCGCAGCAGCGATTGAAGAAGGCATGCGCTCGGTGGCGGAGGGCGGTTCGCTGTTCGGAATGGACATGACGCTGATCGCCGATGGCAACACCACCGTCGAACACAATATCCCGCTTGATGTGTTTTACAACGATGTCCTGCAATTCTTTTCGGGATCAAAGGTTGGCTATACGCCGACGTTGGTTGTCACCTATGGCGGCCCAGCGGGCGACCCATATTGGCGCGCGCATACCGATGTTTGGAAACATCCGTTGCTGCAAAAGCATGAGCCTGTATCGATTCTTGCCGCAAACAATGCTCGCCGCACAATCGCGGCAGAGGAAGACTATGTCGATGACAACAACGCACGCGAAGCGGCAAAGCTGGCGCGGCTTGGTGTTCCTGTATCCATTGGCGCGCATGGACAAGAACCCGGCATCGCTGCGCACTGGGAGCTTTGGTCGTTCGTTCGCGGCGGCATGACGCCCGTTGAGGCGTTGCGCGCAGGCACAATCGAATCGGCGCGGTCGCTTGGCTATGATGCCGACATCGGATCGTTAGAGGCTGGTAAGCTTGCCGATCTGGTCGTGCTCGACGCTGACCCGACCGTCGACATCCGCAATTCCGACAAGGTCAGCAAAGTCATGATCAACGGGCGTCTATATGACGCCGCAACGCTGAACGAGGAAGTGTCTGGGACACGCAAACGCCCGGCCTATTATTGGGAGAAGGACGGGGGCGGCGCCGGTGCGGCGACGACTGGCGGGATGACGACGCATAGCGATTGATGGGATATCCTAACCAGAGCAAAGAACCAGCCATGTAACCGAGCGCTAAATATAACCGTTAGTGCTGAGCCTGTCGAAGTACGTCCCACAGCATCGCACTACACCTGAAAAACGCACTTCGACAGGCTCAGTGCTAACGGTGTTGTAAGCAAATGGGTTTTTCAAAAGGCTGTCGTTTTCACTTCACAAGCTGGCAAACCGAATCCACCTCACTTTTGGGCGTCTTCGCCTCGACCATCAGCCTAAACACATGCGGCAGTTGCGTGGCCGCTCGCCCCGCTACGCCATCACGCTGCCCCTTGATCGTAGCGATGAAATCGCGACACGCAGCCGGGCTGCGCAGATAGTCGCTATGCCCGCTGCCGCCACTGCTTACTTCGCTTGTGTCGATAATCGTCAGCCCGCTTTTCGAAGGCTCTTGGGTGTAGCGCCCTTTCGCTGCAAAGCATCGTTCAGGAAGGCCTGCCGCTTTTAACGCTGCGGCCTCAAACGGGTCAAAACAATAGGGCGAACCCAAACGTGGATAGCCGTGAATAGACCGCGATATCGCCAATGCCTTGTCCTTTGCCGACGCATAAATCGTAATCCGGCGATCATTGTTTACGCGCCGCGCAGACAAAACTTCCTCGATAATATCCCGCTCAAAATCTTGACGATCCACATCAGGTGACGCCAATATGATATTGGAAATGTTGCTTGAATCTGCTTTGGCTGAACTGTTATCAACAAATTCCACCGCCGGAATCACAAGCCGCGCACCCATGGAATGCGAGACGATTATGATCTCCTTCACCCAATCTTGCGTCGCCAATTTTTGCAGGAAATTGCGGAAATTGCGTTCGTCCCAGTACATGTTGGTTTCATCAACGGCATAGCTCAGCAGCTTCCCCTGCGACGGCCAGCTGTATTGAATGATCGGGCCGTCAAAGCCCGTCATCGCGCCGATTTGAACTGCATCCTTACTACTCGAATCGATATCTTCGCGAAAGCCGTGGACATACAACAGCACGCGGCCTTGGCGCATATTGGCGGCATCACGCAAGGCAAGCCACCAGTCAGCCTCTGGCTGAAATGCCGTTGGCACGACGATGCGCTCTTTACCCTTGGCCAGCTTTTGCTTTTGCGGCGGCGCGAAACGGGCATAGCGAACGGTGTCCGAACGGTGATTGGTCAGCCGTATCTCGCCGCCGCGACAATCAGGCAGCCGGCTGGTGACGATGAAATATTCTTTGCCCGCAATCGCGCCTGCATCGGTGCTGCTCGGGTTGCAATTCACGCCGTCTGCCAACACAGCGTGTCGCACCGGCCCATATTTAACCGCCGCACCACACGCGCTGAGCAAGAGGAACAGCGCAAGGATGATCGGCGTGCGCATCAGCTTTTGCCGACCACACTCTCCGGCAGGTCCTTACCAAACACGCGCTGATAGTACTCCGCGACCAGCATTCGTTCGGCCTCGTCGCATTTGTTGAGGAACGACAGGCGGAAGGCGAAGCCGATGTCTTTGAAGATCGCCGTATTCTGCGCCCAAGTGATCACCGTGCGCGGGCTCATCACCGTCGATATGTCGCCATTGATGAAACCTTGGCGGGTCAAATCAGCAACCTTGACCATACGGGTTACGTCATCGGCGCTGGTGCCTTCGGATTTGGCGAGAACAATCTGTGCCTCTACTTGGGCGGGCAAATAGTTGAGGCCAACAACGATGTTCCACCGGTCCATCTGGCCCTGGTTGATCTGTTGCGTGCCGTGATACAGCCCGCTGGTGTCGCCAAGCCCGACAGTGTTGGCGGTCGCAAACATGCGGAACCACGGATTCGGGCGGATGACGCGGTTTTGGTCAAGCAACGTCAACTTGCCCTCGGTTTCAAGCACGCGCTGAATCACAAACATCACATCGGGGCGACCGGCATCATATTCGTCAAACACCAATGCAGTTGGCGTTTGCAGCGCCCATGGCAGCAAGCCTTCGCGGAATTCGGTGACCTGTTGGCCATCGCGCAGCACAATGGCGTCGCGCCCGATCAGGTCGATCCGGCTGATATGCGCATCAAGGTTAATCCGGATGCACGGCCATTTCAGGCGGGCGGCAACCTGTTCGATATGCGTCGATTTGCCGGTGCCGTGATAGCCCTGAACCATTACCCGGCGGTTGTGGGCAAAGCCCGCAAGGATCGCGAGTGTGGTATCGGGATCGAACACATAGGATGCGTCGAAATCGGGCACGCGTTCATCGGCCTCGGAAAACGCAGGGCATTCCATATCGACATCGATGCCAAACATTTCGCGCACATTGACTTTGACGTCAGGTGCCTCGAGCACAGTACTGCCGTGGGCATCGGGCTGAATGTTCGGAATGTCAGTCATCAAATCGTCTTTCGGAAATACGCGCCATAGGTTGCTAAACCCCATGCCTATATGCGCCCGAACGCCGATGCCAAGCCTTTTCTTAAGCAAACGTATAGGGTCAATACCTAGGTCAGACCACGCTTAGAACCGTTTGCGGAAACTGATTTCGAACACGCGGCCCTGCGGATCAAGCAGACCCGGCTGATAGCTTAAGGGCACCACGCCTGCATCGTCACGCACATCAATCACATCGGCAAAGACGTTTTCGATACGAAATGCGATGCGGCTTCCTTTCAACCATTTTGCCTTTTGCGTCAGCTTTCCGCGCTGATCGAGGCTGATGAAGAAAAATGCGTTGAGTGTGGCCTGATCGCTAAAGCGCAAATCGCTGGTCCCTGTTAGGCTGTTACCATCGACGCGGGTGGCGCTGCGATAATTGCCCTCGAGCCGAAGTCCCAAGCCTTTGACGAACACACCGCCGCTAAGCGTCAGTTCGTGCCGCGGCGCGCCTCCAAGGCTGCTGGTCGCAGAACCGTTCAACAAATCGAGCACCGGAACGCCGGGGCGGATCAGGATTTCTTCCTGCAACCGAATGCTATGCGACAAGGCGAGTGACCAGCGGCTTGGCGGGCCGCCGCCGGGTATCATTCCCATTGGACCACGGCCACCGCCTGCACCCGCGGGACGACCACCGCCGCCACCACCGCTGCTGGAGCCACCCGCACCAGCTGGGCGGCCACCGCCGCCACCGCCAAAGCCACCTTGCGGTTGTTTACCGACCGAGCCCGACATGTTGAAGCTCCAACGAATACGCTGCGATTCTTCGCGGTCAAAATTAACCGGCCGCTGGTCCACACGCACCAGCTGCCCGGCCATATCCCGCGTTACCCGCCCCGGAAAGGCAGCTTCGATCTCGGAGGTCAGCAACGGGAACGATGCCGTCGTATTGCGGCTTTTGTTTTTGAAATACTCAAGCTGCAGGCTTAGACCTTCGATGATTTTGGGCGACCAATCCGCCGATACTTTGAAATCGCGCCGACTTTCGGCAACCAATGCGGGATTGCCGCCCGACACCAGATCGACAAATCGACTTTCTCCGCGCGTGAAATCAAATACCGCTACATTGGGTAGAACTACCACCGCGTTGCCCAATTGTCCCAGCCCCGGCGCATTTTCGTCGCCGATCACCGACACACCAAGCGACAGGTTTTCAAACGGCGACCAGCGAAACCCTGCGCCCCATTCGATCAATGTGCCGAAATCCGATAGCTCCGAAAAACCGACATTGCCGTTGACTGAGATACTGCCAACCCCGCCCAGCGGACCAAGTCCGCGTTCGACGAGTGGAATTTCCGCGTTGATCGCGGCGTTGATATTATCGCGCGACAACGAAGCCCTATTGGTTGCTCCGCGCCGCGTAGCTTGGCTGTCAATCGTCTGCCGGTCAAAACCGCTGCGCAATGTGAGCAGCACTGGACCGGCGGGCAGCGTCAGTGGCTTGCCCGAAATCGTGCCGCGCAACGCCAGTGTGCCAATAGTGCTGTCCGATGTATCGGGCGCAGCGAATAGCAGATCGTTCCCCAAATTCGCGGCGAACGGATTGACCGTGCGAGCGGTAACAGCTGCCGAAAGTGCGGTGAAATCGGCGTTGCTTGATGTTATGCTACTTGCGTCGACCAAATTGTAATCGCCGGTTAATGCAACGCGCCAATCGCCCAGGACGGTGTTGAAACCAACGCCCGCCTGCGCCGTGCGTGTAGCGGTCGTAATGGTCAATGGTCGTGGACTATCAAAATATCGGTTAAGCTGGACAGCGCTGACAAAGGGGCTGAATGCACCGCCCCCCGGAACGGTAAAGCTGGCAAACGGCAAGCCCCGCTGACCCTGCGCATCCTGCTGTTCAAACGATGCGCTGACCGAAAAATTCGTCTGCGGCGCCAGCATTTTGCTCCAGCTGGTGTTGACTTGAAAACGTTGCAGCGATGGCAGCAAAGTGCGGAATTCACCGATATCGCCGGATGCGACCTGATTGGCATTGGCGGCGAATCCTGCAAGCGTCGCGCTGCCGGGGACCGCAGCGACATTCACTGTGCGACCCGCGAGCGCGCTCAACGCTGGATCAATCTCGCCGCCAACGCCAAGACCGGTAACGTTTCCGCCAACCGCATAGGGCGCGGCCGTAGCGCTGCTCATAACATTGCGCTCGTCTTCTGTTAGCCTGCTACGACTTTCAAATTCGATATCGATATTGAGCCGCGTGCTTTTGCCAATCCGCGTCAGAGTGTTTTCAAACTGCTTGGTCGCGAACCCGCCTTTCTCAGGGACGGCGGCCTCAATCTCTGCGTTAAAGCTGGCGAAATTATCCTTCAGGATAAAGTTGACGACGCGCTGATCGGGGCGAAAGCCATATTGCAAGGCGACTTCTTCCGGGAAAATCTGCACCTGTTTAATCGCCTCTGGCGGCAAGTCGCGCAGCTCGCGAAAACTGGCGATGCGCTGACCATTCAGAAGGATTACAGGCATGCCGCCGCCTCTACCCCTGCCCGACCCGGTTTGCGGTGCAATCGCGGCGAGCAAGTCTGCAACTGACGATGCGCCAACCGCTGTGATGTCGGCTTCGCTGAGCGTGTCGGTTGGCGGAACGTCAGTTTCGACTGAGCCTTTTAAGCGCGTGCCAAGCACGAGAATCTCGCTGCCGCCGGCATTGTCAGTTTCTAACGCTATGTCGTCTACAGCGATTTCCGTTTCGTCCGTAACCTTTTCGACAGCAACTGCCGGTGTCGATAAAAGCGCAACGGCAAGACAAAACCAGCTAGGGCTAATGCGGCGGGAGATCCGATTTAGCGTCATGGGGGAGGGGCTCCGAAAATGATTGTTATTTTGTTACGCGCTTATGGAAAACGCCGCGATGTTATGCACGTCAATTTTTGTCGCAATTTGTCACACGACGGCGCATCTTTTCATTTTGCGACATTGCCGTTAAACGCCGCGCTCGGTTTCGCAATTAGGCAAAAACCATCAAGGCGCAGCGACGATGACCCTCCCGACTAAGTTGCAGCTTGTTCTTGCCTCGTCATCGCCGCGCCGTCGTGATTTGCTGAACCAGATTGGCGTCACGCCAGACCGGATCGCTTCGCCCGACATCGATGAGACACCACACAAAGGCGAAATCGCGCGCGTCTATGCGCTGCGTATGGCGGTGGAAAAGGCCCATGCTGTCGAGCGGGGTACGGGCGAAATCATCATTGCGGGCGATACAACGGTTGCTGTGGGACGGCGGATATTGCCGC
This sequence comes from Sphingomonadales bacterium, assembly GCA_043760725.1. GTDB lineage: Bacteria > Pseudomonadota > Alphaproteobacteria > Sphingomonadales > Sphingomonadaceae > Sphingorhabdus_B. The sequence goes on from JAYUOS010000051.1 coordinate 11,280, forward strand.
AAGCTGCCGACGCGGACATGCAACGCGGGTTCCTGAAACTGCTAAGCGGGCGGCGGCATCATGTGCTCAGTGCCGTGTGTGTGATCGACGCAGGCGGCACAGCGCGCAGCCGGTTAAGCGACAGCATTGTCCGTTTCAAACGGTTAAGCGATGCCGAAATGGACGCGTACATTGCGACCGGCGAAGGCCTTGGCAAAGCAGGTGGCTACGCCATCCAGGGCCGCGCCGAGGCGCTGATCGACTGGATGGCAGGCAGTCATTCGGGCGTAGTTGGCCTCCCGTTATATGAAACGCGCGCTTTGTTGAACGCAGCGGGCTATCCTGTGCCATGACAACCAGCCTGTTGTGGGACTCAGGGCCGGGCGAAATACGCACCGGACTGGTCGAAAATGGCACGCTGACCGAATTCCGCCTAATCCGCCTGCGTCGGGGCGAGCGCGCGCTGCTCGCAGCCGGTGAGCATTATACCGCAAGGATCAAGAATAGGCTGGGACAGGGCAAGGCACTGGTGACGCTTGGCGGCGATCATGACGCCATACTGCAGCCCGCGCCCAAAATGCCCGACGGCATCCTGCTTGCCGTTGCGATGACGCGAAGCCCGGTTCCCGAACCGGGACGGTGGAAGCTGCCAATGGTGCGCCCCGCCCCCGATGTAACGGCTCTAGCCGAACCCGGCTGGCATTTCAGCGCCGAGCCATGGGAGCTATTCCCGCGCAAAATGGCGAGCAGCGTGGATGAATTTATCTGCAAAGATGCAGCCTCTGCGAACGAGTTGCGCGACCAGATCTTGCCGCCTGCCTCACCGCCGGTGCGCATCGATGCGACCGCAATTGCCGATGCGGATTTCGAGTCACTGATCGATCAATCGGTCGGCGGCGAATTTGCCATCGATGGCGGCATGCTAACCATAGAGCGCACCCGCGCCATGACGATGATCGATATCGATGGCAGCGGCGACGCATTGGCGCTCAACCTTTTAGCAGCGCGCGAAATCCCGAAACTTTTGCGGCTGCTCAATATTGGTGGGCAGATCGGCATCGACTTTCTATCGGTTGCTGACCGTCCGGCGCGGCAGGCCGTTGATGCTGAGCTGGCGCAGGCGTGCGTGATTTTGGGCCGGCATGAGCGGACCGCTGCAAACGGTTTTGGTTTTGTCCAAATCGTTCGGCCACGAACAGGGCCATCGATCCCCGAAACAGTGTGCGGAACTTTGACCGGACGGCTATCGTTGGAAAGCAGAGCGATTACCCTGTTGCGCGACGCCGGTCGCTCGGTCGGCCATGGCACGCGACAATTGGTTGCGCCGCCCGCGATAATCGACCTAATCCGCCGGTGGCCCGACGAGACGATGGCGTTGCAATTTGCGCTGGGTGCAAAGATTGAACTGGTTTCCGATCCCGCAGCTATCGGCTATGGACATGTCCATGTCAGCCAATAAGAACGCCGCCTGCCCGCTTTGCGGCAAACCAGAAACACCCGAACACAAACCGTTTTGCAGTAAAGGCTGTAAGGACCGCGACCTGCTGCAATGGCTGGGCGAAGGTTACCGGATGAAAGGCCCGCCAGCGGACCCAGATTTGCCCGAAGATTACTGAATTTGATACTGGACAACCGACCTAGGCCTTGCCTATAGGCGGCGCTCCAAAATGCGGTCGCGCGAAATGCTTCCGCTGAATGCCTCGGTAGCTCAGTTGGTAGAGCAGCGGATTGAAAATCCGCGTGTCGGCGGTTCGAATCCGTCCCGAGGCACCACTTTCTTGTTAAAGCCTCAAACGCCGGGCGGTAGCATAGTCGGGGCCCCCATGAACGAGTTGATGGGGTGGCGCGCGACCTTGGCTACCTCGCATAAGCTCGGGCGGCCGGTCGGCCTTGCGAACCCTGATGGGTTCGGGGCCTTTCTCTCAAGCGCTCGCCCTCATTTCCTTCAACGGAATAGTCGCATCAGCCAACATGGCCGGATCAATTAAAGCGCGCGCCTCAACCAGCTTGCGGCCCTGCACATAATCTTTGACCATGTTGACGCAATCGAGCGCGCGGACTTGGCCGTCCTTCAGGTAGATCACCGAAAAACTGCGCGTGGATGGATCGCCGCGCAAGACGGCAGCATCGAAGCCTGTTGATAGCCCGACCGTTTGCAGCTTCAGATCATATTGGTTCGACCAAAACCACGGCGTTGCCGCATACTCCGCCTCGACACCGCAGATGGTCTTGGCGGCAACGGTAGCTTGGTCATTGGCGTTCTGCACCGATTCCAGACGAATTGTCGCGCCATCGGCAAAGCCGTTTTCATGCGCAGCGCAATCACCGATAGCGAAGATATCGGGCAATGACGTTCGGCAATGCGCGTCAACGGTTACACCGTTTCCGCCCTCGGCTCCCGCCGCCAGCAATGGCTCGACCGAGGGGATAATGCCGATGCCGACAATGACCATATCCGCCGCAACGGTTGAGCCATCGCCAAGCGTAACGCCCGAAACCCGGCCTTCGCCCTCAATCGCGACGACACCGACACCGGTGCGCAGATCGACGCCGTGGGCGCGGTGTTCGGCCTCGTAAAAGGCGGAGAGTGCCTCGCCCGCCACACGCGCCAATACCCGGGGAAGCGCCTCCAGCAGGACAACCGCTTTCCCCAACTTACGCAGCACAGCTGCCGCTTCTAGCCCGACATAGCCCCCACCGATAACAGCGACGCGGGACACGCTGTCCAATTCGGCCATCATCGCATCCACGTCGGCGCGCGTGCGGACGACATGAATTCCGTCCAAGTCTGCGCCGTCGCAACTTAGCCGCCGCGGATCACCACCGGTGGCCCAGATCAAATGTTCGTAGGACAGTGTTTCACCGGACGCGAGCGAGACGATGTGCGCGGCGGAATCGACAACGACAACGTCCTCGTTCAGCATCATCTCGACATTCTTCTCGGTCCAAAATGCCGCTGGGCGAATCTGGATCCGCTCAAATGCCTTTTCTTGCGCCAAATAGTCTTTAGACAAAGGCGGCCGTTCATAAGGGATTTCCGGTTCGCGCCCGATCATGATAATCCGTCCGGCATAGCCATTTTGCCGCAACGCAATCGCCGCCTGTGCGCCGCCATGCCCCGCTCCGACAATCAATACCCCAGTATGCGCCATAACTATTCCCGTTTGCATCTTGCCTTGCACGCTCGCTAGCGGCCAAATCGCCGGTTGACCACCTCGTTATGCCCGCTTATAGGCCCGCTCCTGTCTCGTCGGTGTGATTTTTCAACGGCGCGGGTATGGCGAAGTAGCTCAGCTGGTTAGAGCGGTGGAATCATAATCCATAGGTCGGGGGTTCAAGTCCCTCCTTCGCTACCACCACCCGAATTTTCTATAACATGCTAGACCCGATTGCCGCACCCATGACCGCGCATAAATCTGGAGACCCGCTGACGCTGAACCGCCTATATGGCCGTTCTAAAGGCAAGAAGCTGCGTGTCGGCCATGCCAGCCTGGTCGAAACACTGCTGCCCCAAATTGCTGTTCCAGCAGAAGGTCCAGTCACTGCCACGGATCTTTTTGGCGATGATCTGCCTTTGCATTTCGAGATTGGTTTCGGCGGCGGCGAGCATATGGCGGCACGTGCCGACATGCTGCCACAACACGGATTTATAGGTTGCGAGCCTTTTGTAAACGGCGTCGCCATGGCGTTATCGCACATTGAAAACTGGCAAGGCATGGGTCCGCTGCCCAATATCCGTCTGCATATGGGCGATGCGCTGGATGTGCTGGCGCGGATACCCGATGGATCGCTGAGCTTCGTCTATTTGCTCCACCCCGACCCTTGGCCCAAAGCGCGCCATGCAAAACGGCGGATGATGAACGACGGCCCGGTGGACTTGATCGCCGCAAAGCTAAAACCCGGCGGCGAGTTCCGCTTTGGCACCGATCACGATATCTATGTGCGCCATGCGTTGATGGTAATGCAGCGCCACCGCGACCAGTTTGAATGGCTATGCGACGCCCCCGCCCAATTCCAAAACCGCCCCAGTGGCTGGCCCGAAACGCGCTATGAGACAAAGGCACGGAAGGTTTACGGGCATGAGGTCTGGTATTTTCGGTATCGGCGAAAGCTATAAGGCATGAACTCGGCACAAAACTCAGTCGACGGTAATCTTTTGTTATAACACTAATGATAGGCGTGACACTTGCGGAGTTGAACACTGTCGCAAACTATATTGAGCGAGAGACCCCAGACATGATCATTTTTAGAAAACTGCTAAAAAGCCAAGAAGGCGCGACGGCCATCGAATATGGCCTGATTGCAGCTTTGATCGCCGTCGCCGCCATTGCATCAATGACGAGCCTTGGCACAAACTTGAACAACACTTTCGGCAAGGCAAATAACCAGCTGAAGAAATAAATGCTATGATATTGCGATCAAGGGCGGCCAAACGGTCGCCCTTTTTTTGTGGGGATCAGCGTGCAACGCTTGCCTCAACTTTATCCACCCATTCAGGGTAGAATGCAGGGGCGCGTTTTGACCAGCCGGGGGCCATTGCCACCGCTTCGCTGATCGATTGCAGCAACAGCTTACGCCGTTCGGGTTGCAGATGCGGCATCGATGCCGCAGCACAAAATGCGGCGGGCAGCCAAGGCCGGGCCTCTGCCCCGATCAGCCGTTCATACAGGAAACGAAACGCCGAAAACCCGTCGATGCGGCCCTGACCCAGATCAAACGCTGCAACCGAGACCAACGGCGCCAAGAATGGTTCGGCATCGGCAATCGCGCTGGAATCGGGGATCAAACAACGAATCTCTGGTAGCCTATCGTAGAAACGATACTGCGCGCTAATGCTAGCAGCCTCGATCACGTCGCGCGACCAAAGCTCAACGGCATCTTTCCGGTCAAAGGCGACATCAAGCGATCGGCGGATATAACGCTGCGCGCCCGCCGCGAACCCGGCGAATTCCTTGATTTCTGACAGGGTCGAAAAACCCGGTGCTGATGGTTTGGTTTCACCCATATTTAATGCCCCTATTGCCACGACTGACAATACCGGTGTTGCACAGATATGGTTACCGGTCTGTTAACACATCGACAAATGGCGCGTTGCCCGACCGTAGCTTCGATCAACACAAGGGGCTTTTCGACAAGGCGCAGCGATGGGGGCGCATTTCGCAGAAAATCTGCCTATGCGTAAACACGATGAAATTTCCGGCACCCAAAAGCGCGACGTTGGTCGGGCACCAAATGGCGTTCCTGACCATTATCGGTTTTTGGGTATTCCACGCGCTGATCGTGTCGCTGCGCGCAACCGTGCTGGAATTGCCGGAACCCGCCGAACTTGTTTGGCGACGGATCTTTGTGGCGCTGGTTGGTGTGTTTCTGACATGGCTACTGTATCTGGTGCTGCGGCGCTTTGACCGGCGACCTTTGGGCTTTCGCGTGGCGACCGCATTTACACTATCGATGCCCTGTGCTTTGCTGTTCGCGTTGACCAATTATTATGTGTTCAATATCTACGATCCGATTAGCATGTTCGCTGACCCCAGCATCGATCAGCAAGTTGAAGAAATCCGCGCGCAAATCGGCTATGATTTTTGGCAGGAAATTGCCGAAATCACCGTCACTCGCTATTTCTTCATCATCGCCTGGGCCTCGCTTTATCTGACGCTTGGCTATGCCCGCGAAGTGCGTGAGGCGGAGCGGACAGCGTCGCGCTATGCTCAGGCTGCGCAAGATGCTGAGCTGCGTTCGCTGCGCTATCAGGTTAATCCGCATTTCCTGTTCAACACGCTGAATTCTCTATCCAGCCTTGTGATTAAAGGTGACAATGTTCGCGCCGAGGCAATGATCCAGTCGCTGTCAGGTTTTTACCGCACCAGCCTGTCAAACGATCCACTGGAAGATGCCACTTTGATCGAAGAGGTCGAGTTGCAACAGCGTTACCTCGAGATCGAAATGGTTCGCTATCCTGAGCGATTACGTGTTGTCATTGATATTCCACCCGACGTTGAAAACACCAAAGTGCCGGGAATGATCCTGCAACCGTTGGTTGAAAATGCGATCAAATATGGTGTTTCGCGCACCAATCGTCCGGTCACCGTCACAATCGCGGCGCAGCGCATCGGCAATGCCGTTCAGATCAGCGTAACCGATGATGGCGACGCGATCATAACCAAACAGCACAGCAGAGACGGGAATGGCATCGGCCTTGCCAATGTCCGCGACCGGATCGAGGCGCGCTATGGCGAACGTGGACAGCTGCGTTTCGGCCCGCAAGGCACCGGCGGTTTTGCCGCAAATATTACGATCGCTGACGAGGATTTTGCATGACTGACGGACCCCTGACATTGCGGACGCTGATTGTCGACGACGAGCCGCTGGCGGTTGAACGGCTGGAGATATTGTGCGCCAGCTGCCCTGAGCTGGAAGTCGTCGGCCATGCTTTTGATGGCCTGCACGCGCTGACGATGGCCGATGAACTGACGCCCGACCTTGTGCTGCTGGACATTGAGATGCCGAAAATGGACGGGATTGCTGCGGCGCGCGCTTTGCGGTCAATCAAGCCTAGCCCGGCGATTGTTCTGGTGACCGCGTTCGACAATTTCGCAGTTGAGGCGTTTGATCTCGATATCGTCGATTATCTTTTGAAGCCTGTGGCGCGTGCGCGGCTGCAACGCGCGGTCGCCCGCGCACTTGCTGCACGTGAGCAACCGATTGACGACGGCGTCACGGCGCAGGGGGACTATGCCTCGGAATTCTGGGTATCGCACCGGTCGGAACTGATCCGCGTCGCCGCCATCGACATTGATCGGATCGAGGCAGAGCGCGACTATATGCGGCTGCACACAGGCGGGCGCAGCTATTTGCTGCACCAGACGATCTCGACGTTGGAACAACGGCTAAACCCCGCGCATTTCCAACGCATCCACCGCAGCCATATTGTCCGACGCAGTCTGGTCAGCGGCCTGCGCCACGAAGGCGGCGGCGTATGGTATGCTTTGTTGGAAAACGATTTGTCATTGCGAATTGGCCGGAAATATCTGGCGGATGTGAAGAAACTGGCGGGGAAATAAGTATCTGCACAGCAATTCGATACGAGATGCCGCGCTTGAATCAGGGCGTCTTAATGCTTTTATCGCGTCCAGCCTGCCTATTTTTAAAGGCACGGCGCTTTGCAAAATAGCATATCACTAGCCAGCCGAAAGCCAGCGCCATAATTGTTATCAACGCCAGTGCCATCAGCACTCGATCTTCCATATTTGCAACCTCCGAGCGGCCATTTTGGTCCGTCTCATGTAATAGAAAGCGATAAGTAACCCTGACCTTCCAGCTTGCTAGGTTAACGAATGCTATCCGTGAATCTAGGGCTATTCCCTAGTTGATCTCTGCCTCAATGCAAATACCCACTTTACTATCGCGCGCCGATTTTGCGCAATCTAGCCAGTATTAAATTGCCATTGCGACCAGCATTGGTGCGCTGACGTCAAGCTTTACGCCAGCCAAAATTAACTGGCAGCACCCCACATCAGAACCAGAGAGTGGCACGATCCACCGAGGGCTGGAATTCGGAATGCATTTTGACCCAAATTCGTCTGCAACCATCCAAAGCTTAAAAAACGGGCCATCAACTAACTGCGCATTGCCAACAGCCCGCCCCGAACGCGGATCTGCATAAGGCACAGCCTTTGATACCTTTACGCCATCGTCTAGATGCAGCTCGCGTGGCCGCCCATAGTCATACAACCGGTAAGTGATGTCAGCATATTGCTGCACTTCAACAAGAGTAATCCCCGCGCCAATCGCATGCACGGTGCCCGCCGGAATATAGAAATAATCGCCCGCCTTAACCGGCTTCCAGTCCATTAATTGCTCGATTTCACCGGACAGCGAAGCTGCGCGCAGTTCTTCGCTATCCAACGGCCGCATCGTCCCAATGCCAAGCACAGCGTCCGGTTCTGCATCGACAATATACCAGCACTCCTCTTTGCCCGAAGGCAGGCTGCGGGCGTGCGCCTCGGCATCGGAGGGATGGACCTGTATCGAGAGTTTCTCCGATGTGAACAGCCACTTCACCAACAAGGGCAAAGGCGCGCTATCAGCGGTTTCATACCATACCTCCCCAACCCGCCGACCAGCAGGCGCAGCAAAGGCGGAGGGCAGATCAGTTCGGCCCCATGGCTTTTCAACAAAATGGCGTTCGAGTTGCATGTTGCGACACTAGCACCAAGAGCTTTCGCAAAGCTAACCAAGATTCCTCTTTTGCACTGCACAAGTTGGCGCTAGGGCGACACAACATTAAAAACCTCCCCGGGCACCATCAAAAATTGGAGCCGAATATGTCAAACTATGTGAACCGCGCCGGGCTGCAAATTGCGTCCGTCCTTGCAGATTTTGTGGAAACAAAGGCGCTGGTTGGAACCGGTGTTGCGGCAGATGCCTTGTGGCAGGGCTTATCCGATATGCTGTTACGGTTCGCCCCCGCCAACAGCGCATTGCTGGTTAAGCGCGACGATTTGCAAGCAAAGCTAGACGATTGGCATAAGGCCAATCCCGGACCAATTGATGACATGGCGGGCTATCAGGCGTTCCTGCGCGAGATCGGCTATTTGGTCCCTGAACCGGCTCCGTTCGCCATCGGCACGCAAAATGTCGACGCCGAAATCGCGACGATGGCGGGGCCGCAATTGGTCGTGCCGTCACTCAACGACCGGTTTGTCCTGAATGCGGCCAATGCGCGTTGGGGCAGCCTGTACGATGCCTTCTACGGCACCGACGCGCTGGACGCTTCGCCTGCCAAACCCGGCGGTTATGATCCGGTTCGCGGTGCAGCGGTGGTCAAAGCTGCGAAGGAATTTCTCGATACTGCCGTCCCGCTAGAAAGCGGCTCATGGGCTGAACTTGGTGATCCCTCGGGCGGCATCGCCATCAAAAATCCAACCCAATATGTCGGCAAAAGTGCCCACGGACGGTTGTTCCGCAACAATGGCCTGCACATCGAAGTAATGTTCGAGCCCGATCATCCAATCGGCAAGACCGACCCGTCGGGAATTTCGGATGTTATTTTGGAAGCGGCGCTGACAACCATCGTTGATCTGGAAGATTCGGTCGCGGCTGTGGATGCTCAGGATAAGGTTGCAGCCTATACCAACTGGCTGGGGCTGATGCGCGGCGATCTGGTCGCAAGCTTTGACAAAGGCGGGCGGCCGATGACCCGCGCACTCGATGCGGACCGCGAGTATGGCGACCTGACCCTGCCCGGCCGCAGCCTGATGTTCGTGCGTAATGTCGGCCATCTGATGACCAACCCTGCGGTGTTACTTCCCGATGGCAGCGAAGCGCCCGAAGGTATCCTTGACGCAGTGTTCACTTCACTCTGCGCTATGCATGATCTGAAGGGTCTTGGCACGCATCGCAATAGCCGAGCGGGCAGCATCTATATCGTGAAGCCAAAACAACACGGCCCCGAAGAATGCGCCTTCACCAACGATCTGTTCGATGCTGTTGAGGATATCCTCGGCCTAGACCGCCACGCCATCAAAGTAGGCGTGATGGACGAAGAACGCCGCACGTCCGCTAACCTCGCCGCCTGCATCCACGCCGTCAAAGACCGCATCGTTTTCATCAACACCGGCTTCCTTGATCGCACCGGCGACGAAATGCACACCGCGATGCGCGCCGGGCCAATGATCCGCAAAGCCGAGATGAAAACGTCCAGCTGGATTACGGCTTACGAAGCGCGCAATGTGCAGATCGGCCTATCCTGCGGCCTATCTGGCAAAGCACAAATCGGCAAAGGCATGTGGGCAGCGCCCGATATGATGGCCGATATGATGGTGCAGAAAATCGGCCATCCCAAATCGGGCGCAAATACCGCATGGGTCCCCTCGCCCACCGCCGCGACTTTACATGCTATGCATTACCACAGCGTCGATGTGTTTGCTGTGCAAAAGGATCTGGCGGATAAGCCGACGCCGGGGCTCGACCCGCTGCTGACCATCCCTGCCGCCCCGCGCGGGCATAATTGGTCCGACGAAGAAGTTGCGCAAGAACTGGAAAATAACGCGCAAGGCATCCTTGGCTACGTCGTCCGCTGGATCGACCAAGGCATTGGCTGTTCCAAAGTTCCCGACATCCACGATATCGGCCTGATGGAAGACCGCGCGACGTTGCGGATTTCGTCACAGCATATCGCCAACTGGTTGCTCCACGGCATCTGCACTCCCGCGCAAATCGACGCGGCCTTTGTTAAAATGGCAGCGAAAGTCGACGCTCAGAACGCAAACGACCCGCTTTATGGAACGCTAACCGGCGATAGCATCGCGCTCAAAGCGTCACGCGCTTTGGTCTATGAAGGCGTGGCCCAACCCAATGGCTATACCGAGCCCTTGTTGCACAAGTTCAGGTTGGAGAAGAAAGCGGGTTAAATCGCGCGGGCTGAGGAAATACCGTTAGCCCTGAGCCTGTCGAAGGGCGCCCTCAGGTTGCAACTGCAGTTTATGACCGAGGGACGTGCTTCGACAGGCTCAGCACTAACGGTATTACTTCACCGAAGTCTTTTGCTGGCTCGTAGCCATCTGCCTCTTCTTCCACTCCATCGCATTGCGCACACGCCACTCGACCGAGGGATGGTCGTAGAACAACGCTTCTTGCAAGGCGCTGGGCCTTGGATAGCGATATTCGGCGGTCTTCACGAGCGCCGCTGATAACGCATCCGGCAGGTTGACGGTGCGCAGCGAATAGTTATCAGCATCGCGTTCCCCTTGGCAGATCACAAAGTTGATCGCAGGTGTCGCCAGCAAACCGAACAGTCCGACGATGAACAGCAACACCGGCAACCCGACCGGATCATCAACGCGCGCATTGCTGCCGAAAGCTCTCGCAAAGCGCGGGAACAACCGGTCGGCCAAATAAAATCCAAGCATCGCCAGTAAGGCAAACAGCCCAACAGTCCGCCAGATATGCCCCTCGACATAATGGCCGACTTCATGCCCGGTCACTGCCTTCACTTCATCAAGCGACGCCTCTTTCAACGCCACATCCGAAATCGCGATCCGCGCACTACCGAACACGCCAGAGACATTGGCGGTGAAGTTGTTCGATTGGCGCGAGCCATCATACATCAACAACCGGTCGTGCGGAATTCCGGCATCGTCTGCCATTACCAGCAAGGCTGTCCGCACTGGTCCCGCTGGAACCGGTTTATAATCGTTGAAGAGCGGCTCGACCAGTATCGGCGATACCAGCAAACCGAACGAAATCGCCAATCCGGCAAATCCCCCCGACCACAGCCACCACCGTTTGCCCGCGCGGCGCATCAGCGCATAGACGCCGAGGAAGAACAGTCCGCCGAGCACGCTGGAGATCGCAATGCCTATCGCATCTTGCATCAAGAAATCTGAGAGAGGTTGTTCAGTCCGGCCATAGGATTTTTCAAAACCCCATTCCGCGTAAATGTCCCAAGGAAGACTGATAATCGACGAAACAAGGAAAAAGGTGACGCCGGTCAGCAATATGCGCAGCGCCGACGCACGTATCTCAAGTCTTGCGGAAACCTTATCCAATATGCCTGACCGAACAATAATCCATGTCACCAACGCCGAAACCAGCAATCCCCACAGCAGCATCCACTGGGTCGCATTGGTATAGGCCGCCGCCTTTTGCAGCGCCTCTGGCCCTAGGCTGTCGATGTATTTCGCGGTTTCCGCTGCTGGGTTAAATGTCATGGTCGTCCCCCTCTTCGCTGTATTGTCTATGTGATACAGCGGATGCTTGCAAGCGTCTTGCAACGCCGCGCGCTTGAACCCATTCGTTTTCCAATGCACAACACGGCAACGGAGGGATTTCACATGCGCGAATTGACCATACGCTCGATTATATTGGGCGGGCTTATTACGCTGATCTTTACAGCGGCGAACGTTTATCTAGGGCTAAAGGCGGGGCTCACCTTTGCCACCTCGATCCCCGCTGCGGTAATATCAATGGCGATACTGCGGATGCTTCCCGGCGGGACGATATTGGAAAACAACATCGTTCAAACAATTGCCAGTGCAGCGGGCACATTATCGGCGATTATCTTCGTGCTGCCGGGGCTGGTGATTCTTGGCTATTGGCAAGGCTTTCCGTTCCTGACCACAGCGGCGGTGTGCGCGACCGGCGGGATATTGGGGGTGATGTTCTCTGTTCCCCTCCGCCGTGCGTTGGTTACCGGATCGGATTTGCCCTACCCAGAAGGTAAAGCAGCGGCCGAGGTTCTGATCGTCGGATCATCAGAGGGGTCTGGGTCAGAGGAAAACAAAAAAGGCCTTGGCCTGATGGTGATGACGTCGTTGGCTGCAGCGGGCGTGTCGTTGCTGACCGCAATGAAGCTGATCGCTGGCGAAGTTGCCAAGTATTTCAAGGTTGGCGCGGGCGTATCGGGGGTTTCATCCTCGCTTAGCCTTGCCTTTATCGGTGTTGGCCATTTGGTCGGCTTGTCGGTCGGTATCGCGATGTTGCTGGGCATGGCGATCAGCTGGATCGGGCTTGTGCCGTATTTCAGCCAAGGCGTCATCGGCACTGATGCCGCTGCCATTGCGGGCGCAGTGTTTAAGGAAAAGGCGCGATTCATCGGCGCTGGCACCATCGGCGTCGCAGCGATCTGGACGTTGCTAAAAATTATCGGTCCGATCATTCAGGGCCTGAAAAGTGCATTCGCGGCGTCTGCTGCGCGGGCGGGTGGCGGCGCGCTAGAGCTGACTGAACGCGACATCCCGATCAAATGGGTTGGCGGTATGATCGCCATCATGCTGATCCCCATTGCATTTTTGCTGTGGCAATTTTTGGCCGTGACCCCGCTTTCCGGAATGGCGGTTCCGATTGTTGCATTGACCGTCATATACATCCTGCTTGCAGGCGTCGTCATTGCATCGGTCTGTGGCTATATGGCCGGGCTGATCGGTGCATCGAATTCGCCAATTTCGGGCGTCGGCATCCTTGCAGTTGTCGGCGCATCGTTGATGCTATTGGTCTTTTTCGGGCGCGGCGGCACACCGGATCAGACAGAGGCGATGATCGCATATGCGTTGTTTGCGACCGCGATTGTTTTTGGCATTGCGACGATTTCCAATGACAATTTGCAGGACCTGAAAACCGGCCAGATCGTTGGTGCAACCCCGTGGCGGCAACAGGTTGCGCTGATGATTGGCGTGATTTTTGGCAGTCTCGCTATCCCGCCGGTTCTTGATCTGCTGAACAATGCGTTCGGTTTTGCAGGGGCCCCTGGTGCAGGGGCGAATGCGTTAGCCGCACCGCAAGCGATGTTAATCTCTGCGCTTGGCAAAGGCGTGCTTGGCGGTGACCTTGACTGGCCGCTGCTCGGACTTGGTGCGCTGATTGGCGTCGTGGTTATCGTGATCGACGAGCTACTTGGCAAAGCGGGTAAGATGCGACTGCCTCCGCTTGGCGTCGGGATGGGCGTGTATCTGCCGATGGCGCTTACCTTCATGATCGTCGTCGGCACGGTGCTCGGCCATTTCTATGACAAATGGGCCGCGACCCGCCCCGATCCAGAGACGGCAAAACGCATGGGTATTCTGGGCGCAACCGGCCTGATTGTGGGCGAGAGCTTATTTGGCGTTCTTTATGCCGGTATCGTCGCAGGGTCAGGCAGCGACGCGCCATTGGCGGTTGTTGCCGATAGCTTTGAACCGATCGCTATGTGGGGCGGGGTTGGCGTCTTTGCCGCCTTGGTCTGGTGGATTTACCGGCGGATGCGCCAGCTGGCTTAGTTGGCTGTTACGATAACAGGCGGTGGGCCAGCCAAAGTCGTTGGCCCACCGTCACTAGGCACAAAACCGCAAACACCGCTGCCAGCAAAGGAAAATGCTGCGGAAACAGGCACATCAGGATAAACGCCGCAATCGTCTCGCCACCCTCCATAAATCCGGTGGTGTAGGTGAATGATTTCTGCGCATGTCCCATATCGCGCCCTGCCAAAATTGCCGCGAGTGCAAGGAAGCTCACGGCGGTGAGGGTGAAGCTGCTGACCAATAAAAGCGCGGGCCAGACGTTCGCTGGATTGGCCCAAGCAAAGCCCAATGGGACAGCAATATAGAATATGTAATCGGCCAGGCTGTCGAAATAGCCACCCCATGAGGTTGGCTTATTGTGGCGCGCTACGGCTCCATCCACTCCATCCAAAACGCGATTGACGATGACGAGAGCTAACCCCGCTAGCCATTGGCCATGCGCAATCAGAACCGCAGCCCCAACACCGACAACTGCGCCAGCCAATGTGATTTGGTTCGCCGACAACTCGCGTTTCGCCAAGGCCCCACCAATCCGGTCCAACACCGGATCAATCCGGCGGCGAAGCCAGATATCGAACACTTACTCGGAACCTTTGCGCAAAGCCGCCAACGCAGCGAACGGGCCCGTAGGCGCTTCGTCCTTTAGCCCAGCCTCTTGGAGTATCTCCTCAGCATCCGGGCTGCGCGGGAACGGGTTGATTGCCAATGCAAGCGTCTGCGCCACCGCCTCGCCCAAGTCGATCACGCGGCCATCATGGAACATGCTGTCGGTCTCCTCGACCTCAAGCTCGATATCGGAATCGGGTTCAAATATGGGCTCGGGCAAAAACCGGATCGTAAAGGATTCGGCGATATGCGCAGCAACCGGCGCACCCGAGACAACACAGACCTGCATCACATCCGCTTTTAAGCTGCCGGTCGCGATGATACCGATATCGTCGCTCGACAAAGCGACATCCGCGGAAAGGCTTTTCAGCGCAGCCAGGGCAAACCGCTTTGCCAATGCCGCGCGCTCTGTTTCATTCGCCAGCAAACTATGATGCACCGCTTTGCCTCCGATTTCGGAAAGCGGCACGACATGGCTGAACTCGGGTTGTATCATCGATTTTCCTTCGGCTCATCTGCCGTTCATTTTGCCTGATCCAAATCAGGCCCACTTGATATTGCGCGGCTATGATGCAATGGCAAATCCGAATTTGAAAGCTAAGGGCCAAAAGATGAAGTTCAAACAGATTGCGATGCTAACCGCTCTATCGGGTGTCGCCCTTTTGGCGCAAGGGTGCACACAATTGCGGGCGCATCAGGGCTATATTGGCGATGCAACTCTGTTGGCCTCGGTCCAGCCGGGTGTGGATAACAAGGATTCGGTGCAAGCCTCGCTTGGCCGCCCAACCTTTACCGGCCAGTTTGGTGACAGCGATTGGTATTATTACGCTCGTGACACCAAGCAACTGGCGTTTAACAACCCGACCCCGACCGACCAATATGTGCTGCATGTGCAATTCGACGCAGCGGGTAATGTGGTCGCGTCGACGCGGTCCGGCACAGAAAATATCGCCAGGATCAATCCGGAATCTGACAAAACCCCAACATTGGGCCGCAACACCAACTTCTTTGAAGAGCTGTTTGGCAATATCGGCTCAGTCGGTGCAGGATCTGCACCGGGCGGCGCCGGCGGACAGAATTAACGACCGATTTTAGTCGGCGCTATCCGGTTCTGTTGGATTAAGCGGAGCTTCGCAGGCGGCGTTGACGACAGCCTGACGTGCGGTAACATTGTCTGCGAAATTGCCCTTCCAGCATAAACCGCCAGCGCTCAAGCCGAACACAGCCAATTGGCTGCGGGTGCCGGCTGCTTCGCCATCGGCATTCAGTCTGGTTCCTTCAAAACGCACAATGAACGCCTTCAGTTTCGCCCGGCTGCGAGGGTTTCCCGCAGCAAATAGCCATTCGACCACGCCTTTTTTGTTACCGACACCTGCCCATGCTCCGACTGAAACCATCGGTTCCCAAAGGCTGAACCGCTGGCCATCGATGAACAAATAAAGATGGTCGTAGTCGCCGCCGCGATGAAGCAATGTCCGCACTCCCGCAACCGGTCCGGGGCAATCATACATCAGGTCATTTTCTTCGGTCGCGGATACTTCGTACGCGCAATCGGGGCGGTCGGTGATTTTGCCGTAAACCGATTGCAGTTTTGCGGGCGCAGCCGACGCAGCATTTGCGTAGAGCAGCAGACTGAATGCGCATCCCAATAGCAGACTGTCTTTTTTCATAACGAGCCCCTCCTGTTTGAATTCAACTGCTGCGCTCTGCAACGGTGCTGGGTCAAGCAGGGATCAACAACGAAGAGTCCCCGTAACTGTAAAATCGGTAATCGTTTTTGATCGCATGAGCATAGACAGACTGCATGTTATCCAGCCCCATCAACGCGCTGACGAGCATGAACAGGGTGCTTTTCGGCAAATGGAAATTGGTCATTAAGCCGTCGATTGCCCGAAACCGATAACCCGGCGTGATGAATATCGACGTGTCACCCTCGAAAGGCTGGATTGTGCCGCTGTCATCGGCTGCACTTTCCAAAAGACGAAGCACCGTCGTTCCCACCGCTATCAACCGACCTTTACTTGCTCTGACAGTGTTGAGCCGGTCCGCAGTCGCCGCATCGATCCGGCCCCATTCAGCATGCATGATATGGTCGTTGGTATCATCAACTTTCATCGGCAAGAATGTTCCGGCGCCAACGTGCAGCGTCAAGGTTTCGTGACTGATACCTGCGGCTACCAATCCCGCCATCAGTTCGGGCGTGAAGTGCAACGACGCTGTTGGTGCGGCGACGGCGCCTTCCTTTTGCGCAAACATCGTTTGGTAATCCGACCTATCGGCCTCATCAATGCCGCGCTTGCTGGCGATATAGGGCGGTAGTGGCATTGTGCCGGCACGGTGAAGAAGCAACTCGACGGGCTCCTCCCCCTGGAAATTCAGGATGAAGCTGCCGTCGGGTAATCGCACTTCGGCTATTGCTTGCACGCCGCCGCCAAAAGAGATCAAATCATCAGCCTTCAGCCGTTTGGCATTGCGGACAAAGGCTTGCCACCGCCGAAGATCAATCCGTTTGTGCAAGGTCGCACCGATGCGAGCCTCGCCGCGTTGCCCTTCGAGCTGTGCTGGGATAACGCGGGTATCGTTAAAGATCAGGCAGTCGCCCGGGTTCAGCCGCCTTGGTAGTTCGGCGACTTCGCCGTCCTCGATCTGCTCACCTGTAACACACAGCATCCGCGCCGCATCGCGCGGAGCAACTGGCCGCAGCGCAATATGTTCCGGCGGCAGGGCAAAGTCGAATTGGTCTACGCGCATGATAGCCGGCCTGAAGCCAGAACCTCAATTCAGCGGTTTATTCAGATCAAATTTGGGCTGATCGGCTTGCGGTGTTTTCGCCAGATTGGCGAAATCGGGCGGTGGCAGATTGTCCGCAGCTATCGACGCCTGAACGATTCGGTCGGGCTGCGCAGGCGGCTCGCCACGCGCAATCGCATCGACAAACTGCATCCCCGCAATCACCCGGCCAAAAACGGTGTAGGTGTTATCCAGCGAAAATTTGGGTTGGAAGCAGATGAAAAACTGGCTGTTCGCGCTGTTCGGATCAGTCGCGCGCGCCATCGACACCGTACCGCGCAGATGCGGAATTGCACTGAATTCCGCAGTCAGGTCGGGCAGATCGGATGACCCTGTTCCGGTTCCGGTTGGGTCACCGGTTTGGGCCATAAAGCCCTCGATTACCCGGTGGAAGGTAAGCCCGTTATAGAACCCTTGGCGCGCCAGTGTTTTGATCCGTTCGACATGCGCTGGGGCCGCATTGGGGAACATCATAATCGACACGCGGCCACCGGTGGAAAGGTCTAGATGGAGGATGTTTTCCTGATCAACCGCAGCAGGGGCGGCAACGGGTTGCGCGGACACCATCTGCGCTGGTGCGAAAAGGGCGAGCGCCGCGAGCGCTACTAGAACTAGCCTTGAAAACATAAGAGAAAATACTCCAACCGATTTGTTAAACGGAGCATTAGCGGCATTGGCTGTCTTTGTCATGAACGATTGCAATTCGCAGGTTAAAGCTACATGGTTTGCAATCTACAGGGTTTGGCGGGGGAAGGTCATCATGCGTAAAATATTGGCGTTTGTTACCATCGTGTCCGTGCTGACCGCCTGTTCCGGCGGTGACGACAATACCAAGGGCAAGTCAGCCAATTCCACAGCAGCGAAAAAATCGATTGACCCGATTAATGTCAAACCGGGTCTTTGGGAAACCAAAATCACGTTCAAAACAGTCGACGCAAAGTCTTTGCCCGAAGCCGCAAAACGGCAAATGATTGCCGCAATGGGCAATGGCATCACCATGAAGTCGTGCCTGTCTAAGGAGCAGACCGAAAAGCTTGGCGCGGAGTTTTTTGGATCGCCAAAAGGCAGCAATTGCTTGGTTGAGGCGGTGAACGTTTCCGGCGCGCAGATGTCGGTAAAGTTGACCTGTAAACCCGGCGGTAAAACCGTGATATCAAGCAGCATGACTGGCCGTTTCGGCGCGGACCATTATACGATGGATATGCAACAAAAAACCAGCGGAACGCCGATCGGCGATTTGATAACGACTGGACGAGTTGATGGGAAACGACTGGGCGATTGCCCGGCCTGATGGGGGAGCGAGAATAGACCATGACACTGCGAACTGGATTTTTTGCGCTGACTGCGCTGCTCGCCATATCTGGGTGTAGCCGTGGCACCGAAAGCGACACCAATGGCGACGGCACTGTCTCGCGTGATGAGCGAACAAAAGAGCTCGCGCAGGATGGCTATATGCCAATCCAACCGGGGCGGTGGAAGATCGACTTCAAATTCAGCGAAATCGATGTTCCAAGGTTGGGGAACAAAGAAAAGCTTGATGCGCTGCGCGAACTGGAATCGCAGGCGTCCGGCATTTCTTGTCTAAGCCCGGCCGAGGCATCAAAGCCCAGCGCCGAATTTTTTGGCGGCGAAGGTTCCGAGAACTGCACGTATAAGAAATTCGATCTTGCGGGCAATCGTGTCAGCATGGAGGTCGCATGCGGAATGGGCGGAATGGGTAAAGTCAATATGGAGCTGGATGGCACAGTCGGCGATACGCAATTTGACTATGATACAAAATTCACTGTGGCTGTGCCGTTGGCTGGTAAAATCAAACTTTCCGGCAAAATGACTGGCAAGCACGAAGGCAAATGTCAGGGCAACGAATGACAAAAGGTGCGCTGACTCTATTATTGTCATTGCTGGCAGCATCGTCAGCGACAGCGGCACCGGAACGCTTACCAACGCCGGTGGATCTGAAGGTCGAATTTGACACTCGGTCGATTACCGCAACATCGATCACAGGAGAGACAGGTGTTGTGGGCCGCAATGTCGGCATCGACGATCCAGTCCGTGTTGCCTCGATCTCCAAATTGGTTGGGGCCTTGGCGGTTATGCGGCTGGTCGATCAGGGCAAGATCGATCTCGACAAGGACGTCGCCGATTATCTTGGCTGGCGCGTGCGCAACCCGGCCTTTCCGGAT
Organism: Sphingomonadales bacterium; assembly: GCA_043760725.1. Lineage (GTDB taxonomy): Bacteria > Pseudomonadota > Alphaproteobacteria > Sphingomonadales > Sphingomonadaceae > Sphingorhabdus_B. The sequence goes on from JAYUOS010000051.1 coordinate 30,613, forward strand.
AAGCCGATTACAATGCGGCAATTGCTGACCCATCGCACCGGCATCCGCGACACAGTCGACTATATCATCCCGCTTGATGGCAGCCTTGAAAAGGTGCTCGCCGATCCAAAAGCGTGGGAGCCAAAGCATAACCCCGGCGCGTATTTCAGCTATGCCAATTTGAACTCCCCGTTGATCGCGGCGGTTGTCGAAAGCGTGACGCGTGAACGGTTTGATGTGGCGGTCGCCAGATTGGTGCTGAAACCGCTGAAAATTGATGCGTGTTTTAACTGGAGTGCAGGATGCAGCCCCGAACGGCGCGCGCAAACCGTCACTTTGCTGCGCACCAATGGCGATCTGGCAAAGGATGCCGCGATCACCGGCGCCGACCCCTGCCCCATCACGCCTGCCAGCGATGGCAGCTGCGATCTGGCGCTTTACGCCCTGGGCAAACATGGCTCCGCCTTTAGCCCGCAAGGCGGCCTGCGTATCTCGCCAAAGGGGCTTGTCAAAATTGGGCAGGTTTTGTTAAAAAAAGGCCGTCCCTTATTGTCGCAGCGCGCCTTTGCCGAGATGATCAAAGTGCAATGGCGCTTTGACGGCAGCAATGGCGACGATGAAAAAGGCTATTTCACCGCTTACGGCCTTGGCATCCACATGCAGCAAGACAGCAAGGGCACATTGTGGCTCGGCCATGTCGGCGAAGCTTACGCGTTTCGCGGCGGGTTCTGGCTGGACATGAAGGCCAAGCGCGGGATGATGCGCTACACAACGATGGTTCCCGAAGAAACAGCCGTTGGCCATTGCCTGGAAACCTGCCCATGATAGGCTGCGCTTCACAACAGAGTTTTTGAGAGGGAGAATTTCATGCTGGGCTACATCACGTTGGGGTCGAACGACATCGAGGTTTCGAAGAATTTTTACAGCAAACTCGTAGCCGTAATAGGCGGGAAGGAGTTGATGAAATTTAGCGACACCTTCGTCATCTACGGCGTCAGCATGGACAAAACCGCAATCGCCATCACAACGCCCTATAACGGTGAAGCTGCGGGCGGTGGCAACGGCAATATGGCAGCTATCGTCGTCAATGACCGCGCGCTAGTGCACAGCTTGCACGAAAAGGCTTTGGAGCTGGGCGGCACATGCGATGGCCCGCCGGGCCTACGTGGCGATGAAGGGCCGATGGCATTTTACGCCAGCTATTTCCGCGACCCTGATGGTAACAAGCTTTGCACATATAAAATGGGACCTGCATGATGAAAACAACACTGATCCTCGCGCTGTTGGGCAGTGCTCTGCTTTCATCGCCGGTTGCGGCGCAACCCGATTATGCCGCGGACGTAAAAGCGGACTATGACAAATCGTTGGGGGCTTTGTGGGATCATTTCCACCGCAACCCCGAATTGTCATTCCGCGAATATAAAACTGGCGCGCGCATGGCTTTGGAATTACGCGCTATTCCGGGCATGGTCGTCACCGAAAAGGTTGGGCAGACGGGCGTTGTCGGCGTCCTCAAAAATGGCGATGGCCCTGTGGTCCTGGTCCGCGCCGATATGGACGGGTTGCCAGTCCTAGAACGATCCGGCCTCGCCAATTCCTCCACGGTCAAACAGATCGGCGTCGATGGCCTCGAAATGCCGGTAATGCATGCCTGCGGCCATGATGTGCACATCACATCGATGGTCGGCACAGCGCGGCAATTGGCGCGGATGAAGGATCGCTGGAGTGGCACTGTGCTTTTCATCGTTCAGCCTGCCGAAGAACGCGTTGGCGGCGCCGACGCTATGGTGAAGGACGGGCTCTACACCCGTTTCCCCAAACCCGATTATGCGCTTGCCTTTCATGTCGCCGCCGAACTGGAAACGGGCAAAATTTCGGCGTCTGAGGGTATTCAGTATTCGTCTGCCGACAGCGTCGATATTCGTGTCCCCGGCATTGCTACGCACGGTGCAGCACCGCAATTGGGTCGTGATCCCGTCTATATCGCTTCGCAAATCGTCGTTGGTTTGCAATCTATCATCAGCCGCGAAAAAGGTCCGCTCGATCCCGGCGTGATTACCGTCGGCGCATTTCACGCAGGGACAAAGCACAACATCATCTCGGAATATGCCGACTTGCAAGTGACAGTGCGCGCAAACAGCAAAGACGTGCGCGACCAATTGATCGCGTCGATTGAACGGATGGCGGTCGGCATTGGTAAAGCCAATGGTCTGCCCGATGACAAGTTGCCGATTGTGAAAGTCAGCGAGTCGACACCTGTGACCGTCAACGATGCCGCGTTGGCCCGGCGCCTGAACACCGCCATCGGCAACGCGCTGGGCAAAGACGTCGTCGTGCCCTTCAAACAGACCAACATGGGCGCTGAAGACTTCGCCTATTTTGTCGACCCTTCCTTTGGCATTCCCGGCTATTATTTTGCCGTCGGCGGCACCAAGCCAGAGTGGAAGGCAGCGGCAAAAAATGGCGGGCCAGCGGTTTCCGGACATCATTCACCGTTGTTCAAGATCGATCCCGAGCCATCGGTGACGCTTGGTATTGAAGCGATGACCGCAGCGGTGCTCGATTTGTTAAAAAAATAATGGCGCGCAAGCATCGTGGTTGGCAGGACGAAGAGGAGGCGGAAGCGCCGCCTGCGCTAAACTGTTGGCTATGCAGCCGCCCGATAGGCGAGGTGACTGTGTGGCATCACCCCGTCCCCAAAAGCCGGGGCGGACGAGAGCAACAGCCGGTCCATCCGATCTGCAACAAAACGATCCACGCCAATTTCAGCAATAGCGATTTGGAAAAGCGCTATTCGACCGCTGAAGCACTTCTTGCGCATGAAGCGATCAAGCGGTTTGTTGACTGGATCGCCAACAAACCGCCCGATTTTGATGCGCCGACTAAAAAGCGTTAAGTGATTTCCAGTCCACCAACGGCTTGACGGCTAGACTATCGCGACAACAGTCAGCCGATTTTCTCTGGCATTTTTGAACTGTGCAAATGGTCGATTTTCCATTGGCCGCTCTCCATACGATAGATGAACGAATAGCGGGCCTTGATGTCGGTTTTCGCGCCCGTTTCAGCGTCAGTCACTGTGACCGTCCATGTGCCGACCCGCGACGCTGTGTTGCATCCGATTTTTACGGTGCTGGTATCAATCGTACCGACCGGGCTTGGTTTCAAAAAGCCGACAAAATAGTCACGAATTCCGGCGTGGTCAGTCCGCGGCTTGTTCGATACCGTCGCCAGCAGAACAGCATCTTTGGTGAACAACGCTGTGACCGTGTCGGGATTTTTTGTCGCCCAGGCATTGTTAAAGTCAGTGAACAAACCCTCGACTTGCGTTTGCGATACCGCAACACACTTTGCGGATTTGGCCATTTTCGCATGTGCCGGCATGGCGATGATTGCAGCAGACGCCGCAGCCAAGATCATGTATTTTTTCATATTACTTCTCCTGTTTCGTGGGTTGAGAATTGTGGGTTAGACAAAGTCGGCTGACTCACGCTGACCACGGGTTTTCCAAAGCGAGTAGAGTATCCCGCCAAGAATTAGGGCAAAGGTAACGCCAAGGCTTAAAACCGGCGGGAATTTCGCCCCGCCAAGCACAAAGTCCGCGACGAAAATCTTTGATCCGATAAACACCAGCACAAGCGCCAGCGCGTATTTCAGGTAATGGAAACGATGCACCATCGCCGCCAGCGCAAAATACAGCGCGCGCAGGCCAAGGATCGCCATAATGTTCGACGTGTAGACGATGAAGGTGTCCTTAGTGATCGCGAAAATCGCCGGCACCGAATCCACCGCAAACACAAGGTCAGCCAGATTGATAACGATCAGCGCGAGTAACAAAGGCGTAATCGCGCGCACCATCTTACCAGTCTTTTCGTCCTGAACCTTCACGATGAATTTCTCACCATGCAGTTCGGGCGTTACGCGGAAATGCTTGTTCATGAATTTGACGACCGGGTTTTTGGACACGTCCATTTCCTGATCGCCGGTGAACAACATCTTGATACCCGTCGCCACAAGGAATGCGGCAAAGAAATAGAGTACCCATTCATATTGCTGAACAATAGCGGCACCCACGCCGATCATGATGCCGCGCAAGATGATTACCGCGATGATACCCCATAAAAGAGCGCGATATTGGTATTTATTGGGGACAGCGAAATATGTGAAAATCAGGCTGATCACAAAGACATTGTCGATAGACAGCGCCTTTTCAATGAAGAAACCAGTATAATATTGCATACCCATTTCAGCGCCCTTGGCCATCCAGACCCAGACGCCAAAGGCAAGAGCAATACTGATATAGAACGCAGATAGCTTGAGCGATTCGCCAATGCCCATTTCTTTGTCTTCTTTATGCAAAAAGCCAAGGTCAAAGGCCGTCAGCACAACCACTAGTCCAAGAAAACTAAGCCAAAACCAGACCGGCGTTCCCAGCCAGTCCATCATTAAAAATTCCATTATTTATTCCCTATTGGCGCACCTCAAATGGCACCGCGCGGAATATCCACGCAGTGCCGAAAGAGGGCGTCTATGTTCAAATTTTCTGGAGGCGCAGCCGCTTACCAAAGGTTTTGGCCGCGCTCTTTACCAGCCGGTCCTTGACCGCCAGTTTCAGCCGCTTCAGCTTTTGAATACGGAACACATCGGGCCAACGCCGCGCCCGTTCCGCACGCAGTTCGGAATCGAGTTTCTGGTGATATTGCATCAAACGAAATGACGAAAAGGTCATAGGATAGTCCTCTTGAACAAGTTGAAGTTCAATCGGATGCTCCAGTGCCAGAGCAAGGGCTTTCGGGGGAGGGAGGGAACCGCTCGACCCAGCACCGGAAACATCCGATGCGGCCGACATCACGTTGTTCGATTACCAGTTGGTCAATCAAACGAGCGCCAGAGGGGCCCGGTCCGCACAAGTGTATTAGAGCGAATCGCTCTGATTTGCAAGAGGGTTGGGATAGGGATTTTGCCTGTAGTTGTGTTGGCAGCTTTGTTGGGGGGAGCTGACAAGCGGGTTTTGGCGACGCAATGGCGAAAGCGGACGTTTGCTGTAGGGAAAACCGGCCAACCTTTTTGGCGATGTTCAAACCCATCGCCGAACGGTTCTTTTATAATCGGCATAGATATCTCTGAACGTCCGAGCCAAATGCTCTTCCTCAAGCCGGACCTGAACTTGCATTAGGGCTTCACCTACCAGCCAGATTACTAGCGTCGCGGCATTGGGCAGGATTAGAAAAAGGCCAAGCAGATTGAGCCGCAACCCGAGGAAGATCGGGTTGCGTGACCAGCGGAACAATCCTTCACGCGCGAGTATCGGCGTGCTCGTATGATCGATGCCGATTCGCCAGGCACGGCCCATATTCGCTTGCGCAATTGTGATGATGAGAAGCGAAACCATGAGAAGGGCCCAGCCAACTCCGTCCGCAGGCACTGAATTCAGCCATGCAAGCTCGCCAAGGCGCTGCGGCGACATGCCAAGCGCGATCAAAGCAAGAACGGCGGCAACCGATGCAATCAATCCCTTGAACCAGATACCGATGACGCCTTCGGCTGTATCATCGCGTGGTAAAAC
>JAYUOS010000052.1:0-3071 GCA_043760725.1 Sphingomonadales bacterium
GCGCTTAGCCTCTTCCATTTCTTCGAGTTTGAATGCCAGCTTGGCTGCGCCGGGCTGGATATGGCACATTTTCTTGATGTGCTTGTAGCCGCTGCTGGCTTCCTGATTGTGTTCGCCGACCTTGGACACCGCAGGCTTGATGTCGGCAAGGTAGGTCCGCACCGCGCTCGCAAAATCCATCTTCTTGATCTCACCGGTATCGTCCGGCTCTTTTCGTGCTGTTCTGGCCATCGCGGCCTCCTTTGCTGGGGGTTAATTCGTGGAATGGGCTTTACGCCAGGAGCAGTTTGATAGCCGAGGAGAGACTCTGCATCAGGCCGGCGCTGCGAAGGGAAGTGGTCCCTCAGCCCGTTTTTATCGCAGCCACGCCTGCGCCTGATTTCTTGGCCGCACGGATAGCGGCAACATTGGCCACAACTTCCGCGCGCGACCGCATATGGATATTTGCAATCGCTTCATGGGTATTGTTCTGGCGCGCGACACGAAGTGCTGCTGCCTTCTTCTGAGAGGCCGCTGAACCCAACTTTGCAGCAATCAGGCGCTGCTGCCTTCGACGCTCCAGCACCGCCTCTGCGTCAAGCGCCCGCGCTCGGTAGCCTTTCAGCGCCCCGCTCAGCGTTGCTATATAAACTTCGCGTTCGTGCCCAAAACGGACTTCGTTGCGAGCGCGCAAAACCGCCAAGCCCGTGATTCCGACAGAAATCCCGGTAACGACGGTGAACACCAAAAACGGATCTATCATTGAATTTCTCCTGCTGCTGGAGGGTGGTTAATCTTCGTTTTCAAATTGTCCCGATGCGGGACGGCTGCTTATGACTTGTGGAAAACCGGCGCGTGATTGCTCATCATCGCGGCTGTGAAACGCATAACCCATCAGGTTCTCGTGCCGATCCTTGCGCCATTCGTGGAAGCTCGGACGGCAGTAGGCAGTGGCAAAGACGGACAAGCCAGCGCCGGGGCTGAGGGGTATTTCGACCCCAGCGCTGGTGTTGCGCGCGGTGGCAGCCGCGCGTCGGGCCACGAGGGCGTCGCTACCCTCGGTGGTCATGCGGCGCCTCCCCGCCCAAGGCTTGACGCCCTGAGCGGTTCGGCCATCGTGCGGTGGTCCAGACCAGCACGAAAGGGATTCGGCGATGAAGAATGCGGATGGTTGGGATGTTTCGGAGCGGCAAAATACCGGCCCGACGCGCCGTTGGCGGCGTATTCCTGCCGAGTGGCTGCCAGTGCCTTATCGAGCGCGGTGCGCATCGAGCCTTCCAGCTCGGCGATGATCGCGGGCCCGCTCATGCGGCGACTTGTGATTTAGGGGGATATATGTCCGGCTGCGGATCGGCGGGGGTCAAAATGTCAGCGCTAATTTCAAAGAAATCGTCCGCTCGGACGGATCCGCCAGTCTTCTCGAAAATGACTGCCATCAAATCTTTGTTGGGTATCTGCCCCTTCCGCAGGCGGTTCTCAGTCGATTGCGTTACGCCGACCAACTTGGCAAAATCCGCCTCTTTGATACCGTCTTTGGTGAGATACTGGTCTAGGGTCATAGCATGAATATGCATGTAGCGCATAAACACGTCAATCCAAATTATGCATTAGCGCTAATTCAATCAAGAATGCGCTCGGCGCATAATTCTAGGATGGCTCAAAAACCCAGACGAAAAACTTTTCTTCGCGAATGGCGTCGCATCAAGCCGGGCCGCACTCTGGAGCAGGTCGCCGCAGAGCTACACATATCTCAGCCTCAGCTTGGACGTATTGAGCGCGGAGACCAGCCTTACAATCAAGACTTGCTTGAGGCGTTGGCTGAATTTTACGGCTGCACTGTGGCGGATTTGTTAATTCGCGATCCGTCTAGCCCAAACGCGATATGGTCGATTTGGGAGAGCGCCAAGCCTGGTGACAAGCGACTGATTGCCGCTGCCGCAGAGGCTATTGTCAGGGCTGGCGTTGATGAGTCTGAAATACTAAGCGGAACAGGTGGATAGATTTAGGAAGGGCGTTGCATGTCCAAGAGGCGTTGCGCAGTATTTTTTGCATTCTGCTTTTTTATCACTTCGGCTGCGGTCCAAGCGAAGCCGAAGCGGCTGTGGGATTTGGCTCGGTTCCAGTCCTGCATTAAGACCGATCTTGGTGACACGCTCTCAATCTCCCAAACCATTTCTTCTGAGCCATGCAGGAGGGGCCCAGCCGTAACCGCAAAGGGCGGTGCTCCAAGTTCTTTGATTTTATTGGGTTACTTTTTGGCCGCTAGAGACGGTTCGCCCAACCCCTGGCTGACCACTATGGTTCTTATCGGAAAATATGAGCGCCTGCGTGGTGATCTGGGAGTTGATAGCCGTCCAGGGACTCGCGTGACACAGATCAGGATGCAAATTGGCAATAGGATTTTTGACCTGAAGCCTATTTCACAAGATTCACGATTGCATGATTGCAGCAGCTACCGCGCGTTTGGATTGACGGCCGGCGCTTGCACCTACGGCTTCGCTGCGGCGTTTGAAATGAACGAAACCGTCGTTGCTGCGGCTCGAGCCCTGTTGTCGAAAGGCGCCGAAGAAAAGGCTGTGTTTCGCACCTTCATGTCGCAAGGTGAGGAATTCGATTCGGCTATAGCAATCGCTGAACTTGTCGCGGTTTCGGATGCCTCACGGGGCGCAGACTTAATCACGAACGAGCGGCCAGATATAGAGAGCCAAGGGCGCTAATCACCCGATAATCCCATCAACTTAGATGGCTTTATCAATCCCCAAAACACCACCACGCTCGCCACCTTTTCGGCCTGAGAGATTTTGTCAAATGCAATAAAATGCGCCAGATGCATATTATCACTTGACCGATAAATGCGCCAGATGCATATTTATCCCCAGCAACACCGCTGGAGATAGCCCATGCCAAAAACCTACAATCAATCCCAAGCAATCGCGGCCCTCATGCGCGGCGAGACGATCTTACCCGAATGGATGGACCAGTTGGCGAAGGTCACTTCGCTTGATCTTTCAGGCTCACAGGCGACGGACCTTGGCCCGCTCGCTGGCCTCACCGCATTGCAGACGCTCTGGCTGGATGGCTGTCAGGCGACG
>JAYUOS010000053.1:0-13084 GCA_043760725.1 Sphingomonadales bacterium
AATGGTCGTGCAGACAGCCAAAGCTTCTTTTTCGCCAACACGGCGGGGGGCTTTTTGCTTAGACATTAGCGTTTGCCCTTCTTGTCTGCGCCGTGACCAAGATAGGTACGGGTCGGAGCGAATTCGCCCAATTTGTGACCGACCATATCCTCATTCACCGAAACGGGAATGAATTTGTGGCCGTTATAAACGCTGAACGTCAAACCAACGAACTGCGGCAAAATAGTCGAACGGCGTGACCATGTTTTGATCGGACCAGCTTTTCCACCAGCGTCTTGCGCGGTTTCGGCCTTTTTGATCAGATACAGGTCGACAAACGGACCTTTCCAGACGGAACGTGCCATGACTTACCTCTTCTTCTTCGCATGACGCGACCGGATAATATCTTTATCCGTCGACTTATTGGAACGGGTACGAGCGCCCTTGGTCGGCTTGCCCCATGGAGTCACCGGATGGCGACCACCGGACGTACGGCCTTCACCACCACCATGGGGGTGATCGACCGGGTTCTTTGCAACACCGCGGGTCAAAGGCTTAACACCCTTCCAACGGTTGCGACCAGCCTTAGCGAGTGTCTGGTTGGAGTTGTCGGGGTTTGAAACCGCGCCAACTGTGCCCATGCAGGTGCCAAGAATGTAGCGCTGCTCGCCAGAGTTCAGACGAACGATGACTTTGCCGCCGTCCCGTCCGACCAGCTGCACATAAGTTCCAGCAGAGCGAGCGATCTGACCGCCCTTTCCTGGCTTCATCTCCACATTGTGGCAGATGGTGCCGACGGGCATCTGGCTCATCAACATTGCGTTGCCAGGCTTCACGTCGGTCTTTTCGCCAGCGACGATAACGTCACCAACCGAAAGACGCTGTGGCGCCAGAATATATGCAACTTCGCCGTCGCTATACTTCACCAATGCGATGAAAGCTGTGCGGTTGGGGTCATATTCCAGACGCTCTACCGTTGCAGGCATATCCCATTTGCGGCGCTTGAAATCGACGATGCGATAACGCTGCTTGTGACCGCCAGCAATGCCGCGCGAAGTGACATGGCCTTTGTTGTTGCGTCCACCGGTCTTGCTCTTGCCTTCGGTCAATCCTTTAACAGGACCACCTTTGTAAAGGCTCGAACGGTCAACGAGCACAAGGCCGCGACGCGCCGGGCTGGTTGGTTTGTAGCTTTTGAGTGCCATAATCCTGCCCTTAAATGCCTGAGGTGACGTCGATGCTTTGGCCTTCAGCCAAAGTTACGACAGCCTTTTTGACGTCATTGCGGGTATAGGGCTTGCCCTTCCACCGCTTGACTTTGCCTTTTTGCACCAACGTGTTGACGCGCTTTACCTTCACGTTGAACAGTGCCTCGACGGCCGCTTTAATCTGCGGCTTGGTCGAGCTGCCCGACACTTTGAAAACAACAGCGTTGTGTTCAGAAAGCAAAGTTGCCTTCTCGGTGATGTGCGGTGCGACGATCACGTCGTAATGACGGATGTCGATTGCTTTATCCTTAGCCATTAGTTGGCACCTCCCGTGAGAGTGAACCGGGCCTCAAGCTTTTCAACTGCGGCGCGGGTCAGGACCAGCGTTTCATACTTCAGAATGTCATAGACGTTGGCGCCTACAGCAGGAAGCACATGCACGCCGACGATATTCGCCGAAGCTTTGCGGAAATTGTCATTCACACCGCCATCAACATCGGCAGCATCAATAACCAGAACGGTCTTGCCAAAACCAAGGTTTGCGATCTGTGCAATCAACAACTTGGTTTTTGCGTCTTTCACGTCAAGGTCTTCAAGAACAACGAGCGAACCGCCCATGGCTTTGCTTGACAAGGCCATTTTCAGGCCAAGCGCGCGAACCTTTTTGTTCAGCGACGGGTTAAAGTCACGGAGACGGGCACCGTGCGCTTTACCACCACCGATAAAGATCGGCGCGCGGCGGTTGCCGTGACGGGCAGTACCGCCACCTTTCTGCTTGCCGAACTTTTTGCCAGTGCGGGCAACGTCTGAACGCTCGCGGGTCGGACGAGCCGTGCCACGCGCTTTTTCACGCTGCCAAGTGACGACGCGGTGCAGAATGTCTGCGCGCGGCTCGACACCAAAGACTTCGTCATTCAGGTCGATATCGCCCTTGGCCTTGGCGTCGAGGGTTTGAACCTTCAATTTCATGGCTTAGCCCTCCTTATTTTCTTCGCTTGTTGTAGCGGCAGGAGCCTCTTCAACAGCAGGAGTTTCGGGGGCAGCAGTCTCGACAGCCTGTGTCTCAGTTGCCTCGACTTCGACGGCAACGATGATTTCTTCAACCACCGCAGCGTCTTCGATCTGGTCATTGGCAGAGATCAATGCACCGGGGAAAGGCAAGCCTTCCGGAGCAGCCACTTTCACAGCATCCTTAATCAACAGCCAGCCGTTCTTTGCACCGGGAACAGAGCCCTTAACAAAGATCAATCCGCGCGCCGCATCGGTGCGAACCACTTCAAGGTTCTGCTGGGTGCGTTGCTTGTCACCCATGTGACCGGCCATTTTCTTATTTTTGAAAACCTTGCCCGGATCCTGACGCTGACCAGTCGAACCCAAAGCACGGTGAGAGATCGAAACACCATGAGAGGCGCGCATACCGCCGAAACCCCAACGCTTCATACCTCCGGCAAAACCCTTGCCCTGAGTATGACCCGTGATGTCAACCAATTGACCAGCCAAGAAATGCTCTGCGGAGATCGCAGCGCCAACCGGCAACAAGCCATTTTCATCTGCAACGCGGAATTCGGCAACGCGAGCTTTTGGCTCGACCTGTGCCTTGGCGAATTCGCCGCGCTGAGGTTTGTTTACATTTTTCGCTTTACGGGCGCCGGCACCAAGACGGACGGCAAAATAGCCATCCTTCTCGACGCTGCGAGCACCGACCACTTGGCAGCCTTCCAGCGCCAATACGGTGACAGGAACGTGACGGCCATCTTCATTGAAGAGGCGCATCATACCCATCTTTTTAGCGATCACGCCAGTGCGCATGATCATTGCTCCTTAATATTCCAGCCCCATGAAGATGACCTTCATGGCAACCAGTGCAGAGGCCTACCCGACGTTATTGCCGAGGGGGCATGCAGTCCAACCCGATTTTGAACATCGCCCCGTCCGGGCTAGAGACTTCTCCAGAAGGAGAAGAAGACGGGGGACGCGGCCCGGATATGACCCGGCGGTATCCACCTCAGTTCGTCATGACCAAAAGGTCGGGACGAAAGAGACCCCGGAGCTAGTCCGGGATTTCGCTGGCTTATGCCAGCTTAATTTCGACGTTTACACCAGCAGCAAGATCAAGCTTCATCAAAGCATCGACCGTTTGCGGCGTGGGCTGCACGATATCGAGCAGCCGCTTATATGTGCGCACCTCAAACTGCTCGCGCGACTTTTTGTCGACATGCGGGCCGCGGTTGACGGTGAACTTTTCAATACGGGTAGGAAGCGGAATGGGGCCACGGATCAAAGCACCAGTGCGGCGCGCTGTATCAGCGATGTCGCCGGTTGCCTGATCAAGAACGCGATGATCGAAAGCCTTTAGACGAATGCGAATGTTTTGCGTTTCCATGACGGACCCAATTCCTATTTTCTACCAATATCAAAGAGCGAAAAACAGCCACCCCGCACCCATAAAAGCCGGGAGAGCTGTTTTTTGAATTCTGTATAAACTGCGTAACAACAGGGTCGGCGAATCAGCCAACCCCGTTTTGTTACGCGGCCTATATTACTTCGTGATGTTGCTGACAACCCCTGAACCGACAGTTCGACCACCTTCTCGAATAGCGAAGCGGAGACCTGGGTCCATGGCGATTGGTGCGATCAGCTTAACCTGGATCGTTACGTTATCGCCTGGCATCACCATTTCAGTGCCTTCGGGAAGGACGACTTCACCGGTGACGTCTGTGGTGCGGAAGTAGAACTGTGGACGGTAGTTCGCAAAGAACGGCGTGTGACGGCCGCCTTCATCCTTGGACAGAACATAAATTTCTGCCGAGAAATCGGTGTGCGGAGTAACCGAACCGGGCTTGCAAAGCACTTGACCACGCTCAACTTCCTCACGGCCAACGCCGCGAACCAGTGCGCCGATGTTGTCGCCTGCACGACCTTCGTCGAGCAGCTTGCGGAACATTTCAACGCCGGTAACGGTCGTTTTCTTTGTGTCCTTGATACCGACGATTTCAACTTCTTCGCCAACCTTGACGATACCAGTTTCAACGCGGCCGGTCACAACAGTACCACGACCAGAGATCGAGAACACGTCTTCAACAGGCATCAAGAATGGCTTGTCGATTGGACGATCAGGCTGCGGAATGGCTTCATCGACTGCGGCCATCAGAGCAAGGACCGAATCCTTACCGATGGCGTCGTCGCGGCCTTCAAGGGCAGCAAGCGCCGAACCACGGACGATTGGAATATCGTCGCCAGGGAAATCATACTTCGAAAGAAGCTCACGGATTTCCATTTCAACCAGTTCGAGAATTTCTTCATCGTCAACCTGATCGACTTTGTTCATGTAAACAACAAGCGCAGGAACGCCAACCTGACGGGCAAGCAAGATGTGCTCGCGAGTCTGTGGCATCGGGCCGTCCGCTGCGTTCACAACCAGAATCGCGCCGTCCATTTGCGCAGCGCCGGTGATCATGTTCTTCACATAGTCAGCATGGCCTGGGCAATCGACGTGAGCATAGTGGCGGTTCGCAGTTTCATATTCAACGTGCGCCGTCGAAATGGTGATGCCGCGCGCGCGCTCTTCAGGCGCCTTGTCGATGTTGGCAAAGTCAACGGCAACGCCGCCGAATGCTTCTGCCATGATCTTGGTGATCGCTGCAGTCAGCGTGGTCTTGCCGTGGTCGACGTGACCGATAGTGCCGATGTTGCAGTGCGGCTTTGTCCGCTCAAATTTAGCCTTTGCCATTTTTCAAACCTTCTTTGTGTATGTCAGTTTTTGTTCAGTTGAGCAGACGCCTGCTGAATCAGGCGCCGCCCTTAATCCGTAATTGCGTATCAGGCAAGCTTCTCTTTGATTTCCGCCGCGACGTTGGCCGGGACTTCGTCATAATGCGAGAAGAACATCGAATAGTTAGCGCGTCCCTGTGTGAACGAGCGCAGCTGATTAACGTAACCGAACATGTTGGCCAGCGGCACCAAAGATTCAACGACCTGCGCGTTACCGCGTGTGTCAGTGCCCTGGATCATTCCGCGACGAGAGTTCATGTCGCCGATAACATCGCCCAGATAATCTTCCGGCGAAACAACTTCGACCTTCATGATTGGTTCAAGCAGCTTGATACCCGCTTTTTGCGCAGCTTCACGCATCCCGGCACGACCGGCAATTTCAAACGCCAACGCCGAGGAGTCAACATCATGATAGGCGCCGTCATACAACTCGATTTCAAAGTCGATAATCGGGAAGCCAATCAACGATCCGGACGCTGCGGTTTCGCGCATGCCCTTTTCGACTGACGGGATATATTCCTTGGGAATGTTTCCGCCTTTGACATTGTCGGTAAAGATGATGCCCGTGCCGCGTTCGCCCGGCTTTACCGTGAACTTGATACGACCGAACTGACCCGAACCACCCGATTGTTTCTTGTGGGTGTAATCAACGTCCACGGTGCGCGCGAGATATTCGCGGTATGCAACCTGCGGCGCGCCAACATTGGCCTCAACCTTAAATTCGCGGCGCATACGATCTACGATGATGTCGAGGTGAAGCTCGCCCATGCCCTTGATTATCGTCTGGCCCGATTCGTGATCGGTCGAGACGCGGAACGAAGGATCCTCTGCCGAAAGACGGTTAAGCGCGATGCCCATCTTTTCTTGGTCAGCCTTGGTCTTTGGTTCCACCGACAATTCGATAACGGGTTCAGGGAACTCCATCCGCTCAAGAATGATCGGGAAACGTTCGGCGCACAATGTGTCTCCGGTTGTCGTTTCCTTCATGCCGGCAAGCGCGATGATATCGCCTGCAAACGCCTCATCAACGTCTTTACGTTCGTTGGCGTGCATTTCGAGCATGCGCCCGACTTTTTCCTTCTTGTCCTTCACCGAGTTCAGATACGTGCCCTTAAGCAGCGAACCCGAATAGATGCGGATAAAGGTAAGCGAGCCTACGAACGGATCGTTCATAACCTTAAAGGCGAGAGCCGAGAACGGCGCATCATCCGCAGGTGGACGGCTGTCTGGCTCAAGCGTGTCCATGTGCACGCCTTGGACGTCTTCGATATCCAGCGGCGAAGGCAGATAATCAACCACAGCGTCGAGCAAAGGCTGCACGCCCTTGTTCTTAAACGCCGAACCGCAGCAGACAGGAACAAACGACTGGTTCAGCGTACCCTTGCGGATGCACGCTTTCAGCGTTGCAACGTCAGGCTCTTTGCCATCAAGATATGCTTCCATCGCAGCGTCGTCTTGGTCGATAACCAATTCGATCAGCTCCATGCGGTATTTCGCAGCTTCTTCGACCAAGTCGGCAGGGATTTCTTCGTAGAAGAATTCGGCGCCCAATGCTTCATCTTTCCAGATGACCGCACGGTTCTCAACGAGATCAACCAGACCCTTCAGGTCCGCTTCAAGGCCGATTGGAATGTAAAGCACAGCAGGCTTTGCACCCAAACGATCGATTATCGACTGTACGCAGTATTTGAAGTTCGCACCGGTGCGATCAAGTTTGTTGATAAAGCACATGCGCGGAACGCCGTATTTATCGGCTTGACGCCAAACGGTTTCCGACTGCGGCTCAACGCCGGCAACGCCATCAAAGCAAGCAACGGCACCGTCAAGCACGCGCAGCGAACGTTCAACTTCAATCGTGAAGTCAACATGGCCCGGGGTGTCGATGATGTTGATGCGATGATCGTTCCAGAAACAGGTGGTCGCAGCCGATGTGATCGTAATTCCGCGCTCTTGCTCTTGCTCCATCCAATCCATCGTCGCTGCGCCATCATGCACTTCGCCGATTTTGTACGACTTTCCGGTGTAAAACAGGATGCGTTCGGTGGTCGTAGTTTTACCCGCATCGATGTGAGCCATGATGCCGATATTGCGATACATACTTAGTGGATGGCTGCGTGCCATGATCTTCACTCCAGTGAGTAGGGCCACGTTGACCCTAAAGTTGCGGGGGCCGGTCAGAAACCGGCCCCCTAATTTCCATTTATGACGTTCTCGCGGCAGTTCCGCGACGCGTCATTAAAACCGGCTGTTACCAGCGGTAATGGGCAAAGGCACGGTTGGCTTCGGCCATACGGTGAGTATCTTCGCGCTTTTTAACAGCGTTGCCGCGGTTGTTGGCAGCATCCAACACTTCACCCGACAGACGAGCAGCCATTGTGGTTTCGCTGCGATTGCGCGCAGCTGTAATCAACCAACGGATAGCCAATGCCTGCGCACGTTCTGGACGAACTTCGCAAGGAACCTGATACGTTGCACCACCAACGCGGCGGCTACGCACTTCGATGCCGGGCTTTACATTGTTCAGCGCTTCATGGAATGTTTGCACCGGATCTTTCTTGGCCTTGACCTCGACAGTTTCCAGGGCACCATAAACAATCCGTTCTGCGACGGACTTTTTGCCGTCAAGCATCAGGTTGTTCATGAATTTCGAAAGGACCAGATCACCAAATTTGGGATCGGGCAGGATGACCCGTTTTTCGGGACGACGACGACGTGACATTTTCTATTCTCCCGATCTTACTTAGGACGCTTCGCGCCGTATTTCGAACGCGACTGCTTACGGTCTTTAACACCCTGTGTATCGAGCACGCCGCGCAGGACGTGGTAACGAACACCGGGAAGATCGCGTACGCGGCCACCGCGGATCAGCACAACGCTGTGTTCCTGCAGGTTATGGCCTTCGCCCGGGATATAGGAAATGACTTCGCGTTGGTTAGTCAGACGAATCTTGGCAACCTTACGAAGCGCCGAGTTCGGCTTTTTCGGAGTCGTTGTATAAACGCGTGTGCAAACGCCGCGCTTTTGCGGGTTGGCATCCATCGCAGGGACCTTTGACTTGACCTTCTGCGGGGTCCGGCCCTTGCGGACCAGCTGGTTAATCGTTGGCATATCTTCACCTTGAAAATAAACGGGTTACTTTGCGCGACAAGACGTGTTCCCTTTGCAAAAGCGCGGGGAGCGCGACGGAGGCTCAGCCTTTGATCCGCCCGGCCTGTCGAACAATGTTCAGCCTATGTGAGTTTTCCTGTCGGGCGCGGAGAATCATTCCTCACGTCCTTGGGAAGGCGGGCCATTAGCGGGGGACGGGGTGTCGGTCAAGGGGTGTGGGGTGCGATAGCTTGGAAACCCTGTCTTCTTAATGATAGGCGAACGCATCTTAATCAAACCTAGAGCTTTCCCTGTCACTCCCGTTATCAACAGGAGTTACCACCATGAAATTCGTTCAACTTTTATCACGCGGCGGGAATTATTTGGTGGTGGCGGATAACGTCGCTTGGTTGCGGACGGCGGAAAACGATCAGACTCTGGTCGGGATTGTTGGCGGATCGCCGCTGATGGTCGCGGGCTCGATGGAAGAAACGGCAGCGACGATTTTGGCTGCGGTTAATACGCCAGCCTAACCGACCTCTGCCCTGCCAACACGATCATCGTGTCGGCAAAGGGGAGAGATGGGTTATTGGGCGCTGCGCAACATTGCCTTAAGCAACGGTGGCGGCGAATTGCAGAGTTGTGATCGACATTGCGACCAACAGAGCAAAAAGTTTTTCCATGGGGACAGTTCCTGTTTTTGTTTGGCCAGCCTGTCTTTATCGACGGGGTCTGACCGGATACTGCCTGTCCGGACATCCATTCCATGTTTTGCAAATTATTATTTTTGCTGAGTGCGAAGTAGACCCAGTTGCGTAGTATGCAATTCGCACTTGCAGCATTTCAGTTGCGCGTTATGCAACTATAATTGTGTGACTTGCTGGGCGAACTCCGCAATCTCCGCCTGCGCCTCTCTCGATTCCCTCAGGAAGAAAATCGGCCAGACGTGCATCAGCCCCGCTGTTTCAACATAGCGCATACCAGGCAGCTTTGCCTTTAACGCGCGGGCGTCGGTGACCAATATGTCATCGCCGCCGCCATAGCATAAGATCGGCGGCAAGCCGTGCCAATCGCCGTGAATCGGGCTGACGCGGGGGTCGCCGATGGGCAAATCATGCGCGTAAAGCTTTGCCGCCGTCCGGATACCATTCAGCGTCAGTATGCAGTCTCGCGGTTCTATCGCAACCTGATCGGGATGATCGCCGCTGCCATCAAGCCAAGGGCAGACCAGCAATAGGCCAGACGCCGGACGCAGCCCTTTGTCGCGGGCCATTTGCGCGACAACCGCGGTCAGACCGCCTCCCGCTGAATCGCCGCCCATGATAAAGGGTCCGTCATGGCTCGCCAAAAATGCTTCATACGCCGCCAAGCCAAATGCCGTGATTTCCACCGCCGTGGCGTCTGGTGCCAATGGATAAAGCGGCGCTGTGACCGCGATGCCGTGTTTCTGCGCCATATACGCCATAAAATTCCAGTGCACACTGGCGGCCGGATAGACATAGCCCCCGCCGTGAAAATACAGCAGATGCGCGACAGGAACTCGATCCTTGGGCGCGATAGTCCAGACGCTACGGCCGTCAAGCTGCGTTTCGCTAACCTTCAGCGCCGCTCGCATCTTGGCCGTCGGAAGGTCTGGATTTTTTCGTGACGCCGCAATCCTATTCATAAAGTCTGGGCCACCGGAGAACTGCCTGCGAAAAACGCCGGTCGTGCGCAGTACCGATGAAATCACTCTTGCAAATAGGCTCGCCATATCGTTCCCCCTAATCCGGTCCGCGTTCTTTCAAGACCTCCGCCTCGACGCGGATCCTCAACGCCAGCAACATAAAATTAGCAATCGAAAAGGCAAGCGCCACCAAGGGTGCGCCGAGCAGCAGCGGCAGCAACGCAATCTCGATCACCACTACCGTGTAATTGGGGTGCGGAATGAAGCGATACGGCCCCCTTTTCACGCGCGGAAAATGGGGTGCGCTGATGATGCGGGTGGTCCACCAACGACCGATGCTGGCAAGTGTCCAGAAACGCAGAGCTTGGCTGGCTACGAAAGCGATGAGCAATGCCAAGTTCGGCTTCGCTTCAGGTTGGGCAAGCAACGCAATGGCCGCCAGCCAGCCGCCATGTAGGACAATGAACAACGGATAATGCCCTCGCCCAAACTCGCGACCACCTTCGGCTAGCAAGCGCCGTGTGTTGACATTGGCGTAGACGAGCTCGGCGAGCCGTTGGACGATCACATAAGCAAACACCGCCAGCGCCCATACAGGCCAACCTGTCATGGCTGGATTAATCCCAATGCCCCAGTGAAACCTGGTCCCAAAGCGGTTACCAGAGTTGGCCCCTTTAATGGCCCTGCCTCAATCAGCACCTTCAACACAAACAGCACCGTCGGCGAGCTCATATTGCCATGATCGCGCAGCACTTGCCGTGTCACCAATAGGTCATCGCTAAAATACTCCGCCAGCGCATCAACGACACGACCTCCGCCGGGATGGCAGGCGGGTTCAGCAAGGTCGGAGTTCGCCAATCCCTGTGCCGCCAAAAATTTATCGGCAAAAGGTGCAAAATCGCGAGTTACGAACGCTGGAATATCCCGCGCGAGCACCAGATCAAATCCGGTGTCACCGACATCCCAGCCCATCATATCGACGCTATCGGGCCATACCTGTTGCGCAAAGGCGGATAAGCTCGCCCCAGTTTTTTGCAAGTTTTCACCCGAACCAATCACAGCGGCTGCGCAGCCATCGGCAAACAGGGCGATCGCGACCAGATCCTTTTTCTCCATCTGAACATGGTCATAGGCCATGCTGCACAGTTCGAGGCAGACCAGCAAAACATCGCGATCCGGCGCGGCTCGATACAGGTCTGCTGCCAACGACAACCCGATCACACCGCCCGCGCAACCATAGCCAAACACTGGCACTGTGCGAACGTCCGCTGCAAAACCCATCGCGTGCAACATCTGGCTCGGCAAGCTGGGCGTCATTGTGCCGGTGGTGGAGACAAAGACGATCTGTCCGATATCAGCAGGCGTCTTGCCCGCGATGGTCAGCGCTTTTTGGACCGCCTGCTGAAACAATTCCTTCGACACCTTAGCATAAATCGTCGAACGATCCGCCCAGCCGCGTGGCGCCAGATAATAATCGGTCGGCATCGCGAGATAGCGCTGCTCGATCCCGCTGTTGCGCAATATCTGTTCCATACGGAGCGGCAGCGCCTTGCCACGCGCACGTTTTAGCACCGCCATAACGTCGTCTTGCGAAATTTTATGCCCGGGCAGCGAAGTGCCGATCGACAGCAATTGGGGAGAGATGTGTGTCATAGATTACGACCCGTTATGCCGCCCTTTCAGCTTAAGCCAGACTTAATAGCCAATTGGCTTGTAATACAGCGTTCGCACTTGCGCATTACGGGCAATACTTCATAGCTAAACAATCGCTGGAGACGCCGTTATGCCGCAAATAATCGATCGCCGCTTGCTTTTGAAAACTGCCACGCTGGGGCTTGGCGCGCTGGCGTTGCCAGGCGGGGTATTGGCCGCAATGCAGGCTGCACTCGCACAAGGGTTCAGCCACGGTGTCGCCAGCGGGGAACCATCGCAGCGGTCGGTGTTATTGTGGACACGCTTTGTTTCCAAAGCATCGGAAAGCAAATTACGGGCGGAGATTTGGGCGGAAGGCGCACCGAACAAAATTATCTCTGGCGGCGAAGTCATGGCACCCCCTGCCAGCGACCATATCGCCAAAATTACCGTCAAAGGCCTAAAGCCGGGCAAGCGTTACAACTACCGCTTCATCGCACCAGACGGAACCAAATCCCCCATTGGCCGCACCAAGACATTGCCCGAAGGTGAAGTGCCCAAATATCGGATGGCAGTCTTCTCCTGCTCAAACATGCCGTTTGGTTATTTCAACGCCTATGCGCACGCCAATGTCGCTGACGATTTCGACCTCGTCCTCCATCTCGGTGATTATCTGTATGAATATCAGCGCGGCTATTATCCTTTGCCTAAGGACGCCGTCGCCGAACGCTTGATCGAGCCTGCGGGCGAGATGATCGCGCTTGCCGATTACCGCCTGCGCTATGCCAGCTACCGTGCCGATCCGGACTTGCAACGCTTACACGCGATGCACCCGATGATCGCGATGTGGGACGACCATGAATTCACAAATGATGCGTATTCAACCGGCGCGCAAAACCATCAGGCAAACGAAGGCGATTGGGGCGAACGGAAAATTGCCGCCGAGCGCGCTTACCGCGAATGGATGCCAGTCAGCGATCGAGTTGCTGATACCTATTGGAGCAGCTACGCCATCGGTAATCTGGCCGAAATTCAGCTTACCGAGAGCCGCGTCAGCGCGCGATCGAAACAGCTGAGCATTGGTGATCCCGCAGGTGACGACGCTGAAATCCTTCGCCAGCTACAGTCTTTCCACGACGGTCCATTGCAGGATGCGGACCGAACGATGCTCGGCGGACGTCAAGAACATTGGCTCGCGAAACGCTTTGCCGCGCCAAACAAGCGTTGGAACATCTGGGCGCAGCAGACCATCGTTGGTTCGCTGGTGCAGCCGCAAGGTTTGGAAAACTGGTTGGCTGCTGATACGCCGTCGTTTGTGAAAGACCGCGTGCTGCGCGGCGCGCTGGCGGCAAAGGCTGGCATCCCCAGCAACATGGACGCGTGGGACGGCTATCCCGGTGCCCGCGCTAAGGCATTGTCAGCGGCGCAGGCAGCCAATGCTGATTTGATCGTCCTGACCGGCGACACGCATAATGGCTGGGCGTTTGATCTATCGCATGATGGCAAAGCATCGGGCGTGGAATTTGCCGGACAAAGCGTGACGTCGTCTGGGCTGGAAAGCAGCTTTACCGGGACAACAAACGAGACGCTGTCAAAAGCGCTGGTCGCGGCCAATCCCGGCCTAATCTGGGCCGACACCGCACGTCGCGGTTATATGGCGGTCGAACTGACCCCCGATAAAGCTGTCAGCGAGTGGCGCTTTACCGAAAGCATCAAGACCCGGTCGGCAAAGCTAACAGGG
>JAYUOS010000054.1:0-6215 GCA_043760725.1 Sphingomonadales bacterium
CGTTAGTAGAGGGAATACACATCGTTTATGGCTGAAGAAATACGCCAACCAAGCCTGCCATCGCGGCTCTTTCGCCGGGCGCTCGTGTGGATGTATCACGTCAACGGCTGGACGGCCTTTGGCGAGGTTCCCTCGCCGCGCAAATTCGTGCTGATTGCCGCGCCGCATACATCAAACTGGGATTTCCTGAACTTTATCGGCCTGACCGATGACCTTGGGATCACGCCGCACTTTATGGCGAAACGATCGCTGTTCCGCTGGCCGTGGAAGAATTTCATGCTCGACATGGGCGGAGTCCCAGTCGACCGGGCCGGTAGCCAGAATTATGTGCAGGCAATGATCGAGGAGTTTTCGAAACGCACCGAGTTTATGCTGACCATTGCGCCAGAGGGAACGCGCGGCGCGGTGCGCAAATGGAAAACGGGGTTTTACCACATTGCGGTTGGCGCAAAGGTGCCGATCGTGGTCGGTATGATGGATTATGCCAAGAAGACCGGGGGGCTCGGCCCAGCGATTTGGCCGACCGGTGATTTCAAAGCGGACATGGCAAAGATCGCGGAACATTATGCAAAAGTGACCCCGAAACATCCGGAGAAAAAGATGGCGAGTATCGCAGGAGAGCATGAAATATGACGGGCGCCTTGAGTATGCTGGCAACGAACCTAGCCGTCCTAATGGCGGCTATACTGTTACTTTGGAGCTATGCCGTCAAGATCCGCGATGTGTCATTCATTGATGCATTTTGGGCGTTCGGTATGGTCATCCTGGCCTGGGCGAGCTGGTTTCAGATTGATGGTGACGGCAGGCGTGCCGATGTCTTGATGGGATTGACGACCTTGTGGGGGCTGCGCCTTTCTATCCACTTGTTCACCCGCTGGCGCCGCGATGGCGAAGACCCGCGTTATAAAAAGATCATCGGTCATGCGATGGAAAATAAGGGCTGGAGCTGGAACAAAACCGCGCTTTTGTCTGTCTTTCTGACGCAAGCCCCGCTGCTGTTCATAACCGCACTTCCAGCCCAGCTGGGCATCTGGGCGAGCGAAGGCGGGCGCACGATCATGGGGCCTGTTGCTTGGGCAGGGGTTGCGTTCGCGCTGACCGGTATCTTGTTTGAAACCATTGGCGATGCACAGCTGAAAGCCTTTCGCGCCGACCCTTCAAACAAAGGCAAAGTGCTCGACACCGGCCTATGGCGCTATACCCGCCATCCGAATTATTTCGGAGATGCCTGCACATGGTGGGGCATCTGGCTGGTCGCAGCGGAAACCGGCCCGCTGGGTTGGGCCAGCATCATCGGTCCCATCTTCCTGACCTTCACGTTGACCAAATGGTCAGGCAAACCTTTGCTGGAAAAGGGTCTGAAGAAATCACGGCCTGGCTATGCAGACTATGTCAAACGCACATCGGGCTTTTTCCCCTGGCCGCCCAATCGGGCGTAAGGGCTACATTGGTTTAGGCTCCCACAATTCGATCTTACGGCCCTCGGGGTCCATGATGTGCGCGAACTTGCCATTTGCTTCGTAGAGTACACCACCGATCGGGGTCACTCCATGATCTGCGCAGCGGGCCAAAATGCCGTCCAGATCATCGACCATCAGGTTGAACATGAACTCTTTATCCGACGGCGCAAAATAGTTGGTATCGGCTTTGAACGGGGAGAACACTGTGCTAGCGCCGGGATGCGCGGCGGCCGTTTCGGGCAGAAACACCAGCCCGCCCCACGGTTCAAACGCCAAACCCAGCACATTGCCATACCAATCGCGCATCGCTGAGGTATCGGTCGATTTGAAAAACAGGCCGCCTAGGCCAATGACTTTGGGACCGAGAATTGTGGTCATGATCGTTCCTCCCCTTTTGCATCTCCAGCCTAATCCTCAACCCGCGTCAACCGTGTGCGGTTGCGGCTAATCCATTCGTCAGTCGCGTCGTCCTGAAAATCAATCTGCTTGATCGTGTCGACCTTATCGCCATTGCATGTGGTTGTGTAGCGCAACAAAGCCGGCCGGTTGTTATCTTTGCTTAAAACTTCTTCGATTATCGTCCAGTGGGTCGCATCCTGTGCCTGGTGAGTCATTCGCACGTTATGCGTGTTGACCTCAACTGCCCTGCCTTTGCGAAATGTTCCAACAGTGACCGTGCCAGTTGTTGCGTCAAACAATTCGACCGAGGTGATCCGGACATTTCCTGTCGATGGACCGTCGTCAAAATCTGAGCGGCGTATGCTGGTGGCGTTATCGCCTTGATCCTCGATATAGGTTTTCACGGGGATGCCGAACCACTCGTTGGCGGAATAATCGAGATATTCGAGGGTGCCCGCCCAGTGACCGTTTAGCGAAGCGCGTGCAGCGGCAACATCGACGGGCTGCTCCTGCATTGGTGTTGCCTGCGCGCTGGCGGAAATGGCGAAGCTGGCGAGTAGGGCGAGGGAAATGCTACGCATAGATATGAAGCTCCTTTTTGAAAAGTTATCTCAAAGATATGCAACCTGCCACCGTTTGGATGCCCATTAAAAGCAGCGCGAAGCGGCGGCGTGTCGACGACTGTTCTATTTATAGTTTTCGCGACGCTCGCCAAAATCCCGAATTCGTTTTCGCCAAGCCCGATAGCTTCCGGATTTCAGATTCGAACGCATCAACGCTTTCACCGCATCGGCGCTCAGTCCGGTTTGCTCGGTGATTGTGGCAAAGCTGACATGGTCGCTTAACGCCATTTCGATGACCTCACTGACGAGTCCAGCATCGGGCAAAGTTTCAGCTGACGCCATTGAGGCGCCGGACTTCATGTCCTCTTTCACTTTGCCGCCTCAACGATGTGTTTAACTTTGCCGCGCAAAAATATCCAGACGAGGATCATGATCGGCACAACGCTATAGGCGACTAGCGCATCGTGTGGGACATGCATATAATCGGCAACAGCCCGCAATATATAGGACAATAGGCTGACAGCATAATAACTGACAGCAACAACAGACAATCCCTCTACCACGCGTTGCAACCGTAACTGCCGCTCAGAATTTTTATCCATCGATTGCAGCAAGGCCGAGTTCTGAGCCTGCAGCGCCATTTCAACGCGGGTTCGCAACAACGATGTCGCCCGTTCGATCCGCACTGACAATGCCTCTAGCCGCGAACTAAATGACGCGCAGGTGCGGGTTGCAGGCAACAGTCGGCGTTCGGTGAACTCCTCTAGCGATTGGTGGCCCGAAATACTCACCGCATTCAGTGCCAATATCCTGTCTTGGACGATCTGCGCATAGGCCGCTGTAGCGCTCATGCGGAATGCAGTGGTCGCGGTAATCGCGGTTACTTGCG
Organism: Sphingomonadales bacterium; assembly: GCA_043760725.1. Taxonomy (GTDB): domain Bacteria; phylum Pseudomonadota; class Alphaproteobacteria; order Sphingomonadales; family Sphingomonadaceae; genus Sphingorhabdus_B. The sequence goes on from JAYUOS010000054.1 coordinate 3,312, forward strand.
CTGCCAGTTCGCACAGTTGATCAAGCAAAGCGGGGTCAGCCTCACCTTGTGCCATTCGCTGCGCGATATCGACCAGAACCTGCTCCAAAGCTGCTACCTGCGGTCCCTGCTCCTGCGCTAAGGGCAACCCTAGCAGCGCTAGATTGCGGTAATTGCCAAGCTCTTGCAGCTGTTGCACGACCCGGCCAAGGTCCGCTGCCGGCATATCGCCCCCTGTAACCAATAGCCGCCCGAAATTATCGTCGCGGATTAGGAAATCTGACCAAATGCGCACAGGGCCGATATCGCAGCTGACCAATTCGGTCGCACTAAAATCTGCGTCTTCCATCGACGCCATAGCAGCATCGTGATTTCCGACGATGGCAACGCGCACGGCCCGCAACACGGTTCCGGGGGCATTCAGCAGCCACTGCATTGCATCATGGTCATCAACCCCGGCGGCAAACGCGGCTGCAGTTGATGCCGGCATAATGAGCGTCGCTGTCGTCGCTTCGCTGTGGCATTCCCATAAAAATTCGACACCATCACTGCGCCGCCCCCCAATATGGCGGTTGCGTTCGTCGATATCGGCGGCATGCACTCCGGGCATAGCCATGACGTGTAGGCGTTCTGCTGCGCGTTCGTCCGAGCTGAGCAAGCGCACCATTTGGACCATCAACATCGGTGGCGATAATGGCGGCATACGCCGCATATGCATTTCGGAAACGACGCGTGTTCGCAGCGGATGATCAATAAATGGCATTTTTTTAAGCTCGACCGCGCCGTGCCGTTGCGGCCGATACCGCAAACCGTCAGACCATGCCCACTGCAGTAGTAGCATGGCTGCGGCTGGACTGTATACTATACCAAAGATGGGCTTGCCGTCAGCTTCACCACCATTCGCGATCGCAAGAAATCCCTGGAGACGCAGGTAACTAGGAGCCCAAACGCTGCCTGTTTGCCACCACCGCTTTTGAATAATGCGCAATGCTGCCGCTTATGATCGCCTCTGGCTTTATGCCAAATTTTCCGCTCATCAGATCGAGCCCCAGCGCGATGTTAGCCGCAACTTTCTCCGTTATCATGCGTTCGGCTTCACGCGCCGCTGACGGCCCACCAAAGGTCAGTGCACCCATTCGCATTGCGATCACCATGTTGGATTCAGCGGCAAGCGCCCATGCGTCCATGGACACATTTAGCCAGCTGGCGGATTTTACTGTGTTCGTCATAAGTTCAAGTCCTAAGGTGATTTTCGTGAATGTCACGCGGGGAATGGGGCAAGCTTACTCTAATCAGCGCTCTGGGGTTGTTCTAATCAAAGCCAGGCTTTGGAAACTCCGCATCATCCCCACCGCACTTTGCCGCAGAACGAAAATTTACCGTTTCCCAAATCGGCATTACAATTTTATGACAGGCCAAACCGCGATTGAAGAGCCCCGGAATGTTTGATGTCGACGCAGTGATAACGTGGGTAGATGGCTCTGACCCTGCGCATAGGCAAAAGCGCGACCATTTCCTGACCAAAGCGCAAACGCCGCTGCATGATAATGGCACCAACCCGCACCGTTGGGTGTGCAGCGATGAGCTCAATTTTTGCGTCCGCTCGATCGCCAATCATGCGCCTTGGGTGCGGCGTATCTGGATCGTAACAGATGATCAGATCCCTGTTCTGGCGGCGCTGCCCGATGAATTCGCCGCAAAGATCAGCATCGTTGATCACCGCGCAATATTTGCAGGGCACGACGACGCGTTGCCCACCTTCAACTCGCTTTCCATCGAAACAATGCTGTGGCGCATTCCCGGGCTTTCGGAACATTTCCTGTATTTCAATGACGATGTGTTCCTTACTGCGCCTGTCACGCCTGCGGATTTCTTTGCGGGAAATGGCCCGGTGTTGCGCGGCAAATGGGTCGATCATTCGGCGATGGCCAAATCGAGCGTTAGCCGCGATGACGCCAGCCTGTTGAACCATTTTAACCAGATCAACGCCGCCGGGATGATTGGCTACACCGCCGACCATGTGTTTGAAAGCGCGCATGTCGTCCACCCGATGCAGGTTTCGGTAATGGCGGAGCTGTTTGATATGTTTTCCGGCGAGTGCACGCGCAATGCCGGTTTCCGTTTTCGTTGCACCGAACAGTTCCTTCCACAAAGCCTGCATAACCACGCTTGCCTTGCTACTGGAAACGCCGCCATTCTCGATACCCGCGACTATCTGCATGTCGCTGTCGGCGCGCTCGACCAATGGTCAGTCGATGATGTCCACGCCTATCTAGGCAGAGCCGAACGCCATGAGATTAAGTTTCTATGCGTGAATGATTTGCCAGAGGTGGAACGTAACTTCCCCGATGCAAGAGCGTGGATACAAGAAGCGATTGGGTGTTAGCTTGGGCGACCTGATTTGCGACTACGGCGCGCCATTGGATCGCGCACAGCTGGAGGCGAAGTGGCTGAAAATAACCCGGCAGACGTTGCCCGCGCTGGCAAAAGCGCGCCGCTGGCCAGTCAGCGCCGATCATTGCTTCATGCGCATATTGCTCGACGTGGTGCATAGCGGGCGGTGGGACAAAGTCGTGCAAGGCCGCCCGGCCTATAAGCACGTGGAAATGCAGCGATTGGCATCGGCAGTGGCACTGGCCGAGCGCGTGGTGGCGGATGAGGTGGACTTGTGTGCACTCAATGCCCAGTCGCTTGAGTGGCGGGGGAAGCGATGAGGCGAGCTTGGATTGGTGTCCTCAAAACGCCCGCCTAATTGGCGTTGTGTCGCTTAAATTCCTTGGCCACAGCGTCGTTGACATTGCCGCTGGTGGCATGGCCAAAAATGGCCGAATTCTGCGCAACTTGATAGTGAAAACACAGTATTGAGCGCCTGTGCAAAGTCGCTTGGCAACGCGAAAAGTCTCACTAAAGCCTGTCCTGAGCTTG
>JAYUOS010000055.1:0-12749 GCA_043760725.1 Sphingomonadales bacterium
GCCAAGAGGCTTCCCAATTCACGCGGGGTTGCGTCCAACGGACCAGTAGACGCTGGCTCCGTACACCCGCTTGCGCGCCTGCGCCGTCCTGAACAAAGGACTGCGTTAGTGGGGTGCGCTTTGCATTATCTGAAAGTTAAATATGTCATTTTTTGAAGAACTGGGCCTTGCCCAGCCAATCCTTAAGGCGCTTGCCGAAACGGGATATGATACCCCAACCCCCATCCAGATGCAGGCGATCCCATCGTTGCTGCAAGGCCGTGATTTGTGTGGCATCGCGCAAACCGGCACCGGAAAGACCGCAGCCTTTGCGCTGCCTTCGCTGCATCGTTTCGCCACCGACATCAAACCGCGCAAAGCCAATAGCTGCCGGATGCTGGTGCTTTCGCCAACGCGTGAACTCGCTGCGCAGATTGCCGACAAGTTCCGTGATTATGGCAAGTATCTCGGCCTGACGGTCCAATGCGTTTTCGGCGGCATGCCGGTCTTTACGCAGAAAAAGAAACTGGCGGTTGGCGTTGATATCCTTGTCGCCACCCCCGGTCGTTTGCTCGATCTGATCGAACAGCGCGCTTTGACGTTGCGCGACGTTGAAATCTTTGTCCTTGATGAAGCCGACCAGATGATGGACTTGGGTTTCATCCATGCGTTGAAGCGCATTGACCTGATGCTGCCTAAACAGCGCCAGAGCCTGTTCTTTTCGGCAACCATGCCAAAGGCAATCTCCGAACTGGGCAACCGTTTCCTGAACAATCCCGTCCGCGTGTCGGTCGCCCCTGCGGCAACCACCGCCGAACGTGTTGAACAGCATGTGACTTTCGTCAACCAAGGCGAAAAGCAAGCATTGCTGAACCACCGTTTAAGCGACGAAGCGGTGGAGCGCGCGCTCGTGTTCACACGCACTAAGCATGGTGCTGACCGCGTTGTCCGCCATCTGGCGGGTGCAGGCATCAAAGCCGCCGCCATTCACGGCAACAAATCACAAGGACAGCGCACGGCTGCCCTGCAAGGGTTCCGCGCTGGCCAAATCCGCATTCTTGTGGCGACCGATATTGCCGCGCGCGGCATCGATGTTCCGGGCGTCAGCCATGTGTTCAATTATGAACTGCCCAATGTGCCCGACCAATATGTCCACCGCATCGGCCGCACGGCGCGCGCGGGCGCAGACGGCATCGCGATCAGCTTTGTTGCCGATGATGAACGTGGCTATTTGAAAGACATTGAACGGCTGACCAAAATCAAGCTGAACCAGATCGGCCTGCCCGAAGGTTTCCGCCAGATGGTATCGGAAATGCCAAAGCCTGTTGCCCCGCCGCGTGGTGAGCCAGCAGATCGCGGAGCCCGCCAAGGCGGACGTCCCGGTGGCCAACAAGGCGGTCGCGGTAACGGCGGACGCAGTGGCGGATCAAGTCGCACTCCGCGCCCGGCATTCGGCAGCCCATTGATGAGTCGCGATGGCTATGGCCGTGACGAAGTCCCCGTTTCCAACCGTGGTCCACGCGATGGCGCACCACAAGACGCGCGCCGTCAAGATAGTCGTGGCCAAGATAACCGTGGTGGTGAGCCTCGCCGTGATCAACAACGTAGCGATAATCGCGGCGGCGAAAGCCGAGGCGGTCAGGCCAGCGTCGGCCACAAACGCGGCGGGCCATCCGTCGCCAGCGGCAAACCCAGAATCGACGGAGAACGCCCACGCAATTACGGCCCAAAGCCAGCGGGCGTTGGTCGGCATAAGGATGCTGTGAAGCGGGCGCGTTAACTATTGAAAGGGCCGGCCTTCGAGTTGGCCCTTCAATCTATCCTGCTGGCCAACACATAGATCCGTCCGTCGCTTAGGCAGTGGATGAAAACCATGTCACGCCAATCGTTGACATCCTTCATGTTATGCCAACGGCTTGTTTTACAGCTTTTTTTCCCAACCAAGGACGATCCCGGATTCCACCAAGTTGGTGTACCTCCTCGATATATATCTGAATCCACCAAATCGGACTTAGACAGAGAGGATCGATTGCCGCTAACTTCCAAAATCTTTGTCCACGCTTCGTTTGAATAATCAAATGCGAGATAGATGTAGCGGCTATCAAAACCGGGGTCGGTTTTGCCCTTCAGATTCGTGATCTCAGGCCCCGGCGCAACGCCGAACGCCTCCTCAAAATCTGAAGATGCCGGGCGATATGTTTGGCATGCCCATGGCACGGATATCAGCAATATGATCGCCAAAAATGGTCCTGCGCCACAGCCTAAGGGCAGAAGAAATAATGGGCTTTTGAACGCAAATTTTCCGGTTTTCCATCGGCGAAAAAGCAGCAGGCAAAAGGCGAGCACTATTCCAGCTAAAGCCAATCCAAAAAGCAGAGCCGCTAGCCAAGCCAATAGCATAGCCTAATGCCTGAAATGTCGCATGCCGGTAAACACCATTGCCAGCCCGGCTTCATCGGCAGCGGCGATGACTTCTTCGTCGCGCATGGAGCCGCCGGGTTGGATGACGGCGGTTGCTCCGGCCTCTGCCGCGGCCAATAAGCCATCAGCGAACGAGAAAAAGGCGTCGGACGCCACCGCTGACCCAACCGTTCGGGCCTGCGCCCAACCATAAGTTTCAGCTGCCTCTTGGGCTTTGATCGCGGCGATGCGCGCGCTGTCGCGGCGGTTCATTTGGCCTGCTCCGATGCCCGCCGTTGCGCCGTCCTTGGCATAAACAATGGCGTTCGATTTCACATGTTTGGCTACCGTCCAGGCAAAGCGGCAATCACGCAGCTCTTGTGCCGTGGGCGCGCGTTTGGTGACGATTTTGAATTCACTATCGGGTACAAGGCCATTGTCGCGCGATTGCACTAGCAACCCGCCAGTGATCGGTTTCACCTGTAAGCCAGCGCGTTTGGGATCGGGCAGGCTGCCGGTAAGAAGCAACCGCAGGTTCTTTTTTTTCGCAAACACCGCCTTGGCTTCATCATCGGCATCGGGTGCCGCCACAACCTCGGTGAAAATCTCGGTAATCGCCTCCGCCGTTGCGCCGTCCAGCGGCCTGTTCACCGCGACGATTCCGCCAAAGGCCGAGACGCTGTCGCATTCCAACGCTTTGCGATAGGCGTCGATCAACGTCTCTCCGCTGGCTACTCCGCACGGGTTGGCGTGCTTGACGATCACCACCGTTGGCGGGCCATCGCGGAATTCGCTGACCAGTTCGAGCGCCGCATCGGCGTCGTTATAATTGTTATAGCTTAGCTCTTTGCCCTGAATCTGTTCGGCCTGTGCAATGCCAGAACCATGCGGACCAATCGGCAAATACAGTGCCGCGCGCTGATGCGGATTTTCTCCATACCGCAATTCCGCCGACACCGCGCCGTTCACCGCAAGCATATCGGGGAACAACTGCCCTTGATCGGCAAAGGCGAACCACTGGCTGATCATGCTGTCATAGGCTGCGGTCGCTGAATAGGCTTTGGCGGCGCATTTACGGCGGAAATCAAGGCTGGTAGCGCCGTTTGATTCCTCCAGCTCGGCGATCAGATTGTCATAATCGGCAGGGTCGGTGACGATAGTGACAAAGGCGTGGTTCTTTGCTGCACTGCGCACCATCGACGGGCCGCCAATGTCGATATTCTCGATAATTTCGTCACGGCTCGCGCCTTTGGCCACGGTCTGGGCAAAGGGATAGAGGTTGACGATCACCAGATCGATCGCGCCAATCCCGTGTTCCTTCATCGACGCCAGATGCTCGGCATTATTACGCACCGAGAGCAGCCCGCCATGAACCTTTGGATGCAACGTCTTCACCCGCCCGTCCATCATTTCGGGAAAGCCAGTCAGTTCGCTAATGTCCATCACCTTCAGCCCGGCATCGCGCAACGTCTTGGCGGTGCCGCCCGTTGAAACCAACTCAACATCGCGCCTCGCCAGCGCATGGCCCAGTTCGACCAATCCATTTTTGTCGGAAACAGACAGCAAGGCGCGTTTGATTTTGACGTCCGACATACTCACGATATCCTATCCGATAAACTTCAATTGCCAGCCGATGCTCATCCCGCCTTTGGGCGTTTGCATTTCGACAATCAGCTGGCGTGTGGGGTTGGGGCGGCCAGGTTCGTCCACCCAGATGCTGTCTTCGACTACAATTTTCCCAGCTGTGACGGCAAAGCTCCAATTGCTGCCATCATCCATCCGCATGATGATACTGCGTGCGTCCTCGGCCAGTAACAATTCGATGTCTGGCCCCAGATGGAACCTCAAATGCGCAGACACTTCATCGCGGACTTTATATTTGTCATGCGGCAGCAGAGTGTCCTCGCCGCGCAGCTCCATGCCGTCTGACCGAACAATCAATAGGCGGCTGTGAACAAAGCCGTAAGCGCGGGCATAGCCGTCATGGTTGGCGGCAATGCGTGTCGCATTCTCGATGTCGCGACGTTCCAGCCCAACCTCGACAACGCCGCGCCCAAGCTGCCCGTTGGCCAACAATGCTGTCGAGTTTGTGTCATCAAGGCACAAGGTCGAATGCGCAGCTGTTGTCCGCAATCCGCGTGCCAGTGATGCCGGGATATTCGCCCCGACCAAAGACGCACCGCCGCAGTTGATAAATATCCGTTGCCGCCCAAAACTATATTCAAACGCTAACGTTGAGGCGCAGCCGGTCAGCGCCTGTTTGGCATGGGGCGGCGGCCCTGCATCGACGAGCAGCACAGCCGCTCCAGCCGCCACGCGTTGATAGCCCCAATCGAGTGCTTGGCGTAAGGGGCGGGCGCGCACGCCGCTAGCCTCGATCAGGGCCTCGATTCGGGCGGCGCTGATATGGCCGGAGCCTTGCCACGCCGCCAAGCCGCCATCGGCATGGCTAAGGCCAAGCAACGCCGGGACATTGCGCTGTAATGTATCGGTGACAAACGCCGGGACTGCCTCATCACGCGCCAGATAGCATTGGCGCAGCGACGACAGTAAACCGATCAGCTCAATCAATTGCAGCGGCGCGCGCGTGATCACGCCGCCGTCGGCAAAGACCAATTCGCGCAAAGCAGCGTCCAGCCCGTGTTCGCCCATCGCAATCCGCGCCTTGCCTTCGGGTAGCAATAATCCCGCAGCGGCGACACCAACCCAACCCGCAACACGATCCCAAGGCTGCGTCGCGCGGATGGCGGATTGTTCCAGATGCCGAGCAGTGCGGGCAAAATGATTGAGGATTTTTGACCGGTAAATCAGATCATCGGAAGAAAGCAGATAGGGCGACCAGGCCGCCATGTTGAGGAAGCGCCACGCACTGTTGGCAATATCCCATGCCGGTTTTCGCGGTCTGTCTGCATGTGCCGCCAGCCATTTATCGGCAATAGCAACCGCCAGCGGGGCACCGTCGACGCGGTTCGCAGCGGCAGCTAGATCGCGGAGCCAATCAAACCGGTGGATGTAATCCAGAAAAAATGGTGGCAGCGCTGGATCCGCAAAATCACCGCTGGTAGTGCTGAAATCCATGCCCATGACATGAAACCGGTCCATGCGGATCGCGGTGCCGCGCCCTTCATCGCCCTTTAGCAGGTCGATAGGTGCGGCTAATAACTTTAGCGGCAGCTTTCCCGAAATCCGCATCTTATGCAGCGGTGTGCGCCAACTGAGTTGGTACAGCATCAACGACGCGCGCGCGATCAGGTTTTGCATCCCGCTTTGCGGCTGAACCACCAGCGGCGAGCCGGTATCGGCATCGCTTGCAGGACCCTCGCTCATTACCCCCTCAGGGCAGCGATGTTGGCGGCATAGGCGGGTGGCCCGCCTTTGAAAGTCGCGGTGCCCGCCACCAAAGTGTCCGCCCCTGCAGCAATCGCCAGCGGCGCGGTCTCGACCGTAATCCCGCCATCCACTTCCAACCGGATATCGCGCCCGGTTTTGTCGATCATCTTGCGGACAGCCTCAATCTTGCGCAGCTGGCTATGGATAAAGCTTTGCCCGCCAAAGCCAGGGTTCACGCTCATGATCAGAACCAGATCAATATCCTCGATCAGATAATCCAGCATTTTTGCCGGGGTATGTGGGTTGAGGACAATGCCCGCCTGTTTACCTAGCGATTTAATAAGCTGCACAGTGCGGTGGGGATGCGGGCCAGCCTCTGGATGGAACGAGATGATGTCCGCGCCCGCCTCGGCAAAATCCTGCACGAACTGGTCGACCGGCGATATCATCAGGTGAACGTCAAACGGCTTTGCGCTGTGCGGGCGCAGTGCCTTTACCACCGCAGGCCCTATGGTGATGTTCGGCACAAAATGCCCGTCCATTACATCGACATGAATCCAGTCGCAGCCTGCTGCATCAATCGCGCGCACTTCTTCACCCAGCCGTGCGAAATCGGCGGAGAGGATCGAGGGCGCTATGCGGACGGGAGCAGACATGAACGGCGCTTAGCCATAGATGCGCGTCGGGGCAAGCCAAGCGCGGCTATTCAGGGACGTTATCCACCAGCTTTGCGTGCATAAAGCGAGATTTGACCAATGGATTCTTGTGTCGTTTGCAAGAAGTGAAAACCCAGTTTTTCAGCAACATGTTTTGACGCAAGATTATCTTCGTCAATGATGCAGCGAATTTCGGGCGCAGCCAGCGCGGTGTCGGCCCATGACAACACCGCCGAAATTGCCTCAGTCGCTAAACCTTTGCCCCATGCCGATGGCACAAAGGCCCAGCCTGCCTCTGGCACGCCCTCCAATCCCGCAATCCCGCGTTCGAACCACGCCAGCCCGCCATTGCCGACAAAGGCGCCTGTTTCGCGGTCAAGAAAGGTCCAATAGCCATAGCCCATATAGTGCCACAGCGCTGACGCCGCCAAAAACTTGCCCCAACTTTCGGTGCGGGTTCGTGGTTTGCCGCCGATAAACTCGGTCATGCGTGGGTCCGCCCATGCTGCGGCATAGGGCTCCCAATGCTCCATCGTCATCGCGGTGATGATAAGGCGTTCGGTGGTAATCGTTGGTGCAAGCATCTGCCAATTTTATGCCGCGCGGGTGAAACTCGCAACGAAAAATCCATCAAGCCCACCTTGGGCGGCGAGCATGCCTGACAGCGTGCGGACCTGTCCGTCATTTGCGGTGATGCCATCGGGCAACACCCCGCCGCCGATATTCGCCACCGAAAAATCGGGATGGCTTTCCAAAAATGCGGCGGCTTGGCGCTCGCCTTCTTCGGGCTCCAGCGAGCAGGTGGCATAAACCAACGACCCGCCGGGTTTCACTCGCGTAGCCGCATGTTCGAGCAGGGATTTCTGCAACTCGACCAGCTCCGCGATCTGACGGGCGCCAATGCGGTGCAGCACATCGGGGTGGCGACGGAAAGTTCCTGTGGCGCTGCACGGCGCATCCAGCAGCACTGCGTCAAATTGCGCGTCGCTATCCCATTTGCGGATGTCTGAGATGATCGTTTCCGCCTGTAATCCGGTGCGTTCCAGATTGGTCGCAAGCAGCTCCATCCGCCGTGCCGACAGGTCAAGCGCAGTCACGGCCCAACCCGCCGCCGCCAGTTGCATCGTTTTGCCGCCGGGGGCAGCGCACAGATCGAGCACGGTCCGCCCCTTACCTTCGCCCAACACCCGCACCGGCAAAGTCGATGCCAGGTCCTGCACCCACCACGCCCCATCAGCATAGCCTTCAAGCGATTCGATGGCGCTGCCGCGTGGCAGGCGGACATGGCCGGGGGCAAGGCTGATACCGCCCAGTTTCTCGGCCCAGCTGGCGGTATCGGCATGCACCTTCAGCGCCAGATCAAGCATCGGCGGTTCGGCAAGCGCAACGCGGGCATGCTCGACCATCTCGGCGCCCCAAGCGTCTGCCCAGCGCGTTGCTGGTTCATACAACAAGGTCGGCGCTGCCGCCAAGCTCGGCTGCAACCGCCACAACGACCCAAGCACCCCGTGGACCAGTCGCCTTGGCCCTTTATCCAGCAACGGGAGCGCGGTCGCAATCGCGGCATGCGGAGGGGTGTTTAGCCGCAACATCTGCGCCAGCGCCATCCGCAACACCATCCGCGCCTTGGCATCGTCGGCTAAGGGAAGCTGCGTCTGGCTGTCGATCAACAGATCAAAATCGGGGGTCCAGCGCAGCACCTCTTGCGCAATCGCTATCGCCAAAGCGCGGTCGGATGATTCCAGATCGCGTGTCGCCATCGTTATCGCCTGATCCATCGGCTGGCCCGTGCGCATCACGGCATCAAGCATGCGCAGCGCCGCTTTACGAGTTGCAAGGCCGGTGGCGGTAGTTGGAAGTGTGTTCATCGCAGCGCCTTAGGCCGCGATGGAGGAATGTAAAAGAGGCAAGAAGCACGAAGGCAGGTGTATATCCATCTTGCCATCGGCGGCACAACGTCCGAGACGGGATACACCAGACACTGCAAGCAAGGACAAATATCATGGGCACACGACCCGCACATGTTAAAGCACCCGCCTATTTGTCGAAAAGCCCGCCAGTGCCAAAACCCGGTGCGGCCAAACCCGGCCCTGCGCCCGATCCCGAGCGACCAGACCCTGTGCGCTACGGCGATTGGGAACTAAAAGGCCTAGCGATCGATTTTTGAAGCTTCCGACGCGGCGAGAAAAACGCAATAGCGCGTCGTGCGTGACCCCAATTCATAGCTCGGTTGTGGTATTCCATATGGCAACGCAGCCTTTGCAGGCCATTTGACCACAACGCGTCCGGGGGAATACTGCAGAGCTATCTGGATCAACTCTGCACTATCGGGATCGTCGCCGACCACCCCGCGCAACAACCGCATCGGTTCTTTGACCAACGCCGATTTTTTGCGTTCCGGATGCATCGGGTCGACGTAGAATACGTCTGCATTGATAGTGCGCAACAGGTCGCGCGAATCGCCATGCAATATGGTCATCCGCTCAGCAATTTCGGCGAGATCGTCATTTCGCCGGGCATCGGCCACCGCACGCTCCAGTTGAGCAAACATCACTGGAGACCGTTCGATCAACGTGACCCGCGCACCCGACGCCGCCAACAAAAAACCGTCATGCCCCAACCCGCCGGTTGCATCGACGATGTTTAGAGGCCGCGACTGTGACGAGCCAACCGCGCGCAACAGCGGCTCGCTTTGCCCGAAACGCGCCGCCCGGTAACCAAATCGTCCGGTGGCAAAATCTGTCTTTGGCCCCGTAACGGTCATCCGGCGGCCATCATTCAGCAGGCTGCAACCCTGGCAGATCACCGCCTAATGCCGTGCCTGATGGCTTGTCGCCGCCGCCTTTTTTGCCCGGCTTGTCTGGCTGATAGGTCAAAAACGTATTGCGCAACCACGGCCCAAGCCGTTTTTCAAAGCCATCGGCAAGGCTGAAACCAGCTGGCACAATCAACAAAGTCAGCACCGTCGAGACAATCAAACCGCCAATCACCACCGTCCCCATCGGTTGACGCCATTGGCCGTCACCACCAAGCGACAGCGCAGTGGGAACCATGCCAGCAGTCATCGCCACGGTGGTCATAACGATTGGCTGCGCCCGTTTATGCCCCGCCTCCATAATCGCCTGAAACTTTGGCACGCCGCGCGCCATTTCCTCGATGGCAAAATCAATCAGCAAAATCGAGTTTTTGGCAACGATCCCAAACAGCATCAGCACGCCGATAAACACCGGCATTGATATCGGTTGTTGCACAATCGCCAACGCCATCAGGCCGCCCAAAGGTGCAAGCAGCAACGACCCCATATTGACCAGAGGCGACATGAAGCGGTGATACAAGAGCACCAGCACCGCAAACACGAGCAAGGTCCCCGAAATCAGCGCCGTCAAAAAGTCGCGCTGCATCTCTGCTTGCCATTCTTGCGCTCCGAACGCTGCTCGCGACACGCCCGCAGGTAGAGCCTTCATGATGGGCAGGGCATCGATCTTTAGATCAGCATCCGATGCTACGATTCCGGGCGCAAAATCAGCACCGATAAAGGTGCGGAAATTTTGGTTGCGGCGTTGAATCGAGGTTGGCCCGGCTCCAAAGCTGATGTCGGCAACCAGCGATAGCGGCACAGATCCGCCATTTGCCAACTGCACCGGAAGGTTGCGTATCACGTCGATGCTTTGCCGCGATTCGCGTGCCAGCATGACGCGGATCGGAATTTGCCGGTCAGATAAAGAAAATTTCGCGCTGTTCTGATCAATATCGCCCAACGTTGCCACCCGGATCGTCTGGCTGAGCGCCAACGTTGACACACCCAATTGTGCGGCAAGGTCAGTGCGCGGCGTGATCAGGAGCTCGGGGCGCTGCAAATCGGCCGAGATACGCGGGGCGCGCAGTTCGGGCACCGTCTTCATCTGCTCGACCAAAATCGCCGCTGTCTCATCCAGCTTTTTCGGGTCGGAACCCGATAGCATCACCGAAACGTCACGCCCCGAACCGCCGCCACCGGGGCCATTGGCTTGAAACGTGACGCGCGCATCGGCAATTTTTGTCAGCAGCGGCGTCAGGTCTTCTTCGAATTTCTGGCTGGTCCGCGCGCGATCTTCATGCAGCGTGATGAAGATGTTGGCGCTGCCTTCACGCACGCTTTGCAACGCGGTTTTAACTTCGGGCTGTTTTTCAATCATCGCTGCCGCTTCGCTGGTGATTTCGCGCGTGCGTTCCAACGTCGTACCGGGCACCATTTCAATCCGGACGCGGCTGAAATCCTCGTTACCATCGGGGAAAAACTGTTTCGGCAGGACAACCAAAAGGCCGATGGTCGCCACCAAGGCCAAAAGGCCAATGCCCATCATCCAAAGCCGGTGATCAAGCCGCCGCGCCAAAATGCGTCGCGGATAATACCAAAACCGCCCCTTGGCCGAGCTCAACTGCTGCTTAAGCGCGGCGCTCTTTGAACTGTCGAGCGACCAGCGGAGCAGATTCATATACCGATCCATCAGCGGCCCCTCGCCATGTTCGGCGGTCCCCGTCGATTTTAGAAAATAAGCGGCAATCATCGGCGTGATCATCCGCGCGACCGCAAGGCTCATCAACACCGATGCGACAACGGTCAGGCCAAAATTTTTGAAAAACTGCCCGGCAACGCCCGGCATCAGACCAACGGGCAGGAACACCGCAACAATCGAGAATGTTGTTGCAACAACCGCAAGCCCGATTTCGTCAGCCGCATCAATTGAGGCCTGATAGGCAGATTTGCCCATGCGCATATGGCGCACGATGTTCTCAATCTCCACAATTGCGTCATCGACCAGAACCCCCGCAACCAGACCCAAGGCCAGCAACGACATGGTGTTCAACGTGAAGCCCAATAGGTCGAGGAACCAAAAGGTCGGGATCGCCGACAGGGGGATAGCAATCGCCGAAATGATCGTCGCGCGCCAGTCACGCAAGAACAGAAAAACGACCACAATCGCGAGCAAAGCCCCTTCGATCATTGCTGCCATCGAGCTTTTATATTGGCCCTTGGTGTAATCGACGCTGTTGAACAATGTTGTGAATTTGATCCCGGGATTCTCTTTTACGATATCGTTCATCTTTACCATGGCTTCGTCGAACACGGTGACGTCCGACGCACCCTTGGCGCGAGACATGGCAAAGGTGACGACCTGCTTGCCGCCCGCAAAGGCCATTGACCGTTGTTCACTAAAGCCATCGGTAACCTCTGCGACATCCGATAACTTGATGTTGCGACCGCCACCTAGACTGATCTGCGCTTGCCCCAACGCATAGGCGTCGGCAGCATTGCCCAGCACGCGGACCGACTGGCGGGATCCGGCGATTTGCGACTGCCCGCCCGAGGCGTTGACGTTTTGTTGACGCAGCACACTATTAATCTGCCCAGCGGTCACACCTAGGGATTGCATCTTGGCAGGATCAAGGACGACGCGGACTTCCCGGTTTACGCCGCCATTACGGCTCACCGTTGCCATACCCCCGACCGACAACAAGCGGCGCGCCACCGTATCATCGACAAACCAGCTAAGCTGTTCCAGCGTCATGTCGCTCGCCTCGACCGCGAAATAGGCAATCGGATCGCTGGACGTCGCTTGTTTGAAAATCTGCGGTTCCAATATGCCGTCGGGCAAATCGCTGCGGATCTGGTCGACTGCGTTTTTAACTTCGCTTACCGCTGCATTGATATCGTCACCAATCTCGAATTCTGCGACGACAAATGTGTTTCCTTCGCTGGCAGTGGCGTCAATATTGCGGACGCCTTGCACGCTGCGGATGGCAGACTCGACCTTTTGCGTGATCTGTGTCGTGATTTCTGTGGGGGCGGCTCCGGGTTGAGAGATCGACACGACGACGACGGGAAATTCGATGTCGGGATCATTCTGAACATCCATGTTGCGGAACGACATAATGCCGGCCAGCGTTAGCCCCACGAACAACACGATGGGAACCACCGGATTGAGGATCGACCATGCAGAGATATTATTGAAGTTCATGACTATGTCCTGATAACGCCGGTAGTTGTGCTGCAACCCCGCGATATTGTGCCTTAACAGCCGATACGCGTCGGCTCAACATATTGCGCAAAGTGCGAGCGAATAGCTACGCGAAACTGTATGATCATGGGCAACAATCTGGTTCGGCGACCTAGGATTTCGACAAACAACGTCATAGCAAGCGCGCTGATCTAGCGGATCGTACTGTCTGGTGCGGCCAAGAAGACTCGAACTTCCACGGGCTTTCGCCCACAACGACCTCAACGTTGCGCGTCTACCAATTCCGCCATGGCCGCACTTGCCCCGACAGGTAGGAGAGCGCCCGTAGCAAAGCGGTCCCACAGGCGCAACCGCCTTTCGCGTATCAGCGATGCTTCATATCCAG
>JAYUOS010000056.1:0-103016 GCA_043760725.1 Sphingomonadales bacterium
GTCGCGGTTATATGGCGGTCGAACTGACCCCCGATAAAGCTGTCAGCGAGTGGCGCTTTACCGAAAGCATCAAGACCCGGTCGGCAAAGCTAACAGGGACCAAAAGGCTAGAAGCGAAACACGGAATGCGAAAGCTGATCCGCTAAAAAATTGTGGAGCTCCTGTGACCGGCCATTACAAACTCGAAGCAGCGTCACCGCAGATCGCCGCAGCCTTCAACGGCGATGCGGGACCTGATCCTTGGGGTGGCGGCGCATTGTTCCCTGGCACATTCGCCCCCGTCATTACCCGCGCCGGACGGATTGGCAAACGCGTAATCCGTCCGGTCCATTGGGGCTACCCGCCACCGGGGGCCTCAACCGAAGCATTAGGGCCGGAGCCGCCGCGCTGGGTCGCGCAAGTTCGTAACATCGACAGCCCTTTTTGGGTGGGCAATCTGCGCCACACCGAACTGCGCTGCTTGATCCCCGCGACGGCTTTCGCACTGCGCCACAATGGAGCTGAGCATTGGTACGGGGTTAAGGATTGCCCAGTATTCGCAATGGCAGGAATCTGGCGCGACTTAACCGATATGCCGGTCTTTGCAGTGCTGACCACTGAGCCCAATTCGGCGGTGCTACCGGTAGAGGGCGGGAAAGGCCCAAGCGCGATGCCGTTGATCTTGCAACCGGCGGATTATGATCGCTGGTTACAAGCCGACTGGAAAGAAGCGCAAAAGCTGGTCGAGCCGTTTCCGGCGCGCGATACTATGAGCGCGGAGAGCCAATAGCCCATGTGCGTCGTCGCCCTTGCCCTCAACACCCATCCCAAATGGCGGCTGGTACTGGCCGCCAACCGCGATGAATTGCACACACGGCCGTCAGCTCCGCTGGCACGTTGGGAAGGTGCGGATAGCCACATTATCGCCGGGCGCGATCTGGTGTCGGGCGGCAGCTGGCTGGGAGTTTCCGAAACCGGACGTTTGGCAGTCGTCACCAATATCCGCGCCGATACTCCGCCCGATCCGGTCAAAACATCACGCGGCGATTTGGTCGCCGATTATCTGCGCGGCCACAACGGACTCAACGTGGGAACGCTTGACGGTTTCAATGCTTTCAGCCTGCTGACCATCGGCCCCGAAGGCGCAACGCTGTGCGCCAACCGCCCTATCCCCATGACAGAGCTGCTACCCGATGGTATCCACGGCCTGTCCAACGGCGCGCCGCACGAGGATTGGCCGCGCAAGGACCGGCTGATGACGGCGTTCGCCGATTGCCTGAATAGCCACAATGATTTGTCTGCGGCTTTGCTCGATTTGCTGGCCAGCGAAACCATCGACGATAGCATTTTCATTCGCAACGCGGTTTATGGCACTCGGTGCAGTTCGGTTGTGTTGGTTGACGACAAGGGTGTGGGATCGATTAAGGAACGGCGGTTTGGACGGGATGGTTTTGAAACCGCCTCGACAAAAATCAACTTCGCGTTTCAACCTTAACCTTCGCCCACGGTCCCGTGATCGTCAGCGTCATCGTCGGCCACATCAGGTTGACGAACAGGGTCGATCCATCCGGGGAAAAACATGCGCCGGCAAATTCGGTCTGCACGCGGCTTTTGCCAAAGACATAGGATTTGCCGCCAGGCGTAATCCCGCGAAGATGGTTGTCCACGATGTCGGTGTATTGATCCTCACACACCATCAAATGGCCGGTCGGCATTACGGTCAGGTTGTCGCCGTAATTATAGGCGGCGGCATCGGTGGATTCATAAAAGAGAGCGATCATCCCCGGCGCGTCGCTTTCACCTGAGAAGCCTTCATTGACGGCAGGGCGATAGCGGAAAATTTGTCCGAGTTTCTTTGCGCCGCCGCTTGTAGTAGTAAAGTGGAATTCGCCCTGCCCCCACCAAATGCCCTCACCGCGCGCAAAGAGGGTTGCCCCCTTTGCAGCGCCGCGTTTGCGCAGATCATCTTCGGGCGCCTCTGGATCATCTAGCGGGATCCAGCGCACCCGCAGTTCTTGCTCACGCATCACAGCCACGCTGTTCCAATTGCGGCTATCGGTGATGCCGTCGATCGCCAGCGCCTCCAAGCGTCCGCCTTTGGCCAGTTCGCCCTTTGCATTCGGCAAAAAGCGATAGAGCAAGCTATCGTCGCGATCCTCGGTCAGGTAAACTATACCAGTGCGCGGATCGACGCAGGCGGCTTCGTGGTTGAACCGGCCCATTGCCGTTAATGGCGCAGGCGTAACCAAGCCTTTATGCGCCGATGGCACCTCGAAAATATAGCCGTGGTCCTTGCTAACGCCGTCGCCCGCACGGGTCGTATTTTCCTCGCAAGACAGCCAGCTGCCCCAAGGTGTAATTCCACCCGCACAATTGCGGATGGTGCCAGATAGGCTGAGGAACTGGCTTTCGACGCGTTGCGATTTCATGTCGTAAATCAATGTCGTCGTCCCGCCGGGAAGCGGCACGCCATCTTTGCCGCGATCATAGGTTGCAAAATCATCAGCGACTTTGCCCGTGAACGGACCGAAACGGGCGTCGCGGACGGACAGTTCATGGTTGCGGACAAGCGCAACTTTGCCTTTGCCAAATGCGAACGCGCCCATGCCATCGCCGGCGTTTGGCACCACATGGCCGTCATCCATTACATTGCCAAAACGCGAAATGACGCGGTAGGAAAATCCTTTGGGTAGGTCGATGAGGTTGTTGGGGTCGCGGATCATCGCGCCATAGCCGACGACTTCGTTGCGCGCAGTCGGAGGAACTTGTGCACCGGCGCACGCGGGAATCCCAGCAAAAGCAAGGCTTCCCAAACCGAAATTGAACTGGCGGCGGCTGAACTGCATACGACTCTCCTTTTATGCTTTCTTATTGAATGCGCTTGCAACCCAAAGATGACAAGAATGTTTCAGCTTGGTAGGGGCGGCGCATGACTGAAATCACAAAGCCCGCCGTCGCCCGCCCCGTTCGCACTCGCGTTGCCCCCTCCCCAACTGGCGATCCGCATGTCGGCACCGCCTATATCGCGCTGATCAATTATTGTTTCGCCAAGAAGCATGGGGGACAGTTTTTACTGCGGATTGAGGATACCGACCAAGTGCGTTCAACCCGCGCATCCGAAGTCGCCATTCTCGATAGCCTGCAATGGCTTGGTCTCAGCTGGGATGAAGGCCCCGATGTCGGCGGTCCCCACGGCCCCTATCGCCAGTCAGAACGCAGCGCGATTTATACCGAGCATTGCGACCAGTTGATCGCGGATGGCCATGCGTTTAAATGCTATTGCACACCCGAAAAACTTGCCGAGACGCGGCGGCACCAGATCGCAGCAAAGCAGCCGCCCAAATATGACGGCACCTGCCTGTCGTTGACCGATGCGGAGCGCGCGAAATTGGATGCCGATGGCGTCGCACATGTCGTCCGCATGAGAATCCCAACTGAGGGCAAATGCATCGTGCAGGATACGCTGCGCGGTGAAATCGAGTTCGACTATGCGGTCGTCGATATGCAGGTGTTGATGAAATCGGATGGCCTGCCGACCTATCACCTCGCCAATGTGGTCGACGACCATCTGATGGGAATTACGCACGTGATGCGCGGAGAGGAGTGGATTTCGTCGGCACCCAAACATCTATTGCTATACCAATATTTCGGTTGGGAACCGCCGGTGCTGACGCATCTACCGCTGTTGCGCAATGCCGACCGGTCGAAGCTGTCAAAGCGTAAAAACCCAACGTCTATTTTGTTTTATCAGCGCGCTGGCTATCTGCCCGCCGCGATGCAGAATTTCCTGGGGCTGTTTATCAAAAGCGCCAGCGAGGAGGATGAAAAAACATCGTTACAGGCACTGATCGATGGCTTTGATGTCTCCAATATCTCGCTCGGCGGGCCGGTGTTTGATACCTCGAAACTCGATTGGCTAAACGGTCGCTATCTCCGCGAAGAGCTGACCACCGAGCAGTTTATGGACGAGGTTCGCAAATGGGCGCTGAATGATACGTATCTGAAACCCATCGCCGAAATGACGCAAAGCCGCATCGTGCGTATGTCCGATCTGGGCGCGTTAACAGCGCCGTTCTTCATGAACCGCATCGACGGGCTGACGGTCGAAAAGCTGCGTGATGGTGTTAAGCTTGAGGCCGACCACCAACGCGCTGCCTATACGCTGGCACTGCAACAGTTCGACGCAATGATTGAATGGAACAAAGACGGCGTCGATGCAGCGCTGCGCGCTACTGCGACGGCACTCGACATCAAGCTGAAAGATATGATCCGCACGTTTTATCTAGCGGTGCTGGGTTCGCCGCAAGGCGTCCCTTTGTTCGACGCGATCACCCACCTCGGCCGCGACATCTTGCGTGAACGCCTGCGCCACGCAACGGAGTTGCTTGGTGTTGCGACGAAGAAAGAGACCGAAGCTTGGGCAGCTTTGTTGGCGGCTCTTCCATCGGCATGACGGCGCAGGCCGCGATCCATGCCTGAGATCCAACTCCACGAAAGCTGGAAAGCGCCTTTGCTGCCGGAATTTGAGTCGGCGTACATGGGGCGATTGCGGGCGTTTCTGCTGTCCGAAAAAGCGGCAGGAAAGCAGATTTTCCCGAAAGGCAATGAGTGGTTCCGCGCGCTCGACCTCACGCCTTTAGACAAGGTGCGTGTCGTCATATTGGGGCAGGACCCCTATCATGGCCCCGGTCAAGCCCATGGGCTGTGCTTTAGCGTCCAGCCTGGGGTTCGGCCTCCGCCAAGCTTGGTCAATATCTACAAGGAACTGCAATCCGATCTCGGCATTCCGCGCGCCAACCATGGTTTCTTGGAACATTGGGCGCAGCAGGGCGTATTGCTGCTCAACAGCGTGTTGACGGTCGAAATGGCCAAGGCGGCGTCGCACCAGAAAAGGGGATGGGAGCAGTTCACCGATGTGGTTATCCAACTGGTCAATGCCAAAAACGATCCGGTCGTGTTTATGCTTTGGGGCGCCTATGCCCAGAAAAAGGCGGCATTTGTCGACACCAGCAACCATCTGGTTCTGAAAGCTGCGCATCCCTCTCCGCTGTCTGCGCACAATGGATTTCTAGGCTGTCGGCATTTTTCGAAGTGCAATGCGTTTCTTGAAAGCAAGGGGCTGAAGCCGATTGATTGGACGGTGCCAGAACTTTAGCTCTTATACATCCCATCGACCCGCGCTTTATACCGATCCCTAATAACATGCCGCCTGATCTTCATGCTGGGGGTCATCTCGCCGTTTTCGATGCTGAACGGTTCATCGACGAATTCAAACTGCCGCACTTTTTCTGTAACCGAAATATTAGTATTCACGCGATCAACCGCCGCGCGGATTGCAGCACGGAATTGCGGGTTGCTCTGCAGCTCCGAAAAGTCATAGCGCATCCCCTGCCCGCGAGCCCAATCAAGCGCCCATTCGGGGTCGGGAACAATCAGGCCGACAATGTACGGGCGTTTGTCGCCCGATACCATCGCTTGCAAAATTTCGGGCTGTAAGGTCAGCATCCCTTCAACCTTTTGCGGTGCGACATTATCGCCCTTGTCATTGACGATAAGGTCCTTTTTGCGGTCGGTAATCTTGATCCGGCCCTTATCGTCAAAATGGCCAATATCTCCGGTATGCAACCAGCCATCGATAATCGTGCGCGCGGTCTCTGCTTTATTACGCCAATAGCCTTTCATCACCAATTCGCCGCGTACAAGAATCTCGCCGTCGTTGGCGAATTTGACCTCGACGTTTTTCATCGGCGGGCCAACTGTGTCCATCTTGATGCCAGCGGAGGGCCGGTTACAACTGACCACCGGGCCGGATTCAGTCTGGCCATAGCCCTGCAACAAAGTGATACCCAGCGATTGGAAAAAGATCCCAATATCGGGATTAAGCGGTGCACCGCCCGATACCATCGCCTTTAACCGGCCGCCAAATTTGGCCTGAATTTTGGGCTTAAGTGTGCGCGATAGCAGCAACCGCATCGGACCATCGCGAAACCGCTTCTTTCCGCCATAATCCCGCTCGCCAATCGTCAGCGCTTTGTCGAGCAAATAGTTTGGCATCTTGCCTTGCTTTTCAACGTTTTTGATAATGCGCGTGCGAAGGACTTCAAACAAGCGGGGGACAACAACCATAACCGTTGGCTGGGTTTCCTCGATATTCGCGGCGAGTTTTTCCAACCCTTCGGCGTAATAGATTTCCGCGCCGACACCGATGGGCAGATATTGCCCGCCCGAATGTTCATAGGCATGACTTAATGGCAGGAACGAGAGAAAGCGTTCATCACCAAGGCCCAAATCGTCGCGCAGGATTTCCGCCGCACCATCAACATTGCAGATGATCGCGCCATGATGCTGCATCACCCCGCGTGGCGCGCCGCCGGTGCCGCTGGTGTAAATCAGACAGGCCGTTTCATCGCGGCCAATTTGCGCCACCTCTTCGCGGAGCGCCGCAATATCGGCATCATCGCCCAGAACAAGGTCGTTCCAATCCAGATGTGTTAGCTGCCCTTTTTGCGCGACCTTTAGCGGCTCCATCCCGATCACGAATTCGCATTCAGAAGAGCGCACAACGGCCGGCATCAAATTTTGTGCCAATTTTGCGGTCGACACGATCACCGCGCGCGACTGGCTATTATCAAGGATATGCTGGTGATCACGTTCCAAATTCGTGACGTAAGTGGGCACAGTGATGCAGCCTGCGGCCATAATGCCCAGATCGGCGATGCACCATTCGGGCCGGTTTTCCGACACTAGCATCACACGGTCACCCTTTTTCAGGCCGATCTTTTTGAGGCTTTTGGCAAGCGCCGCCACGCGGCGCGCCGTTTCTGTCCAGCTGATCGTGTGCCACTCGCTGCCGTGCTTATAGCCAAGGAACGGCCGATCACCGCGCGACGACGCGCGCGATAGGAACATGCTCACCAGATTGGGGAAGCTGTCAAAATCGTCGAATTGTTCTGACACGCCTTTTCTCTCCTGGGGACTGTGAATTATCAGATTCGGTTGCAAGTCAAACTAGCGTTACCGATTATGCTAGGCAAGAAGCCGATTAGCCAACGCTCTCCGCTGGCGCACCATCGAATGCTTTTGCACCATCGATGATGGCCTGTTTTCCATTTTCATCGACCGATATCGCTGTGCCTTCGCTGCGCGGATCGGATGCGCCTGTCCATTTTGCGCCATCCCATTGGACGCCATTGACCTTTGATCCCAAGTCATCCGCACTAGCATTCTGACCATAGGCGCTAAGCGGCTCTGCCAGATCGGCCAGCATCGTTCCTTGTTCGACCTTCAATTCGCCGCCGCCAAAAAAGATGTTGGGGAGCGCAATCGCTTTGTCCAGCGGCAGGCCGAAATCGAGCACGCCGATCAACGTCTTTGTCACATGCATGATGATTTTTTTGCCGCCCGCCGAGCCCAGTGCCAACACAGCGCGACCATCTGCATCAAAGACTATCGTCGGTGCCATCGACGATAGCGGGCGTTTACCGCCCGTGATGCTGTTGGCAACAAGCGCTCCGTTCTTTTCCGGCGCAAAGGTGAAGTCAGTGAGTTCGTTGTTTAAGAAGAAACCTCCTGCGACCAATTGGCTGCCAAACGGCCCTTCGATGGTCGATGTCATGTTGGCGATATTGCCGTTACGATCAACCGCAGAGAAATGCGTCGTGCCCGCCACTTCGCCCGATATCGCCGCAGTGCGCGGAGCTGTCCCGGGCGGGTTACCTGCGGGATAATCGATACGCGCTTTGTCGGGATCGATCATCGCTGACCGCTTCGCCAGATATTCAGGGTCCAGCAATCCAGCAACCGGCACATCCACAAAGTCACTATCAGCCAGATATTTTTCGCGGTCAGCATAGGCAAGTTGCATTGCCTCACCCAGCACGTGCCAGCTCTGCGGATTATCCTTGCCCATCGCACCCAAGTCAAAGCGTTCGAGCGAGCCTAGAATTTGCAACACAGTCGTCGCGCCTGATGATGGCGGAGCCATTCCGCAAATCACATAGACGCGGTATGGCGCACAAAGCGCGTACTGCTCTTTGGCTTTATATTGTGCCAAATCGTTCAGCGTCATGTCGCCGGGGGCAACTGCCGTTTTTGTTGATGCAGCGACGATGCTTTCGGCGATTTTGCCGTTATAAAAAGCATCCGCACCGCCACTTGCAATGGTTTTCAAAGTCGCCGCCAGCTTTGGATTTTTGATCCGCATACCGAACGATACAGGCTTACCATCGACCCAGTAAATGCTGCGCGCTTCGTCGAATTTTGTCCAAAGCGGGGCAACTAGCTGCAAGCGTGATTCGAGCGTTTTGTTGACGATAAAGCCATCCTCGGCCAGCTGGATTGCCGGCGCGAACAAGTCGGCCCATGCCAGCTTTCCCCATTTATCATGCGCCATCGCGGCCAGACGGACGTTTCCGGGAACACCGACAGACTTACCGCCGGGAAATGCTTGCATGAATGGTAATGGCTTTCCGTCAGCGCCCATGAAGCGATCAGGCTTTGCCGATGCTGGCGCAACTTCGCGGCCATTGACAGTGCTTAGCACACCTTCATTGCCGTCAAAGTGAACCAGAAAGCCACCACCACCGATGCCGCTGGATTGCGGTTCTACCACCGTCAACGCTAGCATCATCGCCATCGCCGCGTCAGCCGCCGAGCCGCCCTTGGCAAGAATTTCGGCACCAGCCTGCGTCACGCGGGGATCGGCGGATGTTGCAACAGAAACAGTTTCGGCGACGGCAACCGCAGGAAAAACACCCGTCAGCAAAGCGAAAAATAAGATGAGCTTTTTCATAGCCTCAGCTTGTGACGAAGTTGACGCGTCTAGGAAAGCCTAAAACGTATCTACGCCGACGGCATCGGCCAAATTAGCGAAACCGTCGCGGGTCAACAAAGCGGCGAGACCTTCGTTGATGCGGCGTGCCAATGTTGGGCCTTCATATACCAATGCGCTATACAGCTGTATCAACGAAGCGCCCGCTTTGATCCGCGCATAGGCGTCGGCGGCGGTGGATATGCCGCCAACGCCTATTAACGGCACTGCGCCGCCGGTTGCTTTGCGGAAATCGATCAGCCTTTGCTGCGCCAGATCGCGCAAAGGTGCGCCTGATAATCCACCGGTTTCAGCCGCATGCAAAGAGCGCATAGCTGGCCGTTCAATTGTCGTGTTGCTGACAATCAGCGCCGCAATCTTAAACTCGATAACTGACGCAGCGATGTCATCGATGTCGGCGGGCTCCAGATCGGGTGCGACTTTCAAAAATACCGGCTTGCCCAAAGGCGTCGTTTCCATCACCCGCGCCAAAAGGTCATCCAACGCAGCTTTATCTTGCAAAGCGCGCAGCCCGGGCGTGTTAGGCGAACTGATGTTGACGGTCACGTAATCGGCAAGGTCAGCGAGCCTTTTGATGGCGGTGACGTAATCGGCGGTTCGGTCGTCACTGTCTTTGTTTGCACCGACGTTAATGCCCAGCGGTCCGGACAGTCGGGCTATGGGCGTCGCTTCTAATCGAGCAGCAACCACCTCCATCCCGTCATTATTGAAACCCATGCGGTTTATCACTGCCCGATCTTCGACCAGCCGGAACAGCCGCGGGCGCGGATTGCCGCTTTGCGGTCTGGGGGTCACAGTGCCCACTTCAACAAATCCAAAACCAAGGCCATATGTGGCCTGATACACCTCAGCATTTTTGTCATAACCTGGTGCTAGGCCGACAGGGTTTGGGAAATCTAACCCAGCCACTTTCTGTGACAATATGGAATTAATAGGAGCAGGCCGCGACGGCAGCAGCCTAAGCGTAGCAAGCGAGAGACCGTGCGCGGTTTCAGCGTCAGCCAAAAACAATGCCGGACGAATAAACGAATAAAGCATATCCCGCCTATGCCTCGCCCGGGTGTCGCATGCAATTGCCCGTCTACGTTTTGCTTACCGGAAAGCTCGCTTTCTTTTGGCCGAAATTGTCAAACAAACAAGAGGGTGGTGACGATTCCGTGCAAGATTATGTTACAATTGACTCGCATAGAGGCAATGCGACCCGAAGGGCTCCAGTCATTTTGACCAGAGTTCTTGAACTTTGAAGGCCTGTCCTTGTGGCAGGTCTTTTTTTTGGCCGTTTCCGTGCTAGACTAACCCGCGATGGGGGCTGCTGATGATTAATCTGCAATACCAAGCGCCGAATGACGCACTAACGCCGTTCGTATCGTCATTCTATCATTTCGACTATCAAGGGCCACCCATGAAAGAGCTGGAGCGCGCCGACGGCGCCCAGTTTCGTTTCCTGCTGCGCGGAAGCGGCAGATATCATTTTATCGATGGCACAGATTGCCCGACATACCCTGTGACGCTTGTTGGCCCAACAACGGCCCCGATGCAAACCAGTTCGGACGGTCCGACCGCCGTTTTTGGCTGGGGCATGACTCCCGCTGGATGGGCAGCCCTGATGGGAAAAGCTGCCGCCGATTGGGTTGATAAGGCATTAGATGCGCGCAGCATCTTTGGCGATGCCCTGATCGAGCTACAAAAACAGCTGGCCGATGCGCCCGATGTTGCATCGCAATTTGTGATCGGACAGGCCGCAGCAGTCGAAATTTTTGCAACATCCGATACCGCACCTTTTGAATTCACCTCAATCGTCGACCAGTGGCTGTTAAGTGATATCGAGCATCATATCGATGCGCTCGCCGCGGCTACCGGCCTGTCGCCGCGCCATTTGGAACGCACAACGAAACGCTATTACGGGATGCCGCCAAAGAAACTGGCACGCAAATACCGGGCGGTCCGTGCAGCGCATATGCTCGCGGTGGGCGACAGCTTGAACGACACAGAATTGGGGCTGTCTTTTTACGACCAATCGCATCTGATCCGCGAGATCAAGCAATTTACAGGCCTGACCCCAAGCGAACTCAAGGCTGGTAGTTCGATATTAACGGCGGCGACAATTCGCGAACGCGGAAAGCTGGGTAATTCCGTTAGTCCGTTGATTTCGGAGAGCTAGACGGCGGCGCAGATACCCGCGGCGCTGGCGCTTTGCGTCGCCGCAGATTAGCACGCAATGCCTCGGCAAGACGGTCTTCGCGGCTTTGGGGGTTCACAGGCTTCATGCCGAAACCGATGCCAAATTCGACTCCGCAGTGCAAGCGGCTTGACATATGCGCAGTGCCTACGCATACGCCCGCCTTTCTTGGGGTACGCTGCTGTAGCTCAGTGGTAGAGCGCGTCATTGGTAATGACGAGGTCGGGAGTTCAATCCTCCCCAGCAGCACCATCCCCCATCTGTGGGCAACAAGCACGATGAAGTCTGTCAGCAACGACACTGCGGCAGAGCCGAGTTTCCTTAGCCCGCAGGTATTTTTTCCATTTCTTTTGGTCTCGTTGATCTGGGGTTCCACTTGGTTGGTGATCCGTGACCAGTTGAGCGTCGTCCCTGCCAGCTGGTCGGTCACATATCGCTTTGCCATCGCGGGCATTGGAATGGTCATCCTTGGCGCGGTGATGCGCCTGCCGTTCCGGATCGACCGTCGCGGTATGATGTGGACAGCAGTGTTGGGCGTCATGCAATTCGCGCTGAATTTCAACTTTGTGTACGAGGCGGAGCATCACATCACCTCCGGCCTAGTCGCTGTTATGTTTGCTCTGCTGATTGTGCCAAACGCACTTCTCGCCAAATGGTGGTTGGGCCGCGAAATCGGACGGCCGTTCATAATTGGCAGCATAGTCGCCTCGATTGGCGTCGCATTGTTGATGATCCAGGAATACCGCGCTGCCCCGGTCGGCAGCGCCGAAGTTGCGATCGGCTTCAGTCTCGCAATGGCGGCTGTGTGCTGCGCGTCATTTTCCAACGTTGTCCAGGTGCTGCCGCAGATCGCGCGCTTTCCAACGATCACAGTGTTAAGCTGGTCGATGTTGTGGGGGACGCTGTTCAATGCCAGCTGGGCGTGGGCCAATCATGGCCCGCCAGTGCTTGACCCGCGTCCATCCTATCTCGGCGGGGTGCTTTATCTGAGCATCGTCGGATCGGTAATAACCTTCCCACTGTATTTCCGCCTAATCCGGGATATCGGGCCGGGTAAAGCGGCCTATACCGGCGTGCTAATTCCGGTAATCGCGATGCTGCTGTCGACGGTGTTTGAAGGCTATGTCTGGACGCCACTGGCGATTGGTGGCGCGTTGTTTGCAACCGCCGGATTGGTCATCGCGATGCGCCCGCGATAGGGACTCGCTTTCCACAACCGTTCATCCTAACATCCGCGCAAACCAGCATAAAAAGGGGCGAGTGATATGGAACAGTTAAGCGGGCAAGACGCCAGTTTCGTCTATCTGGAGACACCGACAACACCGATGCACATCGGATCGGTCGGGATTTACGATCCTTCCTCTGCCCCCGGCGGCTTTGTCCGCTTCAAAGACATATTGGCCCATATCGACAGCCGGTTGGATAGAGCGCGCAGTTTCCGCCAGAAACTGGTCCGCGTCCCGTTTGATCTCGACCATCCTTATTGGGTCGATGATGCCAATTTCGATCTCGAATACCACGTCCGCCATGTCGCTTTGCCAAAGCCCGGCGATTGGCGGCAGTTATGCATTCAGGTCGCACGCCTGCACGCACGCGGCATGGATATGAACAAGCCGTTATGGGAGTTCAACATCGTCGAAGCGCTCGACAATATCCCCGGCCTGCCTCCGGGTTGTTTTGCACTTGTCGCTAAGGTCCATCATGCCGCGATCGACGGCATGTCAGGCGTTGAGCTTTCGGCGGCGGTGCATGACATCGAGCCCAAGCCGGTCGAATATGCTAGCAAAGCCAGCTGGAAGGGCGAAAGCGCGCCAGCCATTTCCGAAATGCTGATGCGAACGTGGATGAATTCGATCACTCAGCCGGTGCGCTTCGCCAAAACGCTGGCGCAAACTGTGCCGGGGGCAGCGCGGTTGATCCGCGAAGTTGCGGGCGGCGATGTTTCGTTAAAGGGTGCGAAGATGGCACCGCAGACGCTGCTGAACGGCAAAGTCAGCGCGCACCGCGTGTGGGACAGCGCTCTATTCCAATTGGCCGATATCCGCGCGGTAAAGAACCGGATTGAAGGGGCCACCGTCAACGATGTCGTGTTGACCATCATCGGCGGAGGCTTGCGCAAATATCTGCTTACTCGTGATGGCCTGCCAAAGGATAGCCTGACCGCTATGGCACCTATATCGGTGCGCGCAGACGGCGAAAAGGAAGCGATGGGCAATCTGGTGTCCGCGATGCTGGTGCAGCTTGGCACTCATATCGATGATCCGATGGAACGCCTTGCTTTCGTCCGCAAAGAAGCACTTAATTCCAAGGCGATGACCAATGCAGTAGGTGCACGCACGCTGACTGATTATAGCCAGTTTATTCCGTCTGGCCTCGCAGGGCTCGCCGCGCGGCTATATTCAGGATTGGGCGCAGCGAACCTGCATTCGCCCGTGTTCAACTGCGTTGCAACAAACGTCCCAGGCCCCCGCGTGCCTTTGTATTTTGCCGGTGCGAAAATGGTGCGGATGATGGGAACTGGACCTGTGTTTGACGGCATGGGACTGATCAACGCGATCTATAGCTATGGCCCCGACATCGCGATTTCCTTTACCAGCGACCGGGCGATGATCCCGGATCCGGCGAACTATGCGCAAGCCTTGCGGGATTCGTTTGCGGAATTGTTGAATGCCAAGCCAAAGGCGGCGGTAAAGGCGAGAGCCGAGGTTGCACCTAAAGTTAAGGCTGCGCCACAACCTAAGGCTGGTGCAGTGAAGAAGCTATTGGTGAAAACGACCTCTAAAGCGTTTGGGGCCAAAAAGTTGCCCGCAAAGGCAGCTGTTGTGAAACCTAAGCTCACTGCGCAAGTCGCCAAACCGAAGGCTAAGCCGAAAATAGTAGCCAAAAAACCGAGCGCCAAAAAATAACCGGTAGTGCTGAGCCTGTCGAAGCACGGCCATCGGTTATACACGTCAACTGACACCTTGGGACGCCCTTTGACAGGGTCAGGGCTATCGGTTTTTATCAGCTTTCAGAGACAAATATTGCAATCAATGCCCCGAAGACGGATATACAAACGACTTCAACCCCGACCGCTCAAACGGCTTCCACTGTCCCTGAGGCAAAGCCAGCCGGTCAGCGACCGCCCATAGCACCGTCGGATTAACGCCAAGCCCGCAATGGCTGCCCTTGACTTCGATGTTGTCAGTCTGCGGCGCTTTAGCTTCGCGGCTGGTTTGCCAGGCGACAACGCCGTCCTGCTTTGAAAAGATCGCAGTCGATGGAACCGGCGGCACTTCATGGCTTTCGGCCATTTGCGCCTGCACTTCGGGATCGTCGATTTTTTGACCAGTCATAAACTGATAGGCACGCCACGCGTTCGTCGATTTCGGGCTGCCGCTGATCGGCGAGCCCAGCGAAATCACCTGACGGACAAGATCAGGGCGGCGGCGCGACAATTGCCGCGCGAGCGTTCCTCCCAGTGACCAGCCAACAAGGCTGACAGTCTTGCCCGTCGCTGCATGAATTTCATCAAGACGCGCAATCAACCGCTCGCCTTTGTCACCAATCGCTTTGGGACCAAGGTTGCGGCCCAAATCCCAGTGATGAACATCATAGCCAAGCCTACGCAAATACCGCGCCATCGGTTTCATTGAATTTTCGGTCGCCATGAACCCCGGCAGCAACATCACCGGATGGCCATCTCCTTTAGGGGCTTGCATCAAAAACGGGCTGGCCAAGGGGATCGAACTGAACTCTGCAATCGCACGCGGCAGTTCTGTTAAAATCAGGAATAGCGACGGACGCGATACCGGTTCGATAGCAATGCTGGCCAAAATTCAATCTCCTGCGACTTTATCTGCCGGTAGGTTGCCGGTTAAGTATCGAAGCTTACGGAGCAGCGGGATTCCGTCAATGCTAAAGTTCTGGCTCTGAATGGAAAATCATATCAAGGCCTTGTTTGTAATCGGAATAAACCGGAGTCCAGCCGAGCAGCCTTTTGGCTTTGCCGTTCGAAATGCGCCGGTTCTCGCCGTAAAAGCCCGCCGCTATGGGCGAAAGCTGCGCTTCGTCCAGCGATTGCATCGGCGGCGGGGCGACGTTCAACAGCGCGCAGGCATAGTCGATCACAGCATTTTGGCTGCTGGGATAATCGTCGGATAGATTATAGCAACCCAGTGGTCCGGCCATTCCGGCAATGACGCCGGACACGATATCATCGACATGCACGCGGCTGAACACTTGATTCGGCAAATCGATGCGGTGCGCTTTGCCGCTTTGCAGGCGGTCCAACGCAGACCGTCCCGGGCCGTAGATACCCGGCAAGCGGAATACCGACCCTAGGCGCTGCCACTGCTGATCCGCCTCCGCACGGGCGGTGCGCCTACCGATTCCGACTGCCGCGCTTTCATCCACCCATGCACCATTTGTGTCGCCGTAAACTCCGGTAGCTGACAGATAGCCGATCCAGCAATTTGCAGCTGCCGCGATGTCGGCACCGTAATGTAGCAACACAGCATCGCCGCCTTCGGACAAGGGCGGAACCGACGATAATATGTGCGTTGCCGAGAGGATCGCAGCGCGCACTGATGCGGTATCATCAAACGCAAGGCAGCCGCCTGACGCTTGCCTCCGGATGCCAGTGACTTCCCAGCCCTCCAGCCGAAGCCGCGCGGCAAGCCGCCCCGCTGAATAGCCCATTCCGAAAATTAAAAGCCTGCCCGTCATGCTTGCCGCTTTCCGGTTTCACAGCGCTGCCGTCAAGCATGTTGCCAATCCTGAGTTGGGCTGCAAAGAGTGCATCATGATGGGGATCGACGAGAATATCGAAATTTTGCGCAGTACAAAGCTGGGCGACGTCCCGCACGGCTTTTTGGGACGGCGCGGCGGTGTGTCGTCTGGCATTTTCGCCAGCCTGAATTGTAGCCTAGGTTCCGATGACAACAGCGACGATGTACTGGAAAACCGGCGTAGAGCAGTTACTGCGGTCCTGCCCGGTTCGGCGCTATCGCGTGTGTATCAAATCCACTCTGCCGATGTCGTCACCGTGACTGAAGCTATCGACCAACATAACCCGCCGAAAGCCGACGCGTTGGTCACTAACCTACCCGGCTTTCTGCTTGCGGTGCAAACCGCTGATTGTGTGCCAGTGCTGTTTTCCGATGCGAACGCTGGCGTCATCGGCGCGGCGCATAGCGGCTGGAAAGGCTCAATCACCGGCGTCACCGACAATACCATTTTGGCGATGGAAGCACTCGGAGCCAATCGCACCGACATCGCCTGCGCCATCGGCCCTTGCATCGCACAGAAAAGCTATGAAGTTGATGAAGGCTTCTTTATCCGCTTTGCTGAGGCCGACGCCGCCAACGAACGCTTTTTTTCGGGAGGTAAACCCGGCCATTACCAGTTCGATATCGAAGGCTATGTCGCCGCGCGGCTAGCCGCATTTGGCATCACCGTTATCGAATGCCTGGGGCAAGACACGTATTCGCAACCCGACCGCTTTTTCAGCTATCGCCGCAGCTGCCACAAAGGCGAAAACGGATATGGCGGGCAGATGGCGCTAGTTGGGCTGGCACCATGACCTCTAGGCAAATTGGCCTTTGCGGCGGAGCGGCGGCGTTCATACTGATGCTCTTAATCGGCCCGCCCGCGTCGATGGCTGCATCTGCTTGGCATGTCGCTGCACTCACAGTTTTGATGGCGATCTTGTGGATGACAGAGGCTTTGCCGCTGACCGCGACCGCGCTTCTTCCCTTTCTCGCGCTTCCTTTTATGGGAATTATGAGCGCGGGCGATGTGGCTAAGGAATATTATTCGCCGATCTTGTTCCTGATATTGGGTGGTGCCTTTTTCGCTTTGGCCATCGAACGCACAGGCATGCACCGGCGCATTGCGCTGGGCATATTGGGATTTGCAGGCAAAAGCAGTTTTGGACTTTTATTGGCATTCATGGCGGCAACGGCATTCTTGTCGATGTGGATTTCGAATACCTCGACTGCGCTGATCATGATGCCTATTGCACTTGCGGTAATCGCGGCAGGCGGAATCGCCGAGGAAGATACAGACGGCATGGCAGGCGCGCTGGTGATGGGCGTAGCATTTGCCGCATCACTGGGCGGGCTTGGCACATTGGTCGGTTCTCCCACGAATGCCATTGCGGTAGGCCTCATCGAAAAGCAGCTAAAGTTCGAAATCAGTTTTATCGACTGGATGAGTTTTGGCGTCCCCATATTGCTAATAGCGGTGCCAATCACGGCATGGATATTGGCGCGGGTCCAGCGCATCGACGACAAGCCGTTCGATGCCAGCGCAGCACGCGGCGCGATTGGCGAGCAGGGCGCGTGGAACAGCGCAGAAAAACGGTTATTGCCGCTGATCCTGCTGGTCGTCGGTTTATGGATGGCACAGCCATTTTTGGAAACCGCATTGCCCACAGGATCGATCACAGACGGCACAATCGCCATTGCTTGCTCACTGCTACTGTTCGTCCTCCCCGATGGCACGGGGCGACCTTTGCTCAACTGGAAAGAGGCTGACCGTGCGCCCTGGGGCGTGATTATGATGTTCGGTGGTGGCCTTGCGCTGGCGGCAGGGATCACTGAATCTGGATTGGCCGCTTGGTTGGGCGAAGCGTTGAAGCCGCTCGCCAGTGTCCACCCGCTGATCATCGCTGTTGCCATCACGGCAATGGTCATCGTCATCACAGAATTTGCCAGCAATGTGGCGACCGCTAGCGGGGTGATGCCGGTTGTTGCGGGGCTTGTCGCTGCGACAGGCTCTGACCCTTGGTTGCTCGCGATGTGCGCCTCAATTGCGGCCAGCTGGGGCTTTATGATGCCGTCGGGAACAGGGCCAAATGCTATCGCTTGGTCGACCCAACACGTCGCCCTTCCCCGAATGCTAAAGGCTGGATTGTGGATCGACCTGTTTGGCATTCCGTTGATCGTAGGTTGCGTCTGGATGGTCGCATCGCTGCATTAACGCGCGTAATATAGTTTCATTTGTAACAAATTATGTTAGGGTCAGTGAAGATATAAAAAGGTAGGGACAGTCCCTGCTTTTTAAGTTTCGGAGATTTCCGCTGATGACTGACGCCCCCACCCCCGTTCGTTACAAACCCAAGCCGCATGTCGAGACCATCGGCGGACGCGCGCTTAAACCCTCCACATTGATGATGGGGCATGGCTATGACCCGACATTATCCGAAGGCGCGTTGAAGCCGCCAATCTTTTTGACCTCTACCTTTGCCTTTGAAAGCGCGCAGGCGGGCAAGACGTTTTTTGAACACATCACCGGCAAACGCAAAGGCCCCGCAGAGGGGCTAGTCTATGGTCGCTTTAACGGCCCCAATCAGGAGATATTGGAGGACCGGCTGTCCGTGTGGGACGGCGCGGACGATGCGCTGGTCTTTTCCAGCGGCATGTCGGCGATTTCGACTTTGTTATTGGCATTGGTAAGCCAGAATGACGTAATCGTGCATTCAGGGCCGTTATATGCCGCGACCGAAACGCTTATCGCGAGGATATTGTCGCGCTTTGGCGTGCATTATTTCGACTTTCCAGCAGGGGCGACGCGCGTGGAAATCGACGCTGTTTTGGAACGGGCCAAAGTCAAGGCCAACGAGACCGGCGGCAAAGTCGCACTCGTTTATCTGGAAAGCCCCGCCAACCCGACGAACGCTTTGGTCGATGTTGAGGCTGTGCGCGCCGCGCGTGATGCCGCGTTCACTGGCGATCAAAAACCCGCGATCGCGATCGATAACACATTCCTCGGCCCGTTATGGCAGCAGCCGATCAAGCAGGGCGCGGAACTCGTTGTTTATAGTCTAACCAAATATGCAGGCGGCCATTCAGATTTGGTCGCGGGCGGCGTGTGCGGTGACCAAGCGTTGATCGACCTCATCCGCCCGATGCGCAATGTCATCGGCACCATTTGCGACCCGAACACCGCGTGGATGTTGCTGCGCAGCCTGGAGACGCTGGAGCTACGCATGAGCCGCGCTGGCGAAAATGCGGCTAAGGTCTGTGCCTATCTGAAAAGCCATCCCAAAGTCGATGGTCTTGGCTATCTCGGCATGATCGACGATGCGCGGCAACAGGATATTTACAACCGCCATTGCACCGGCGCTGGATCGACATTCTCGGTGTTCATCAAAGGCGGCGAAGCAGAAAGCTTCCGCTTCCTCGATGCGTTGAAAATCGCGAAGCTGGCGGTTAGTTTGGGCGGCACTGAAACTTTGGCCAGCCACCCAGCCGCGATGACGCATTTGTCAGTGCCACAGGAACGCAAGGACGCGCTGGGGATTACAGATAATCTGGTGCGGATTTCTATCGGGATCGAGGATGCCGACGATTTGATTGCCGACGTTGAGCAGGCCTTGGATCAAGTTTGACCACTCAAAACCAAAACTCGTCACCCCCGCGTAGGTGGGGGTCCAACACCGGAACTATAAATTTCAACGTCAGGTGATGGATTCCCGCCTTTGCGGGAATGACGAAGCTAGGTGGAGTTAGGATCACCGCAAGATGCTCTCGCGCTTAGCCGTCGCCACCTGACGCTCGGCTGGCTCGGGTTCAGGTTCTGGCGCGCGTTCTTGCACCCACTCTGCCACTTTCTTTCCATGCCGCGTCACCGCACCCATGTTGAAAAAGTGCATCGCGCCCAGCATCAGCACTGCAAGGCCGACATACCAGCCAAGAAAGCGCATCAGCGCTGCTCCGCCCTTAACCTCGCCCGCTGTGCTCAGCGCCAAAGCGATAAAGCCAAAATTGACGAGGTAAAAGCCGACCACGAGCAAATGGTTTACGCTGGTCGCCAACTCCGCATCATGGCCGAAACAGCGGATGAGGTAAATTTTGCCATTGGTGGAAAGCGTCCACGCCACCCAGATTGTCATGCCAATCGCGAGGATCAGGTAAAGGCTATATGCAAGGATGGTCATTGTCTTGTCCTTTCTTGGGAGAAGATATTTCTGTTATTTCAGGAATTATCGAAACTGTTAGATACGCGAATGTTCAGGTGGCATGGTCTTTCCTCGTGTTTGGGTTTGGCTAGTTGGCTTCCTTAAGCCCCTCCCGTTTAGGGGAGGGGTTGGGGTGGGGCTTGTTAGTGTGGTGCGGGGCCTCAAAACCCCACCCCGCTGCGACTAAGCCTTGCTGCGCAAGACCAAGTCTCGCTGCCCCTCCCCTGAAGAGGAGGGGCTTAGGTGGTGTTAGAAACTCAACCATCAATCCTTCCCCCCAGGAATAAACCGAGCCACCTTAGCGCCCAGCTTCATCAGCGAAATCAGCGTCGATTTTTTCAACCCGCGCACTTGTCCATACCAAGTTGTCAGCGTGCCGATAAAATCATGCATCCGGCCAATGCGGTCGCGGACATGATCCGGCAGATCGGTGTTCGCCGCCATCCGCTCTTTTAACTCGGCGAGCTTGGCAATCACCGGATCAATCTCGCGCTTCTTGCGTTCGGCGGTGATCGCCATGAACATATCCCACAATTCGGTCTCGGCCACAAAATGGTCGCGCCGGTCACCCGCAACATGCGTGCGGCGGACAATGCCATAGCCTTGCAGTTCTTTCAGCGCGGTGGAGACGTTGGAACGTGCCAGATCGAGGCTTTCACAAATCGTCTCTGCATCCATTGGCCGGTCGCTGAGATACAACAAGGCATGAACCTGAGCCACTGACCGGTTCGCCCCCCAATGCGTCCCCATCTCCCCCCAATGCAGGATAAACTCCAAAGCCTCAGGATATTTCTCAACGCCCATAGCGACTCGTCCTTTTCGTTATTTCTGTTTTTACAGAAATAACGGGAACTGTCAAGCGGCGCTTAACTCCACCCAAGTCGGCGCATGATCGCTCGGCGTTTCCCGCCCGCGGTGTTCCTTGTCCACGCCGCAACTCACCAACCGGTCCGCCGCAACGGGGCTGAGCAATAAATGGTCTATGCGAAAGCCGTGGTCTTGTTGCCAGGCCCCTGCCTGATAATCCCAATAGGTCCACACGCCACCCTGTGGATAATGCGTGGCGAGGGCGTCGGTCCAGCCGTCAGACAACAGGGTGCGATAGGCCGCGATGCTTTCTGGCTGGCGTAGCGCGTC
This sequence comes from Sphingomonadales bacterium, assembly GCA_043760725.1. GTDB lineage: Bacteria > Pseudomonadota > Alphaproteobacteria > Sphingomonadales > Sphingomonadaceae > Sphingorhabdus_B. Next base: position 21,070 of record JAYUOS010000056.1, read on the forward strand.
GTCAAGCATCACCTTTGGCGACCATATGTCCTGCGTATGCGGCACAACATTGTAGTCCCCGACTAACGCCACGGGCAGTTCCAACGCCGCCAGTTCCGCAGCGCGGGCCCGCAGGCGCTTCATCCATCGGAGTTTGAAATCGAATTTTGGCCCTGGCTGCGGGTTGCCATTGGGTAGGTAGATTGACGCCACACGGATACCGTGAACATCGGCTTCTAAATAGCGTGAATGCTCATCGTCTGGTTCGCCGGAAAGCCCGCGCTGTGTTTCAGCTGGCTGCGCGTTGTGGGCCAAGATCGCGACGCCGTTAAAACTTTTCTGCCCATGCCAGATCGCGCCATAGCCCAGCTTTTCAAACTCGGCGGTGGGGAAGCCTTCGTCTTGAGTTTTGATCTCTTGCAGGCAGGCAATGTCCGGCCGCGTTTCGTCGAGCCATTCGAGCAGGCGTGGCAGGCGGGCTTTGATGCCGTTGATGTTGTAAGTGGCGATGCGCATGGGGTGGGTTTAGCGAGACTTACCGAAAGCGCAAAGCCATCGTTACAGACCACCGTCGCCCCGTGCTTGACAAGAGGTTAGGCTTTGTTGGCCCGACGTAAAAGCTAAGTCCCGTGTCAAGCACGGGGCGACGGATTTAGGGAGTGAATTTTTGCTTGTCACCGCACTGGAGGAATCACATTAAACCGAAAAGCTGGATCCACACCCACATCCAGCCTGAGCCTGTGGATTGGTGACCTGAAAGCTTTTACCGCCAAGCGATTCGACGAAATCCACCGCCGAGCCGCGGACCAAATCTAGGCTGACCGAATCGACCACCAATTGCGCACCGTCACCCTCGGCTATCACATCGTCGGCATCAATGCTGTCAGCCAATCCGAAACGATATTGAAAGCCTGAACAGCCGCCGCCATCTACGGACAGCCGCAGCACAGGATCTTTACCAAGCTTTACAGCAATTTCCGCAACGCGGCGCGCCGCATTGGGAAGCAAAGTGATTTCGGCCAGAATGATGTCGGGAGCTGCTGTCATAACAGCCAATATAGGGACAAAGAAAAGGGGGGCAAGGCGTTCCAGCCTTAAGCCCCCCAGAATACACCCTCTCCCAAAGGTGATGCGTTCGGTAACACAACCTATTCGGTCGGTCCACCTCTAGCAGCGTTAGCAGTAACCGTTGATGCGATCAAGCCGTTTGAAGGATTTGTGACAGGAGCTGGTTGGGCAATCGGCGCAAGGAACGATGTAGGGTTCACAGCTTCGCCAGCAATGCGCACTTCATAATGAAGATGGCTGCCGGTGGACCGGCCGGTTGACCCCATAAAACCGATGATATCGCCCTGCTTTACGCGCTGGCCCGAAACCACATTCATCGCCGACATATGACCGTAGCGGGTCTGAATGGAATTGCCATGCTCGACCTCGACATATTTGCCGTAACCATTGACCCACTGCGCACGACCAATAATGCCGTCGGCGGTTGCAAAGATTGGGGTGCCTACAGGGCCGGGTATATCAAGGCCTTTATGATTTTTGCGACGACCCTGAAATGGATCGGTACGATAACCATATTGGCTGGAAAAACGCATTAATTCCACAGGGTTGATCGAAGGGATCGAAACTTCTGATTTCACAGGAGCGCCATCGACGCGGCCCCAGCTGTTGTGGAGCGACCGGAATTCGGGATCAGCCACGCCAAGAGGCGTTTTGTTGGCTTCAACATCTTGGGGTGCAATGCGGAAGTTATCCGATGCAGTCGCCGCAGCAGAGTTTGCGGCGGCAGAAGGAACCGTGACCGCCAGTGCAAGTGATGCTGCACCTCCGGCGAATACGAGCTTGCCCATCAGTGATTGGCCAGTGGCCAAAGCGCTGCGAAACATAAAACTCCAAACCTTTTGTTGGCGATCTGCACCAGATTTGACTTTATGCCAAGATGCAGACGGCGAGACCCAGTTGCGGCGGCTTTTCCACCAACCTTTAATTGCCCTCCGTCTAGAGGGGTCTTTCAAATCAATGCAACCTGTAGAGCACAATCCCGGGTTAAACCGGCCCTCGAACGCGCCGAGTCGTTAAATGATGGCTTTGTGCTCTCCCCTAAATGGCGGATTACAGGCATTTTCTGGTAAGGTTTTGTTTACAATTGCAGGTCGCATCAGGCCGATACGGATCCCATGATTACGGCATTTACACGCCTGATTTCACCATGAAAAATGCGCCGCAGGATCATCATAGATGCAGCTTCAATCTGTGCTGCGAATCGAGTATTCACAGACTTTGCCGAAGTTCAGAACCATAGATGCCAAGCCTTGTAGAGATAAAACAGACCAATTGTAGTGACGATCCACGCCGTCCAACGTTTGAAGTTGGCGTCGGACATGCGGTCGAGAACCCAGCCGCCAAATACAGTCCCCACCATCGACATCGGGATCGCGAGCGCGAACAGCCAATAAGGCGGCAGTCCCGTTTTGCCGACAGCCAGAAACGGTGCGCCATATACGACGACTTTGGCCAGATGGCTCAACACCTGTGTTGCCGCTTTGGTCGCGACAATTTCGTGTCGGGTCAGCTTGGTTCGCACAAAGAAGATATCGAGCAGCGGCCCGGCAACTCCTGCGCTAAGATTAAGTCCGGTCACCAAAAAGCCCGAAACCAAGGCATGCGGGGTCTTTGACGCATCAAGCCGCAGCCAGCTTTTGGGCAACCAAACGAGCATCGGCACCAACCCGAGCAGCAAGAACAACAGCGGCTTTGACGGTACAAAGCCGATCAACAGCACCGCGCTCGCGGCAACTATTGAAGCTAAGGCAAAGTTCCAAAGTATCGGCCAGCTTATATGATGTCGGTGCAGAACAGCGCGCCAGCCATTGGCGACGATCTGTAACAAGCCATGTGTCACAAACGCCACCGAAACGGGTAGCACAAATGCCAGAGCGCCCATCAGCAATAGCCCGCCCGCCATACCGAAAACGCCCGACAACAAGGCAGTCAGGAACGCCGCGGTGATCAGGAACAGCGCGGTGGCGGCGGTCATCAACCCAGTGCTTCGGCCGCCGCCAGCACATCCTCTGCATGGCCTTTGACCTTCACATTGTGCCAGACCTGCGCCACCTTGCCATCCTTACCGATCAGGAACGTGCAGCGTTCGATGCCCATATATTTTTTGCCATACATCGATTTTTCGACCCAAACGCCCATTTGTTCCGTCGCGTTACTTTCTTCGTCGGACAACAAGGATACGGAGAGATCATATTTGGCGATAAATTTCGCAAGCTTGGCTGGCTTGTCCTTTGACATGCCATAAACCGCCGCACCGATTTTGCAGAATTCTGCAGCCAAAGCAGTGAAATCTTTCGCCTCATTGGTGCATCCTGGCGTGTCGGCTTTGGGGTAATAATAGAGGACAAAAGGTCCGTTTAGGTCAGCGAGCGCGACATCTGTGCCCGCACTATCCTTAACCGTTATTTTGGGGAGGGTGTCGCCAATATTTGTCATTTTTTCGTCTCCTTTTGATAGGCATTCCAAACGCCGTTGATGGTCGCTTTGGCCGCATCAACCGCCGCCATTAAGTCCGCCCAGCCAGCAAAACCCAAAGCCTGTGCCACCAGTATCTGTGCAGGCTCGGGAGGCGTTTCGCTGTCCGGCGCGACCAGCCGCAATAGCACCAATAATCGGGTCAACAATGCCTGTGCATTGCCAAACGCGAGTGGCAAAAGACCAATCGAGATCAATGCGTCAGCGGCCTTTGCTAATTGCGGATGAAAGCCCTGCTGATGCTCCAGCTGCAGAGCATGGATGCAAAATTCAGCATCAACTAAGCCACCGTGGCAAAGCTTGACATCTAGCGTGCCTTTGGGCTGCTTATGCTCGGCCATGTCCGCGCGCATAGCGACGATGTCTTTGCGCAAGGTTGCAGAGTCGCGGGGCAGCGCAAGAACATCTGCGATGATTGCTTTTACGCCTGCGGCCGGCCCATAAACGACCCGCGCCCTAGTCAGCGCCATATGCTCCCATGCCCAAGCTTCTTCGCGTTGATATCGGGCAAAACTGTCCAGTGACACACACAGCATCCCTTGCGTTCCTGACGGACGAAGACGGGTATCAACTTCGTACAAGGCACCCGTTGCCGTCTGCACACTCAAAGCGCCAACCACGCGTTGCGCCAACCGGTTGAAGTATTGCGTCCCGCCCAAGGGCCTTCGCCCATCTGACTCCACGTTGTTTTCACCCGTGAACAGCAAGACAAGGTCAAGATCGGAAGCATGCGTCAGCGCTTGGCCACCCAACCGGCCATAGGCAAGGATCACCAACTCGCTGCCCGGCACTTTACCGTGCACGCCCTCAAACTCGGTGATGGTTGCGGCCGTCAGCTTACGCACCGCGACCTGCGCCAATTGCGAATAGGCCAGCGACACATCCAGCGGATCCGCCCGCCCCTCAATTAGCTGCACGCCAAAGGCAAAACGCTTTTCGCCGACAAAGGCACGCACAGTATCAAGCAGCCGTTCGTAACCCTGCTCACCGATGCGCACGTCCAGTTCGGCGGCCAATCCGTCGAGTCCACTGGGCAAATCCAGTGCGCTGCTGTCGATCAATCCTTCGAGCAACTCGCTACGCCGCGCCAAGGCATCGGCCAATGTCGGCGCATAGCTGAACACATCGGCGAGCAGTTTCAGCAACCCCGGACGCGCATCGAGCAGATGAAAAAAATTGATCGCGCTGGGCAATTTTTCGAGCACATTGTCGAACCGCGACAAAGCCCGATCGGGGTCGGGGGCATGCGCCAGCACCTCCATGATTTTGGGCAGAACGCTCTCAAACGCATCGCGTGCCGAGCTGGAGCGGATCGCTCGAAACTGCCCGCTGCGCCACCGCGCCAGCCGCGAGACGACCGCTGGCGTATCGGCATAACCCATCGCTTCCAGTTGCTCGTGGAGAGGCAAACCTTCATCGGCAAGGCGGCGGGCGTCGGACTCCTCTTCGTCACCAGCCAGCCCATCATAGATCGCACCCACGCGAACCACGTGCTGTTCGAGTAATGCAATCAACATCGCACCATCGTCCAGCCCATGCAGTCGCGCTACTCGCTCTAGCTCGTCCGCGTCCTCCGGCAGGCTGTGTGTCTGCCGGTCGTTGACCATCTGCAACCGGTGCTCGATTGTGCGCAGCTGAGTATAAGCCTTGGTCAGAACATCCGCCTCGTCCGACCCAATCCGCACATTTTCCGCCAGCAACGCGAGCGCCGTTCTGGTGTCCCTGATCCGCAAAGCGGGATCGCGTCCGCCATGGATCAGCTGATGCGCTTGTGCGAAAAACTCGCACTCGCGGATGCCGCCACGCCCGCGCTTCAAATCATAGCCCGGGCCCAGCAATTGCCCCTGATGATAATGATCACGGATTTGGCCAGACATTTGCCGGATATTTGCCAGCTGGCCAAAATCAAGACTGCGCCGCCAGATAAATGGCTGAATATTCCTCAGGAAATAATCGCCCAATTCATGGTCGCCCGCCGCCACGCGAGAGCGGATAAACGCTGCCTGCTCCCATGCCAAAGCGCTCGATTCATAGTAGCTGATCGCGGCATCGACAGGAATAGTGATCGGCGTTACCTCTGGCGATGGTCGCAGCCGCATATCAACGCGAAAAACATAGCCATGCTCGTTGCGCGCCGACAGCAATTCGATCACTCGCCGCCCAATCCGCACCGCGCTATCGGCGATATCCTCACGGTCTCGATGGGGCAATGTAGCGGGGTCGTAGAGAAAAATAGGGTCGATGTCGGAGCTGTAGTTCAGTTCCTGCCCGCCATGTTTGCCCAGAGCGATCACGGTAAATCCGCGTACTGGTTTACCCGGCACACGTTCGGCAAAGGCAGCGGCGATAGCACTATCCAGCGCGGCATCGGCAAAGTCGGAAAGCACCCGCGTGACTTTGGTTAAGTCCCATGCCGCGGACAGATCGGCTATCGCTGTAACCAGTGCAACCCCTTGCCGCTGTTTGCGCAAAGTCGCGCCGATGTCGCCGTCCACTTGGACCGCCAAGGCCGCCGAAAGCGCCGCATCAAAATCGCCCTTTTTTATGAGCGCAATCAGCGCAGGCTGCCACTCGATCAATTGGCTGAGGAAAGGGCTGTTGGCTTGCGCTCTATCCAAGGCCTTGTTGATCGCGATGCTCATTTTTTCAAATAATCCCGCCTAAAGTCCCCAGCAAATCCTGCAAACCGCCCCTCCCCAATCGCCGCTCGCATCCCCGCGATAAGGCTTTGGTAAAAATGCAGGTTGTGCTGAGTCATCAGCATCGCCCCCAAAATCTCGCCAGAGCGGACCAAGTGGTGGAGATAGGCGCGGCTGTTGGTTGCGCAGACCGGGCAGTCGCAGCGTTCATCAAGCGGCGCTTGATCTTCAGCATGTTTGGCGTTGCGGATGTTGACTGGACCGTTCCATGTGAACGCCTGCCCATTACGGCCACTGCGCGTGGGCAACACGCAATCGAACATATCGATACCGCGCTCCACTGCGCCGACCAGATCATCCGGCTTACCAACGCCCATCAAGTAACGCGGCTTGTCGGCTGGCAGCATATCGGGTGCGTAATCGAGACAACCAAACATCGCCTCTTGCCCCTCGCCCACTGCAAGCCCGCCAACGGCATAGCCATCAAAGCCGATATCAATCAGCGCATCGGCAGAGCGTTTGCGCAATTCCGGATCAAGCGACCCTTGCTGGATACCAAACAACGCCGCGCGTTCGGCATGTTGGCCGCCGCTGTCAAAACCTTCGCGTGACCGCTTCGCCCAGCGCATCGATAATTCCATCGACTTGATCGCCTGATCGCGGGTCACACCGTTTGCGGGGCATTCGTCGAACGCCATGACAATGTCTGATCCCAGCAACCGCTGGATTTCCATCGACCGTTCGGGGGAAAGCATGTGCTTGGATCCATCAAGATGGCTTTGAAACGACACGCCTTCCTCGGTGATTTTGCGCAATGCGGACAGGCTCATCACCTGATAGCCGCCACTATCGGTCAGGATCGGGCGATCCCAGCCGGAAAATTGGTGCAATCCGCCAAGCCGCGCAACGCGCTCTGCACCCGGGCGCAGCATCAGGTGATAGGTGTTGCCAAGGATGATATCAGCACCGGTCGCACGGACTTCTGAGGGCCGCATGGCCTTCACCGTCGCTGCGGTCCCCACAGGCATAAAGGCGGGCGTGCGAATTTCACCGCGCAACATCTGGATACTGCCGGTGCGCGCTTTGCCGTCGGTCGCGCTGATTTTAAAGTCGAATCGTTTTGTCATTAATACGCCCATAGCTGGCGACGCAATTTGACGCTATGGCAGCATCATGGGGCGCGACAGGCATACCGAATTGTTAAAGCTGGCAAGCTTGTTGGCAGCAACTGCGGCACTTGCCGCGTGCGACAGTGCGACTCAAAATATCGACTATGACAGCAGCGATCGCGGCATCACCATGGCCGAGCCGAAAAAGGCCGCCCGCGAAAAATGCTATGGCATCGCGCTTGCGCAGTTCAACGATTGCGCCGCTGGCCCGAACAGCGATTGCGCTGGCACCGCGACCAAAGACTACATGCCCGACCGTTGGGAATATGTGCCCGCAGGACAATGCGACGACCAAGGCGGATCGCTGACACCCGGCAAGCCAGCTTCCGATGAGTGATGTCGCCGCCGTGCTGGCAAAGGCAACGCTCACATTGCAAGCAACCAGCGAAACGCCGCGGTTGGATGCCGAATTGTTGATGGCGCACGCATTGCAGATTGATCGTAGCACCTTGCTATTGCGGATGCGTGACTTGGCAACACCGCCAGAATTCGAAGCGTTGGTTGCAAGGCGGGCAGCGCATGAGCCGGTTGCATACATACTGGAGCATCGGGATTTTTGGGACTTATCGCTGAAGGTTACGCCCGACGTTCTGATCCCGCGCGCTGATAGCGAGACGTTGATAGAGGCCGCGCAACAGCATTTTGCGGGGGACACTCCGCCAGTCCACATCCTTGATCTAGGCACCGGGTCAGGGGCGTTATTGCTGGCGGCGCTCTCGTTGTTCGCCGATGCGACCGGTTTAGGCATTGATGCAAGCGCGGCGGCGTTAGCAGTGGCACAGAGGAACGCTAATTGGCTAGGCTTTGCGGGTAGGTGCCAGTTGCGGCGGGCGAGTTGGCGCGACGACGGCTGGGCAAACGATCTGGGCATGTTCGATCTAATTCTCTGCAATCCGCCCTATGTCGAAAGTAACACGCCACTGATGCCGTCGGTGCAGAATTTTGAACCACATTCCGCCTTGTTCGCCGGGCCGAACGGGTTGGATGATTATGCTGCGCTGATTCCGCAAATTCCGGCATTGCTATCGCCAACAGGAATAGCCATTTTTGAAATCGGCGCCGGTCAAGCCAAGCCCGTAAGCGAAATAGCCGATACAGCCGGACTGACGGTCAAGGCGCATGCAGACCTGGCGGGCGTATCTAGGGCGCTGGTCATGGCCGCTAGGGCCGCATAACGTTTTCGCTTGGATTCTTAATAGTAGCGGGCTAATGAACCAACAGCATTGCAGTGATGAAGCCGCGAACTTGGTCTTTTTTGCAAAGCCGCCCCAACGCATGAATAGCAGGAGGCAGCCACGGATTGGCTGACGCGTTGCAGGGTAACACTCTGAACAAGTGGATTAAATTAATCAGGACGGGTCAGTCTCTATGAATATGCGCCAACCCCAACGCCGTCGCGGACGGGGCAATAATAATAACAGCAACCGTACGCAGAGCAATAATCGCAACGGTTACGATAACCAGAATCGGGTCGACAATCGGGCGCGCGGCAACGCAGCGCAGATGTTGGAGAAATTCAAAAAGCAGGCCCAAGACGCTCAACATAATGGCGACCGCGTGCAGGCCGAATATTATTATCAGTTCGCCGATCATTATTTCCGCGTGCTTGCCGATGTCCGCAGCCGTCAAGAAGAAGGCCGCCCGGCACAACGCGAATGGCGCGGCGACGAGAACGAAAATGGCGAGAACCGCGACTGGCGCGATGAAGAACGCGACGTTCGCGACGACAGCGGTGAGAACGAGGCCTCGGCCGAAGCGTCCAACGACGATGATTATCGCCGTCCGCAACAGCGGCAAGAGCGGAATGATCGCCCTGAACGGAATGATCGTCCTCAACAAAACGACCGCGAAGATCGTGGCAATCGCAATGCACCACGCAACGACCGGAACGACCGCCCTGAACGGAATAACCGTCCAGAGCGCGCCGAGCGGCCAGACCGCACCGAACGTTCTGAGCAAAATGAGCAGGCCGAGCGCAACACACGCAGCCGCAACAACCCGCGGCGTGAACGTGAGCCACGCGAAGAACGGCCCAAACAGGAAGAAGCAGGCCTCGACCTGTCTATCCTGCCGCCTTCCATCGCGATCGCCAGCGACGATGTTGTTGAAACAGCGGTGGAAGAAAAGCCTGTGCGCAAGCCACGCACGCGCCGTCCCAAAACGGCAAATGACGATGTCGAGGTTGCAGCGGCGGAATAACGACCCACCCCCGTTAACCCTCTGGTCATCTTTGAAAAACTAGCTATCCTTTTGACCATTCGTCAAAGGGGAGAAGCAACATGCGCGCATCTTGGCTATTATTGACGGGAGTCGCTGTTGCGGTACCGCTCCCCTCTCAACTAACTTGGGCCCAAACCGAAAGCAGCACGTCTGCAACTACCGTAGCCGTCCCCGGCGAGGCAACGGCGCAAGGCGATGTTGCCGTTACCATCTATCAAACCGGACAAAGCCTGGTTCAGGACCGCCGACAAATGAATATGCCTGCGGGCCGTTCCAAACAGGAATTCCCCGACGTTTCCGCGGTCATCCGGCCGGAAACGGTAACGTTGACTGGCCCCGGCATCGGCATTGTCGAACAGAATTTCGATTATGACCTGCTCACCCCCGCCAAGCTGATGGAAAAGGCAGTTGGGCAAACAGTCACCCTGATCCGCACCAATCCCGCCACCGGCGCTGAAATCCGCGTGCAGGCAAAGGTTTTGGCGGCTAATGGTGGCGTGGTTTTGCAAATCGGTAATACCATCGAAGTGTTACGCGATGACGGCCTGCCCGTCCGCGTGATCTTCGACAAAGTGCCGCCCAATTTGCGCGCGCGACCAACATTGTCGGTGACGCTCGAATCGAAAGGCGGCACGGTCCCGGCGACGTTGACGTATCTGACCCCCGGCATTGGCTGGACGTCAGATTACGTAACCTTGTTCGATGATGCAAAGCAGACCATCGATGTGCAGGGTTGGATCACGCTGACCAACAACACCGGCACCGATTACACCAAAGCCAATGTGTTGCTCGTGGCCGGCAATCCCAACCAGGGCGGTGGTCGCCAAAACTGGGGCGGTGGATCGAGCGGAACGATCGACGAAGCTGGAACCGAGAGCAATGATCGCGAACGGTTGGGCGACTATTATCTGTATCCGCTGGCCGAACGCACAACCATCGCCAATGCTCAGCAAAAACAGGTCAGCTTCCTCGATGTAAAGGCCGCCCCGGCGCGCAAAGTGTATGAATTCAACAATGGCTGGCTATCCACCAACGAGTCGGCCAGCGCATCATCGGTGCTGAAATTCTCCACGTCGCGATCTGGCGGCTTGGGTGACCAGCTGCCGTCAGGCACAATGCGCGTCTATATGCGCGACATGCGCGGCGATCCGCAATTCATCGGTGAAAGCCGTATCGAGGCAACGCCGATGGGCAGCGCGATGTCGATCCGCACCGGTGAAGCCTTTGACGTTAAGGTGAAAACGGTGGTGATGGAACGCACCCGCGTGAACAGCAATCGCTGGAAAACCAAGATGCAGTACGAATTCACCAATGCGCGCAACGAAGCGATCACAGTCGACCTCGGCCAATCGGGCCTTTGGGGTGATGTCCGCGTGATTGACCAAAGCCAGACGGGTGCGCGGGTTTCCGCAGACCGGATGGAATGGAGCGTCAAAGTGCCCGCCAACGGCAAAGCGATGCTGACGGCAACCTTCGACAGCCGGTATTGATGCGCAAGCATATGCCTTCACCCCTCCCCTTCAGGGGAGGGGCAGGGGGTGGGGGCTGTCAGTATAGCGCAGCCTTTGCCGACAAGCCCCACCCCAACCCCTCCCCTAAAGAGGAGGGGCTTAAGCGCTTAACTGCAATCGCTGTTCTGCTCTCAACCTTTATTGCCACCCCAACCCTAGCCACCGCCCAAACCATCGCCACATCCCCCAAAGCCGATGGCGTCACGCTGACCGTCTATCGCGCCCCCTATCGCGGCGAAGCGCCGATCAACAAAAACTGGCCACAGGGTTATGCTCTGATCACCGAAACCCGCACGATTAGCATACCGGCTGGCGAATCCGTGGTTCGTTTTGAAGGTGTGTCCGAAGGCTTGTTCCCCGAAACCGCGATCGTTACTGGCCTGCCCAAAGGCGTGCGCGAAAAGAACCGTGATGCCCGGCTGTTATCGCCCGCAGGCCTTGTCGATGCCTTTCTGAAACGCGAGGTAAAGCTGTCGCGCACCGACAAGGCAACCGGAAAAACCGTCGAACAAACCGCGATGGTCACCGCGGGCCCCAATGGTGGCGTCATCCTGCAAACCGAAAGCGGTTTCGAGGCGCTACGCTGCACCGGCCTTCCCGAACGCATGCGGTATGGCGGTGTGCCAAAGGACTTGTCCGCCAAGCCCACATTGTCCGTCATCACCAACAGCGACAAGGCCGTGACCGCCAAAGTGACATTGACCTATATGGCCGCAGGGTTCGATTGGCAGGCAAGCTATGTGATGAATGCGGGCGAATTTGCGCCCGATCACAAATTGGACCTCGATGTCTTTGCATGGCTGACCATCGCCAATGGCGGCAACCAAAGCTTTACCGATGCCAATGTCATGGCCGTCGCAGGCAAACCCAACCGCGTCGGCAATGCAGCCCTGCCGCAAGGCCGCCCCCCTGCCTTGGTACTGAATTGCTGGCCGATGCAGCGCACCGACGAGGTGCCGTTCACTTTGCCCTATGGCGAATTCTACAATGACGCATATCCCATCGGCGGTTTAGAAGAAGACAAGATGATGCTGCGGATGGAGGCGATGCCGATGATGGCACCACCGCCCCCACCGCCATCCCCCACCGCAGCGATCCAGGCACAACAGGAAGACTTGGGCGACCTGAAACTCTATCGCATTCCCGAACGCATCACCGTCAACGCCAAGGGGCAAAAACAGGTTGCTATGCTGGTTCAACCCAAAACCAAATTCCGCCGGGTGTATCGCGCCGATTCCATTGGCTATGGGTGGCACGAACCTCTGTTAAACCTTACGCCGATGCTGATCGGCAAGAATGAAAAGGTCGATGGCCTTGGCCTGCCTTTGCCGTCTGGCACCGGCATGGTGTTTGAAAACAGCGCCTTTGGCAGCCAGCTGATCGGCGAGATCATGGTCAAAGACCGCGCCATTGGCGATGATATCGAGCTAACGTTGCCGCCATCGATAGCAGTCATGATCGCTACTACGCGCATTTCGCAGGACAAGAACAGCAGCGTTTATACGATGCGCCTGTCCAACGCGAACCCGTATGCGATCAGCGCCGAAATCCGCCTGCCGGATACGGTGCGCAATCTACCCGCTGGCGTCCGCAAAAAGGACGGACGTCCGACATGGTTTGTGACTGTGCCGGGCAATGCTGACAGCGAACTGACGGTGAATGTACCGTTTCGATGAGGGTGGTAAATTCCCTTGCGTTTGCGCCCTTGCTTTCACCCCTCCCTTTCAGGGGAGGGGACGGGGGTGGGGGCTGTCAGTCAAGCGCAGGTTCCACTAACAAACCCCACCCCAACCCCTCCCCTAAAGGGGAGGGGCTTACGTTATATGCGGCGCTTCTCGCTCTTCTCCCCTCCCCCGCCCTCGCCCAACAACAGGTCATCTCCCCCGAACCAGAGGCGGTATCGCTGACAATCTACCGCGACCCATCGCGCGGCGATGCACCCATCAATGCCGATTGGCCCAGCGGCTATGCTTTGATCACCGAAACGCGCACCGTGCAAATCCCGGCGGGGGAATCGCTGGTCCGTTTTGAGGGCGTGTCCGAAGGCATGTATCCCGAAAGCGCCATCGTCACTGGCCTGCCCAAAGGCGTGCGTGAGAAAAACCGCGACGCGCGGCTGCTATCTCCGTCCGGTCTTGTCGATAGCTATTTGAAACGCGCAGTCACATTGACCCGCACTGACAAAGCCACCGGAAAGTCGCGTGAGCAACAGGCGATGATTACCGCTGGCCCCGACGGCGGTGTCATCCTGCAAACGGCGGAGGGTTATGAAGCTTTATACTGCACCGGTCTCCCCGAACGCATGGCCTATGGCGGCGTGCCAGCTGGATTGTCGGCCAAGCCCACTCTGTCAGTGATGACCAGTAGCGACCGTGCGATAACAGCGACGCTGACACTGACCTACATGGCCGCTGGCTTTGACTGGCAGGCGAACTATGTGACGCAGCTGTCTGACGATGAAAGCGCGGCACCCGGCAGCGTTGGCAAAACCAAGGTCGAGTTGTTTGCCTGGATGACTTTGGCCAATGGCGGCAACCAATCATTCCTGAATGCCAACACCATGGCGATTGCGGGCACACCCAATCGCGAAGACAATGCCGAACCGCCCCGGCCGACGGGCGAAGCTTTGACCATCCGATGCTGGCCGCAGCAACGCACGCATGAAGTGCCGTTTCGCGGGCAACAACAATTTCCATGGGGCCGGTTTCAGCCAGAGCCCGACACTGCCTATTTTGGCGGTGTTGATGGCGAAGAGATTGTCGTCACCGCGTCGAAACGCCGAGAAAGTTTACAGGACACTCCGCTTTCAGTCACCGCCGTCACCGTCGCCGAACTCGAAGACCTGGGCGACCTGAAACTTTACCGCATCCCCGAACCTGTCACCGTGAATGCAAAGGGGCAAAAGCAAGTCGCGATGATCGTAAAGCCCGATGCGAAATTCAACCGGCTGTATCGCGTCACGTTGGACGAACCGGACTATATCCCGCTCGACGAAAGTACGCCGCTGTCGATCATTTTGAAAACCGAAAACAAAACCGAAAACGGCCTCGGCCTGCCGCTTCCATCGGGCCAAGCGATGATATTTGAGGACAGCGACTTCGGCCCATTACTCGCTGGCGAAGCTGCGTTACGCGACCGTGCCATCGGCGATAAGGTCGAGCTGTTGGTTGGCACGTCATCCGATGTGCGCATGGTCGTGACGCAAATATCCGAACGCCGCTATCAAAAGGGTTATAAGGTCACGATAACCAACGCCCGCAGCGAAGCGGTAAACACAGAGGTTGAAATCCCGTTCGACCTGCGCGGCAAACCCAAAGGCATCCGCAAAGTTGATGGCATGCCGACATGGGGCGCCACAGTTCCCGCGAATGGCGAGGTGAGTTTTGAGTTCACGCTGCAATTGTCTCGGGAGCGGTAGGTGTGGTAAGCTACAAATGCCCTGACCCGCTCAAACCTCTGGCAACGCCCTCGGCCTATGCTGTTCATCCAGAGCAACAAAAGTAAACAGCCCCTCAGTCACTTTTACCTGTTGGTCACCGCGATCGCGCGTGGCGATAACTTCAAGCCGGATCGCCATCGATGTGCGCCCGCGCCGTTCGAGCCAGCCGTAAACAGAGATGATGTCGCGCATCAAAATCGGGGCGATGAACTCCATCTTTTCGATCGCCACCGTCGCACAGGCGCCTTGGCAGATTTTGCTGGCGATAATACCGCCGGCGATATCCATTTGCGCGAGCACCCATCCGCCAAAAATATGGCCGTTGGAGTTGATATCTGCGGGACGAGGCGAAACACGCAAGATGGGGTCGTTGCGGTTGATGTTGGGCGAATCGGTCATCTGTCGGCCTCGTCCTTAAAGGGATCTTCAATTGCATCGTCATGTCCGGTGCCGCTCGATAGGAACACCAGTCCCATCAATCCGGCCATCAACATCATTGATGCGATAATCGCGCCCGCCGTTGCAATGAAGAAATGGATCGAGACCATGCCGTTGAACCACCAGAAGCTGGCTAGCGCGGCAACGGTCACGAACAGCGTGAACGCAAACATCCAACGCATCAGCCGCCAATATCGGCTCCACGCAAATTGGGCATATCCGGGATCATCTAGCGGGGATTCACGAGTCATATGTTCACCTCGGGCCCACTTATGCTATGTTACCCTTTGGGAGCAAGCAGAGGAGATCACCTTATGACTATTGCAGCCATCATGCAGGCGCATGGAACTGATATTTTCACCGCCTCGCCAACCGATAGCGTGCATGCCGTTACCGCAAAATTGGCCGAAAAGCGTATTGGAGCTCTGCCTGTTGTCGAAGGCGACCGGATCGTAGGCATTTTTTCTGAACGTGATGTGATTTATGGACTAGCGGCGCACGGCCCGGCGATGATGGAAAAGGCTGTAGGCGACGTGATGACCTCGCCCGCGATCACGGTCACCGCCGACACGCCGATATTGTCGGCTTTGTCGTTAATGTCGCGTCGGCGCATCCGGCATTTGCCAGTTGCTGACGGCGACCGGCTTGTCGGCTTTGTCTCCATCGGCGATCTGGTCAAATACCGGATCGAACACATGGAGGCCGAGGCCAGCGCAATGCGCGATTACATCCAGATGGCGTAAATTAGGCAGATGGCGTAAATTGGGCTGCGGATTTGGCGCATTGGTTAAGTGGTCGTTTACCATAACCCGCTAGCGCAGGTTCGATGAACGGCAATTGGTCATTTTTACGCATATGCGCAGCGTTATGGTGCTGTGTCTTTGCGCTGCTGCTGTCAGCGGCGCCCGCAGCGGCCACTACCACCGATCTAAACCCCTGCCTGCGTAACGCCAACAGCGGCGAAACCATCGCGCAAGTGCTGGCCAATCCCGGCAGGTTTGACTGTAACCTCGATCAGGCCGCTTTGCCCCGTGGCGATTATTGGGCGCGCTTTGCGGTGCCTGAATCGGTCGAAACGGTCGGTCACCCTTTGACTTTTCGCACCGCCAGTCTTTGGGACAGCGGCTTAGAACTTGCGGTTGTCCGCAAAGACGGCGTGGTCGAACAGTATCGCCCCTTTGCCGCGCAAGACATTGCCCCGCTTCGTCTGGGCGGCACCGTGGTTGTTCCGATTGATGAAGGCCGCAGCCCGATCACCATGATCTATGTCAAAATCTCGCAAAGTGAAGGAATGCGGGGCGTTATCCTGCAATCGCAGTTGTCATTGGCCGATGACGCGATCCGGTTCGAAATGATGCTGGCGGTATTTTATGCCGCATTTACCGGGCTGTGCATCGCGTTGCTGGTTTATAATCTGGCGCTGTGGCGCGGTATGGGCACACCGTTTCTGCTCGCATATTGCGTCATGCTGGTCGCAGCGCTTGCTTATGCATTCGTTACCTCAGGCGCGCCGCACTATTTTTCGGCCGCTTTATCGGGACCAGAACGGTTGCGGATGACGTTGGTCCTACTGACCATCAATGCGGCAACGGTGATGATTTTTGTTCGGCATTTTTTTGAAGCGCCTAGCATTCCGAAATGGCTGGTGCGGATCACCTATGCCCATTCGGCAGCAATGGTCGCGTTTTCCGTAATTTATGCAGCACTCGCGCCCACCTATGTGAAACTGTTGGACCCGATTTATGTCTATAGCTTCATTCCGCTACCAGCGATTGTTGCTTGCTACGTTGCCGTTGCCTTCCGGCGGCGCGATCCGTTTCTCGGTTATTTTCTGGCCGCCTGGTCTGCGCCTGCTATCGCGATCATCGCTCGCATAGCATTTGGCTTAGGGTTTTTCTCCTATCATATATTGATCGAAAACAGTACGTTGATGGCGCTTGCAGTTGAAGCATTGATTAGCTCGCTAGCGATTGGCAAGCGCATCCAGCTGCTCGCCATCGACCGTGACCGCGCCGAGTTGGCCGAGGCGCGTGCACTGGTAATCGCCGATACCGACGCGCTCACCGGCCTTCCCAACCGGCGCGCTTTTATCCGGACGTTGTTGCACGAGCCGCGCGAATGGCAACTGGTGCTGGTCGATATCGATCATTTTAAACGGATCAACGATACGCTTGGCCATGTCGTGGGCGACGAAGTGCTGGTCACGCTGGCGACGATCATCAACGGCTTTGCCAATGACCAGTCGATTGTCGCTCGACTAGGAGGCGAGGAGTTCGCCATTGCAACGCGAACGTCTGTATCCACGCAAACGTCGGACGAACACGGCGGACTCGTCGATGCGGATCGATTGCTACGCCTGATCCGCCAGGCAGCTATGCCCGGCGGCTATCGCATCACCGCCAGCGTCGGCGTGGCTACCCGCGCGATTTGCGAAGAACAGGACTGGATTGTCCTCTATCGCGCCGCAGATATGGCACTTTATCGGGCCAAAGCCGAGGGCCGCGACCGGCACGTCGATTATTCGATGGGCCGCGCCGCCGCCTAAGTTCCGCGATCAAAATATCTTGTTTCAGCCTGTAATCGGACGGGTCGTCGGCGCTGTAACTGGCCCTGGCTTTGGCCCCGTCACCGGCCCTGTAACTGGCCCGGTCACCGGCCCCGTCATTGCCGGGTGCTTTAAATTCCAGTCCGCTATGTCGACCTGATACTTTGCATAGGCATCATAGAAATTCAGGAAGATATTGTCGAAATCACTCAACCCGCCAATCGCATATTCCGGAAACGCGGCCAAAGGCACAGCGATGGCTTCCTGCGACTTGGCGAGAGCAGCATTGCAAAATGCCTCTTTTACCGGCGGAAGCGCAAAATAATTATACAACTCGGTGGTGCGGGTGTCGCGCACACGCAAAGCATTTTGCCCGGGAAAGCGTTTGCGATACTCGCCGTCGACAGCGGTGTTTGCCTGCGTCAGCCGCGCCTTGTGCACACTGATCATCTGGTTGTAATTCTGCGCGACCACGCCCCAGACCGGACCTTGGCAATTCAGCGCTGCGACGTTAATTGCGGCGCGGAAATTCCAGATCGTTTCCTCGCGCGACAGCCCGCGATTGGGCGTGGTGCGCATGCCGTCCGCTGCATATCCCGGCAATTTGGTCGAGGATGCGGCACCACCCGGTGGCAGCGGCATAACAGGCGGAGGTGGCGGCGCCATGATGATCGGCGCGGGCGGCGGGACGGGCAACGGTTTTGGTGGCGGCGTAGGCCCGCAAGCAGCGACCGCGCCGATCACGAAAACAAGTGCCAAATTCTTACTAAATCGATGCATGCCAACCAACTCCCCGCCCCTTTTAGCCTTAGTCGTGCTTCAACACATACTGGTTCAAAAATAAAGAGGCCAATCGGCGAGCACATCAAAAAAAGGGTCCGGCGGTTTCCCGCCAGACCCTTTGTGTAATGCGTGTCAGCTTAACGAAAGCTGGATCAATCGCGGCTGCCCATGAAGCTCAACAGAAACTGGAACATGTTCACAAAGTCCAGATACAGGTTCAGCGCACCCATGATCGCCAGCTTTCCGATCGATTCATGGCCAGCAAAATGCAGATACTCGCTTTTGATCCGCTGTGTATCATAGGCCGTGAGGCCTGCAAAAATCAGCACACCAAGGAAGCTTACAACCAGCTGCAATGTGCTGGATCCCAGGAAGATGTTTACCAGCGAGGCCAAAAACAAGCCAACAACGCCCATGATCAAGAAGCTGCCCCAACCAGTCAGATCCTTTTTCGTGGTATATCCAAAAAGGCTAAGCCCCGCAAAGGACGCAGCCGTTACAAAGAATGTACGTGCGATCGACTCACCCGAAAAAACGAGGAAAATCGACGCCATCGACAATCCCATAACGGCCGCAAAAGCAAAGAACAAAGCCTGAAGCGCACTGGTCGAAAGCTTGTTCATACCAAAGCTCATCACCATGATGAAACCCAAAGGCGCAAACATCAGCAACCAGCGCAAAGGCGTGTTCAACAACTGCGCCGCCATGCCGGACTGGGCAAACAGCAACGCCACGATGCCGGTCAAAAGCACGCCGGACGCCATATAATTATAAACTTTAAGCATGTGCGAGCGCAGCCCTTGGTCAACGCTGACCGAGCCCATTGCTTCGCCATTGATCGTAACGCCCGCTTGGTTTTGCGTTACCCGCGGATCAGACCATTCAGCCATTTCAAGTTACTCCTCAAAACACGCGGCGATGTGGCCGCACCATAGCAATATCGGATGGTTTCGCTCCAATTTCAAGAGAAACCCGACAGGACGATATGCAATTGAGCTGACGAAGGGTTTACGCCGATTGTGCGTTAAAGCTGTAGGATCAGGAAAATCCCAACTTAAAGGAGTTTCAAAATGACCATTCGCAAAATCACCCTAGCACTCGCCGCTCTCTGTACGCTGACCGCCGCCCTGCCCGCCGAGGCACGCGTCAATCAGCGTCAAGACCGGCAACAACACCGCATCGTCAATGGCATCCATAACGGCAGCCTGACCGTGCGCGAAACCAAAGGCCTCGCTAAACAACAAGCGTCGATCCGCAAATACGAACGCCGCAGCCGTGCCGATGGCAACGGACTAAGCCGGGTCGAACGGGCGCGCATCGAACACCGTCAAGACCGCGCGAGCCGCAACATCTATCGGCAAAAACATGATTGAGGTTTGATCGGCGTTTAGACGATCAGCAAAACGGGGACATCGTATTCGGTGTCCCCGGCTTTGCGGGAAGTCTAAGCGCAGCATGTTTGGAATTTAGGGGTTGAGTAAACTGTTGCCGTAATTCGTAATTGCACCCTAATTTTAAAACCCCTAAAATTCGCTGCCTCCATTTTTCGGTAAAGAAGCGTCAACGCGATCAGAGACAAGAGTATCAATGTCACGTTGATATGATTTAGGCATCTCGAGCCGTAAATAATAATTATTATTGCTGTCCATAAACGACAAGAATGCGCTGGAATTTGAACACCAAGAACGGTTTTTTTCCAAATCACACCAAAATCTGGGAATATCAGGAGTCCCATATTTGTTTTGAACTCTTTCTTTCAACGCTTTGTAATCAGTATTGTTTGAATCAAACTCCATTGAAACAAAAGATACACGTGTTCCAGGTTTCGGTGACAAGGTTTCGGTGACAAAGGTTTCGGTGACAGTGGGTTTCGGTGACAGTGCACTTAATTATGCGCCCTAAGCCTTGCAATGTAGGATTTGTTTTGCGATCCTCCGCCTGACATCGGCAACCGCCCCAATGGCTGAAGGGCTTCGCAACCAACCACTGCATATATGCCCGCGTTAAAGCAACAAAGGATACACTATAGGGGGTGCCTATGCGTATCTTTTGTATCTTTATGGCTGCGCACCGGTGGCTAAAATTCCTTTACCCGCTTGCGCTTTATGCCGCCTCTGCTAGCCCAAGAGGCGAGAAAGAAACCGAGCGAGGAGATGGGCGTTGAGCGCAGTGAGCGACAGAGAGTCATTGGAAAACGCCGTTTCCCAATCGCAAGCCCCCCAATCGCAATCCAATGCCAGCAGTTACAGTTGGTATGTGCTCTGCGTCCTTGTCGTCGTCTACATATTGAACTTCATCGACCGCCAAATCCTCAGCATATTGGCGGTTGATATCAAGGCGGACCTTGGCCTGACGGATGCCGATATGGGGTTTTTGGGCGGCGCGGCCTTTGCGGTATTTTATGCATTGTTCGGTATCCCTTTAGGGCGGCTGGCCGATAACTGGAGCCGGGTGAAGCTGCTTTCGGTAGGGCTCGCTTTATGGTCGCTGATGACTGCACTTTCGGGTTTCGCGCGCAATCAGGTCGAACTGACGATGGCGCGCATGGGGGTGGGTGTCGGCGAAGCGACCGCAAGCCCCACGGCCTATTCGCTGATCTCGGACTATTTCCCCAAACGGCAACGCGCGACCGCACTCGCGATTTATTCGTCGGGGCTGTATATTGGCGGCGGCGTTTCGCTGTTTATCGGCGCGCTAATCGTGAAGACGTGGAATGCCGCTTACCCTGTCGATGCACCAATGGAGCTCGTGGGATGGCAGGCCGCGTTCCTTGCCGTTGGTATCCCCGGTGTATTGGTTGCCCTTTGGGTTGCAACACTGCGTGAGCCAAAGCGCGGCGCGATGGATGGGCTGGACACACCGAGCCATCCCTCACCTTTCCGCGCCTTTGCCAGTGACCTGTCGATGATCGTGCCGCCGTTCACGATTTGGGGCGCGTGGCAGCGTGGGCCAGCCGCGCTCGTCATCAACCTTGTGACCGGCGCTGCGATCGCCGCCTTTGCCTATTGGATGATCCGGCTGACCGGCAATTTCCCGCAATGGTCGGCGGTTGGCTTTGGCTATTATGCAGTGTTTTCTTGGGCTTGTGCCTTGCGCGCACGCGACGCTGCGACCTTCAAATTGATCTGGGGAACGCCTGCATTTATCTGCACCGCTTTGGGCTATGGCCTTGTTTCGTTGGCAGCTTATGCGCTTGCGTTTTGGTCGGCACCGTATGCCGAAATCGTGCTGAAATTGCCGAAAGCCGAACTCGCCTTTATCCTCGGCGCTAATGGCGCGTTGAGCGGATTTCTCGGCGTGATCATCGGTGGCCGCGTTGCTGATGCGTTGCGGACGAAAAATCCCAGCGGTCGGATATTGGTGATTATCCTTGGCGTATTGGGGCCAATTATTCCCATTGGGATTGGCTACACTACCGATAATTCCGCGCTGTTTTACGTTATGAACTTTGTCGCTGGATGCTTGGGCGCGACAGCGCTTGGCGCAGCGGCTGCAACGACTCAGGATCTTGTCTTGCCCCGCATGCGCGGCACAGCAACGGCGGCCTTTTTTCTTGGCACAACGTTGGTAGGCCTATCCTTTGGTCCATATATGGTCGGGCAGATATCCGACCTTGCCGGAACGATGGTCGATGGCAAGTTGGTCGGGAATTTGCGGGTCGGCATATTGTCGCTGATCGCAGTTGCGCCGATAGCACTGGCTTTGTTAGTGGCAGCTTATCGGATGTTGCCTAATGCCGAACGGACAATCGTTGAACGTGCACGCGCCGCTGGAGAACCAATTTAATCGCGCGATTAATTTCTGCCTTGACCGTGGCGTCAACTTGATGTCCTTGGCGTCAACTTTGGAGACCCGCTGATGTCGCTCGACCTGATTCCCCGCTCTGCTTATAATGAAGATCACGAGGCGTTCCGCCAGACTGTCCGCCAATTCCTGCTCAAAGAAGTCGCGCCCAATGCCGACAAATGGGCGGATGACAAAATCGTGCCGCGCGAGATTTGGCCCAAGGCTGGCGAACTTGGTATGTTATGCCCAACTGTGCCGGAGGAATATGGCGGCCTGGGTTTGGACTTTGGTTATAACGCCATCGTCGATGAAGAATCGGCCTATTACGGCCGCGCCGCAACTGGCTTCTCGCTGCAATCCGACATCGTCGTCAACTATCTGACGTCCTATGGTTCTGAGGAGCAAAAGAAGCATTGGTTGCCAAAGCTTGTGTCGGGCGAAGTGATTACCGCGATTGCGATGACTGAACCCGGCACGGGTTCCGACCTGCAAAGCATGCGCACGACTGCAAAGAAAGACGGCAACCATTACGTCATCAACGGGTCGAAAACCTATATCACCAACGGCCAAAATGCGGACCTGATTTTGGTGTGCGTCAAAACCGACACCGACATTCAGCCTGCCTATAAAGGCATCTCTATCGTCCTTGTCGAGGCGGATCGCGAAGGCTTTAAGCGCGGGCGCAACCTCGACAAAATCGGCATGGATGAGGCCGATACGTCGGAGCTGTTTTTTGAAGATGTCCGCGTACCGATGACCAATTGTCTGGGCGAAGAAGGCAAAGGCTTTATCTATTTGATGAGCGAACTGCCGCAGGAACGCCTCTCGATCGCGGTATCGGCACAGGCCAGCGCGCAAAAGGCGTTTGATGATACGGTCGAGTTCTGCCGCGACCGTAAAGCCTTTGGCAAACCGATCCTCGATTTCCAGAACACCCGTTTTGTCCTCGCCGATCTCAAGTCCAAACTGCAAGTCGGCTGGGCGCATCTCGACTGGGCATTGGCGCGGCATTTGAAGAAAGAGCTGACCGCCGAAGAAGGCGCGGCTGCCAAGCTATGGCACACCGAGCTGCAATGGGAAGTGATGGACAAATGCCTGCAACTGCACGGCGGTGCAGGCTATATGAACGAATATGCTATCGCCCGTGCTTGGCGCGCAGCGCGTGTGACGCGGATTTTCGGCGGCACGAATGAGATTATGAAAGAGCTGATCGGGCGCGGGCTTTAGTCCAAAAACACTGGCTTCCGCTTTCCCATCTCCGCCATCACGGCCTCAATCTGGTTTGGCTTGCGGATGATCTTAACTTGCTCATCGCTTTCCGCCTGAAGCATTTCGGCATCACTTGCGGTCGCCATAATATTGCAGAGCCGTTTTGCGCCCTCGATTGCATGTGGGTTTTTGTTCGCAATCACCTTCGCCAATTCCATCGCGTGCGCCAACGGATCGTCCGATACATGCGTTGCAAAGCCGAGCGCCTTGGCTTCGACACCGGTAAATTCGCGGTTAGTATAAATCATTTCGCGCAGCACATCGTCGGCGACTTGCGTGCGCCACAAGGGCATCCCGCCGACATCGGGAACTAGCCCCCATTTCATCTCCATAATCGCAACGCGGGTGTCAGGGTGGATGATGCGAATGTCAGCACCCGCCATAATCTGCGACCCTGCGCCGAAAGCTACGCCGTGCACTGCGGCGATCACTGGCACGGGCAATTCACGCCATCCCCATGCGACATATTGCATGTCGTTGACGATACCGCGTGTGCGTTCGGAAAGGCTGTGGCCTGTACTGCTTGTCCCGGGTTCGCGCTCCCCCGCCATGCTTGCCAGATCGAGCCCTGCACAAAACGCGCGGCCCTCGCCCGACAATACAACGACGCGCAGGCCGCTTTGGGCATTAAGCGCGTCAATCGCCTCAGCCAACGCTGCCCACTGTGCCGGATCAAGCGCGTTCATTTTATCGGGCCGGTTCATGCGAACATCGGCGATGCCGTCGTTGAGCATAGTGATCGTGACGCGGTCGTTGTTCATAGGGTTTTCCTTCATTTCCTCTTTAACCGTTAGTGCTGAGCCTGTCGAAGCACGTCCCGCCGGGAAACGCCCTTCGACAGGCTTAGGGCTGCGGTGATTTTGTCATAAGTGCAGCCTCAACCAAAGGCAGCTGGTCATTGCCGAAAAACATATCGTCGCCATCGACGAATATCGTCGGCGAGCCATAGCCTCCGCGTGCGATCAATTCCTCTGTGTTGGTGCGGAGCAAAGCTTTGACCGCATCGGATTGCGATGCGGCGCACATCGCCTCTCCGTCCAACCCGGCTTTATTGGCAACAGCCACCAAGACATCTGGATCATCCAAATTTTCTTGGGCACCAAAATAGCTTTCAAATGCTCCGCGCGAAAACTCGACCAACCCCGGCATATCGTCGGCCAGAACGCAGCAAAACCGCATCGCGTTCACGCTCTTTGCCGGGTGATATTGCGACGGAAAGTTCATCGCAACCCCTGCCAGCACAGCCCAGTCTTTCAACACTTTCCAGCTATGCGCCAGCCGCCGGTTATCGGCTGCCTCGCGCGCTTTATAGACTCCGGGGTTTACAGCGTTAAACACCCCGCCGACCAACACCGGCCGCAGCCGCGCGCAATATCCGGTGCGCTCCATCACCCCGAACAGATTAGTGAACGCAAGATACGTCCAAGGGCTCGACAGATCATAGAAAAACTCCATCCGTTCCTGACCCATGCTATTCGATCCCTTTCATTTGGCCATTTGACTGTGCCTGATCAGCTTTATCTTGCAAGCGCGAAATGGCGGAATTGCTGGCAAGGTTACATATATCTGGTTGCGCCACCGATATCCCGTTTAGGAAATCGGGCCAGTGATGAAGCGCCTTTAATGCCTTTGCATAGCGCGGCGCATCTGCGCAAATCGCAGCGACGGCTTTATCGAGCCTAGCAAGATGCGCCATGCCCAGCCCGGCACCCAAAATCGGCTCGCCGCGACGCCACATCAGCCGACGCGAAAGCGGATGGCGATGCGCAACATCTTCAACACCACAGAACGCATATTCAAGCATCTGGTCACTGGTCCAGTCACGCGCCTGAATCAACGCCGCGTCCCATCCGGCCGCAAACGGCATAAATTTGCTTTTGCGGCGCAATGCATAGGCACATTGGCGCGATTTGGAGACGGCTTCGCAAGCGCGCGCTACACTGCCGCTGGCTGCCAATATTTCGAGAAAGCGACGCTGGCTTTCCGCCATCCAGCGGAAACTTTGTGGGCTGGCGTTGGGGTCATAACGGCGCGAGAAATCAAACATATGCAGAACATACTACATCCAGCGGCGTGTAGGACAGCGTAAAATGGATCGGAACTTTTTTGGGGTCAGGAGCCTGAAAGTCAGGCTGGCTGTTTCACCCGCGCGTCAAATTCGGCGAACAGCCCCGGCACCCATTCGGGCAGCACCATGGGCCGATGCGAATCCAAATCAACATAGACGCTTACCAGCTCTACCTCGGCGCGCAGATCGTCGTCGCCCGCTTCATTTGCCCCGTGAATCTCGACAGTCTGCGTCATACTCGTACGGCCCGTCGCCAGCGTACGCGCCATAACCACGATCATCTCGTCAGGCTTAATCGGCGCAAACCAAGTGACGGTTGCTTTTTTGACATGAAATTCCAGCGGCTCGTCGCGGTCAACCAAACGGATACCCACGGCGCGCCAATATTCGGTTATCGCGATGTCAGCATAATCCAGATAGCGCGCGTTAAACACGACACCCTGCGCATCGGTTTCTGACCAGCGGACGCGGAAGGCATGGTGAAAGGCAAAATCATTTTTGGACATAAAATTTCGATGCCGGAATGAAGCCGATAAGGCAAGAGCGCGGCGGGGGTAGTTAGCGATACCGACACTATGGTATCTTCTTCTGCGTTGAGTTCCATCCGGTTCAGCTTCTAAAGTGGAGGTCGCGGAATCGAACGTCAAGGAATGGCAGCTTTGTTGGGGGGTCCGGATTGTCGGGTTTTTGGATTTGAAGTTGGGTAAGCGGCCGTTCCGTGAACATTTATGAGACCGGCGAGAGTCGAAAAGATTGCGGACATAGCTCTTCTGGGGCAAGCAAGTGCAATGACATCGCTCACTTGGCTACATGACATCGTTCTCGTTAACGACGGGCCAGATGAGACTTGTCCAGGAGATGTGGCTGTCTTCCGTAACCTCACGGATGCACGCGCGTATCTCGAACATTGGGCCGAAAGCCTAGACGATGCGGTTTTTTCCGGCGCCGGGCAAAGGCTGATCCTGGCGGCAGATCAACACGGTAACGTCAGCATTCAGGCTCGTATAGATCGGGTTGATGGAGAAGCCATTATCAAGGCGTGGCTCACTCGCGTAGCTCAGGCGATATTTGAAAGCCGTCGCTATCGCGCTGGCAAGAGGTGGAAGCGCGTAAACTTGGGCGAGCTAGAGGCCCAAGGCGTTTTGCCGGACACGGTCGAAGGGCTAATTGCCTATGTCGGGTTCACTGTCTGATGTTAGAATGCCACAACTCTCTCACTATATTGTGCAGCATCTCAAAGTGAGTCTGGCTATGTCAGCTATCGCATGAATTCAATCCGCCGCTAACGACCGAATCTTAGCGCAAACAGACCAACTGCTTCCCGCCACAAAAGACAGCCAAAACCAAACCTAAATTGCCTTTGATTGGCTTGGCGTGTTCACACCCATCGACTGCAAATAGCGTTTGATGTTGCGTGCAGCCTGCCGCAGCCGGTGTTCGTTTTCGACCATCGCGATGCGGACAAAGCCTTCTCCGTCCTCTCCGTAACCAACGCCCGGCGCGACTGCGACTTTGGCGTGGGTCAGCAGCTGCTTGGAAAATTCCAGACTGCCCAGATGCGCCAGCGCTGGCGGTAATGGAGCCCATGCGAACATCGATGCACGTGGCGGCGGGATATCCCACCCTGCCCGGCCAAAGCTTTCCACCAGCACATCGCGGCGCTTGTGATACAGTTCGCGGTTCCGCTCAACGATATCTTGCGGGCCGTTGAGCGCGGCACAGGCCGCTGCTTGCACCGGTGTAAACGCGCCATAATCGAGATAGGATTTGACCCGCGTCATCGCCGCGATCAATGTCGGGTTTCCAACGGCAAAACCGACACGCCAGCCGGCCATTGAGTAAGTTTTCGACAATGACGTAAACTCAACCGCAACGTCTTTGCCGCCCTTTACCTGCAAAATCGAGGGCGTCGGGTTGCCATCAAAATACAGCTCGGAATAGGCAAGGTCTGACAACACCCAAACCTTATTCTCTTTCGCCCACGCCACCAGCCGTTCGTAGAAAGCAAGGTCCACCGTTTCGGCGGTCGGGTTCGACGGATAGTTGACGACAAGGATCGACGGGCGCGGCACCGTGAACACCATTGCGCGCTCTAGCGCCTTGAAATAATTCTCATCAGGCGTCGTTGGCACCGACCGGATCGTCGCGCCTGCGATAATGAAGCCAAAGGTGTGGATCGGATAGCTGGGATTGGGTGCGAGCACGACATCGCCCGGACCGGTGATCGCGGTGGCCAGACTTGCCAGCCCTTCCTTCGACCCCATCGTCACGACAACTTCGGTTTCGGGATCAACATCAACGCCAAAGCGGCGCGCGTAATAATTGGCCTGCGCCTTGCGCAATCCGGGAATGCCCTTTGACGCTGAATAGCCATGCGCATCGGGTTTCTGCGCGACTTCGCACAGTTTCTCAATCACATGCGGCGGTGGCGGCAAATCGGGGTTGCCCATGCCCAGATCAATAATGTCCTCACCACCAGCCCGCGCCGCCGCACGCATCGCATTCACTTCTGCGATGACATAGGGCGGCAGGCGCTTCATGCGGTAGAATTCTTCGGACATTATCGCGGCCTTGGTTGTTGGGTGACAAGCCTATTTAGCTGGTGCAGGCTGCTTCGCTGGACGAACCGAGTTGATCATCACGCTGCCGAGACCCATTTCATCGGTTGTGACGATACGGCAAGGCGCCTTGAAGCGCGCGCCTTCGCAAATTTCCCAAGATTCACCGGGGAATACTGCAATGCTGCCGACGCGCATATCTTCACCCATGGTTGTACGGGCTTTCTTGATTTCCAAATAATCGCCCTGAAATTTCTGACCGTTGTAGAGAATCAGCAATCCCTTTTTCGCGGGCGATTTCTTTGCACCATCGGCTGCAAAGGCCGAGACGCCAGCGGCACCAAGTCCTACAAAAGCAACGGCGGCACAATATGCGATAACTGTCGAACGGGGCATGGCTAAGTCCTTTTGCTATAAAACAGATGCGTCTCTCGTGGCAGCAAAATCGGCTGCCAGCAAGATTGAACCGTCAAAAAGACCGCGTTGTTAGATCAACGACGCCGCATTAGCGCGGGCGATTGCCCTTTGCTTTGAACTTCACGCCGTGTTTGGTGCGTGGCGGGCCTTCGCTGCGGAACGGACGCTTGCCCTCTCCGCCTGAATTGGGGCCACCACCGCTTGGGCCGTCCCGACGCGGGCCGCCACCAAAGGGCTTGGGGCTTAGGCGTTCGCGCCCTGAATTTGGCGCACCTTTGTTGCTGCGGCGCGGCGCGCGATCCATCTGTGGTGGGCCATCGGAGGCGACGATTTCAACGTCATTGTCTTCGTCATGCCCTGGTTGCGCCACCGATTTGGCAAAGCGAGCCGCTGCCGACGCTGCGATGCCGACAAAAGTTTCGTCGGGCGTAATGCGGATGGCACCAATGTCGTTTTTGGTCACGCCGCCACGGCGGCAGAGCAATGGCAATATCCATTTGGGATCGGCATTGTTGCGGCGACCGATGTTAAGGCGGAACCAAGATGAGTCGTCGAAACCATCGCGGTGATTATCAGATGGCCGTTCGCGTTCGCGATTGCCATCATCCAGCAATTCTTCGGGCGCCGGCATTTTTGCGCGATGCGAACGGACAAGCGCCGCTGCGACATCTTCCGCACTTAATGTTTCCAGCAATTTTGCACCCAGTGCGCGGTCGTCTTCGTCGATCTCAACGGGCGTCAGCAATGTTTCCAGCAACCGTTCATGATCCTTGACGCGGATGTCTTCGGCGGTCGGGACTTTGATCCATTCCGCCTCGATCTTTGCGCCGCGCAGCATGGATTCGACGCGTTTGCGCCGCTGATACGGCACGATCAATACAGCAGTGCCTTTGCGCCCAGCGCGGCCGGTGCGACCAGATCGGTGCTGCAATCCCTCGGCATCGCGGGGCAGCTCGACATGAACCACCAAAGACAGGTTCGGCAAATCGATCCCGCGAGCGGCGACATCAGTTGCAACGCAAACCCGCGCGCGGCGGTCACGTAATGCTTGCAAAGCGGTGTTGCGTTCGGCTTGGCTATGCTCACCCGACAACGCGACGACGTTAAAGCCGCGATTGGTCAGTTTGGAATACAGATGCCGCACGCTTTCGCGCGTTGCGCAAAACAGGATTGCGGTTTCTGCTTCGTGCAGACGCAGCAAATTGACCACAGCGTTTTCCGTGTCAGGTGGAGCGACCGTCACAACCTGATAGCTGATGTCGCCATGGCCGCGATCTTCGCCGACAGTCGAAATGCGCAGGGCATCGCGTTGATAACGCTTAGCCAGCGAGACGATAGATTTTGGCATCGTTGCCGAGAACAACAAAGTCCGGCGGCCCTCAGGAGTGGCATTCAGAATGCCCTCAAGCTCCTCACGGAAACCCATGTCGAGCATTTCGTCGGCTTCATCAAGCACAGCGACTTTCAGCGCCGACAGGTCAAGCGCGCCACGTTCAAGGTGGTCACGCAAGCGTCCGGGTGTCCCCACCACAATCTGAGCACCCTGGCTCAAAGCGCGTCGTTCTTTCGAGGCATCCATGCCGCCGACACAGGTAGCGATTCGCACGCCCGCCTTTTGATACAACCACATCAATTCGCGGCTGACTTGCAAAGCCAATTCGCGGGTCGGCGCGATGATCAGCGCCGCAGGGGTGCGCGCTAGGCTAACTAAGCCGCCATCGAGGATTTCAGGCGCCATAGCGAGGCCGAAAGCAACGGTCTTGCCCGATCCTGTTTGCGCGGACACGACAAGGTCGCGACCAACGGCTTCGGGAGCAATAACGGCGTTTTGAACAGGCGTTAGCGTGGTGTATTCACGCGCGGTGAGCGCTTCGTCGAGAAGCGGGGGCAGGTTTTCAAATGTCATGATGCGCGAGCCTTTGCGCCAATTGAATAAGAAAGTAAATGCTGCGCTGCACAATAAATCCTTGCTTAGACATCAGCCGACATTAAGCTATGCATTGCTGATGGATGATTCCTCTAAACTTCCGCCCTTTATGGACCCTGAAATTTTCGCAAAAATGACGGAGCAGTTTGGCAGCGGTGCTGCTGATCCGTTGCCGGCATATAAGCAGGCGCTGGACGCTTGGGGGCAAGTTCTAAAACCGCTCGCCGCCGCAGGCCGCGACAAGGTTAACCCCCGCGACAGGCGTTTCAATGCCGAACAATGGGAGCATCCAGTGTTCGACCTGATGCGCCAAGGCTATCAGGTCATGTCTGATTATATGCTGGGCGCTGCGGACCAGATTGAAGGGCTGGACCCAGCACAAAAGGCCAAAATCGGTTTTGCTATCCGCACTGTGGTGGAGGCGATGAGTCCGGCCAACTCGCCGCTGACCAATCCGGTTGCGCTGGAAAAGGCCGTCGAGACCAAAGGGCAAAGCCTGATGGCCGGCATCAATCATCTGATGCACGATATGCAGCAGGGACAGATGACGCATACCGACCCCAATGCGTTTGAATTGGGCCGCAACATTGCCTGCACACCGGGCAAGGTCGTGCACCAAACGCCGATGTATCAGCTGCTCCAATATACGCCATCAACCCAAACGGTGATGGAAACACCGCTGATCATCTTTCCGCCGTGGATCAACCGTTTCTACATCCTCGACCTGACCGCCGAGAAAAGCTTTATCAAATGGGCGGTGGATCAGGGGATGACCGTTTTCATTGTCTCTTGGAAATCGGCTGATAGTTCGATGCGCGATGTAGTCTGGGACGATTATATCGCCGCGCAGATTGATGCGATTGATACCGTGCGCGCCGCGCTTGATGTGCCCTCGGTCAATGCCATCGGTTATTGCGTCGCCGGGACAACTCTTGCGGCAACTTTGTCCATCCTGCATGCCAAGGGCGAAGAGGATAAGGTCAACGCGGCGACGTTCTTTACTGCGCAGGTAGATTTTACTCGCGGCGGTGAATTGCTCAACTTCATCGATGACAGCCAGTTAAAGATGGTCGAGGCGATGGCATCGCAGCAAGGCTATCTCGACGGTCGCTACCTTGCGCTGACGTTCAACCTGTTGCGCGGGAACGATTTGATCTGGTCAACTGTGGTCAGAAACTATCTTTTGGGTGAGGATTACCCGGCATTCGATCTGCTTCATTGGAACGGTGATGTCACCAACCTGCCCGCAAAATGGCATAAGGATTATTTGTGCGATCTGTACCGCGACAACCGGCTGATCGAACCGGGAGCAATGTCTGCGCTCGGCACACCGCTTGACCTGACCAAGGTTAAAACCCCCTGCTATATTCAGGCCGGCCGCGAAGACCATATCGCCCCTGCCGCCAGTGTCTGGAAAATCCGCGAGCATTTCAAAGGGCCGTTGAAATTTGTGTTGGCGGGAAGCGGGCATATTGCCGGCGTGGTCAATCCACCTGCCCAAATGAAGTATCAATATTGGTTGAATGACGATGCCAAAGTCAATTCGCTCGATGCCTTTATCGAAGGTGCTATAGAAACCAAAGGCAGCTGGTGGCCCGATTGGCAAACCTGGTTGTCCGGGCGCTCGCCAAAATCGGTTGCAGCCAAAGGTGCGCGTATTCCCGGCGGTGGCAGCCTAAAGGCTATCGAAGACGCACCGGGCAGCTATGTTAAGACGCGGTAGAGGATGTTGGGCGTGACACCCCAACCAGTTCAGCTTGGTGATCGATGATAATGAACGCGCTTTCCGAAGCATCCAAACGCTGATAGGAGCTAATCAAGAATCGGGTCGCAAAAAATTACATCTCCGGTAAATTACCGATCGTTTATCTGGAATATCGCATGCGAAAATCTTGGCTATTGGTCACCTCAATTGCGGCGCTTTCGCTTGCCGGAGTGGCCGCCAGCGCGCCTGTTGCAAAGCAAAGTGTCATAGCGAAACCAGAGGGCTATCGCATCGTTGGCGTTGGCGACATGATGATCGGCAGCGACTATCCCGTCGAGTATCTCGACCCGCGAGTAACAGACGGCGGCGATCCGGCATCAATCCTCGGTCAGGAAATGACCGCCTTGTTCAAATCTGCTGACGTGGCTTTCGCCAATTTTGAAGGCACAATGCACAGCAGCACCGAAGGGGCGAAAGCGTGCAGCAACCCAGCCGTTTGCTACACCTTCCGCAGCCCGCCCTATCATGCAGCCTATATCCGCAAAGCTGGCTTTAACATGCTGTCGAACGCCAACAACCACAGCCGCGATTTTGGCGAAGCAGCGCGGGCGGTTACCTTTAAAAATCTTACCTCCGCCGGTTTCGCTGTGTCCGGAGCAGACACGCCTGAAACGCGTTTCGGAGTGCAAACATTAAAAGACGGCACCAAAGCGGTGCTGGTTGCATTTGGCCATAACCCCGGCCTGATGAAAGTTCAGGAGCTCGCCCGCGTCCGCAGTCTGGTGCAAGAGGCCGGAACCAAAGGCGACATCGTTATAGTGTCCTGTCACATCGGTGCAGAGGGTCGCACACAAAGCCGCGTAACCCGCGCGACCGAAATGTTCCTTGGCGAAGATCGCGGCAATCCGTTTAGCTTTGCCCGCACTGCAATTGATGCAGGCGCAGACGTCGTATTCTGTCATGGCCCGCACATCACTCGCGCTGTCGAAGTTTATAAAGGCCGCTTCATCGCCTATAGCCTTGGCAATTTCTGGACCTATGGTTCGTTCAATCTGCGCGACGAAAACGGGCTTGCTCCGATAGCCGACATCCGCGTCGGAAAGGATGGCGCTTTGCAGTCGGCACGCATCGTATCGGCGCGGCAGGACAAGCCCGGCGGACCGTATCTGGACAGCAACCATGCGGCAGCAAAACAGATCGCGATGCTGACCGCCCGCGACTTTCCAGAAACCGGCGTGAGTGTATCGCCCAATGGCGAGATCAGCTGGCCGAACAAGCCCAAGGCACCCTGACAACTAGTTGACGTTTACGTAAACGTCCGGTAGTCCAAAATTCTGCATCCAGCGGCATGATTCGCTGGCCTGCCATGCTTTTGAGGAGATCTGCCATGGATATGGAATTTAACGCCGAAGACCTTGCATTCCGAGACGAGGTGCGCACGTTTATCGCGGAAAACCACCCCGATATGAGCGCCAAGAAAGACGCTGGCGAAGAAATGTCGAAAGAGGATTTTCTCAGCTGGCACCGCATATTGCACGCCAAAGGCTGGGTGGCACCTGCATGGCCAGTCGAATATGGCGGCACCGGCTGGACCCCGACGCAGAAATACATCTGGTCCGAAGAAACTGCGCGCGCCGATTGCATCCGCTTGATGCCTTTTGGTCTGTCGATGGTCGGCCCCGTGATCTACGCATTCGGCACGCCCGAACAAAAGGCGCAATTCCTGCCCCGCATCTTGTCGGGAGAGGACTGGTGGTGTCAGGGATATTCGGAACCCGGCGCTGGTTCCGACCTTGCATCGCTGCGAACCACAGCTGTCCGTGATGGCGACGATTATATCGTCAATGGCCAGAAAACCTGGACGACCATGGCGCAGCATGCCGATTGGGGCTTCTTCCTTGTCCGCACCGATAAAGACGTAAAGGCGCAGGAAGGCATCTCGTTCCTTTTGATCGACATGAAGTCGCCTGGCATCACAGTGCGCCCGATCATCACGCTTGGCGGCGAGCATGAAGTGAACGAAGTGTGGCTGGAAAATGTCCGCGTACCGGTATCGAACCGCGTCTATGAAGAAAATAAGGGCTGGACGTGTGCCAAATTCCTGCTCGCGCACGAACGCACGGGCATTGCCGGTGTTGCATCGTCAAAGCGGGGGATCGAGCGGATTAAGGATATTGCGAAATCTGAACAGGATGGCGACAAGCCATTAATCAGCAACGCATTCTTCAAACGGAAAATCGCTGAACTGCAAACCGATCTGACAGCATTGGAGTTTACCGAACTGCGCAGCCTTGCAGGCGAAGCCGCTGGTAAAGGTCCGGGGCCTGAATCGAGCTTGCTGAAAATCAAAGGTTCGGAAATCCAGCAACGGATTACCGAACTCGCATTGGAAGCGGTAGGCCATTACGGCGCGCCCTATTTCCGCGGCTTTGGTGAAGGTGACAATGAACACCCCATCGGCCCTGATTACGCTCACCGCGCTGCACCCACCTATTTCAACGCGCGCAAGACAACGATTTATGGTGGCTCGAACGAGATCCAGCGCAACATCATCGCAAAGATGGTTTTGGGGCTGTAGCCATTATCGTTCGTCACCAGCCATTATCCTTGGTCATCCTGAACTTGTTTCAGGATAACAAACTACGGTCGCGTGTTATCCTGAAACAAGTTCAGGATGACGAGTTTAGATAGAGACGGATTTTTCAATATGGATTTCACCTACACCGAAACGCAGGATATGATCCGCGACACGCTGTCGCGTTTTCTGGCGGATAGTTATAGCTTTGATGCCCGCCAGAAAATGATCAACAGCGAAATGGGGCGCGACCCCGGTGTTTGGTCAGCACTGGCAACCGAACTGGGCATGCTAAGCGCGCCGTTTTCAGAGGATCACGGCGGCCTTGGCGGCAGTCACCTTGAAAATGCGCTGATTATGGAAGAAATGGGCAAGGTAATGGCGATTGAGCCTTACCTACAGACAGTTGTCATCGGCGGCGGAGCCTTAAAAGCTGTTGGCGGCGCGCAGGCCGATGCGATTATCCCCGGCATCATTGGCGGGGAAACGACCATCGCCTTTGCCTATGCTGAACCACAGGGCCGCTATGACCTGAGCAATGTGCGCACCACAGCAAAAGCCGATGGCGCAGGCTATACTTTGAACGGCCATAAAGGCGTTGTCTATTGCGCGCCATGGGCGACACATCTGCTGGTGACAGCGCGCACCGGCGGCAGCCACCGCGAACGCAATGGCGTTGAGCTGTTCCTGATCGATGCGAACCTGCCGGGCATTGTCCGCCGCGATTATCCAACCGTCGATGGCAACCGCGCATCCGAGATTTATTTCGAAAACGTCGCGATCCCTGGTGACGCATTGCTTGCGGGGGGTATCGACCTGATCGAACAGATCGTCGATAACGCCACGGTAGCCGTCTGCGCCGAGGCAACAGGCGTAATGGCAAGACTGCACGCAGGCACGCTGGATTATGCCAAGCAGCGTCAGCAATTCGGTCAGCCCATCGCCCGCTTCCAAGTGTTGCAGCACCGTATGGTCGATATGTTCATGGAAGTGGAGCAAGCCAAATCGATGACATTGTATGCGACGCTGCACCTCGATAAGCCAGCGAGTGAGCGCATGGCGGCAGTAAGCCAAGCCAAAGCGAAGGTTTCGCGTGGTGCGCAATTCGTGGGCCAGAATGCAATCCAGACGCATGGCGGCATCGGCATCACGCAGGAACTCGCCATCGGCCACTACTTCAAACGCGCCACGATGATCGAAAGCCAGTTTGGCTCATCCGATTATCATTATGAGCGTTTCGAGCGGATCGTGATTGACTGACTTACTCCCTCTCTCCTGATGGAAGAGGGGTAATTTCCCACACACTTGTTTTGCAATGATTTTATTTGTTGTGCACTGCACCATTTTTTATTGACACGACTCGCGCATCGATATATTGTGCAGTGCAACAAAGAAGAAATGGTGCAACTAACATGGCAAGCAAAAGTGAAGTAACCGCAACCAAGGCCCGCAAAGCAGCGGCTCCTAAAATTGCGCCCGCAACACCCGTAGCTGCCGTTGTTAAAAAGGTCGAAGCTCCCGCTGAGAAGGCGGAAAAGCTGGTTACCCGCATCGTTTCTGTCAATGAAACACCACTTTCCGATGGAGTATCAAAAATGACCGAAACCGTTAAAGAAGCACAAGCGAAAGCCACTGATTTCCTTGCCGACATGCGCGAAAAAGCAACCGTTGCTGCCGAAAAAGGCAAGCTGATTGCTGCAAATGCGAACGAATTCAACAAGGCAAACATCGAAGCGATGGTTGCAGCCGGCAAGATTGTCGCCACTGGCGCGCAGGAACTCGGCAAGACCAACGTCGAATATGCCAAGAAGAATTTTGAAGAACTGCAAGCCGCCGTCAAGGAAGTGACTGCTGTGAAATCGCCTACCGATTTCGTAAAGCTTCAGGGCGAGTTGGCTCGTAAGAGCTTTGACACTGCCATCGCTCAGGGTTCGAAGAACACCGAAGCTTTGGTTAAGCTTGCCAATGACATGTTTCAGCCAATCTCCAACCGTTTTGCGGTTGCAGCGGACCTGTTCAAGAAAGCTGCATAAGCTTTCCTGATATTGCACCGGGCCGTTATTGCGCGCCTGCCCCCTCTCCTCTCCTCCTCGGAGGCAGGAAGGCCAAGACGAACCGGAGCACAAAGAGCCGTCCTTGCAGCAATGCAAGGGCGGCTTTTTTGTTACCGCATTATCCCCTCTTGCGGACTTGCCCTGTCATACCCTATTTCAGGCTGATGAAGCTTCAAAATCCCATGCACGTATATCTGGGCCCCGATAAAGGCGGCGATGATAACAACGATGACCGCGGCGGACGCCCCGGCGTCGGTCTTGCCACACGCACGCGCCCGAAAACGAAAAAGCCCAGCCAATATAAAGTGCTGCTGCTGAACGACGATTACACCCCAATGGAATTTGTCGTCCATGTGCTGAAAGCTTTTTTCCAGATGGATACCGAGCAAGCAACCCGGGTGATGCTGCACGTCCACCAAAAAGGCGTCGGCGTCTGCGGGATCTTTACCTATGAAGTTGCCGAGACCAAAGTGACGCAGGTGATGGATTTTGCCAAGGAGAACCAACACCCGCTGCAATGCACGTTGGAAAAGGCGTAACGCTGGGGCTTATGGCTGCTGGACCGGCTCTCCGGTCAATTGGCCAAAGATAGTCTTTCCATCCTTGATCGTTGCAACCACATGAATTTTATGAATGTCACCGGGATCGACTGATAAGGGGTTACCGTCGAGAAGCACCAAATCAGCACGCTTACCCGGCTCGATGCTTCCTTTGTCGCCATCTTCGCCAATCTGCCACGCGGCGTTGATCGTCACTTGTTGTAAGGCGCGATAGGGGGAAATTCGCTCCATCGGGCCCAAGATATCGCCCGACTGCGTCCGCCTGTTCACCGATGACCAGACCAGCCGCAAGATATCGGGCGGAACCACCGGCGAATCATTATGTGCGGTGGGCCGCAGACCCAATGCCCATGCGGTTGCTTGCGGTGAAATAAACTCCGCGCGTTTGACGCCGAGTGCGACATCACGATGCCAATCGCCCCAATAATAAGTGTGGTTGGCGAAGTAGCTTGGCTGGATATCAAGATCCTTCATCGCTTTAAGCTGGTCAAGCTGCACTACCTGATTGTGTATCGCTATCGTCCGCCGACCCGATAGCCCGTTCGCGCGAACCCCATCGATCAATGCCTGCGCAGCTTGATCGCCGTTGACATGGGCAAAGACTTGCCAGTTGTTTTTCGCGGCATCCGCCAGCCTGTCGTTAAACAGTTTCAAGTCGATGGCGGGATAGCCTGCATAGCCATCTTTCTGGCCATCAGGCGGGATCGGCACCGGATCTTTCAGCCAAGCCGTGCGTCCTTGCGGCGAGCCGTCGAGCACCAGCTTAACCCCGCCAATCCGCAAATGTCCCGCATAAGGCTTGCCAATCCGTGTGCGGATATCGGTCGGCCATTCGCGGTCAAAAGAGAGTAAGGCGACGACATCGATCGGCAGCCTGTTTTGCTGTCCGGCGGCATCCAGCGCAGCCCAGGCTTCGGGCATAACGCGGCCATCCTGCCCTGTCGTAATACCATTGGCCGCATAGATACGCGCGCCCATTATCAGCGGCGCGATGTTCGCCTCCATGCTCTTGGGCGCCATCAGTTTTAGCACGGGGTAAACCGCCGTTTCCTCCAGCACACCATTAGGCGTTTTGCCATCAACCTCGCGCCGGATCACACCGCCCGATGGATTGGGCGTCTCACTGCTGTAACCCACCAGTTTCAGCATCGCCGAATTCATCGATGCGAAATGCCCGCTGACGTGGAAAATCAGGATCGGCACCGTTTCCGATACAGCATCTAGGTCGGCTCGCGTCGGGTGGCGACGTTCGGCCAATTGGGAATCGTCATAACCATTACCGATCAACAAAGGCATTTCAGCCGGGCGTTTATAGTTCCGCAGCACCGCTTGCAGTTCGGCAATATTGGTGACCCCGGCAACAGGTGGCGGCTGTAACTGCGCCATCGCCGCATTCTGCCCGACATAGCCCATATGGCCATGCGCATCGATAAAACCGGGAAGCAACGTGCGCCCTTTCAGATCAATCATCTCGGCTTTTTGGGTTGCCGATTTTTTGACGGTCAACATCGATCCGGTCGCCACGATCTTTCCGTCGCGGACAAGGATGGCTTCAACGGTTTCAGGCGTATCCTTCGCCATTGTCACAATAGGCCCGCCCGAAAGCAGCAGCTCCTCTGCCAAGCTCGGGCTCGCTGCAACAAAGCACGAGGCCATCGCCACCAACAATTTGCATTTCAGCCGCATTTTCCGCTCCCAAGGATTTCTTTTCACACTATCATTTGCAAAATCCGCACAGACAAGCAATCCATGACACAAGCAATATCGGCGTAAGGAAAATCAAAAATGGCCGCAGCCCTTATCATCGGCGCAGGCGACGCTACTGGTGGCGCGATTGCGAGGGCGTTTGCCGCAGAGGGCCTTACCGCTTGCGTGAACCGCCGACCGCGCCATGCCGATACGCTTGAGGCGCTTGCGCAATCGATCCGCGATTCAGGGCGCAAGGCGCAAGCCTACCCAGCCGATGCGCGCGATGAAGAGGCGGTGGTGACGATGGTCGAAGCCATCGAACGCGATATCGGCCCTATCGAAGTTGCGGTGTTCAATATTGGTGCCAATGTCCGCTTTGGCATCACCGACACAAGCGCACAGGTGTATCGCAAAGTGTGGGAGATGGCGGCGTTTGCCGGTTTCCTGATGGGCCGCGAAGTTGCCAAGCGCATGGTGGACCGCCAACGCGGCACGATTATTTTCACAGGGGCCACTGCGTCGATCCGCGGCGGTGCCGGTTTTTCGGCTTTTTCAGGGGCAAAGGCCGCCCTGCGGATGCTTGCCCAATCAATGGCGCGCGAATTGGGGCCGCAGAACATCCACGTCGCGCACAGCATTATCGACGGCGGCATCGACACCGAATTTGTGCGCGGGCTGCGCCCTGATTTTGATGAGGCAAAAGCCAACGACCTAGTGCTATCGCCCGATGCTATTGCAGCGCAATATGTCGTTTTGCACAAGCAGCACCGCAGCGCATGGACGCATGAGCTCGATTTGCGCCCCTGGGGTGAGAGTTTTTAGCGTCCTAGCGTCATGAAACGCTTTGGCAATGTCGGGTTGCGCTGAAACCTAGTTCTGCACGCGCCACGCGGCAAAGCTGTCACAGATGCTGAATAGAACTGTTCCGGACGTTCCTAACGTCGTC
Organism: Sphingomonadales bacterium; assembly: GCA_043760725.1. Classification (GTDB taxonomy): domain Bacteria; phylum Pseudomonadota; class Alphaproteobacteria; order Sphingomonadales; family Sphingomonadaceae; genus Sphingorhabdus_B. The sequence continues at coordinate 60,890 of JAYUOS010000056.1, forward strand.
AGATCACCTTCAAGATCAACCATAACATAGCCGGATGGCTGTTCAATCCATTGGTCACCCTTGAGAAGGAAATGTGTGCCTTGCCATGTCCCCTTCATAGAATAGCTGCCAATGGAATACTTAATCTCCGGCATAATCGATCCGCCGAATTTGAAGATACCAGTGATCGAACCATCTGCCTTTGCCTGCAAATCAAGCTGCATTGCGGTGTCGGTAGATGCACACATATAGCTACCCTCATAATGCCCATCAAAATCAGAAGCTTTTGCGCTGGATAGCTTCGATCCAACGGCGCTTACGAATGCAGCGTTGGGAATTTTGGACCCGACCGCAACCGCAGCAGGAGGTTTTGCCGGGGCGTTATCTCTTACGGCACATTGAAAACTCATCGTATCCCAGCGAACTACGAAGCTGGTGCCTGTGCCGCTATATTCCATCAACTGCATAGCACCAAGATCGCCAGTAAATGTCGGCAGTCCTTTTGCCTTGTCAAAACCATAGCTTCCAGACTGATTGACAGTCGGCATTGTGTAGCGACCTTTGCCATCCAAAATAACATTGCCGAACGCAGCAGGTGCCAGCAACAATCCTGGTGCAACCATAGGGCGAATATCATTGCCAGCCGCTCTGCGGTTGATTTCACTCGGTTCATCAGGCCCTGGCGGCGCTTTGTACATCGTCGCTAATGTCCAGCAGCTGTAAGTTCCTGTCTTAAGCGGGAGCGATTCAGCATAGGCCGGCGTGCCCAAACTGCCCATCGCCAATAAAGCGGTGATTATCAGGCTTAGCTTTAGCCAAAGCTTTTGACATTGTGGCATGCTATTCATCTGAGACTTCTCGATCATTAGATGCAAGTCGATAAAGTATATCTGTTAGGCTACATAACGCAATCCCTGCAATAAACGAGCAAGCCTTATGACCAAAACCATAGAATTCCTGTTCGATTTTGGCGGACCAAACAGCTATCTGGCGCACAAAATGCTGCCGGATTTATGCGCACGATCCGGCGCGACGGTGATCTACACGCCCGTCCTGCTCGGCGGCCTGTTCAAACTCACCAACAACCAAGCCCCGATGATGCGCTATGCCGACACGCCGGCTAAGCGGAACTACGAGATGCTGGAGTTCGACCGCTTTGTGAAAGCGCACAACATCCCTTTCAAAATGAATCCGCATTTCCCAATCAACTCGCTATACCTGATGCGTGGCGCAGTCGCCGCGCAGCATCTGGGCTGCTTCATGCCCTATGTCGAGGCGATCATGACAGCGATGTGGGAGCACGGCGCGAATACTGGGGACCTCGCGGTCGTCAAAGATGTGCTCGACAAAGCCGGTTTAGACAGCGCCGCGATCCTCACCAAAGCCGAAGACCCCGATATCAAATCCGTACTCGCCACTAACACCGAAAAAGCCGCCGCCCGCGGAGCCTTTGGCGTCCCGACCTTCCTTGTGGGTGACGAAATGTTCTGGGGCAAGGAACGCTTGGCGCAGGTTGAGGCGGCTTTGAACAAAGGATAATCTTGCACAGACAGCCCATCGCGTTAAAGCCTGTCTATGGACAAAATCATCATACGCGGCGGCAATCGCCTCCAAGGCAAAATTCCCATCTCTGGGGCAAAGAACAGTGCATTGACGCTGCTCCCCTGCGCGCTGCTGACCGACGAGCCGCTGACGCTGCGCAATCTGCCGCGCCTCGCCGATATTGACGGGTTTCAGCATTTGATGAACCAGTTTGGTATCTCCACCACTATCGCCGGATCGCGGCCCGAGGATTTCGGGCGGGTAATGACGTTGGAGGCGACACGGATTACCTCGTCCGTTGCGCCTTATGAACTGGTGCGCAAAATGCGGGCGTCAATTTTGGTGCTCGGCCCGATGTTGGCACGGATGGGTGAAGCGACAGTGTCGCTGCCCGGCGGCTGCGCGATTGGCAACCGGCCCATCGATTTGCACCTTAAGGCATTGGAAGCGATTGGCGCGGAGATTGAACTGGCGTCCGGCTATGTAAAGGCCATTGCGCCAAAAGGCGGGTTGCCCGGTGGCAGCTATTCTTTCCCTGTAGTCTCGGTCGGTGCGACCGAAAATGTGTTGATGGCTGCTGTTCTCGCCAAAGGCACCAGCGTGATCCACAATGCCGCGCGCGAGCCAGAGATTGTCGATCTGTGCAATATGCTGGTCGCGATGGGCGCAGAGATTGAGGGTATCGGATCATCCGACCTGACCATCCACGGCAAAGACCGGCTGCACGGCGCGACCTACCGCGTAATGTCTGACCGGATCGAGGCGGGCAGCTATGCCTGTGCGGTAGCCACGACCGGCGGCGATGTTGAGCTCGTGGGGGCAAACGAACCCGAGATGCAGGCGACGGTCGATGCTCTGCGTCTGGCTGGTGTTACCGTTGAGGCCGTAAAGGGCGGGCTGCGCGTTGCATCTGATGGAAAGTTGCAACCGCTGACAATTTCTACGTCGCCCTATCCCGGCTTTGCCACTGACATGCAGGCGCAGTTTATGGCGATGCTGTGCATGGCCGATGGCGCTAGCGTGCTGACCGAAACGATTTTTGAAAACCGCTATATGCATGTGCCAGAGCTTAACCGCATGGGCGCGCACATCGAGACCAAGGGCCGCACGGCGATTGTCCACGGTGTTAAGGGGATGACAGGTGCGCCAGTAATGGCAACCGACCTGCGCGCCTCGATGAGCCTAATTATTGCCGGATTGGTTGCCGAGGGTGAAACGCAGGTGCAGCGCATCTATCACCTCGATCGCGGTTACGAGAGATTGGAAGAAAAGCTGCAACTGGTTGGCGCAGATATCGAACGCGTTGGAGCGGATTAAAAAGGCGACAATTGAATTGCACCTTATTGCACTTGCCAATTGCTGCCAAGAATACCATCTTGCTGCAAGAAGGGCGCAGTGTGATGACAGAGAAGAAGGTTTCAGCGCGAAAGCAGCATCCTGTTCTGGAATCGATCCAGCATAGCCCAATTGCTACTGTCGTCAGTGACCCCAAATTGGCCGACAATCCAATTGTAGCGGTAAACGCAGCGTTTCTGGAATTGACTGGCTATTCCGAGGATGAAGTGATCGGTCGTAACTGCCGCTTCTTGCGCGGGCCGGACACAGAGAATTCTCAGACGGCCAAATTGAGAGAAGCGATTTTCGAACGCCGCCCGACGCTGGCTGAGCTGATTAATTATCGCAAAGACGGCAGCCGGTTCCGCAACGCGGTGATGGTTGCGCCTTTATACGATGATGATGGAGTGGTAGAATATTTCGTCGGATCGCAAATCGCGGTGAAGGCAGATGAAGAGAGCATTGCGACAGTCAGGCAGGAGCAATCCGCCGCCATCGTAGAACGCCTATCCCCACGGCAACGGGAAATTTTGCAGCAAATGGCGCAAGGTTTCCGCACCAAGCAGATCGCCTATAAGCTGTCGCTCAGCGAGAAAACCGTCCAGATGCACCGCATGCTTTTGTTCAAAAAGCTGGAAACGTCCAACGCCGCTGATGCGGTACGCATCGCAGTCGAAGCAGGGCTTTAACTAAGGATATATCCGGTATTGGGAAATTTGGCGTTTCTCGGCACCCTGCTGAAGCAGAGAAGTCCCCCTTATCTGCATCTATTGGCCCGGCGACGCCACCTCCCTCAATACCCCGCGTCGCCGGCGCTTTTTTATCAATTCATGCCTGTATTGTATGCACCAGCCAAATGCGAATAGCGCCAGCTAGCCCTGGCGGCGTCTCGCTTTTGATGCGTTCTGCATCGATTGCCGCGACAAGCGCGTTGACCGCAACCCCGCGCGAACCTGCGGCAGCACGCAGTTTCTCCCAGAAAAACGGCTCCAAACTTATCGATGTCTGATGGCCATTGATCGTGACCGAATATTTGACCGGCGGATGGTAAGGTATCTCCATCAGTACATATGCTGCCCGCCGTTGATCGACAATGTCGAACCGGTGACAAAGCTTGCATTATCGCTGGTTAAAAATTCGACGCCGCGCGCGATTTCGTCTGGCTGGCCCAACCGGCCCACGGGGATCTGCGCCACAATTTTTTCCATTACGTTTTCGGGGATCGAGGACAGCATGTCAGTGGCGATATAGCCCGGTGCGATCGCGTTGGCAGTCACGCCGTATTTGGCGCCTTCCATCGCGAGCGATTTGGTGAAGCCGTGAATGCCCGATTTTGCCGCTGCATAGTTGACCTGACCGATTTGTCCGCCCTGACCGTTTACCGAGCCGACGTTGACAATCCGCCCCCAGCCGCGCGTGCGCATGTTGGGAAATACAGCCTTTGCCATGTTGAAACAGCCGGTCAAGTCGATGCGGATCACTTCGTCCCATTGTTCGAACGTCATGCGCATCATCGTGGCGTCGCGCGTGATGCCAGCATTGTTGACCATGATGTCGATCGGACCAAATTCGTCCTCAATAGCTGCACAAGCATCAAGGCAAGCGGCATGATCGCCTACGTCCCAACGGCGCACTTCGATACCTGTCCGTTCAGAGAATGCTTTGGCGGCGGCATCGTTGCCGCCATAATTGGCGATGACACGGCGGCCTTTTTCGTGAAGCTTCAGGCTGATTGCTTCGCCAATACCCCGAGTGCCGCCTGTCACTACTGCAATACGCGCCATGCTCACTCTCCTGTTTGACGACTTATTCTACCATTTGCATAACCAGAGTCAGCCAAGGCAACAAGTTGACGCAAGCGTCAGCGCATAGCTATTCAGCACCAACCGGAAAGTTCGTTGCCGATCAGCACTTCCAGCATATCCATGCCGACATTGCTGTCGTTCAAGCACGGGAAATAGGCAAAATCGGTTCCGCCCCCCTCGACAAACAGGTCGCGCCCTTCCATCTGCAGTTCCTCCAAAGTTTCGAGGCAATCGGAAGAAAAGCCCGGCGCGAAAATAGCCACTTTACGGACGCCTTCATGCGCCAATCGCTCCAGCGTTTTATCCGTTGCAGGCTCCAGCCACTTTGCCGGACCAAAGCGCGATTGGAACGCGACGGTCAGTTCCTGGCCCATCGCCTCTGACAACAAACGCGCAGTTTTGCGGCAGTGGCAATGATAGGGGTCGCCAAGCTGCAACGTGCGTTCGGGCATGCCGTGAAAGCTAGCGATGATCGCATCGGGTTTGAAATCAAGCTTTGCCAAGCCTGTCTCAACCGAGGATTTGAGCGCCTGAATATAAGTCGGGTCATCGTAATAAGGCGGCAATGTGCGGATCGCGGGTTGCCAGCGCATTGCGGCGAATGACCGAAACGCCTCATCCTGCACCGTAGCCGTCGTTGCGCCGGAATATTGCGGGTACAACGGTGCGATTAAAATACGGGTGCATCCGGCGGCTTTCATTTCGACCAGCACATCGCCAATCGCCGGCGCGCCATAGCGCATGGCGTAACGCACATCGGCTTTATCTCCCATGCGTGCAGCAAGCGCCTCTGCCTGCGCAATTGTGTGAAAGGCCAATGGCGATCCTTTGTCAGTCCACACCTTGGCATAGTTCGCCGCCGACTTTTTCGGTCGTGTGTTCAGGATTATCCCGCGTAGGATCGGTTGCCAAATCAAAGGCGGTATCTCGACGACGCGGCGGTCGGACAGGAATTGCTTTAAATATCGGCGCACGGCCCCTGTGGTTGGAGCCTCTGGTGTACCGAGATTGACCAGCAGCACGCCGATCTTTGGCGGAGCAACCGCTGGATGGTCAGAAGGTAAAAGCATCAAAATCCACTTGATAATAACGGCAGGTCACGAAGCCTTAAGCCTGCCGCAGAAAACAGCGCATTGGCGACTGCTGGGGCAACCGCTGCAACGCCCAATTCGCTGACACCACCGGGGGCTTCGGTGCTGCGGACAAACTCGACCTCGATTTCGGGCATATCGCCAAGCAGCGGCAGGTCAATATCGCGAAAACGCCGTGCCAGTGGCAGGCCATTTTCGTAATTGGTGCTTGATCCCAATGCTTGGGCCAAGCCAAAGACGATCCCGCCCTCTATCTGTTGCCGCGCCAATTCTGGATTTATCAGCCGACCACAATCGACCATCGCGGAAATGCGATCAACGCGGACGCCGCTATCGTCGGTGCGTGCGGTGGCAACAACGGCGATGTGGCTGCCATACATCGAATGACAAGCGATGCCTCTGCCGCTGCCGCCAGCGCCGCCATCCCAGCCTGATAGAGCGGCTACACCGGTCAGACAACGAGCCAGCCGGGTTTGCCCGACCAGCATCTGCATCCGGTAAGACAAAGGTTCGACGCCTGCCGCATGGGCCAATTCATCGACGAAAGATTCGATGAAAAATGTCGTGTAGCTATGCGCATTGCCGCGCCACAGGCCGGTCGGCAACGACAGGTTTACCGGGAAATGCGCCACCGTGATATTCGGGATGGCATAAGGCGGCATGGCACCATCGAGCGCCAATGGATCAGCATCGCCGCGCACCGATGCGATGGCATCACTGGGTGTAGCGCCGCTTAACCGCTTCATCTGCTGCCGAGTAGTGGCGGGCACGGCAATTTTGACCGACATCCCCTGCACTCGGCCAGACACGTCGATGGTTCCTGTCAATCGTGCGAGCGCCGGTGGCCGCACCATATCACGCATGAACTCCTCGGGCCGCGACCAGATCAATTGTACCGGGCGCTCGGCTTGTTTGGCAAGAACGGCGACCTGTTCCGCGATCAGCGAGTCTAGGTTCCGCCCAAAGCTGCCGCCTGCTTGCATGGGAATAAGGGTCACGTCGTCGGTTGAAATGCCGATGGCATTCGCAGCCGCTTGGCGAGCTGCTTCGGGGGCTTGGCTGGAAAGCCATAGGGTCAACCGACCGTTCTCAAATTGCGCGGTCGCACTGCGCGTTTCGATGGGAGCGTGTAATGCGGGAGCCACCGCATATTGGCTTTTGAACACCCGCGTTCCAGCGGCCTTATCAAGCGTTGCCTCAAACGAGCCTTCTTTATGGATGCGAAAACCTGTACCGGTGCTCAACATGCGGTCGAGTGTCGCGTTCATCACTGCGCTGTCGGGCATGCGGCCGGTCGTTTCAAATACGGGCGAGACAGCATCCAAAGCGCGGTTCGCCGCCCACCAGTTGGTGCCAAGCGCAGCAACCCAGCGTTCGGTTTTGATCAGCTTTACAAAGCCTTTGATCTTGGCCGCGCCTTTGACGTTAACCGATTTCAACCGCGTATCGCCAATTGGCCCTGCCCTGACCGAAGCGTACAACATATCCGGAAGCCGGACATCGCCAGCGAAATTGACGCTGCCGTCAACCTTTGCGGCAACATCCAGCCGCACCGCCTCTTTGCCCGAAAGCCCGTTAAGTGGCGATGCACGCAATGGCACAGGATCGGGCACGTCGTATTCGGCGGCTTCAGCTACGAGGTCAGCAAAGGCGATCTTTTTCTTGCCTAATGTGACAAAGCCATTGGACGCTTCGCACGCTTCCCAATTGGTGTTCCAACGCGCGGCGGCGGCTTGGCAGAGCAATACGCGCGCGGCAGCTCCTGCCAAACGGCACGGCATTTCAAACTGGCGGATCGACGTTGAACCGGCGGTTATCATGAAAGCGTTCCGTTCGGCCCAGTCGTCGCTGACGCTGTCGGCAAGGTCGCCGCCGACCGAGGCCGCGATGCTGGTCGGCAACATCGCCGCGCGCCATTCGCGAACGAAAGTCTGGTTGGCAAATTCGGGGCTGGCAAGTGCGGGCTGGACAGCAACGGCGCGCCAATCGGCTCCCAATTCTCCCGCAACGATCTGAGCCAGCGCTGTATAGACCCCCTGCCCCATTTCGCTTTGCGGAACCGCGATAGTGATCGTCCCGTTTTCGGCGATTTTCAACCAGCTGCCAAAACCATGTTCGCCTTTGCCAACGGGCATATTGGCGCGATATTCGCGCGGCCATGCTTGCCAGGCGACAATCAGCCCAAGGCCAATCCCGCCACCGATCAACAAATTGCGCCGTGACAGGCCTTCACTCATGCCGTGTATCCAGCCATTCGCTCACCTTTTGCGCAATGTCTGCATAGGCCTTAGCGATCGGTCCGTCGCCCAACGCAGGCGGAACGCCTTCGTCGCTTGCAATGCGTATCGAAATGTCCAGCGGAATGCGGCCCAAAAACGGTATACCCAATTCTTTGGCCGCAGCCTCTGCACCGCCGCTGCCGAACGGGTCGCTCACCTCGCTGCAATGCGGGCAGATATAGCCCGCCATATTTTCAACCAGCCCGATGATCGGCACCTGTGCTTGATTGAAAAAGCCAATCGCGCGCGCCGCGTCCATCAGCGCCAAATCCTGTGGGGTAGAGATAATCACTGCACCGACGGGCTTATGTTTTTGCACCATCGATAGCTGGATATCGCCTGTGCCCGGTGGCATGTCAACGATCACTTCGCGGACGTTGCCCCAATGGGCATCGACCAATTGCGACAGGGCCTGCCCCGCCATTGGCCCGCGCCATGCAATTGCCTGTCCCGGTTTTACCAACTGCCCCATCGACAAAAACGGCACATCACCCGCGCCGAGTGTCGGATACATTTTTTTGCCCTCCGATTCAGGCTTTGCGTCTTCACGGCCAAGCAGTCTTGGTTGTGATGGGCCGTAAATGTCGGCATCGACAAGGCCAACTGGACGACCCTGCCGCTTCATTGCGACGGCCAGATTGGTGGACAGCGTCGATTTGCCAACGCCGCCTTTGCCGCTGGCGATTGCTATCAATCGCTGCGATTGCCTTTCTGCGGTCTGCATTATTTTGATCGGCACATCAGGCGCAATTTGCGCAATCGCACTGCGCACACCCATTTCCAATTCCGCCCGCGCATTTGGCTCCAATCCGGTCACATCCAACAGCAACGAAATCGTACCGTTTTTCACCCGAATTGCACCCGCGCGATTGCCCGCAATCGGCGCAATTGCATCCTCTAGCTGTCCAGTCTCAATCATGGTCACAGCGAATAGAATCAGATTTCAGGGAATGACACTGTTTTTATGCAAACACCCTTCCTATATGTCGTGTCATGATGGAAAAAGACGACGATAGCGCACCACGCCCACTGAACACTGATGGCCCGAAAGAGCCGAAAAGCCCGTGGGATTTTTCTGGATCTGGCGGTAGTAGCGGCGATCCTAAAAAGGAGCGCGGTAAATCCGCGGCCCCAGTTGAAGAACCTAAGCGGCCGGTCAATCCGTGGGAGCAGCAAAAAAACGACGACGTAAAACCGCGCAAGCCATCGCTGGAGGATTTGTTTCGTGGTAGCGGTGGTGGCGGCAAAAAAGGCGGCGGCTTTGGTGGATTGCCGCAACGCGCTGACGGCAAAAGCTGGTGGCCCGTCATCGCAATCGGCCTCGCCGTTTTATGGATCAGCTGGACCAGCGTTCATCGTCTGGATTCACAGGAACAAGGCGTCGTCACCTTCTTTGGCAAATACCAACGTACTGTTGGTTCAGGTATCGCGCTGACTTTGCCCGCACCGCTTGAGCAGATGACCAAAATCGATACTCAGGGTATCCGCCGGACCACGATTGGTTCGCCAAAGGCTAGCAACGACAACCTTGTTTTGACCAAGGACGGTAGCCTGATCGACATGTCGTATGAAATCGGCTGGTCGATCCGCGATCCGGAACGGTTTTTGTTTCAGATGGATAAGCCCGAAACCACCGTTCAAGAAGTCGCCGAAAGCGCAATGCGCGCAGCCGTTGCTACGTTCGATTTGAACCAGGCATTCGGCAGCAGCCGCGGCGAGATCGAAACGCAGGTGCAGTCCCGCATGCAAGCGATCCTGAAAGAATATAACTCAGGGGTGAACATTCAGCGCGTAACGATTTTGCAATCCGATCCGCCAGCCGAGGTCAATGATGCATTCCGCGCGGTCAACGCAGCACAGCAACGCCGCGAGAGCTATCTAAACGACGCACGCGCCGATGCCAGTCGCGTGACTGAGACAGCGCTGGGTGAAACCGCCGAGTTCGACAAGATTTACGAGCAATATAAAACCGCGCCAAACGTTACCAAGCGCAGATTATACTACGAAACCATGGAAAAAGTGTTGAGCAAAGTGGATAAGACCATCGTCGAAAGCGGCGGTGTCATGCCCTATCTTCCGCTCCCCGAAATTCGTCGTCGTGCCGAAAAGGCACCTGACGAAGGCTTAACTGTGACAGGGAAGAAATGATGGAACGCGCAGTATTACGCAACCCGATCGTCCTTAGCCTGATCACCCTCGGCCTGATCGTGCTGTTGATGCAGACGGTATCGATTGTGCCTGAAACTAAACAGGCGATCATCAGCAATTACGGAACGCCGCTGCGCGTCGTTAACGGCTATACGCCCAAGCAACGTTTTGGCGACCGCATCACCGGTCTTGCCTTCCGCGTGCCGTTTGTCGAACAGATCAACCTGATCGATAAACGCATCCTGAGCGTCGAAATGGAACGGCAAGAGGTTTTGTCAACCGATCAGCTTCGTCTGCAGGTCGACGCCTTTGCTCGCTTTCGGATTACGCGACCGATTTTGATGTATAAAACCAGCCGCACCGAAGAACGGCTGCGCGACCAGTTGAAAACAATCCTTGGATCACGGTTGCGCAACGAACTTGGTAAGCGGTCGTTTGCCACATTGCTAAGCCCCGAACGCGGCGAAGTCATGGAAAACATCCAAAAATCGCTGAACCGCGAAGCTAGCCGCTATGGTGCCCAAATCATCGACGTGCGAATCAAACGCGCCGACCTGCCCGACGGCACACCGTTGACCGAAGCATTCAACCGCATGGCCAGTGCGCGACGTCAGGAAGCAATCGCTATTGATGCCGAGGGGCAGAAAGAGGCGAAGATCATTCGCGCGACAGCCGAAGCCGAAGCTGCCCGCATTTATGCTGTAAGCTTTAACAAAGACCCGGATTTTTATGATTTCTTCCGTGCGATGCAATCCTATCGCAAAACCTTCAGCGAGGAAGGCGAAAACGGGAAAACCAATGTGATCCTCTCGCCTAACAGCGACTATCTTCGCAAATTCCGCGATGGGGGATGACGTTTGTCGAAGCCGGGCGGTGGTTCGTCCGGCTGGGATGGGCGCATTCAATCCATTCAATTGGCGTTCAGCTTTTGAGGGTCAGGCGTTTGTAATATATTTGGCAGTCACCTCTGCCAGCCAGTTTGTAATATGAAGGGACGTTTATAGTGCGTTATGCTTATGGAGTTACAGCTCTGCTTCTGCTTTCGGGCAGCGCCTTTGCCCTTTCAACCGGCACTCCCGGTGGCCCGAGCGGCCTTGTTCCCGCAAACGTTGCGCTCGTGCAAACAGGCATCGCCCCCAAAGGTGCACCAGACAGCTTTGCCGATCTGGTCGAACAATTGCAGCCTGCCGTGGTCAACATTGCGACGAAGCAAAAAGTCGAAGTCGTTGCTGGCATCAACCCGTTTACCGGCGAAAAAGTAACGCAAAAGCAAGAACAGCAAAGCGGTGGCTCCGGCTTTATCATCTCAACTGACGGCTATATCGTCACCAACAACCACGTCGTTGCTGGCGGCCCCGATGGCAAAGCCGTCGACCGCGTCACGGTCACCCTTTTTGATGGTAAGGAATACACGGCCAAGATCATCGGCCGCGATCCGACGTCAGACGTCGCCTTGCTGAAAATTGACGCAACGAGCCTGCCCTTTGTCGAAATGGAATCGTCCGCCAAGAACCGCGTTGGCGATTGGGTGATTGCTATCGGCAACCCGCTGGGATTGAGCAGCACCGTGACTGCCGGCATTATCTCCGCACTGCAGCGCAACATCGGCGCAGGCGGCGCGTATGACCGCTTTATTCAGACCGACACCGCGATCAACCCCGGCAACAGCGGCGGACCTTTATTCAACATTCAGGGCAAAGTTATCGGCATTAACAACCGTCTGATTTCGCCCATTGGCGCGAATATCGGTGTTGGTTTTGCCATCCCTGCTGAGGAAGCGTTACCCGTCATTGAGTCGCTGAAAAAAGGCGTTCGTCCTGAACGAGGCTATTTGGGAATTGCGATACAGGCCGTGAATGAACGGTTGGCTGATTCGCTCGGCATTCCAAAAAACCGGGGTGAAGAAGTAACGAATGTGATTGCAGGTCAGCCCGGCGAGAAATCGGGCCTGAAAGAAGGTGACATCGTGATGAAGGTCAATGGCCGCGAGGTCACGCCGGATATGACGTTGTCGCGCATCGTTGCCAGCATCAAACCGAACAGCAAAATCCCGTTGGAGATATTGCGCGAAGGTAAAACGATGACCATCAACGCAACGGTCGGCGCGCGCCCTACCGAAGAAGAAATGGCGAAAAGTAACTTCGACCCAGAAGAACAGAAGGAATTCCAAGGCGACGTCGCCGAGGGCGACGCAAAATTGTTGCGTGATGCCCTTGGAATCAGCGTCATACCGATGGATGCCAGCATCGCTCGCCGCCTTGGGCTGCCTGCTGATACACGCGGTCTGGTCGTCGACATCGCAGGCACGGGCAGCGCTGCCCAAGTCGGCGTTCAACGTGTCGATATCATTGTCGCCGCCAATTATCAGCCAATCAATTCGGTTGCTGACCTTGTTGCCGCTTTGAAGAAAGCGAAATCTGAAAACAAAAGCAACATCCTGCTCGGCATTCGCCGTCGTGGTGGTCCGGCTCAGAATGTGGCCGTCGGCATAGACGATTAAGCCATGTTGGTGATTGCGCCACGGGCGTGTTAGACGGTGATAATGACACTGACTGACACGCCCCCCTTCGCCAATATATGGCGCGATGACGCCGAGAGCCTTCTGCCGGACCTAGTCGCTCTGCGCCGCGACATTCACCGTGAGCCTGAATTAGGCCTGCAAAACCCCAAAACATTGGCAAAGATCAAAGCTGCGCTTGCAGGCCTGCCGCTAGAGTTTCGCGAAGGGCCATCGACCACCGGATTGATCGCGATCCTGCGCGGCCCCGCAAATGGCCGGACTGTGTTGCTGCGCGGCGATATGGATGCGCTGCCGTTGCATGAAGACACAGGCCTTGATTATGGATCAACCATCGAAGGTGCAATGCACGCCTGCGGCCATGATACCCACGTCGCCATGCTGGTGGGTGCAGCAAAGATGCTGTGCGCGCGGCGCGATGAATTGTCAGGTACCGTCGTTTTCATGTTCCAGCCGGGCGAAGAGGGCCATCACGGCGCGCGCTTCATGCTCGACGATGGCTTGATCGACCCGCTGCCCGATGCAGCCTTTGCCCTCCACATCATGCCTAACGCGCCGCATGGTATCTTTACCGGTCGCGCAGGCGCGTTGCTGGCGTCGTCTGACGTGCTGTCGATCACCGTCAAAGGCGCTGGCGGCCATGCCTCAATGCCTCATGACAGCATTGATCCAATCCCCGTTGCCTGTGCCATCGTCTCCGCGATTCAAACGATGGTGACGCGGACAGTGTCTGTGTTCGACCCTGCTGTTGTCACGATTGCAAAAATCAGCGCGGGAACAACCAATAACATCATCCCCGAAACCGCGCATTTGCTCGGTACGATCCGTACGCTCAGCCCGTATCAGCGCGCGCACGTTGCCGAGGAGCTCCACCGCCTCGCTCCCGGCATCGCCACCGCGCATAATTGCACTGCCGAAGTGCATATCGAGCAAGGCTTTCCTGTTACCCTGTGTGACTCCGCCGCAGTCGCATTCGGGCAACGCGTTATTGCCGATGTGTTCGGCGCAGAAAGCTGGAAATCCCTAGAAACCCCAATCATGGGCGCCGAAGATTTCGCCTATGTGTTGGAGCAAGTTCCCGGCGCGATGTTCTTTCTGGGGGCCAGCCATGAAGGGGATGACTGGCGCAGCTGTTGCGGACTGCACTCCAACCGCATGGTGCTCGACGACAGCGTCATGGCACGCGGTGCGGCACTCCACGCAGCGATAGCCGAACGGTTTCTGACGGAGGGTTTTGACGGCTAAGGCTTTGCCACCGCCGCCACTCCGCGCATAACGCGCAACACATTGCCCTGCGCAATCTTGGCGAGATCCTTTTCCGAATAGCCGCGCCTCAACAGCTCGGCGAACAACGCGGGATATTTCGACACATTTTCAAGCCCCTCTGGCAGTGTATCAACGCCTCCAAAATCGCCACCAATGCCGACATGGTCGATTCCTGCAATGTTGCGCACGTGGTCAATCATATCGGCGACCTGTTTGACGGTTGCTTTGGGCGACGGGGTGGCCGCAATCCATGCTTCCATGGCCGCGTTCTCCCCGTCAGGATTGCCGATAAAACTGGCCTTGAACCGGGCAACCTGTGCCGTTTTGTCTCGATCCCATTGCAGCACATCGGGGCTGAGATAGATCGGCACAAACGTCACCATCACCACGCCGCCATTCGCGGGCAGCCGCTTCAACACACCATCTGGCACATTACGCGGATGATCGAGCAGCGCGCGGGCGTTGCTATGGCTGAACAACACCGGAGCAGTCGACACATCAAGCACATCGTGCATCGTCGTTTCGGCCACATGGCTGATATCTGCGATCATGCCCAGCCGGTTCATTTCCTTGATCACTTCGACACCAAAGGGCGAAAGGCCATCATGCTTTGGCGCATCGGTGGCGCTATCGGCCCAGTCGGTGGTCAGAAAATGGGTGATTGTCATATAGCGCGCGCCGGCGCGGTACATTTCACGCAAGATGGCAAGCGAGCTGCCGATGCTGTGCCCGCCCTCCATGCCGATTAGCGAGGCGATGCGCTTGCTTTTCGTTGCGGCATCTATGTCAGACGCAGTCAACGCCATCTGAAACGTATCGGGGTAGCGTTTGACCATCCGTTTGACGGTATCGATCTGTTCCAGCGTTCGGGTCACCGCCTCATGCTGGGGCAACGCTGGATCGACCCAGACCGACCAAAATTGCCCGCCAACATGTCCTTTACGCAGGTTCGGGATATCGGTGTGCGTCTTGGCGAGGATATCGGCAGGCAACGCCTGAAGATCGAATTTGGAAAAATCATTTCCGAACAGTTCACGGAGTTGCTCGGGCGTGTCATTGTGGCCATCGATAATTGGCGCTTTTGATAGGATCACTTCCGCCGCGTCCTCGGGCGTCGGTCCACCTAGGTTTGCGTGGATGGGCTCACCGACGAGCACAATAGCCAATATTGCTAGCAAAACCTTTTGCATAACTTCTCCAATCCTGTTTTCGGCATCATGCCGTCTACAACCCATATCGACAAGCGCCGCCTTCACCGTCTAACAGGATCGCAACCTCTCGCTTACAGGACATATTCATGCCATCCGGTCTTGCCGCACTTCTTGACGACATTGCCACGATTACCAAAGTTGCCGCTGCATCGATTGACGATGTCGCCGCCGCTGCGGGAAAAGCAAGCACGAAAGCTGCGGGCGTTGTCATCGACGATACAGCGGTAACACCGCAATATTTGACAGGCTTTACCCCTGATCGCGAGCTGCCGATTATCTGGCGGATTGCCAAAGGCTCTTTGATCAACAAGCTGGTGTTCATTTTGCCAGCGGCATTGTTGTTGAGCTATTTCGCGCCATGGATGATCACGCCGATCTTGATGGTCGGCGGTGCGTATCTGTGTTTTGAAGGCGCAGAAAAAGTCGTCGAAAAATTCCGCGATGCGACCGATGATGACGAAGAAACTTTGGCCGAAGAAGTCGCCGAGCTATCCAGCGCCGATCATGAAAAGATCATGGTCTCTGGCGCAGTGCGTACCGATTTCATCCTTTCCGCAGAGATTATGGCGATTGCACTCAAGGAAGTGGCGGAGACGTATCCCTCAATCTACATGCAAGGCGCGTCGCTGTTCATTGTGGCAATAGGCATCACCGTTGCGGTTTATGGCGTGGTCGGTTTGATCGTGAAAATGGACGATATCGGGCTGAACATGGCCAATCGCAAATTGGGCGCGACAAGGGCTTTGGGCCGTGCGCTGGTACGAGGCATGCCAAAGCTATTGGCATTCCTGTCCATCGTTGGCACCGCAGCGATGCTATGGGTTGGTGGCCAGATAATCGTCCACGGCTTTGGATTTCATCCCGCCGAATGGTTTGACCTGCATGAAGGCCCGCTGGCTTGGTTGGTTGATGCTGGGTTGTCGGGTATGGCGGGGTTAGCGATTGGCAGCGTGATAGTGGCCATCCATCACTGGTGGACACATCGGAAGCACTGACTTGACATTGGACAAGAGATTGTCCATGTAAATGCAATGCAAGCCATTAGCTATTCCGAAGCCCGCGAGAATCTGAAAGCCGTCATCGACAAGGTGGTTGCGGACAGCGCGCCCATTGCCATTACGCGCCAGCGCGGAGAAGGTGCAGTATTGATCTCCGAAAGCGATTGGGCGTCGATTGAGGAAACGCTCTATCTGCTGCGCTCTCCGGCCAATGCCCGCGATCTTCTTGAAAGCATCGCCGGTCTGGATGCCGGTAAAGGCGTTGAACGCGAGTTGATCAAACTTTGAGACTAATCTTTTCGGAACGCTCTTGGATTCACTATCTCTATTGGCAGGAAAATGACACCAAGTTGCTGGCCAAGATCAACGACATGATCGAAGAATGCCAGCGCCATCCCTTCAAAGGCATCGGAAAACCAGAACCGCTTGGCGGCAACTTATCAGGCTGGTGGTCGCGGCGGATCAATCAAGAGCACAGGCTCGTCTATCGCGTATCGGGCAAAGGCGACACGCAAGCATTGGAAATCGCGCAGTGCCGGTATCATTATTAAGCTAAGGCACCAGCACCGTATCCACTGCCGTTGGCAGCATCGCGGGATAATCCAGCGTGTAATGCAGACCGCGGCTTTCGTGGCGTGATAGTGCGGACCGGATAATCAGATCAGCGACCTCGACCAGATTGCGCAGCTCGATCAGATCGGGCGTGACGCGGAAGTGGCTGTAATAATCCTCGACCTCGCGGCGCAGCAGATCGATGCGGTGTTTGGCGCGTTCCAGCCTTTTGGTCGTGCGGACGATGCCGACAAAGTTCCACATAAACTGCCGGATTTCGCGCCAGCATTGGGCGATGACGACCTCCTCGTCGCTGTCGGTGACGCGGCTTTCATCCCATGCGCGAATTGGCGGTGGCGGCGGTAACGTGTCCCAGTTGGCATCGATATGCGCGGCGCAGGCGTCACCGAACACGAAGCATTCAAGCAACGAGTTTGACGCAAGGCGGTTTGCGCCGTGTAGCCCCGATTGCGTGACCTCACCCGCTGCATACAGCCCCGGCGCATCGGTGCGGCCATCGAGATCAACCAACACACCGCCACACGTATAATGCTGCGCCGGAACCACTGGGATCGGCTCTTTGGTGATGTCGATACCCAGCCCAATCAACTTTTCGTAAATGTTGGGGAAATGCCCCTTCACAAATTCCGGGTCTTTATGGCTGATATCGAGATGCACGAAATCAAGGCCATCGCGTTTAATCTCTGCGTCATTAGCGCGGGCGACGATATCGCGCGGTGCTAACTCGGCGCGCTCATCATAATCGGGCATGTAACGGTGCCCGGTTTTGGGGTTTTTCAAGATGCCACCCTCGCCGCGCACAGCCTCTGTGATCAGGAAGTTTTTGATCTCAAGGTTATACAGGCAGGTCGGGTGGAACTGCATCATTTCCATGTTGGAAATGCGGCAGCCCGCCCGCCACGCCATCGCGATGCCGTCACCGGTCGCGCCGCGAGGGGCCGTTGAATACAAATACGTCCGCCCTGCCCCACCGGTTGCCAAGATCGTAGCACGCGCCGTGAAAGCCTCTACCTTGCCGCTGGTCCTGTTCAACGCATAGACGCCATGGACGCGGCCATTAGTTGAAAACCGTTCCTGATGCCGACCGACGATCAGGTCGATGGCGACCATATCAGGGACCAAAGTGATGTTCGGGTTGGCCTTTGCTGCCATTTCCAGCGCTTGTTGCACTGCCCATCCGGTCGCATCATCGACATGGACAATACGCCGGTGGCTATGCCCCCCTTCACGCGTCAGATGCCAGTCGCCTTCATCGGGGCCATCGAGGTTGAACGGCACGCCAAGTTCAGCCAAGCGCCGGATCGCCGCTGGTGCATTTTCAACGACGAACTCAACAGTCTCGCGGTTGTTCAGGCCGCCGCCCGCGACCATCGTATCCTCGATATGGCTGTCAAAAGTATCGCCGGGCTCCAGCACCGCCGCGATCCCGCCCTGCGCCCAAGCCGTTGCGCCATCAGACAATGCGCCTTTGGCAAGCACTGTCACCTGATAGTTCTGCGCCAATTGTAGTGCAGCTGTTAGCCCGGCGGCTCCCGATCCAATGATGAGAATATCGGTTTGCATTCAAAAATGATCCTAACCAGCCAACATTGCTTCGTATTCGGCCCGAACATCTTCATCCACTTGAACAGACCCCGAGCCAGCCCAATGCCGATCCTGACCATTTTTCTTTATGCCTGATACCCAATATTCTTCGCCCGAGGCTTCATCAAAAAAATTGCCGCTTATGCCGCTGCCACGTATCAATAATTTGTCTCCGAAATAAACACCTCGCCCACTTTTGGTGTAGCGCACGCGCGTAATCCGCGCTGGGCCAGAATCCCCAAATCCCGACTTAAGCTCAACGTACATGATTTGCGTTTTGTGTGCCATAATCGCTACTCGGTACTCCCGCTCGTCAGGCTGAGGAACACATCCTCAAGGTCAGCCTCTTTGGTTGTCACATCAATAATGCCCAAGCCCAGTTCCTGCACAGCGGCCAGAACCTGCCCGGCATTCATCCGGTCTTTGTTATAGGTAATCTCAACGATCCGGTCTGAAAACTTCTCGACCTTTTCAAACGCCTTGTGCGCTGGAGCCTCCGCGATATCGCGGTCAAGCGTCAGCACTACCGCCTTTTCCCGCGCCATGCCGACCAATTCCTTTGTCGGCTTATTGGCAATCAGCTTGCCGTGATTGATAATCGCAATCCGGTCGCACAACTGCTCGGCTTCCTCAAGGTAATGCGTTGTAAGCACGACGGTTGTGCCCGCCTTGTTCAATTCGACCACATAATCCCACAATTGCTGGCGTAGCTCGATATCGACGCCCGCCGTCGGCTCATCCAATATGATTACCGGCGGCGAATGCACCAACGCTTTGGCCACCAGCAACCGCCGTTTCATACCGCCAGACAATGTGCGCGCATAGGCGTCAGCTTTGTCCTCCAGCCGGACCGCGCGCAGCAAATCCATCGTTTTGCGCTGCGCCTTTGGAACGCCATAAAGCCCTGCCTGTAATTCCAACGCCTCACGCGGCGTGAAAAACGGGTCGAACATGATTTCTTGCGGGACGATGCCAATCGATGCTTTGGCGTTGCGCGGATTGGCGTCGATGTCAAAGCCGCAGATGCGCGCATGGCCAGATGTTTTACGAACAAGCCCGGCCAATATGTTGATCAACGTTGATTTGCCTGCCCCGTTGGGGCCGAGTAGGCCAAATATCGAGCCGCGCTCCACCTCAAAACTGACATCGTCCAACGCCCGCTTTCCGGTATCATAAGTTTTGGAGATAGCATCTATGGATATAGCAGAATGGATCATATCCAAAGCGATAGCGAAGCATGCCAAGCGACGCAATGCCAAGGCGGACGGCGGTTACTCGATATTAACCAACCACCGAAAGACCTTGTTCTGCCGCCCTATGGCATAGGTAAGGCATGATAGGGGCAAACCGTTCAGCACAGGGCACGCGATTCGCGTGCATATTGGCCATGGCAACATGTGCCGTGTCCGCCCCTGCGTGCGCGGAAACAGAGGTCGTTGATGCTCAGGTTGCCATCGTTGAACGCGGCACATTTTTTAAAGTTGAGGATCTGCATTTCGGCGTTGTTATTCCCGGTGCGACAGCCGGAACTATCGTTGTTGCTCCCAACGGCACCCGGACGGCTACCGGCGGCGTTACGCTGATCGGCAATTTGCATCACGCCGCCGAGTTCGCAGGACGCAAGCCGAGCGGAAATTCACCGGTCCAGCTCTCGGTGGCTAGCAATACAATCCAACTAACCGGCGCGGGGGCACCGATGACTGTGCGCCTGTTTCGAGGCAACACAAATCCGGGACAAGTCATTACCACCAACCCGCGCAACTTTCAGGTCCAGGGCCAAGCCAACGGCGCGTTTGAATTAACCGTCGGCGCGACACTGGATGTCAACGCGAACCAGACCCCGGGAACCTATAACGGCAACTGGACGATCACGCTGGATTTTCAATAATTTACAAATTACCGGTGCGTTAACCATATCTGCCTACTATCCGGTTCAGAGTTTACTGCGAAAGCCGACGGATGAACGGGGCAACATCGAAACGGTTTTATGCGGCAATTGCTGCGTGCGCGACTGTGGCACTCGTGGTCGCTTCGCCTGCTTCTGCTAAACAAAGTGTTGCCGATGCTCAGATTGCCATTGTCCGTCCGCTAGAGTTTATCAAAGTCGAAAATCTGGACTTTGGCAAAGTCATCAGAGCGTCGACTGCCGGGACGGTTACCGTTGCACCCGATGGAACACGTACCAAAACAGGCAATGTGATCCTGATCGGCACGGGATTCCAGCCCGCCCGATTTGCTGGAATGGGAACGAACAATCAGCGCGTCGACATTTCGTTGGGCACGGCAAGTATTTTCGTGACCGGGCCCGGTGCTCCGATGCGGGTGCACACCTTCGTTATGGGTAGCACGCCCACAGCGATATTGACAACGACACCGCAAAGATTCCGTATCAACTCGGCAACGGGGATATTTAATTTTCCCGTTGGTGCAACATTGGATGTTGGCGCAAACCAGACGCCGGGAACTTACAACGGCACGTGGACGATAACACTGAATTACCAGTGAAGCGCGGCGTTGCGCAGGCGGTAAGCATTTGCTAATCGCGCCAAATGATCGATACGCCTGAAACGTTTTTTGTCCGCTCCAACCGCATTGCCTGTGATGGCAGCGGTGACGATGTGCCGCCTGCCCTCGGTCACCCCAAAGTCTGGTTGGAAATTGACGAGAGTGGCGCTGTTGATTGCGGCTATTGCGACCGGCGTTTTGTTTTGGTCGGTGGCCCCGCCGATTTAGGCAAAGTGAAAAAGGGCAGCTAATCGCTCTTTCGTTCCGCGCGTGAATGCCTATATCGGTGGCATGAACAATACAGACCCGCGCAGCTATCTTTACCAACCCGGCCTTCTTGATCCCGACGCAGCACTTCGCATCACTCGCGACGCGCTGAAAAACTGCGACGATGGTGAACTGTATTTGCAATATAGTGCCAGCGAGAGTTTTGGTTTTGACGATGGCCGGTTGAAACTGGCGGATTATTCCACCGGATCGGGCTTTGGTCTGCGCGGTGTCTCCGGCGAGATGACGGGGTTTAGTCACGCGAATGACTTAAGCGAAGCCGCAATCCGGCGTGCGGGCGAAACATTGCAATTGCTTGATCCGACAAAGGGCGATCATGCTGCGCCGCCCCGACAGAATAACCGCCATCTGTATACCGACGGTAACCCACTCGATTTGGTGCCTTTCGCCAAAAAGGTTGAGCTGTGCCAACAAATCGACGCCGCCGCGCGCGCGCGCGATCCGCGTGTAGCGCAGGTTTCGGCAACTTTGGCGGGCAGTTGGACGGTAGTTGAAATCGTCCGCGCCGATGGCTTTGTCGCAACCGACATCCGCCCATTGGTCCGCCTAAACGTCAGCATCGTCGTTGAAGAAAATGGCCGCCGCGAAACGGGCAGCTATGGTTTTGGCGGTCGGTATCTCTACGATAAGCTGTTTGAAGACGCACAGTGGAACCTCGCGATTGATGAGGCGCTGGCGCAGGCTTTGGTCAATCTGCGCTCGGTCGACGCGCCTGCGGGGGAAATGACTGTGCTGCTTGGCCCTGGGTGGCCTGGTGTTTTGCTGCATGAAGCTGTCGGCCACGGACTTGAAGGCGATTTCAACCGCAAGGGGACATCGGCATTTTCGGGCAAGATCGGTCAGCGCGTCGCCGCCCCAGGTGTGACTGTAGTGGACGATGGCACAATGGCTGACCGCCGTGGGTCGCTATCAATCGACGATGAGGGCACACCGACGCGGGAGAATATCCTGATCGAGGATGGTATTCTGAAAGGCTATATGCAGGACCGGCTGAACGCGCGGCTGATGGGCGTTGAACCCACTGGCAATGGTCGCCGTCAAAGCTATGCACATGCGCCGATGCCGCGGATGACCAATACTTTCATGCGCGGCGGCAATGATGATCCTACCGAGTTGCTGAGCCGCGTTAAGAACGGTATTTTTGCCAAAAGCTTTGGCGGCGGACAGGTCGATATCGTCTCGGGCAAATTCGTATTCAGCTGCACAGAGGCCTATCTTGTCAAAAATGGCAAGCTAGGCGACCCGATCAAAGGCGCGACGCTGATCGGTGATGGTCCGACTGCTATGCAGAAAGTCATCGGCATCGGCAACGACATGGCGCTCGACGAGGGCATTGGCGTATGCGGTAAGGCAGGGCAAAGCGTTCCCGCTGGTGTGGGCCAGCCGACAACGTTGGTTAGTGCACTGACCGTCGGCGGCACTGCGGGATAGCTTGCGCGATCAAAGCGTTGGCGTTATCATCTCCTCAGAAAAGGGTCGCACCGTCTTTCGGGAACAAAGTTCCTTTCATTGGGAGAATATTCTGTGCGTCCTTCACTCCGTTATTCGTCGTTCGCAATTCTTACCGCCGCTTTGGTCGTGGTGCCAAGTGCTGCGCAGAAAACCACCGGCCCCAAGGCGCGTTATGAAATGGACGTGCGCACTATGTCTGGCATGGGCATGGGCGCGTTGATGGGTGGCGGTCTTGGCGGCATATTGGGCGGTGGCGGCGACAATCGCATGCTCGATCTGCGACTGGAATCGACAATCGCCGCACCGGTGCAACCCGAAAAGGGCGATCATTTCTTTTTGGCCGCTGCCAAGATGGGTAAATCGGCCCCGCTGCTTGGGGATTCTCCGAGCACTGGAACCCAACAGCCGGTCGAGCGTGATTATGATAACAATGACAAAATGGAAAAGCCCAAAGGGCGGATGCTGATATTCTGGGGTTGTCATGACAAGGCACCCAAGGGACAGCCGTTCATCATCGATTTTTCCAAAATGCCGACGGCAAAAATGCCGCCAATGGCCATGCCGCCGGGCGCAATGGGTAAATATGCTGCCGCAGCTAGGGCACGTGACGAAAACGCCGCTTGGTGGCCCAATGGCAAAAGCGGTAAGCAGCCAAAATCGGGGTCGTCGATCATTGGTGAACACCGCGTCACCAGCAACTTTACGCCTGAAATTAAGTTCAGCCTAGCGAACAATTACATGGGCGCGTTGAGCGTCAACGCATCCGATTCAGCAGCAGCAATCCAGCTCAGCTGGAACAGCGTTACGACCGCAACAGGCTATGCCGCATGGGCGATGGGCGGCATGGACCGCGCCGGTCAGGGCGGTGACATGGTGATGTGGACATCAGCCGGCAATCGCGATTTCAGCGAGGGCATGGGGTATCTGACGCCCGCCGAAGTGCAAAAACAGATCGGTTTGAAAAATGTGATGCCGCCGTCGCAGACGACCTGCGCGATCCCAGCCGAAGCCAAAACAGCGGCGAACGGCATGATGTTTGGCAGCATGAATGCCTTTGGCCCCGAGGAGAATTTCGCCTTCCCGCCAAAGCCTGCGGACCCCAAAGCGGTGTGGAACATCGAATGGACAGCAAAAGCCCGTTTTCAATCCTTCGCCAGTTTTATGACCGGCATCGGCGGGGGCGGCATGGGCGGGGCTCAGTCAGAACCGAGACCGAAAAAGCCATGCAAAGGCCCCTTTGGTGTGCCAATTCCGGGAACGGTCTGTTGAATACCGAACTCTTACTCCACTTTTCGTCACCCCCGCGAAGGCTGGGGTCCATCACCGGCTCATTAAATTTCAGCGGCAGGTGATGGATTCCCGCCTTCGCGGGAATGACGAATTTTTGGAAATTTGCGATCCGGTCGATTCGCTCGTCACGGCTGTTGCGTCTCAAGCCACTGGACGGCCACTCTTCCATCCGCCAAAGATCGTCGATGGCTGAATTTTTCGAAACACTGAACGACAAGCATGTGGCAATGATCGGCAAGCAGCCGATGTTTTTCACCGCGACTGCGGCTGCCGACGGACGCATCAACCTGTCGCCAAAGGGCTATGACGCCTTTCGTGTGCTCTCGCCCACACAGGTCGCCTATCTCGACCTTGCGGGCTCTGGGAATGAAACGCATGCGCATCTCTCGATCGACGGGCGGATCACGTTGATGTTCTGCAATTTTGATCAGCCCGCTTTGATCCTCCGGATTTACGGGCGCGGAACGGCGGTATTGCCGCAGGATAACGGCTGGGATGATCTGGCAAACCATTTCGAGGTTTTTCCGGGCACGCGGCAGATATTTCTGATCGATGTCGAATGCGTTCAGACCAGCTGTGGCTGGGGCATTCCCTTTATGGAATTCGACCGCGAGCGCGAGACACTGAAAAAGGCTCACTCCAATCTTGCCGAGGCGGACTGGTTGAAAAAAGCTGCGGGCCGCAACACCAGCATCGACGGCATTCCGACACGCACCACCACCCGCTATTTTGGACCGGAGAGCTAATCAATGTCAGGCGTTGATCTCTCAAAATTGCCAATGCCCGATGGATTTGATCCCGCGCTTATCATGCGTCTGATAAGCCAATTCGGACACGGCGGACATCTTGGTATGGAATATGCCGACCACACGAAAGAGTGGGTTGAGCTCAGCTTGGATTGGCGCGCAGATTTGGTCGGAGACCCGGAATCCGGAGTGCTCGCATCGTCGGCGATCATCAGCCTGATGGATAATGCAACCTCGCTATCGATCTGGAACCGACTGGGTGAGTTTCGTCCGCAGGTAACGATGGATCTGCGGCTCGACTATTTGCGGCCATCGCCCAAAGGAGCAAAGGTGTTTGGACGAGGAGAATGCTACCACCTGACCCACAGCATGGCCTTTGTCCGCGGCATCGCACATAACGGTAATATTGATGAACCCCTCGCCCACGCGACGGGAACATTTATCCGCATCGGCGACAGAGTATCATGACCGAGGCGCTTCGCGAACTACAGCTGCCGCCTTATGCGCAGAGCTTGGAAATGACGATCGATGGTCTAATCGACGGCTCCCCGCTAATCACGATGCCGTTTGCCCAAAAAGTGCAGGGGCGTCCCGGCTTTCTGCACGGCGGTGCAATATCGGGGTTATTGGAAATGGCGGCGGTCGCTGCGATTGCCTATGCCTTGCGCGAGCGTGACGATGATGCGCGGTTTAAGCAAGTCAACGTCACCGTGGATTTCATGCGCGGCGGAACAATGCGGCCTAGCTATGCCGTCGGCACAATCACGCGCCTGGGCCGGACAATGGCCAACGTGGAATCCCGCGCATGGCAGGACGATCCCGCCAAACCGATGGCTATTGCAACTTTGCATTATTTATTGAAGCGGGGTTGCGGCGGAAAAATACAAGATCGTAATCCTGAACTTGTTTCAGGATGACCAGTTTCTTTAGAGTAAGCTTAGCCGCTCAAGCCTCGCCATGCGTCTCTATCAACGCTGCGGCCAGCGCATCCTCGGGGCTTTTCTCACCCCAGATGATAAACTGAAATACCGGGTAGAACCGCTCACACTCATCAAGTGCTACATCAATAATCGTCTGCGCCTGATCGACGCCCAGCATGCCGTTGGGCGGAAGCAGACTGCCATGGCGGAACAGTATGATGCCATTTTGCGACCATAGATCGAAATGGCCAAGCCAGAGTTGCTCGTTGATTAGGCCGAGTGCTTTATAGATGGTTTCATGTTTTTCAGTTGGAACCGTGACGTCTGGAAAGACCAATAATTGCAGAGCATTATCTTCATCGCGCCAGATTGCGCGGAGTTGGTAACTGGTCCAGCTACCTTTGAATTCAGCGGTGACTTCCTCATCGCTGATGACATCATGTTCCCAGCCGCGCGCTTCGAAAAGGGCGGCAAGCATATCGAGCGGCGCCGATTCCTCGCGCTCCATCTCGGTAAATTCTTCTTCCTGATCGCGCATTGCGGCCCTGCTTTGCTGTTGGCCGGTGAATGCGCCTTTCACGAATCGCGCGCAACCCGCCTTGCGCAGATAAGCGCACAAGTCTGTGGGCGGGTTGTGGATAAGGTCACAAACCCTTCATGGAAGAGGTGAGCGCTTTGGTCCTATTTGGGAGCGCGGGGCTTCGCAGCCGCTTTCGCTTTCGGCGCAGCTTTTGCCTTGGGGGCAGCCGGTTTCGGCGCAGCTTTTGCGCCTAGCGCCGCCTCCAACACAGCAACACGCACCTTCAAAGTATCGGCCTCGGCTCGCGCAGTTGCCGCCATTGCTTTTACAGCATCAAATTCCTCGCGCGATACGCCATCAAGGCCGGACACCCATTCGCGTGCACGGTCTTTGAATCCTGCCTCAGCTTCGCGGCCCATGCCCGCAACTGTTCCCGCGATACCGGTGATGACCTTTGATAGATCATCGAAAATGCGTTTTTCACTCTGCACCGAACTATCCTCCGATTTGTTCACTTGATGCAGGAACATATAAGCGTTCGGCACCGGGGTTCAATCGGTCGATCTGGTAATTCAGGATCGTCGCAAAACTTAGCCAAGCGAGATAGGGCACCATCAACCACGCAGCTGCTTTGCGGATGCGGCCAAAGACAAAGGTCGTTGCCAGAGCAGCAAGGAAAATCGCGACAATCAGGTACAAAGCATTGCTGACCTGATGCTGGCCGAAAAACAAAGGCGACCAAAGCAGGTTCAACACGATTTGGGTCAGAAACAATCCAATCGCTAGCCCACGTTGTGGCGCACCGCGCGCGTTTAGGATGATCGCAAAGGCCAGGCCGATCATGAAATACAGGATCGGCCAGACAACGCCGAACGCCCAGCCCGGTGGCTGTGATGCAGGCTTTATCAGTTCCTGAAACCAGCGGTTATCCTCTCCGGACCCCGAAATGGTTCCCGACAGAAAGCCCAGAAACATGATCGTAGGAATGACAAATAAAGCCCAGCGGATCAGCGACATGCGAAGCTGGCCGGGAGATGCAAGCTGGCTCATGCGAATATCACTTTCTGTTATGAAACACCGTCATATGTATTCATACGCACAGCAGACCAATACGACAAGGCCGCTTCCCTTTGCAGGAGAGCGGCCCGGCCTCTTAATTAATGAGTGTTTTAGAATGGAACGCTCATGGCGCTCCAACTCAAATTACGCTTTGCGACAGCCGCTCATCGCCATCGAACCAAAGGCGCCGGCCTTTACTTCGCCGCTGATGTTGTCGCCATCGACAGTTGCGGTGCCTTCCAATGTCATCGGCATCGGCACAGTCATGTCCATTTTCCAGTTCAGCGTGTTGCCATCGACGGTGCCGTCTTTGACATCCATCGAACCGAGTGAACCCGCGACTTTACCCGAAAAGTTGCCGCCGTCGCTGGTGACGGTGAAAACCGATTTCTGGTCGCCCATCGGACTTTTGATTGTGACGTCCCAATCGCCATCTACTGCTGCCATGTCTGAATTCCTCTCATTGGTAGGGCATTTGCTAGTAACATTGTTGTTAGCAGTGGCCTTGGTAGCATCATCCGCGGCCATTTCAATCGGCAAACCGAGGGGTTCAAGTTGCGATTTTACCTTTGCCGCATCGCCGACCACAACCCAGGTAAATTTGCCCGGATCAACTTTGGATTTGAACGCAGCGGTCATCTCCGCGGGTGTCAGCTTGCTGTAACGTTCGGACAATGTTTCGACATAGTTGAACGGCCGTTTATTGAGGCGATCAGATTGCATCTGCCCCATAACGGCGCCCGATACTTCATAGCTGCCAGGCAATTCTAGGATGTTGCCGTTGACAGTCAAATCGCGTTCGTCGCTGGTCACGCCCTTATCGCCGGTGAAAGCCTTCAGATGCCCCAGCAACGCCGCAACCGACGGCCCGGTCTGGTTGGTCTGCACAGGAGCGGAGATGCCAAAGGCGATACGATCAGCGCGGCTCGGGATTTGCGAATAAGTCCCATAAGACCAGCCTTTGGTCTCACGCAGATCCATGTTCAACCGGGCAGTAAAATCACCCCCGAACACATCATTGGCCGCGCGGAAGGTAAGCAGATCGTCGCTTCCCTTTACGTTCAGCACCTGCCCGGCCATGATCATCGACTGCGGCGAATTGGGCCGGTCGAACAGAACAATGCGTCCCTTTTGTTCAGGGATGACTGCGGTGAACGCCTTTGCAGGTGCTGGCTTGGCTTTGGGTTTCCAGCTGCCAAATTCTTTGTTCAGCAGCTTAGTCACGTCTTTCAACGTCGTATCACCCACTACGAAAATTTCCGCTTTTGACGGATGCATCCACGCTGCGTGGAATGCGGCGAAGTCGGCGCGGGTCAGCGACTGCACAGCGTTTGCATCACCACTTCCCGACATCGGCCCGCCATAAGGATGCGACGCGCCATAGATCATACGCGGCAAATTGCGTGACGCGATGCCTTGGGGCTGTGCTTTCTCGCCAGCGATGCGGGTCAGTTGCTGAACGCGAACCCGTTCGATCTCCTTGTCGGCCAAGGCAGGGTTTTTGACAACGTCAGCCAGTAACGAGAGCGATGCCGCCAGATTTGGCTTTATCGCACGAAGGCTAGCCACAGTCCGATCTTGCGAGCTGTTGACGTTGACGTCAGCGCCAAGCCGTTCTTCTGTTTCCGCCAATTGCGTTGCGGTCAGCGTTGTTGTCCCTTCGGACAACAGACTGTTCAACATCGACGCCATGCCGCGCTTGTCGACAGGATCGGCGGCATAGCCTGCGTCAAAACTGACCGCGACGCGCACCGATGGCACTGCGTTGCGCTTCGCAAAGAACACTTTGATGCCGTTCTTTAACTTGCCTTCTTCAACGGTCGGGAAGTCGACATTGGGTGTACTTCCCGGATCGGGCATTTTGCTGCGGTCTGCGCCTTGAAACGAAGTCAGCCCCGTATAACGTTCATCGCCCGGAGGCATGTAGAATGCGGGGGACGATAGCCCGCCGGTGCGGATAGCGCCGGTTCCGCCAGCTACTTCAGTATAGGCTTCGCGCTCACCGGGTTCGACCACGATTTCAAGAACCGGCCGCGATAGCCATTTCTGCATCGCGGCTTTGATCGTTTCGGGCTTTAACGCAGCAAGACGCTCCAGTTCTTTTTTGTAATATTCGGGGTCGCCAGTATAAAGCTGCCCCTCGGCAAGCGCGACTGCTTTACCGCCAAATCCGCCGATCTGCTCAAGCCCGTCGATGCGCTGCGCCGCCTCGCTTGAGGCTACACGCTGCACTTCGTCAGCTGTCGGGCCATTTTTGATGAAATCAGCCATCAAAGTGTCGAGCCGCTTACCCACCGCGTCGGCGCTGCCGCCGGGCTTAACATCCGCAGTCACCAAAAACATGCTGGCGTGCATGAAAGGCAAAACATAAGCGGACACCCCAACGGCGACCTGTTCTTCGCGGACCAAAATATTGTCCATCCGCGAACTGGCCAAGCCACCAAGTACAGTCGCCCCTGCGCGCAACGCGGTAAATTCTGGGTCAGCAAGGCCAGGAACAATCCACTGCCGGTAGATACGCGTTACCGGCACCTTGTCTTTCAGCACAATCTTTTTCGCTGCATCCAACGTCGGGATCGGAGCATTAACGGGCGGCACATCGCGACCCCTGGCAATATCGCCAAACCATTTTTCAACCAGCGGCTTTGCCTGCGCCGCGTTTATGTCGCCAGCCAGCACCAGCACCGAGTTATTCGGGCCGTAATAATCTTTGAACCACTGTTTGAAATCATCAAGCTTAGCGGCAGCTAAGTCTTCCAGACTGCCGATAGTGCTGTGATGATACGGGTGGCCAACGGGGAACAGGTTCTCTGATTGGGCATATTCGACCAGACCATAAGGCTGATTATCACCCTGACGCTTCTCATTGGAAACAACGCCGATCTGGTTATCGATGCTTTCCTTGGTCATACCACCGAGCAAATGGCCCATACGGTCGCTTTCAAGGAACAAAGCAGATTCCAGCGCATTGGTCGGCACTGTTTGGAAATAATTGGTCCGGTCGAGCCATGTCGTGCCGTTCAGGTCGGTTGCGCCGATTTTCTTGGTGTAGGCAAAATAATCACCAGGTGCATTTTCGCTGCCGTTGAACATGATGTGTTCAAACAGATGGGCATAGCCCGTTTGCCCCTTGGGCTCATTTTTCGACCCGACGCCATACCAGATCGACACAGCAACAATCGGAGCCTTACGATCTTCATTAACAAGCACCGTTAAGCCGTTCGGGAGCGTAAATTTTTCATAAGGAATGTTCACTTGCTTGACCAAGTCTGCCACAGGCGCAGGCTTATTTTGCGCCATCGCGCTGCCAGTCAATGCGATGCTTGACACGGCCAGCGCTAGTGTAAATTTACGGATCATATAGTCACTCCCCACGAGTTGGATTTTCAGGGGCAGACAATAGCTTGCATCGCGGCAAACACAAATATTTGCGGGGCGGGTTCGTTGGCTTTTCGACAAACCGTCAACCAGCGCCGATTGGGGCTGGTTAACCCTCGACCACCTTTAGCAGCTTTCGTTCCACCGGAGCCAGCACGGGACCCAACTCGGTCCCGCGTTTGAGCACAACGCCGCCCTCACCCATCAACGCCCATATGCCTTGCTTCATGCGCAAAGCAGGGTTTTTGACGATGCGGTATTCGGGGCGTTCAGCGCTACGCCTGAATGCGGAAAAGACGGCCATGTCGCGGCCAAGGTCGATGGCATAATCACGCCATTTTCCTGCGGCGACCATGCGGCCATATAGGTCGAGAATGCGGGTCAGTTCGGCGCGGTCGAACCCGACTTGCAAAGGCCGCGTCGCATGCAACGGAAAGGGCGTGATGATCGCGCTCAAGCGGATTTCCGCGCAGCCTTTTTACGGGGAGGAGCTTTTGCAGCTGTGTTAGCTTCGCGCTCCTCAAGCAATTGCGCCAACCGCTTTTGCATCGTTTCCATTTCGCACTGCAGGATTTCCAACCGCTGCGTCGACGGATCGAACCGTTCACTGCACGGTGTGCCATAAGGCGTAAACGCCTGCGTCGCTGGCTTTACCTCGACCAGTGTGGATCGCGCAGGAATGCCAACCATTGTTGCGCCTTCGGGAACGTCCTTGGTTACAACGGCATTTGCACCAACTCGGCTGTTAGCGCCGACATAAATCGGCCCAAGAATCGCGGCGCCCAAGCTGATAATAACATTGTCACCAATTGTCGGGTGGCGCTTGCCGCCCTGCCCGCTCGTCGGATTGGTTCCGCCCAAAGTCGCACCCTGATAAATCGTAACATTGTCGCCGATTATCGATGTTTCGCCGATCACGACAAAGCCGTGGTCGATGAAGAAATAGCGACCAATTTTTGCCCCGGGATGAATATCAATTGCCGTCAGGAAACGCGCGAAGTGGTTTACGAACCGCGCAAGGAAAAACATCTCACCGCGAAACAACCAATGCGCAACGCGGTGCATACCAAGCGCCCAAACACCGGGGTAAAATACGATCTCCCAACGCGAACGTGGCGCGGGGTCGCGTTCCTTGATCGAATCCAGATAGTCGATAAAATTACTGAACATCGACTTTTATTCTCCTGCGATAGCGACGCCCGATAACTGCGGTTCAACTCGCTTCTTAATTTGGGTCGTATTGAAAAAGTTACAATGGCAATTTCGCTTTGACCAGAGTTTTGGGTGCGTCGAAGCAGAGATTTGATGGTAAATATCGCTAAAATCGATTAATGGCCAATTATAAATCGAAAGGCCCGCGTTTTGAGCACCTATCTCCCCACGCTGAAGCAACTCCAATATCTGGTCGCGTTAGAGGAGCATGGCCATTTCGGCAAAGCGGCAGAGGCGTGTTATGTTACGCAATCGACGCTGTCGGCGGGGATCAGAGAGCTGGAATCGCTGCTTGGCCTTATGCTTGTCGAGCGCACCCGCCGCGTCGTGCGCTTTACCCCTTTGGGTGTGCGGCTCGCGGCCAAAGCCCATCGCATATTGCGCGAGGCCGAAGAGCTAGCGGACATGGCGCGCGCTGCGGGCACGCCGTTAGCGGACGAATTGCGGATGAGTGTCATCCCGACAATCGCGCCATTTTTGCTGCCCAAATTGCTGCCCCAATTGCGGCAGAAATATCCCGACTTGAAACTGTTCCTGCGTGAGGAAACCAGCACAGCGGCGGTTGAGGCTCTGCATAAAGGACAAGTCGATTGCGTCCTGATGGCGCTTCCTTACGCGGCGGGCGATGTCGAACATGCGGTATTGTTCAGCGACCGGTTGTATGTCGCCTTCCCCAAAGGCGAACCAGATAATCCGCCCGCAACGGTCACACCAGATGACGTCGATGAAGGCCGATTGTTGCTGCTGGTCGATGGCCATTGCCTAAAAGATCACGCGCTCGCCGCCTGCAACCGACCAGAACTGCGCGCATCAGCGACAATGCTCGGCACATCCCTGCACACGCTCATCCTGATGGTGGACAACGGACTTGGGCAGACATTAATCCCCGAAATGGCGGTGAAGGCGGGGTTGTTGAACAATACCGAGGTGCAGGCAAGGCCGTTAAATGCCCCGCATGCGTCACGCGATATTGCTTTGGTTTGGCGGACCAACAGCCCGCGCCATGCGGAATTTGAATTGCTGGCGGAAACGATGCGGCAGCTTTATCCTGACTAACCCCAATCCGCCGCCCTTGCGTCGTCACTCGTTTTGGCCGCAACCCATTGCGCGAGTTCACCGCGATATTCCTTTTTCCAAAACGGCGCGTCGGTTTTCAGCCGGTCGATTAGGAACGCGCACGCGGCCAACGCTTCGGCGCGGTGTGCCGATGCAGCAGCGACAAAGACGATGGGCTCACCAACCGCCATTTTGCCGACACGGTGAACGATGATTGCGCCCGACAAAGCCCAACGGATTTGTGCCTCGGTTGCCACCGCGCGCAGGCTTGCCTCGGTCATCGCTGGATAATGTTCTAACTCTATGGCTGTGACGCCGTTATCGCTGCGAACCAATCCGATGAAACTGGAAATCGCGCCAACGTCCTCTGCCTGCAACGAAGTGAGCAATGGGGTGCTATCGAACGCCTCAGCCTGAATACGGATTTCAATCATCCGCCGGTGACCGGCGGGAAAATCGCCAATTCCTTGGCATTATCGAGCAAAGCATCGGCGCGGACCATTTTTTGATCGAGCGCAAACCTGAGCTTCGTTCGATCTGAAAATGCCGAAGCATAAAGTTCGCTGTGCTGCGCCAGTTGATCGACCAATGCAGCAATGTTTGCTCCGGCATCAATTTCGAGTTCTTCGCTATCGATCCCTAAAGCTTCGCGCACACCCGCAAAATAAACGATCTGCAACATCGTCAATCCATGTGCTTCACGCCAACGCGCAAATAATCCCAGCCAGTGATGAGCGTCAGTATTGCAGCGATCCACAACAAAACAAGCGCCGCCTGTTTCAGCAACGCCCATTCAGGAAGCGCTCCTGCAAGGATCAAGCCGCCAAAAGCCACTAGCTGCGCCGCTGTTTTCCACTTGGCTAGTTGCGAGACCGGCATCGAAACGCGCAGTTCGGCAAGAAACTCGCGCAGCCCCGAGACAATAATCTCACGCAGTAAAATAATCAGCGCTGCAATTACATGCCAGCCGTCAACGTCGCGGGTAAAAACGAGCAAAAGGATAACCGCTGCGATCATAATTTTGTCAGCGATCGGATCGAGAAATACACCAAGTTTCGACACCGTCCCCTGCGCCCGCGCGACATAGCCGTCGAAATAATCGGTCAGACCCATCAGGCAATAAAGCGCGAACGCCAGCCAATAATCCAGCACTGCTGGCTGATGCCCGCCGGGGTTGAGACTGGGCCATAAAAGGAAAACGAGGATCGGCACCGCAAGAATGCGCGACATCGTCAGAATGTTGGGAAGGCTAAGCATATCGCTCGCTCTAACGCCTGTTGGAAACAAAATCACGAGCCGATTTCATACCCGTCTAAGAAAAGCGCTTTGCCGTTGCCAACGCTACCGCTAGGGCAAGGCGCAATTAAAGGGGATAGAACACACGATGTCGACATCATTGTCTTTGTTGAACAAGCGCCGGTTTTTGCCATTGTTTGTCACCCAGTTGCTAGGCGCGTTTAACGACAATCTGTTCAAAAACGCGATGGTCCTGTTCGTCGTATATGGCGTTTACACCGACGAGAAGGCCGAGGCATTGTTTAGCGCAGTCGCCACTGCCGTATTCATCCTGCCCTTCTTTTTGTTTTCAGCCTTGGCGGGCCAATTGGCCGATACGCGCGATAAAGCGTCAATCATCCGCATTGTCAAATTGTGCGAAATCGTCATCATGATAGTGGGTGGGGCCGGTCTCGTAATGGCTTGGCTGGACATAGCGGTATCAGTCGTCGCCATTCCGCTGATGATGGTGGCGTTGTTTGCGATGGGGGTTCACTCGACATTTTTCGGGCCGATTAAATACGCCATCCTGCCACAACATTTGCATGCTGATGAAGTGCTCGGGGGCACTGGCCTAGTCGAGGCGGGCACGTATATTGCCATACTTATCGGGACAATCCTTGCCGGTATCATACCGGTTGAATGGGCAGCACTTGGCGTCGTGTTAACTGCGATTATTGGTTATTTTTCGGGTCGCCAAGTTCCACCCGCGCCACCTGAACGTGCCGAAACTGGTATCGACTGGCACATATTGCGTTCGTCGATTGCGTTGGTGAAAGGCACCATGCACATCCGCAAACTTTTTTTGGCCATCGCCTCAATCAGCTTTTTCTGGACTATCGGCGCGGTGCTTTTCATACAGTTTCCGCCGCTTGCCAAAAATGTCCTTTACGCTGACAAAGAAGTCGCCAGCCTGTTCTTGGCGATATTCTCTATCGGGATCGCCATCGGCTCAGTCGCCATCAACCGGCTCCTCAAAGGTCAGGTATCAGCGAAATACGCACCCGCTAGCGTAATCTTTATGGGGCTATTCGTTGTCGCGTTCCATTTTGTATGCCTCAACTGGGATGCCACGGGCGACGGCGCGCTGTACAGTATCAGGAGCTTCGTCGTCCATGATGATGCGTGGCTACTGCTTGGCTCATTGCTTGGGATTGCAGTGGCGGGCGGCATGTTTGTAGTCCCACTTTACGCGTTTTTGACAACAACGGTTCCGCGCGATCAAACTGCAAGGACCGTTGCCGCGAACAATATCGTCAATTCAGGCGCGATGGTTGTCGGCTCGGTGATCGCTCTCGGGCTGAGTGCTGCCGGGATTACTATTGTGAATCAGCTGCTGCTTGGTGCCGCCATGTGCCTTGTTTCGGCGTGGCTCGCGCAACAACTGCACAAAGCCAGCGAATAACGCGGCAGCCCCATTCACGCGATAAAGGTGTAGAACACTGTAAAGAACGCCCCAAAACTAATCATGAACAGATGCATGTCTTCTTCCTGCCACCATTTCAGCAATTTGCCCTGAAACAGATCATTGGCGATCAACGCCTCTGGCGGCATCATCCGGCGCATGGGATGGCCCGCACCTTCGCTTGTTGTAACCAATCTACGACGCATACTCTCGACCCTTTTTTATCGTTGGGAGCCGTGTTAACGTTTTGTTAGGGATTTTAGCGAGCGACAAAGAAGGTTAATGATAGCGCCAACATGCGCTGTGCCAATTTGCGACGTTTTGCGTCCGCAAATTTAGGGAAAGTTGTCCGGCTAAAAGCAACATAGGACGCTGCAATCGGCTTAACCCCGGCCTTCATGCCCGCCGCTGCGATCCTTGGCTTAATCTTTGCCCAATGGACATCATGACCGTCAAATACCAACCTTGCGCCCAAATTCAACGCGGCAGAGTGTGGCTTGGGGTCGGTTCGGGCTAATGCGATGGGGTAAGCAGATTGGAAATCGCCGCGAGTGCGGGGGCAATAATGGACCCGGCGATGTCTGCTCCGGCTTGTGGTGGAGTAGGTGCTGTTGTTATGGCCGGATTGACGAAAGTCGTTGCTGGAACAGTTTTGGCCACCAGAGCGCGGGTCCTGCGGCCCTTTGGCGATCCACTAATGCAGGCTCTTGCCCTCCTTGCGGTGGACGTATCGTGGCCTGCTATTTTGGAATGGTGCCCCAGGCCGGACTCGAACCGGCACTCCTTTCAGAACAGGATTTTGAATCCAGCGCGTCTACCAATTCCACCACTGGGGCGATGCGACAGCCCTATAACGGCGTTGCCAAGACACGCAACGGCAAAAGCGAACTACGCAGCTTATTTCGTCGACTTTACCGCCTTCGTCCAATCGGCAACTGACATGGGCCGCGCTTTACGAACATTGCCGAGCGTAACGTGCTCAAGGGCGATTTTGGCAGGGAGCGGCACGAGGGAAACCCTTGGCAGCGTGGTCGAAACTGGCGCCAGTTGGCGTCGCCGACATAACGTTCGATCTCCCAATCGGGCGCAAAATCTTCCGCGGCAGCGAGCCTCGCCCCTTTTGCTGTGTATCGATGATTGCGACAGGCCAAAAAGGTTGAGCATTGCTATTAGCGGCCGCTCTGACGCCGGCAAACGTTGATTGCCCCGTCCATCAGTTCGTTGGTTTCAAATGGCATTACGAAGTGCCCAAAATGTTTAAGACCTGCATAATTCTTTTGAAAACGTCACTCCAATTTAACGTGTTCATACTGAGCAATTTTTCCTTTTTAGAGCAGAACGCAAAAATTTAGCTAAACCGAGCGGGTTATGATATATTGCGCTTCACAGCATAAGGGCAATACACATCGATACAGGCAAATACGTTAGATTTTGGAAAAACGCGATTAGGCCAAACGATTACCTTTCAATGACACACAAGTTTTTTTGCAAATTTGTGGGTATCCAACGGTCACCAACCTGTCATGTAATTCAGACAACGCAAATCTATAGACATAGTGATTCTTTATATACACCTTGCATCAGTCGACAGGAGCAATCGGGACATGAACAAAATCCGGCACAATTTTTCGCTCGGCAATTCTTTCCTGAACCGGAGCAACAATCGGTTGCTGAATACCGATGATGATTTGAGCCAGATTCTCGGCACGGATGGTTTGCGCGCCGATGCATTCGCAGTTGCATACGGATCTGGAACGCTTGCGGACTTTGCACCATTATTGGCCCCCGCCCCAGCCAATACGCCCATGGCGGCGGGGCAAACTGGCCACGTTGCCGCACCTGCGCCAGTGGCGCTGACCGGCACCGGCGCGATTTCACTTGCAGGTGTCGGCACCGCCGTGACGCAGAATTTCGATACGCTTGCGAACACCGGCACGTCGTCCGCTTTGCCCACTGGTTGGTACTTTGACGAGGTCGGGGCGGGCGCCAACCTGTTGTACTCTGCTGGCACCGGTTCAGGGAACGCAGGCGACACTTACAGCTTCGGTGCCACAGCCAGCACAGAACGCGCATTCGGCACACTTCAGAGCACCGCCACCACGCCCACACTTGGGGCCCAGTTCACCAATAACACGGGGTCGTCAATTGGCTCGCTCGACTTCGCCTATATCGGCGAGCAATGGCGGCTTGGCGCACTGAACCGCGCGGACAGCCTGACCTTTCAGATCAGCTTTGATGCCACCAGCCTAATCACCGGAACTTGGACCACCGTGACGCAGCTCACTTTTACCGCTCCAACGCAAACCGGTACAGTAGGCCTGCTAAACGGCAATCTGGCGGCCAACCAGACGGCGATTTCCTATTCACTAGCACTTGCGACGGCAATCGCCTCGGGCAAGTCGTTCTGGATCCGATGGACCGACACCAATGCCACCGGCGCTGATGATGGCCTGGGGATCGATAACTTCTCGATCACGGCACAGGCAGCCGCCCCGACACCCGGCTCTCTTGCAATCAACGACGTTGCCTTCAGCGAAGGTAATGCCGGCGCAACAGACCTGACCTTTACCGTCACCCGCAGCGGCGGAACTGTTGGCGCGGTAACAGCAAACTGGGCGCTGAATTTCGGCACAGCGGATGCAGCTGATCTGGTTACTACCACGCTGAACGGCATCGTCAGCTTCGCCGATGGCCAAAGCACCGCGACAATCACCATCCAGGTGGCGGGCGACACGGCGTTTGAAGCCAATGAAACCTTCACAATCGACCTTTCGAACGCAACCGGGGGTGCGACGATCACCGACGCATCGGGCACCGGCACGATCACCAATGATGATGTTGCGCCCGCTGGGACGCTCGGCATTAACGACGTCACAGTTTTCGAGGGCAACAGCGGCACGACCAACATGGTCTTCACCGTCACCCGCACCGCGGGAAGCGCTGGGGCAGTCACAGCCACTTGGACGGTCGCCGACGGCACGACCAATGCAGCGGATTTCAGCGGCGCATTAACCGGAACCGTCTCGTTCGCCGATGGCGAAACCACCGCCACTGTCACCATCGCGCTTGCGGGTGATACAGTGTTTGAAACCAATGAAACCTTTACCGTCACCCTGTCTGCCCCCACCGGCGGAGTGACGATCACCGACGCATCGGGCTTGGGTACGATCACAAACGATGATGCTGCCCCCGCGATCGCCAATGTGTGGATCAACGAATTCAACTATGATCCGGCAGGCACCGACGCCAACGAGTTCATCGAAATCGCTGGTTTGGCCGGAACCGACCTGACCGGCTGGTCGCTAGTGCTATACAACGGCAATGGCGGCGCGGTGTATGGCACGCTGAGCCTGTCTGGCGCGTTATCTGATACCAGCAATGGATTTGGCTTCGTCAAGGTGCTTACTCCGGGCATACAGAACGGCGCACCGGATGGCTTTGCGCTGATCGATAATCTGGGCCGCGTTGTTCAATTCCTTAGCTATGAAGGCACGATGACTGCCACTGGAGGCCCTGCAAACGGCTTGGTCAGCACTAATGTTGGCGTTGAACAGTCCAATGCCGCTTTGGGCTTCACATTACAGCTAACCGGCACGGGTTCCAGCTATGCCGCTTTCACTTGGACGGCGAACGTCGCCAATACAGAGGGCTCGGTGAATGCCGGGCAGACCTTTTTGTCTGGCACCGATCAGGGCCAGATCAGCATTGGCAACGCCAGCGTTACCGAAGGCAATGCCGGAACGACCAGCCTTACCTTTACCGTCAGCCGGGCGGGCGGGTTTGCCGCCGCCGCGACGGTGGACTATGCGGTATTGCTGAATGGCACTGCGAATGCCGCCGATCTTGATGCCGCTGCTGCCCTGTCTGGCACAGTGACGTTTGCTGCCAACGAGTTTACCCGCACGATTACTATCCAAGTGGCGGGCGACCTGGTGGGCGAGGACAACGAGACCTTGTCGGTGCAACTGTCCAACGTCACTGGCAATGCTGTTATCGCCGATGGCACCGCTACCGGCACAATCACCAATGATGATCCCGTTCCGCTTACGATCATGCAGATACAGGGTGCGGGACACCTGTCTGCCTATGCCGGGCAAGTCGTCATCACCGGCGGTATCGTAACCGCTGTCGATACCGATGGCTTTTACATGCAGAACGCCACTGGCGACGGCGACAATGCGACCTCGGACGGCATTTTCGTCTTCACAACCACCGCGCCAACAGTTGTTGTCGGCGATGCCGTTTCGATAACCGGCACTGTTCAGGAATTTCTGCCCAGCGCCAATGCGCAAAATTTGACGGTCACACGAATCGTCCCAGCATCTGTGGTGGTTGATTCGTCAGGCAATGCGCTGCCGGCGGCGGTCTTAATTGGAACAGGTGGAATCCTGCCACCCACCGAAGCGTATGACAGCGATAGCTTCACCATATTCGACCCCACCGTCGATGGCCTCGATTTCTACGAATCGCTTGAAGGTATGCGGGTAACCATCGACGCGCCGTTGGTCGTTGGCCCTACTAACAGCTTTGGCGAGACAACTGTCGTCGCATCGGGCGGAACAGGCGCAACGGGTGTCAACAGCCGCGGCGGCATCACCATC
The DNA here is from genome assembly GCA_043760725.1 of Sphingomonadales bacterium. GTDB lineage: Bacteria > Pseudomonadota > Alphaproteobacteria > Sphingomonadales > Sphingomonadaceae > Sphingorhabdus_B. The sequence goes on from JAYUOS010000056.1 coordinate 100,926, forward strand.
TCTGCGGGCGATTTCAACCCCGAACGCATCCAGATCGACGATGATTCAGGCCTGTTTGCTGGCTATGCGCCGAATTACACGCAGGGCGACCGATTGGCTTCTGTGACCGGCGTCGTCAGCTATAACTTCACAACTTACGAAGTGCTGGTCACCCAAACGGTAACGATCACCACAGACGCGCCTCCTCTTACACGCAATCCGACGACTTTAGTCGGTGACGCAGACCATCTATCGATGGCGACGTATAACCTGTCAAACCTTGATCCAACCGACACAACGTTCAACCTGCTTGCGGCCGACATCGTTTATGCGCTTGGCGCGCCCGACATTTTGGCGGCGCAGGAAATTCAGGATGCTGACGGTGCAGGCACGGGAACGAACCTGGTCGGCACAGTGACCGCGCAATTGTTGATCGATGCTATCGTCGCGGCGGGCGGACCGACATATCGTTACATCGAGGTTGCACCGACCGTTGCCAACACCACCGGCGGCGAACCGAATGGCAATATCCGCACTGGCTTTTTCTATAATCCAGACCGCGTGAGTTATGTCGCCGGCAGCGCAACTGCCATCGATGGCGCTACTTACAGCACCACGCGGCGTCCTTTGGCGGCACAGTTCGATTTCAATGGTCAGCGAATCCTGGCAATCGACGTGCATTTCACTTCGCGCATCGGCAGCGACCCGACAACCGGTTCCATCCAGCCGCCAAGCAATGCGGCAGATGCGGCCCGTACCGCGCAGGCCGCAGGCGTCGCCGCCTATATCAACAACCAGCTTGCGACCAATCCTGCGCTTAACGTTGCGGTGCTCGGCGATTTCAACGGTTTCTGGTTTGAAAACGCGGTTGGCACTTTGGTAACGACTGCGGGACTGAACCGCGCGAGCGACTTGATACCAGAAGAAGAGCGCTACAGCTTCATCTTTGACAACAACGCACAGCAGATCGACCATATATTGCTCAGCAGCCGGTTGTTTGCTGGCGCGCAGTATGATGCGGTGCATATCAACGCCGAGTTTTCCCCGGCAACCCGGCCAAGCGACCATGATCCGCAAATTGTGCTGCTTCGTATTCCCGTGCCCAATGCTGTCCCCACTGACATTGTCATTGACGACGCAGACATTGAAGAAAACAGCGCTGCAGGAACTGCCGTTGGCACAATCAGTGCGACCGACCGGGTTGGCGATGTGCTGACCTATAGCTTGATCGACGATGCCGGAGGTCGGTTTACGATCAATGCAGCAACTGGCGTTTTGACAGCCGTTGCGCCGTTAGATTATGAAGCCGCCGATGTCTATAACATCGCTGTTCGCGTTACCGATCAAGGCGGGTTGTTCACTGAATTGACGATAACCGTTAATGTTATCGGCGTGAATGAAGCGCCAAGCGCGGTTGCCGATCCCATTGCCGTCGACGAAGACGCCAGCAGCGGCGACCTTTATACCCTGTTGCTGGGCAATGACTTTGATGCTGACGCAGGGGACACACTCACGATTACCGGCACAGGTGGCACGACGCTTGGCACAGTGCGGTTTGATGCGATTGCCCGGACACTTGTCTATGTGGCAGATCAGGCAAGCTTTGATCCGCTCCGTGTTGGCGAAAGCGCAACGGACAGCTTTACTTACACCATCACCGACGCGAACGGACTGACCAGCAGTGCCACGGTAACGATCACTGTAAACGGCGTCGCGGATGCTGCCGTGTCGCAAACGGGCACAATTTTTGATGATATCCTGACCGGTGCGGACGGCGACGACACATTTATCGGCTTGGCCGGGAACGATATCATAGACGGTGGCAGCGGCATCGATACTTTGAACGGCGATGACGGCAACGACCGGCTTATCCTTGGCACAGGCGCAAGTGGCTCATCCATAAACGGTGGAGCAGGGCGCGATGTCTTGGTTGTTAAAAGCACACTCACTGCGCTCTCTGGCCTTGTCGGCATCGAGGCACTAGAGCTTAGCGGCGGCGCGGGAATGGCCATTACCGGAACCCAGTTCGCCACCGGCCTTGCCAACACCACAGCGGTCAGCGGCAGTGGTTCGATCACTGTCAACATGGATGTCGGCTATAACTTCCTGTCG
>JAYUOS010000057.1:0-31109 GCA_043760725.1 Sphingomonadales bacterium
TGGCACGCTGGCGAAATTTGACGTCGAAATGATCGGCGCGACGGCAGAGGCGATTGATAAGGCCGAGGATCGGATCAAGTTCAAAGACGCGATGACCAAGATCGGACTGGAATCGGCGCGTTCGGGGATTGCGCACACGATTGAAGACGCGCTGATGGTGCTGGAACGCACCGGCCTGCCGTCGATTATCCGCCCCAGCTTCACCATGGGCGGCACCGGCGGCGGCATCGCCTATAACCGCGACGAGTTTATCAAAATCGTCACCGGCGGGCTGGATGCTTCGCCGACCACCGAGGTGCTGATCGAGGAATCGCTGCTCGGTTGGAAAGAATATGAGATGGAGGTTGTCCGCGACAAAAACGACAACGCCATCATCATCTGTTCGATTGAAAATATCGACCCGATGGGCGTGCATACCGGCGATTCGATTACTGTCGCGCCGGCGCTGACGCTGACCGACAAAGAATATCAGATTATGCGTAACGCCAGCATCGCGTGTTTGCGTGAAATTGGTGTTGAAACAGGGGGTTCGAACGTACAATTCGCAGTCAATCCCGCCGATGGCCGCTTGATTGTGATCGAAATGAACCCGCGCGTTTCGCGGTCCTCGGCGCTGGCATCGAAAGCCACCGGCTTCCCGATTGCCAAAGTCGCGGCGAAACTGGCGGTTGGCTACACGCTCGACGAGATTACCAACGACATCACCGGCGCAACCCCGGCGTCGTTTGAACCAACAATCGATTATGTCGTGACGAAAATCCCGCGTTTTGCCTTTGAAAAGTTCAAAGGGGCGGAGCCTTTGTTGTCCACCGCGATGAAATCTGTCGGCGAAGTGATGGCGATTGGCCGCAACATACACGAATCGCTGCAAAAGGCTTTGCGCGGGCTTGAGACAGGGCTTGTCGGCTTTAACTATGTCGATGAGCTGAAAGGCGCATCGGAGGATGAGCTGGCGGCGGCGTTGACGCGTGCGACGCCAGACCGCTTGCTGGTTGCGGCACAAGCATTACGCGAAGGCATGTCGGTCGCCGATGTGCACCAATACTCAAAGTTTGACCCGTGGTTCCTCGACCGCATCGTTGAGATTATCGAGGCTGAAAATTCGGTCAAAGCTGGCGGTTTGCCGCAGGATGCTGTTGGTTTACGCCGCCTGAAAGCCATGGGCTTTTCGGACAAACGCCTTGCTTACCTCGCGCTTGAATCAATCAACGTCCGCCCTGGTATGGAAACCGCTGTGCGCCACGGATCGGGCATATTGATGGAGGCGCAGCGCGCGATGGCGGGCGGCGTGACCGAGGCCGAAGTGCGCAAGCTGCGCCATAAACTCGGCGTGCGCCCAGTGTTCAAACGCATCGATACCTGCGCAGCGGAATTTGAAGCCAAAACGCCCTATATGTATTCGACCTATGAGGCCCCGACGTTTGGCGAACCCGAATGCGAAAGCGCGCCATCGGATCGCGAGAAGATCGTCATTCTTGGCGGCGGGCCGAACCGTATCGGGCAGGGGATAGAGTTCGATTATTGCTGCGTCCATGCCTGTTTTGCATTGGCGGAGGCGGGTTATGAAACGATCATGGTCAACTGCAATCCCGAAACCGTCTCGACCGATTATGACACCAGCGACCGGCTGTATTTTGAACCGCTGACTGCCGAAGATGTGCTGGAAATATTGGCGGTGGAACAATCTAAAGGCACGCTGAAGGGCGTGATTGTACAGTTTGGCGGGCAAACCCCGCTTAACCTTGCGGGGCCGCTGGAGGAAGCGGGCATTCCGATCCTTGGCACATCGCCCGATGCGATTGACCTTGCCGAAGACCGTGAGCGTTTTGCCGCGCTGATCCACAAACTGAAACTGAAACAGCCCGAAAACGGCATCGCGCGCAATCGCGAAGAAGCGATCAAGATCGCCGAGAAAATCGGCTATCCGGTGCTGATGCGGCCCAGCTATGTGCTTGGTGGCCGCGCGATGGAAATCGTCGATACGCAAGCGCAGTTGGAACATTATATTCAAACCGCAGTGATCGTTTCGGGCGATTCGCCGGTGCTGATCGACAGCTATTTGCGCGATGCGATTGAAGTGGACGTCGATGCGATTTGCGATGGCGATGATGTGGTTGTCGCTGGCATCCTTCAACATATCGAGGAAGCCGGCGTCCATTCAGGCGACAGCGCCTGCACCATTCCGCCGTACAGCCTACCTGCCGACATCGTGGCCGAAATCCGCCGTCAGGCAGAGGTTTTGGCACGCGCGTTAAGCGTTCGCGGCCTGATGAATGTGCAGTTCGCGGTCAAGGACGGCGTAGTGTACCTGATCGAGGTCAACCCGCGCGCATCGCGGACCGTGCCTTTCGTCGCCAAAGCCATCGGCGCACCCATCGCCAAAATCGCCGCGCGCGTGATGGCGGGTGAGAAGCTGAAAGACTTGCCCGCGATCAATCTCGACATTGATTATATTGCAGTCAAAGAGGCGGTGTTCCCATTCAACCGCTTCCCCGGTGTTGATCCGGTGCTGTCGCCTGAAATGAAATCAACTGGCGAAGTGATGGGCATCGACCGCGATTTTGCGATGGCCTTTGCCAAAGCGCAAATGGGGGCAGGGATGATCCTGCCCAATTCCGGCAAGCTGTTCGTCTCGGTTAAAGACAGTGATAAGCCACATGTCGTTGAATCTATTCGTAATTTGCTAAACATGGGTTTTGAAGTTTGCGCGACCGGCGGAACAGCTGATTATCTGGCGGACCAAGGCATTACCGTCGAACGCGTCAATAAAGTAGCGCAAGGCCGCCCGCATATTGTCGACAAAATCATCGACGGCGAAATCGCGTTGGTATTCAACACCACCGAAGGCTGGCAGTCTTTGAAAGACAGCGAAGATATCCGCCGTTCTGCGTTGGTAAACAAGGTAAGCTATTTCACCACAGCAAGCGCGTCGGTCGCCGCGACACAAGCGATTGCTGCGCTGCGGGAACGAAAACTTGAAGTCTCGCCGCTTCAGGACTATTATTAGAAAAGCAGTACTCCCCGAATTGCTGAAATATCTAGGGTTGGTCCTCCAGCCTGGGTGGACGATTTTTACTACGAAGGACGTAAGCGGAAGATGGCAAGTTTCGATAAAATGCCTATGTTGGCTGAGGGTTTTGAAAAGCTGGCAGGTGATCTCCGGCGCCTTCGCATTGAGCGCCCGACGATTATCGATGCGATTGAAGAAGCACGTGCGCACGGCGATCTGTCGGAAAATGCCGAATATCACGCCGCCAAAGAACGTCAGGGCCAGGTTGAAGCGACTATCGCCGACATCGAAGACAAAATCAGCCGCGCCCAGATTATCGATCCGACGACATTGTCGGGCGACAAAGTCGTTTTTGGCGCGACGGTTTCGTTGCTTGATGAAGACGACAAGCCAGTCAAATATCAGCTTGTCGGTGAAGCGGAGGCCGATGCAAAACGCGGGATGATTTCCTATCAATCACCGCTTGGTCGTGCCTTAATCGGGCGTCAGGCGGAGGATGAGGTCGAAGTGACTGTGCCTTCGGGTGACAAGTTTTACCTCGTCAAAAAGATCGAGTTTATTTGACCTGATTGCTGGAGGGCAGCCGTTGAACCGCCTGAACGTCGGACCGTTTGTTAAAGCGATTGCGGCGATCAATCTGCTGCTCGCATTGCTTATGCTGGTCCCCGCGATATGGGAACCGGTGATGATTGCAGGAGCACTGTTTCCGGCAAGGTTCTTTGCCGACCCTGTCGCATTACAGGGCGCGGGCTTTATGCTGCCAGTATGGTTGACGCCGATCAGCTCAGCGTTCCTCCACGGCGGGATATTGCACGTCGGATTGAACATGATGATGCTCGCTATCATAGCCCCTAATCTAGAACGTGTGCTGGGTGAAAAGAACATCGCCTTTTTATACGGCATTGGCATGTTCGCAGCAGCAGCTGCTCAGGTCGCTGCGGATCCCAATTCGATGGTTCCTATGGTCGGCGCGAGCGGTGCGATATCGGCATTGATCGCCGCGCATGTCACTTTGTTCCCCCGCGAACGTCCCAAAGCATTGGGGCCAATCCCCGGCAAATGGGCACACGCGCTTAAACTGCTGCTCGGATGGACGGCGCTTAACCTGATGCTGGGCTTTGTCGGGCCTAGTATCGGCATGACGATCGCGATTTGGGCGCATATTGGCGGCTTTGTTGCCGGATTAGCGCTTACTTGGCCTCTGCTCCGTTTCAGATACCGGAACGCTTAAGCGTCTGGTTCCAACAGCTTGTGGAGGTGCACAACGACGTAACGCATTTCTGCGTCATCGACTGTGCGCTGCGCTGAACTCCGCCATGCTTCCTCTGCCTCGGCAAAATCTGGAAAAATTCCCACGATATCGAGCTTATCGAGCTCGCAGAAATCGAGTTTTTGCGGATCCTTAACACGTCCGCCAAAAACGAGATGAAGTTTAGGTGATGCCATAATGTACCCTGCTAGAATAAGTTAGTCGCGCTTGCGCGCCTCCTCGGCGGCAGCTTTGCTCGCAGCTTTTACAGCCTCACTAGCCTTGTTGACAAGGTCACGAAACTGATCGCGCAACGAATCTTGATTAAGCCCGAGACTGTCGACTTTGTCTTTGCCAGCAGATTTTGCTGCATCAAACGCCCGTTTGGCGGTTTTGTTGATCTTCTTACCCGCTTTGCCCAATGCTTTTTGTTCACGCTTAGTCGCCGGGATCAGCAAAGCTGCGATTGCGCCAATGGCTAGGCCGCCTGCCAAAATGACAAACGGGTTTTTGTCGATCGTCTTGCTGGTCGTATCCCCAGCCTTTTTGACCAAAGCCTTGGATGATTCGACACTCCGCGAAGCCGCAGACTTGCTTTTATTAACAGCGGCAGAAGCGCTGCGCTTGGCCGTCACCCCCGCCTCTTTGGCGGCGTTCGATGCAGTTTTGATGTTGTCGCCCAGCTTGCTCATGATGTCCGGTCCTTGGCTTGCTGCGCTTTGTCACGCAGCCGGTGATAGATTTTGAAAATGGGCTTTCGCACGGCATAAAGCAATATCGCCACACCCGCCAATCCGATCAGCGGTGCATTTTTTGTAAAGCTCTGTTTTCCGGTCGCGGCGGCAGCGCTCAGTTGCTGCCGTTTACGGCCCGTCCAACGATCAATCAGCGTGCGGGGATGCAAGTCTTGCTTTGCTTGTTCCGCGTCATCGACTAAATTCGTGCGCAAGTTTCGCCGATCGCGGTCCAATGCGATGACTTTGTCGCGCTCATCATTCATCATTTTGGTCAACCTCAGCAAAACTAAGGCTCCGCGCGGTGTTTCGTGCAGCGATCGCAAACACAAACGCGGCTAGGCCAGACACAAGGACCACCGAAGCGGTTGCAATCCACGGCCCCCAGTAGCTGTTGATAATCAACAATATACCGAGAACAAGCGCAATGGTTGCAGACGATAAAGCAAGGATGGCCATCAGCGCATAAAAAGCTGCCCTGCGCGCCACGCCGCCACTGTAAGAAAGCCGGGCTTTGGCATAATCCCATTCGGCCTGCGCCAGCGATTGGACGTCGCTGACCAATCTAGCGATTTGGCCACGCGGGGAGAGGACATCATCGTCGTTGACGATAGGCGGGATGCTGTCTTTATCCATCATCCCGCCTTTACGAACATTGCGACCTTTCGGAAAGCCGCTATTAGGCATTTATCCGTCGCGGCCCGAACGGATCACGCGGGCGAGAACAAAACCGATTGCCGCAGCTGCGCCGATGGCAACCGCCGGGCTTTTGCGAATAAACTGGCGGGCATCCTCGACTAATGCGTCGATATCCTGACCGTCGACCTTATCGGCAAAGCCGTCGACCGTATCGGCGGCGGTTCGTGCATAATCGCCATATTGCTTGCCGACTTTTTCATCGATGGTGTCGGCGCTTTCGCGGATGATCTTGCCAATGCCGCCCATCGCTTCGGCGGCACGTTCTTTGCTGCGATTGGCGGCATCGCGCGCTTTTCCGCCCGCTTGGTCTTTGAAGCTGTTGAACTCGTCTTTCATGTTCTTCGCTCCATTGGCTTCGGCCTGGCCCGGATCGACTTTGACCTTAGCCACGCCATTTTTTGGTGCTGCAGCATTTGGTGCTGCTGCCTTTTTCGCCGCAGCTGGATTCTTCGGGATTGGTTTCTTGCCGGCGGGTTTTTTCGCCACCTGTTTCTTTTCGACTGCCATGTTTAATCCTCCTTTCAGGACCGTTTTGTGCAATATGGGACCATCTGGTGCCTTATTCAACTAAGACAGCAAAGATTTTGTAATCATGGCATTCGTATGAACAAGTCCGGGGCAATTGCATTGGTGTCATGATATAGCTAAACGCGCCAAAATCCATATTGTTTCAGGGAAAACTGCCATGACCGCAATCGTCAATATCCATGCTCGTGAAATTCTCGATAGCCGCGGAAATCCGACGGTTGAGGTCGATGTGTTGTTAGAAGATGGAAGCTTTGGCCGTGCGGCGGTGCCATCAGGAGCCTCAACCGGCGCGCATGAAGCTGTCGAAATGCGGGATGGCGACAAAACACGCTATATGGGTAAAGGCGTGAAGCTGGCGGTTGAGGCGGTGGTCAACGAAATTGCGCCATTGCTCGCCGATTATGACGCCGAAGATCAGGAAGATATTGACGCGGTGATGATCGCGCTGGACGGCACAGAGAATAAGTCGCGTCTGGGTGCCAACGCGATTTTAGGCGTCAGTCTTGCAGTTGCTAAGGCTGCCGCGGACGCACGCGGGATGCCGCTTTACCGCTATGTAGGCGGTGTGAACGCAAAGGTTTTGCCGGTTCCGATGATGAATATCATAAACGGCGGCGAACACGCCGACAATCCGATTGATTTCCAAGAATTCATGGTGATGCCCGTCGGCGCGGATAGCTTAGCCGAGGCCGTACGCTGGGGCTCCGAGATATTCCACACGCTGAAAAAACGCTTGCATGAAAAGGGTCTGGCGACGGCGGTTGGTGACGAAGGTGGCTTTGCGCCGAACTTGACGTCCACACGTGCGGCGCTCGATTTCATCATGACCTCTATTGAAAAGGCCGGATTCAAGCCAGGCGATGATGTAGTTTTGGCGCTTGACCCTGCAGCAACCGAGTTTTTCAAAAACGGCAAATACGAGATTTCGGGTGAAGGGTTGTCGCTTTCACCGCAGGAAATGGTCGAATATTATGCCGCTTTATGCACAGATTATCCGATTAAATCGATTGAAGACGGTTTGGCAGAGGATGATTTCGAAGGTTGGATAGCTGCCACACAAATGATCGGTAATACAGTTCAGTTGGTCGGTGACGATTTGTTTGTCACAAACCCAAAACGCTTGGCAATGGGCATTGATAAGGGACTAGCCAATTCTGTGTTGATAAAAGTCAATCAGATAGGAACGTTATCGGAAACACTTGCCGCCGTATCTATGGCGCAGCGCGCATCTTATACAGCCGTGATGTCACACCGTTCCGGCGAGACCGAGGATACGACTATTGCTGATCTGGCGGTTGCAACCAACTGCGGACAGATCAAAACTGGTTCGCTTGCTCGTTCCGACCGGCTCGCTAAGTATAATCAGCTTATCCGCATTGAGGAAGAATTGGGTGGCGCAGCAATTTATGCAGGACGCAGTATCTTTCGGTAAGCTGCGGGCGGTGCTATGACGTCAATCATGGCGAGATCACCGAAACGCAAGCGGAGCAAAAGCGATATCAAAGCGACGCTGATTACGGCCGCGGCACTTGTGATGTTGTTGCTGATTGCTTCCTATGCCTTGCTCGGCCCCACAGGTGTAATTGCCTGGACCGATTACCGCCAGGCTTTGAAAGAACGCAAAGTCGAATTGGCGTCGCTTGAGAAAGAACGTAACGCACTTCGCAATAAACAAAAACTGCTCAATCGTGACAATGTCGATCCCGATTTGGCAGGCGAATTGATGCGTAAGGACCTTAATGTTGTGGCACCCGACGAGATTGTCGTGCCGCTCAACAACAATGAATAGCTATGCCTTATAGCTGCGGCGCATATTTCACTTTCAACCGTCGGTGCGATTGATTAGGCGCTAAAGCCGTAGCGTCAGCTAATTGCGCCTTTGAGAGGACTCGGTCTTGGCAAAATCTCCCGCGAAGAAAACAGGCAAATCGGCATCTGCATCGGGTGATGCGGTGACGAATAGAGAGCGGCCACATACGCCGGTTCCTTATGAAGCAACCAAAGAAGAGCTGCTGAAATTCTACCGCGATATGTTGTTAATCCGCCGATTTGAAGAGAAAGCCGGTCAGTTGTACGGTCTAGGCCTTATCGGCGGGTTCTGCCATCTTTACATCGGCCAAGAAGCGGTAGCGATTGGCCTGCAATCGGCGCTGACCCCGGGCAAAGACAGTGTGATTACAGGCTATCGCGATCATGGTCATATGTTGGCTTATGGCATCGATCCCAATGTCATTATGGCCGAGTTGACTGGCCGAGCGGCGGGCATTTCACGTGGCAAGGGTGGATCGATGCATATGTTTTCGACCAGTCATAAGTTTTATGGTGGCCATGGGATTGTTGGTGCGCAGGTTTCTCTGGGGGCAGGGCTTGCCTTTGGCCATAAATATTCGGGCGATGGCGGCATTTGTCTGGCGTATTTCGGCGATGGTGCGTCAAATCAGGGACAAGTATACGAAAGCTTCAACATGGCGGAGCTTTGGAAGCTGCCGATCATCTTCGTCATTGAAAACAACCAGTACGCAATGGGAACCAGCGTAAACCGCGCCTCGGCTGAGGACCAACTATACCGGCGCGGCGAAAGCTTCCGTATTCCCGGCATTCAAGTTGACGGTATGGATGTGCTCGCTGTGCGCGGTGCGGCTGAGGTCGCGATTGATTGGGTGCGCAGCGGCAAGGGGCCGGTGTTGCTGGAGATGAAAACCTATCGCTATCGCGGCCATTCCATGTCCGACCCGGCAAAGTATCGCAGCCGTGACGAGGTGCAGGCGGTCCGCGAGAAATCTGATCCGATAGACGGCGCAAAGGAAGATTTGCTAAAAATGGGCGTAACCGAGGACGCGTTGAAGGTGATCGAAAAAGAAATCCGCGCGATTGTGAATGCGTCGGCTGAGTTTGCCGAACAAGCGCCGGAGCCTGATTTGGCCGAGCTGTATACTGACGTTTTGGTGGAGACATACTGATGGCCACCGAGCTCAAAATGCCCGCGCTGTCGCCGACGATGGAGGAAGGCACGCTTGCCAAATGGTTGGTCAAAGAAGGCGATAGCGTGAAGTCTGGCGATATCCTCGCCGAAATTGAAACCGATAAAGCCACGATGGAATTTGAAGCGGTTGATGAGGGCATTGTGACGTCGATCATGGTCGCAGAAGGGACCGATGGCGTGAAGGTTGGCACAATCATTGCGATGATCACCGGTGACGACGAAGACGGAGCGCCCGTCGCCGTTGCAAAACCGGCTGAGCCCGTTGCTGTTGCGAAAATCGCAAGACCCGCCGCTGTCAAACAAACTGCAAACGCCCCGTCAGCGAGCACCGAAACAATCACCCTAACTCTGCGCGAAGCACTACGCGACGCAATGGCCGAGGAAATGCGCGCCGACGACCGCGTCTTTGTGATGGGCGAAGAAGTCGCGGAATATCAGGGCGCGTATAAAGTCACGCAAGGGCTGCTCGAAGAGTTCGGCCCGCGCCGCGTCATCGACACACCGATCACCGAATATGGCTTTGCCGGTATCGGCACCGGCGCCGCGATGGGCGGGCTTCGTCCGATCATCGAATTCATGACCTTCAACTTTGCCATGCAGGCGATCGACCACATTATCAACTCGGCCGCAAAAACCAATTATATGTCGGGCGGGCAGATGCGCTGCCCCATCGTGTTTCGTGGTCCCAATGGTGCTGCGGCTCGCGTCGGCGCACAGCATAGCCAGAATTATGCGCCTTGGTATGCGAGTGTCCCCGGGCTGATCGTGATCTGCCCCTATGATGCAGCCGATGCAAAGGGCCTGTTAAAAGCCGCAATCCGCTGCGAAGACCCGGTGGTCTTCCTTGAAAACGAATTGCTCTATGGCCGTAATTTTGAGGTTCCGAACGTGGATGATTATGTGCTGCCCATCGGCAAAGCCCGCATCATGCGCGAAGGCAACGACCTAACGATTGTCAGCTATTCTATCGGAGTAGGCTTGGCGTTGGAGGCGGCAGAAGTGTTGGCGGGCGAGGGCGTTGACGTCGAAGTCATCGACCTGCGCACTCTGCGCCCACTCGACAAAGCGACGGTGCTCGCCAGCCTGAAGAAAACCAACCGGCTGATCGTTGCCGAAGAAGGCTGGCCCGCTTGCTCCATCGGCAGTGAGATCGCCGCCATCTGCATGGAAGAAGGCTTTGACGATCTCGATGCACCGGTCTTGCGCATCACCAACGAAGACGTACCGATGCCTTATGCCGCCAATTTGGAGAAGCTGGCCCTACTGAATTCAGCAAAGATCGTCGATGGTGCGCGGACGTTACTTCAACGGTAATCTACCCTCTCGATAACATTCTCATGAGAATGTCGTGTTAAATACGTTACACGTTGAAGGCGTTGATGCTGGCGTTGTTTGATAAATCTGGGTCAAATCTCGGTCGTCACGCACATAAAAAGCAGCTTCTTTTTTAATGACTTTTGGTCCGATCAGTGACGATGCCACTAACGGCACATAAGTATAGCTAACTTCGACAAAAATGATTGCGCTATTGGCTTCGGATTGCACGCGGCTTGCGCCTGTTCCCATACCCTGAAAGCCGGTGGTTGCTGGCGCGTTGGGCTGCGTAGCGCCCTGAACGCCATAAGCGGAGGCAACGTTCATCAATCCTTTGCAACGCTGCCACAGTATCGTTTGGCGACCCGAAGAATTTTGCTGCAAGCTAGACACAATAATGCGCCCATTTTCAAAAAGGGGCAAACCCGCACCACCCTGAATACGAGCGCCCAAAAGCGTGTCATTGATGTCAACTTCGCGCAGCTGAGGAGCTGTTAACGGCACTGATTCAGCGATACGTGACATATTGTCAGCCACCGTCATTGCAATTTGACTAACGCGCGCATTTGCTATCGCTAGGCCTGCAACTTCCATGCCTGTAAAACTTAATACTACATAAAACGGTAAGATGTAAGCAAACTCGATAAGTGTAGTACCGCTTTCGCAGGTGCGGAGTTTTTCAAAGATTCGTTTTGTCGAATGAATCATATGCATATGCTGACCCCGACACGTGCCGCTTGCGCACCAAATGGTTGGTTACGCAGATAAGTTGAAGCTTCGATCAGTTGGTTTTGCGATTGGCCGGTTAATGACCAAAGCGGAAAAACCCGTTTGTATGTTACGCTGGCCTTAATTGAGATGACATCGTTTGCCGTGCCACGATCTGCAATGCCAACATTCGTATCATATTGGCGGTTGTTGTTGCGATCGACATAGCATTCGCCAGCCTGCCGAGTACCGTTGGAATTAGTATCGGTAAACTGTTCTGGCATAATCAGATCATCATAATCTTCATAGGCCCTTTGATCTAAATTAAAGCTGATATCCGTCGATGGATCGGATGAAGGAATGACGGCCAAAATCTGGTTTTTCACTTTGGTTTCGATTGATGCCCATTGTGTGTTTTCTATTGATGCGGTCCTTGACGCTTCTTCGATAGCGCCTTGGAGAACGCCTTTCGTATAGACGCCAAAGCCCAAATCGAATGTTGCCATCAGGACTCCAATGAACATTGGACCAACCAAGGCAAACTCCATAGCAGAGACACCGCTTTGATCTCGTCCCAACGTACCGCTGAAAAGGCGAATGCGAATTTTCTTTAAGATATTCGTCATTTTACCAACCTCAAATCCGTAATGTCTGCGGCAATGCGTTTGAAGGCATCATTCAGCGCGGTTGTGCTGTTGGCTTGCAATGCACGATTGGGATCGGCGCAATTGGTCAAATTGCCGGTAACCGACGTTCCAAATCCAATTGCCCAAATGCTCACCCCACCGCGCTGCGCATCGCACAATGCCTGAAAACGTGCAGCATGACGCCCAGCACCAACAGAGGTTCCCGATGAGCCCGTAATTCGCCGATCGACATTTTCCATTGCATAGGCGGAATAGGTCGTACCCTCTGAAACAGGAATGCCGTCGGTCAGGAATATGATGTGGCGATCTATCTGGCCACCGGCGCTACCTGCACCGTTGCGATAGGAAAACATTCCTTGTTTTGCGACCATTCGCAGGCCCCAAATCATGCCCACATCCATGTAAGTGTAACCGTTTGCTTGCAACGAGTCAGCATACGCATTCACTTGCGCCTGATCCAAAACTTGCAGGTTTTGCATCTTTGCTGTGGGGCAGGAATAACCGGGCTGACCGTTGTTTTCCGTTTTTGTTTCTTGCGCAGGGGCGGATCGAAGCCATGCGAGGCCCGGCGCTGCGGTGCGCCAATACGTATCGGATGTTGTGCCACCAACCGAAAAGTTTAAATCCTTTGCCGCCGCGGGAATCGGAGCGAAGTTGGATGCATCGGTGGTTGTGCGTTCCTCCATACAGCCGTCCCAATAAATTGTATCTAGTGTAAGGCCGCTTTTGTTTGACAGTGCCTGTAGTTGAACAGGATCATAGGTCCCGGCTGTCGGGATTGTGTAATTGCTACTGACGTCACTGACATAATTCAGCGCATTTCCCTGCTTGAACTGGCTTACGTTGAAGCTAATCGGTTTGTAGGTCCAGTTCGTAAATTTATAGCCATTATCCGCCGCAGTGATGGTCTCGATTGTGCGCTTGCGCGTGCAAATCCGATACGTAGATGCGTCCGAGCCGCTTGATGTCTGACCAGAATGGTTTGACGCAAGCGAATAGGTGACTCGTTGAAAGGGAAATGTGTTTGGTGGCGAGCTGCTCCATGTGCTTCCTTGGTAATACACTGCATTGCCGCGCGGGTTCCCCGTCCATGATGTGCCATTATCGGGGCCTCCATCGATGGAAAATGTTTCATTGGCGGCAAATCCACCGCTTGTGCAATCATTGAGCGACATTGGCGTGCCCAACGGGCTGGTTGGCGCCGCTGCGGTAGCGGCGATAATGTTTCCTGCCTTACGATATGTCTCATAGTCGATTGACGTGCCAGCGATGACTGGGTTCACTAATGGATGCATTACGGAAAACGTGTTAAAATTCGCAACGCGGGATTGAACGGTCATCGTATCCGCTAAATGGGACAGCGGCAGTTCCCCTTTTGCAGTATCCGGCGATGATTTAAACATGCCAGAGCCATTGACGGTCTGACTATATGGTACAAATCCCAAGCGGATTTGTGCCAAGGACCCTGCAGGGATATTGGACTTTAATGTTGTATAGAAATTTTTAACAGCGGCGCGCAGCGCGACAATTTTGGAACCAGAGCCACCGCCACAATTGCTGCCATCGGGACATTCAGACATAGACCCGGTCACGTCGAGCACCATTACAACGTCGATATTCGGAACTTGTAAATCAGCACTGCACTCGACCGATATGTCTGTGTTATTTTTGCCAAAAATCTTCATCAACACCGTTGGAAGTTTTGTCGTCGCGCTTCCGATGACGGTGCCTTGCGAGTTAGCCGATGTGGGAAAAGTTGTACCGGTCGCCTGATAGTTTGCACTGTTAAAGTTGAAATTGAACATCGCCTCGGCACGCAGTTTTGCAGCAGCGGTGTATGTCGTAGTGGTCATCGCTTTGCGACCAGCCAGCACACCGGCATCGCAGGCCGCTTGCAGGCGTGATCGCGTCATGTAAATACGGCTCATGTCCACTGCACCGCCTATGACGGCCAGCATCGGTAAAACAGCTGCGGCGGTCATCGCCAAAATGTTACCCGACTGATCTCGTAACAAACGCGACAATACGCCAGTCGATTTATTGACGGCAGGCTTTTTCACGGTGGTAACCCCTGTTAAACGGATATATCTACGCTCGGCTATGGGAGCCAAGGTGTCACCACGCTTTGAAGAAACAGAGTTACTATGCGGTTAACCTTGATTTTTATGCATAAAGTTCCAAGCGTAAAGCCGTGAAAAATCCAGATGCGCCTTTGCCGCCACCGATGCTGTTAGCCATAGCGTATGCGCCCGTTCCGCTGCGTGCGCGTTTGAAATGGCTGTTGATGTTGGATCAAAGGTTATCGGATGTTCTCAATCGCGCGCGTGAACCGATGATTGCACAACTGCGTCTTTCTTGGTGGCGTGATGGATTGAAATCTGCAGCGGATAAGCGGCCTAAAGGCGAACCTTTATTGGCGCAGCTTAGCGAGATCGGACCGGATGATGCTGTCACTGCAAATGGTTTGAAATTGACCGATGTCTATGAAGTTCTGGCCACCGGTTGCGATTTTCAAGACCAGGATTATGCCAAGAAACAGCGTATTTCCGCGATATGTGAAGCCTACAAAATGTGGAGCGGATGTGCCGATCCTGCAAATAATCACATCGACCAAATTGTTAATTGGTGGGCAAACCCCATTACACCATTGCCGAATTCACTGCCCCGCATATTGCGACCATTAACTATCCTGGCGCTAGCCGAGCATTTAGAGACTTCAGAGAGCCGACCACTGCCGCTTCGTCTCAACTGGCATGCCTTGACGGGGCGATAGCGATCGCGCAAAAGAAGGGCGGGGTGTCGATCAGATTTGGAGGCGGAGGTGAAACAACTTCTCGTCGGGGCAGCGGTGACGCTGCTCGCAACATCGATCGGTTTATGGTTTTGGCAAAGCCATGCTGGCACTGAAATCCCTATTCCGCTGCCTCCGCCAGAGCTGCCAGTTGAGCTCAGCCTGCCAGTGCCTGGGCCAGATGCGCCAAAGTTCGGATTGGCACCACCCACTCCGCCAGCCGCACCAAAGGCCAGCCGCGAAGAGCAGCGTTTCAACCGTTACGATCGCAACCGCGATGAACTGGTATCTCGCCTTGAAATGATGTCGAGCCGCACGAAAGATTTCAAAAAGCTGGATAAAGACGGCAATAATTTGCTGACGTTCGAGGAATGGGCCGCAGCAACCGGCGCGCGCTTTGCCAAAGCCGATGGCAATGCCGACCGGCTGCTATCGCGTAAAGAGTTCGCGATTACTCGACCAAAGCGAGTGGTGAAGCCAAGCTGTCGTTGCTGAGGCGTTGCCCGGTTAGCCAACTAGCAAGATCAATACGAGCGCGGTTAGTGTAAAATGCTTTGCGTTCCTTTTTGTGCACTTTATCTTCAGGTTGCGGAAATAGCCCGAAATTGATGTTCATCGGCTGATAGCTATCCGCCTCTGCATCACCGGTGATGTGGCTCAGCAGCGCACCGAATGCGGTGGTAACCGGAGGCGGGACGAATTCGCGCCCGGCCAATTCATGCGCCGCCATGATCCCCGCCATCAGGCCAACCGCCGCACTTTCGACATAGCCTTCGCAGCCGGTAATCTGCCCAGCAAAGCGGACAAGCGGCGCGCTCTTCAACCGCAATTGCCGGTCGAGCAAAATGGGAGAGCGGATAAAGGTATTGCGATGCAGCCCGCCAAGCCGTGCAAACTCGGCATTCTCAAGTCCCGGAATGGTGCGGAACAATTCCACCTGCGCCCCGTGCTTCATCTTAGTTTGAAACCCGACCATGTTCCAAATGCTGCCCTGCTTGTTATCTTGGCGCAATTGCACCACCGCATGCGCCCAGCGCCCGGTTTTGGGGTTGTCGAGACCGACGGGCTTCATCGGGCCAAAGCGCAACGTATCAAGCCCGCGCTCGGCCATTACCTCAATCGGCATACAGCCTTCGAAATACGGCGTGTCCTTCTCCCATTCCTTAAACTCTGACTTTTCGGCGGCGATCAATCCGGCATGGAACGCCAGATATTGCTCCTTATCCATCGGGCAATTGATGTAGTCTTTGCCTTCACCTTTGTTCCAGCGTGACGCATACCATGCGATGTCCATATCTATGCTGTCGTGATAGATGATGGGGGCAATCGCGTCGAAAAACGCAAGGCTAGTTTCGCCCGTTGCGCTGCGGATATTTTCGGCCAAAGCCATTGCCGTGAGTGGCCCGGTTGAGATGATCGATAGACCTTCGTCAGGTACTGCATCAATCCGTTCGCGGATGATCTCAACATTACCAAGGGCCAGCAAACGCCGTGTGACCTCTGCGGAAAACACATCGCGGTCAACCGCAAGCGCGGAACCAGCAGGCACCTTGGCAACCTCGGCTGCCGCCATTGTCAGCGAATCCAAGGTGCGCATTTCCTGATGCAGCAAACCCACCGCATTGCTGTCGGGATCATCGGACCGGAAACTGTTAGAGCAGACGAGTTCGGCAAGGCCATCGGTCTGGTGTGCAGCAGTCATCTCGCCTGATCCGCGCATTTCCGATAAGCGGACCTTCATTCCGCGCTTACCCAATTGCCAAGCCGCTTCGCTGCCCGCAAGGCCGCCACCGATGATATGAACGTCATAAGTCATGTTACCGTTGACTTAGCAAACGGGCTTGCAGTTGCACAGGCAAAAGGCGCATGAACGGACTATGGGATTTACGCTTACTTTAGACTCTACAGGCGTGATCAGTCGCCCGGTGCTAACGCCACCGCCAAACGACGCGCACAAATATAGCCGGGGTTCCGCAATGGTGATCAGCGGGCCGGCGCTTCGCACAGGCGCATCAAGGCTGACAGCGCAGGCGGCACTGGCTGTGGGAGCAGGGCTTGTGACCTTAATTGGTGGTCGCAGTGCTCTTTCGGAACATGCAGCACATGTTACCGCCATCATGCTGTGCGAAGCCGATGAAGCGTTTTCGGCTATAGATCATCGTGTTCGCGCTTTGGCTATCGGTCCAGGTGCGGGGGTTAATGCTGATTTGGTTGCAGATGTAGCGACTTTGCTGCTTCGCAAAATTCCGATTATCCTCGACGCCGATGCGTTGACAGCGTTTGAAACAAAGCCGGAAATGCTATTTGCCCTGCTGCATGAAGAGGCTGTGCTAACGCCGCACGAGGGCGAGTTTACGCGACTGTTTCCTAATATTTCGCTGGCGGACCGCGAGCAGGCGGTAAGCCAAGCCTCTTTGATGTCAGGCGCGATTGTCCTGTTAAAGGGGCGAGTAACCGTTATCGCGGCGCCAGATGGCCGAACCGCCCATAACCTCCACAGCGCGCCATGGCTGGCAACCGCTGGATCGGGCGATGTCCTAGGCGGGCTGATCTGTGGTTTACTCGCGCAAGGAAACGCGCCGTTTGATGCCTCTTGTATCGGTGCTTGGTTGCACGGTGATATCGGCGTGCGCGGTGGGCCGGGGCTAACTGGAGACCGGATGGTGGACGTGATTCCTCTTGTTTTGGCGGGATGCCTCCGCAAAGGGTAATGAATGACTAAGGATTTAGCGCATAAACGCCCATGGCTGTTCGCCAGCCTGTTCTTCGGGCTGACGTTCCCGCTTAGCTGGCAGTTAGACTTGCCGGACTATTTGGTCATCGCGTGGAAAATGGGCGGGGTGGCGTTGCTCGTTGGCTATGCATTGCGAAAGCACCGGACGGGGGAGTTTCTGCTGGTCGCAGGCGTCTTGGCGTTCTGGGCAATGGGCGATGGATTGCTGGAACTCGACATGATCTGGGGCGCAGTTGCCTTTGCGATCGGGCATGTGATCGCAATCTATTTGTGCGTTCGGCACCGACGGGTGCATCCGGTGATTAGCCAGAAAATGCTGGCGATCGCGGTCTTAGTATTGGCCCCTGTCATTGCGTTCTATCTGCCTGCTGACCGCGCGATGGGGATACAGGCTGCGGCCTATACGGTGTTTGTAGGCAGCATGGCGGCAGCGGCGTGGAACAGCAATTTCCCGCGTTACCGTGTCGGCATGGGGGCGATGGCCTTTGTTGCATCGGACCTGTTGATCTTTGCGCGGATGGGGCCGCTGGCGGAATCGGCATGGGCAGATTTAGCGATCTGGGTGCTTTATTATGGCGGTGTGTTGATGATCGCGGTCGGAGTTGTGACGACATTATTAAAGCGCGGGCCGTACTCGGCGACTTGATGTCCATAGCCTGCGTTCCGCATTTCATCGCCGATAATTTCTTGCCGGATGAGGTTCATAAAGGGCTGCTGGCGCATACGTTGAATATTGATGATTTTGCGCCGGGCAAAGTCATTACCAATGGAGAGGCGGCGTATAATTTTGATAGCCGCAAAGGGAAGCTTTCCAACGACCGGTTGGGACCATTTTTGCCAGCCTTTATCAAGGCATTGCGCAGTGTCTTTCCCGATATCTGCGCCGCAACCGGTGTGGCGGAATTTGCCCTTGTCGACATTGAAATCCGTTTGGCCATGCACAGCGACGGCGATTTTTTCAGCCCGCACCGCGATAGCTTTACCGGCAGCGATCGAGACCAAATGCAGCATGATCGCCTGATCACCGCAGTGTATTATTTCCACCAATTGCCGCGCAAGTTCGAGGGCGGTGAGCTGTGCATCCACCCGTTTGACCGCAGCGCACCTGCAGTAATCGAGCCACGCAACAACCGTTTGGTCGCGTTCCCGTCATTCATACTGCACGAGGTCTTGCCAGTGGCAGTGCCGAGCGGCGCGTTCGCTGATTCGCGTTTTTCGGTAAGCTGTTGGTTTGATCGGCAACGACCGGGCGAATAAACTGCCGTTCTGACACTGTTGTCAAAATCGTTTAGGGATTGTAGCACAGCGGTTAAATGGCGTGACAAAAGGTCCGACGGGTCAACCGTCCTTCGTCTGCCGCGCACAAATGCTATTAGGGGAGTTACAAACATGTCCGACAATGAGCCCACACCCAAAGTTGATGTTACCAAAGCATGGGAAGCGACACAGAACCAAAAAGGTTCTGCCAAGCGCCTGCGCATTTTTGCAGGCCTCGCATGGGTTGTGGCCATCGGGACAGAGATTGCCGGCATCGTCCTCCTTAAAAAAGGCACGTTTAACGACGGTAATCTTGCGCTGCTCATCGGCATATTAGTGGGCATCGCAGTGTTCGCGATTGCCGGTAGCTTGATGTGGAAAGCGGCGAACAAGCATGATCCGGCGAGCCGCGCCGATGGTTTCCGTTTCTTTGTGCAGAACCAGCTTGGCGCGATTATTACGGTGATCGCATTCCTGCCGCTGCTCGCTTTGATATTCCTTGATAAGGATATGGACCCCAAGAATAAAAAGATTGCGGGCGGCGTCGGCGTTGCTTTGGCGATGCTGGCAACAGTCATCGGCATTGATTTCAAACCACCCTCGACCGAACAATATACCGAGGATATGAATGCATGCGCGACGCAGATTAAGGCGAAACAGCCCACGACCGCCTGTTCGCCAGAGGTTGCCAGTCAGGCGCAAGCCATCGCCGATGATTCCGAAGCGGTTGCCGAGGCGACCAAGAGCGATGCAAACCCCAATGGCCTTGACGTTGTTTACTGGATCGCCCCACCAACAGGCGCCAAGAAATCTTCGTCGCCGCTGGTGTTCCACCTTTGTAAAGGCGTAAGCACGTTGCGCGAGAAGACCGTAAACAGCGGTTCGGTCACCCAAGCCTATGCTCAGAACGCGACCCGCATTACGAAGCAGATCAAGATGGAACAGGGGCAGTGCGGATTTGCAAAGGCTGCGGCCTCCGCGAAATAGGCTGGGGTGAATCGCGCTGGTGCGATGAAAGCAGCACGCCAGTTCTGTCGAAACGTTATCTTGGCGCTTCATGCTGCTGGTTCCCCAGCCAGTCAAAGGGCCGGGATGACGTTTTGGCACCAGCGCGGAACGTTGGTTTGGCGCAGGCGCATCCATTGATTTATACTCAATCGGGGCTTCCTCATCCTCATCATCGTCCTGGTCCTCGCCCTCGTCCTGATCAGCGCCATTGGCATCATCAAAACCCGCAGAATCCTCACAAAGTAGAAGCGCTGCCCGCATCCTTGCTCTTGCCTCCAACCCACTGCGGGGAAGAGCATCGTCAAAGAATAATGTCCACAGGTCTTGCCCGCTAACGCGGTCATCGATCAATTGCAGGAACCAGTCGAACCGCGTTGCAACCGCCAGCACTTCGGGAAGCGTCGCCGCTGGATTGATGCGATCAAGCAGCGTGAGCGAAAGTTTCGTATTTTGGCGTGTAAAGGTCGTGACGCCGTCTTCGCGGACCCAAGTTGATTGCTCGCCCTTTATGGCTGCGGTCATCAATTGATCGGCAACAATGCGTCGAGCAATCAACAGCGCTGCCTCCCAGCCCAAATTAAAGGCATAGCCCCGCGCTGTGCGGCGCAACGCATAGCCGCCTGCAAGCGATTTTCCGACCGCACGCGCGGCATCGGCCACAACGCCATGATTGGCCAGATGCGACAAAAACGCCGCCTGCCGCCCCGCGCTCCAACCATCGGCGCGACTTTCATAACGCAGAAAGGCGGCTGCGGGGAGTTTGGCATCGGTATCGTGGCGAAGGGGGGATTGGGTGTGAACTTTGGTCATCTGTTTGTTCTCCAAAAGAACATATAATAACCTATATGGTTATATGTAGGACAGTGGTAAATTGGGGGATGCTCGAGCTCGCAAAACGGGGACCCGCTATTCCGTGTCTCTGGAATTGCGACCGGTTTAAGCCGATGGCGTTTGGGGATTAAGTAAGTCTGCAACAGTATCTTTTTTGGTATGGAAATTATACCATTTCATGCTATAAGCCAGTTATGGAGTTCGAATATGACCCCGATAAAAGCGCGGCAAACTTTGCCAAGCGCGGGATTGATTTCGAACTGGCGCAGGCAATTTGGGATGATGACTGCAGCATTGCGATCTATGCCAGAGATGGCGATGACGGTGAGGCTCGGTCGGTGGTGATTGGCATGATCGGCGACAGGCTCTGGTCGGCAATTATCACGTGGCGCGGCGTGGTGGTTCGCATTTTCTCGGTCCGCCGGTCACGCGAAGATGAAAGGTTGTTATATGTTGAAACGAACAATCAGCGCTGAAGAGCTCGACCGCCGGTTCGACGAGGGCGAATCTGTGATCGAATTTCTCGACCTCACAAGGATCGTCAAAGGCGCACAAAACATGTCACGCCGGGTCAATCTCGACATCCCCATCGGCATGATCGCCGAACTCGATAAACATGCGCGGAAACGCGGCGTCACGCGGCAGGCGCTGATGAAGATGTGGCTGGCGGACAGGTTGGACAATGCGGCTTGATACAGCCGGTCGCTTTATGATAATTACTTCAACATGAAGAACGTCCAAATCTCTTTGCCTGATGATCTGGCGCGTGATGCGGCGGACGCTGGTTTGCTTGATCCTGTGCAGTTGGAGGCTTTGCTGCGTGCCTCGCTAAAGCAAATGGAAGACGCGCTTGCTTCTGACGGTGCGATCACGCGTGCCGCTGCGCTGACGAGCGCGCCTGCGTTCGCAGCGATTTGGAATAACGCCGAAGACGCCGTCTACGATGCCCTTTGATCCCGTTGGACTGGGGTTCGGCGACGTCATATTGGTGCCATTTCCGTTTACCGACCAAAGCAGCAGCAAAAAGCGACCGGCGGTTATCATCAGCACGACGCGCTATAATGCCGAGCGTCCGGATTTCATCATCATGGCCATCACCAGTCAGATTAGACCGCAAATTCATTTTGGCGATGCGGTTGTGGACGGATGGGAAGCTGCTGGATTGTTGAAGCCTTGTGCGATTAAGCCGGTGGTTGCCACGATTGAGCAGAGTTTGCCCATAAAGCAATTGGGTAGGCTTGAGCCTGATGACATTGCGACGCAAAAACAGGTTATTGCTACTATCATCGAATTTTAATCGGCCCGTTTGACGGAACCGTTTTGCGCAACTGCAACGTCCAAAGAATGTAAAAGCGGCGCGGAGGAAAAGAGGGGCTGCAGCGTGAACTGCCTCCTCTTTCCTTCATATCTCTTTTACATATGCTTTGACCGGTGGGGGTTACGCAGCGAATTTAGGGGTTATTGCACCTGTCACCGAACTCGAAAGAGTCGACAATTTCAAAGAGCAATTAACTAGAACATATGCTGAAGGTCAAGCACGCTTGTGCGTACGATGGTGCTGGATTTGTTAGATATATAACTGCTATTTAGGAGTTAAGTGCACTGTCACCGTAATTCTATTTAGGAGTTAAGTGCACTGTCACCGTAATTCCATCGGGATGATCGCCGAGTTGGATCAGCACGCTCGAAAGCGCGGTGTAACGCGGCAGGCGTTGATGAAGATGTGGCTGGCGGACAAGCTGGACAATGCGGCTTAGGGATTAAGGGCGCCGTAGCTATATTCGGCGTCATATGTATTGCTGTGACAGTATTCCTAAACATCCCAAGGCCGTCACCCCGTGCTTGACACGGGGTTAGGCTTATCTTCGGACGCCAAAGCAAAAAAGCTAAGCCCCGCATCAAGTGCGGGGCGACGACTGGAGGGGCGTTCATAATTGGGAGCTCGGTAAATGGTCGTCTTGATTCCATGGCCAACCCACTTCGCGCATCTTCGCACCTTCGCGAACTTCGCGAACTTCGCGTGAAATTATCAAGGTTGCAGATTTCAAGCGAAGGTCGCGAAGAAGCGAAGGATCGCGAAGGCAGTAGGATAAACCTTGGATGTCTATTTAGTATAGTGTCCCCAGAACTCCCCTATTCTAGGTTGTCCGTGTGCATGTCATCAGATAGTTTCACCGCTTCCTTAGCGCTCACCAAGATCGGGATCGGAAGCGTACTTTTGATATTTCCAATTTTCTCTATTTCACGCAAAGCGGACTGGACACCCTCAATAGCGCTGATGGCAGGATCAAGAACCCATTCAACGCCGTACCTAATTCTGTGCTCGTTATCCTCAAGAATTTTCGGAAAATGTCCCACGGCCTCACCGTAGAATCCATAGAACCGAGTAATAGGCATCAAAATTTCAGGTGGCAGCATACCAACCTTGGCAGCTAACGCTTTAAACAAGATAGGTTCTGGCAAAACAAAATTTCCAGAATAGTATCTAGGCAAATCATCGCCGTACACACCCCGACGTAGATACCATCCGGCCACGGTATTTGCGAGGCTTGCTAGCTCTTTTGAAATTATGTTGATCTCGCTGTAGAGACCTAAAGCTACCGACAAAGCCTCTTTTTCTCTGACGGCGTCGTCACGCCTTCGTCCAAGCCGATAATTATATAATGCGCCCCATGTGAGCGCGCCAAACCCCAGCGCAGCGCCTAGAACTGGTTGCCAGTCCTTTAACTCTGCAAAGAACGCTCCGAATGCCATTTCAAAGACGGATGAACAAATTCAAAAAATACAACACAAATTAACCCGCCGCTTCGTCGGGTGTCGGAAGATTTGCAGTTCCTTCGTCGCCCTCAACCTCGACCTCATCCTCATCCGCTTCCTCAATTTTCGCCGCGCCAACAACATGCTCGTTGTCATCCACGTTGAACAACCGCACGCCAGCCGTCCCGCGCCCCAGCACGCGGAGTGAATCCAGCGGCATCCGGATCAGTTTGGCTTGGTCGGTGACTAGCATCAACTGATCCCCCTTGGTCGCGGGGAAGCTTGCTACAACCGGTCCGTTGCGGTCGATGTTGTCGATGTTGGTGATCCCCTGACCACCGCGACCGGTGCGGCGGTAGCCATAAGCGGACGACAGCTTGCCGTAACCATTGGCGCATACGGTCAGGATGAACTGCTCGCGTTCTGCCATTTCGGCGATACGTTCCGGCGACATGGTGGGGTCGCCCTCTTTTTCGGGTTTCCACGGGGCGAAACGCAGGTAATCTTCGCGTTCCTCTGGCGTGGTGCCGACGCGGGTTAGGATGGAGAGCGAGATAACTTCGTCTCCCGCTGCCAGCTTCATCGCGCGCACGCCGGTGGAGTTCCGGCTTTGGAATTCGCGGATATCGTCTGCGGCAAAACGGATGGCTTTGCCGCCGCGGCTTGCCAGCAGCACGTCATCATCCGCTGACAGCAATTCGACGCCGATCAAGCGGTCATCGGCATCTTCGCCTTCAAACTTCATAGCAATTTTGCCGTTGCTCGGCACATTGGCAAAGGCATCCATGCTGTTGCGCCGTGCATAGCCTTTGGCGGTTGCGAACACGACGGACAATCCGCCCCATTCGGCTTCGTCTTCAGGCAAAGTCAGCACGTTAGAGATCGTCTCACCATCGCCAAGCGGCAACAGGTTGACCATTGGTCGACCCTTGGTGGTCGGGCCGCCTTCGGGCAAGCGCCACACTTTCAACCGATACACTTTACCGATGTTGCTAAAGAACAAGACTGGCGTGTGCGTTGACGTGACAAACAATTCGGTGATCGCGTCTTCGTCCTTCGTTGCCATGCCCGCGCGACCTTTGCCGCCGCGATTTTGCGCCCGGAAAGTGACCAGGGCAGTGCGCTTGATATAGCCGCCGTGGGTGACGGTGACGACCATCTCTTCGCGTTCCATCAGGTCTTCGTCTTCGACGCCGTCCCAGCTGGCGGTGATTTCACACAGGCGCGGGGTGGAAAATTCGCGGTCGATAGCTTCCAGCTCTTCGCGCATCACAGCGTAGAGTTTTACGCGGTCGCCGAGGATCGCCAGATAGCCCTCAATATCGACAGCCAAAGCTTTGAGCTCATTACCGATTTCGTCGCGGCCAAGCGCGGTTAGCCTGTGCAGGCGTAGCTCAAGGATGGCGCGGACCTGTATATCCGAAAGCTGATACGTATCGCCTTCTATGGCGGTTTCGATAGCCTCGACCAGCTGAATATACTGCGCGATTTCGGCAATCGGCCATTGCCGGGCGCTAAGCGCTGCGCGCGCCACTGGCGGGGAGGAGGAGGCGCGGATGATTTTCACCACCTCGTCCATATTGGTCACGGCAACGACCAGGCCGAGTAAGATATGCGCACGGTCGCGGGCTTTGTTCAGCTCAAACTTGGTGCGCCGCGTGATCACTTCTTCGCGGAAACGGATGAACGCCTCGATAAAGTCGCGCAAATTCAACACTTCGGGCCGTCCGCCACGAATCGCGAGCATATTTGCGGGGAAGTTTGATTGTGCAGGCGTGTGCCGCCAAATTTGGTTGAGCACAACTTCGGGGGTCGCGTCCTTTTTCAGGTCGATGACAACGCGCACGCCTTTGCGGCTTGATTCGTCGCGGATGTCGGACACGCCCTCAATGCGCTTGTCCTTTGCCGCCTCGGCCAGTTTTTCGACCAGATTGTTTTTGCCAAGCTGAAACGGGATAGAGACCAGAACAATCGAGCGCCGATCATTTTTGCCTTCCTCAATTACATGCCGCGCGCGTTGCACGACCGAGCCTTTACCGTCGCGATACGCATTGCGCGCGCCGGTCTGGCCAAGGATCAACGGGCCGGTGGGGAAATCGGGGGCAGGGATGATCTCGATCAGTTCATCTACGGTGATCGCGGGATTTTCGATATAAGCAAGGCACGCGCGGATCACTTCGCCCAGATTGTGCGGCGGGATGTTGGTCGCCATACCAACCGCAATGCCGCCCGCGCCATTGACCAGCAGGTTCGGATAGCGGGCAGGGAGGACCGTTGGCTCTTCGCGGCTGCCATCATAATTGGGTTGGAAATCAACGGTATCTTTATCGAGATCATCGAGCAGTGCATTCGCGACTTTTTTCAATCGCGCCTCTGTATAGCGCATCGACGCTGGCGGATCAGGGTCCATCGAGCCAAAGTTACCCTGACCATCTATCAGCGGCAGCCGCATCGACCAATCCTGCGTCATGCGCGCGAGCGCGTCATAAATCGCGCTGTCGCCATGCGGGTGATAGTTGCCCATAACGTCGCCGACGATCTTTGCCGACTTGCGATAGGGCCGTCCGGCAACAAATCCACCCTCTTGGCTGGCGAATAATATGCGGCGATGCACAGGTTTTAGGCCATCGCGCACATCGGGCAGAGCGCGGGCAACGATGACTGACATGGCATAATCGAGATAACTCGACTTCATTTCATCGACGATATCAACAGGCTCGATTCCCGATGGCTCTTTGCCCGGTTGTTCTTCGCTCACGTCCGCAAAATCCTTATGTTTTCTTTGTAGGGTTTACCCTAGGTGACTAGACAAAAATTAGCTACCCGCAGCGCCAATAAAGTCGCGGATTTCGACAGTTTATCCACAGATTCACGTTGCGGCCTAAACAGGTCATTTTACACGCTCGTTCAACCGCAATTCAGGCGAGGGTGCTATCTTGATTGCGTATCGCGGCTGAGAATTGTAGAGCTGATTTTGAGGTTTAATTGAAGTGGCGGAAGCAAAATCCGCCGATTTTCTGTGGAGAGAATTGAATGCTACGCATTTCTAAATTTGCAATCGCTTTGTCGTTGGCTGTGCTTACGGTGTCGTCGGCGTCAACCGTATCAGCGGCTGAGGAAAAGCCGAAAAAGGGCAAGAAGGCGGAAGGTCCTGCCCAGCTTAAAGTGAATCTGTCGAAGGAATTTAAGACAGCCTATGATCCGGTTGTTTCCGCCTATTTGAAATCGAAAGATCCCGTGACAGCAGCGGCATCGTGGGACGCGATGAAAGCTGCTATTCGAAGCGAAGACGATAAATATCAGGCCGGGGTGTTTGGTATGCAGATTGGCCGTGAAGCGAAAAATGATCCGATGCAACGCGATGCCTTGGAATTGGTGCTTGCATCAACATTAACCCCTGCGGATCAACGGGCTACATATACGTTTCAAAAGGCGGCGACCGCTTATGACACAAAGGATTGGCCAACGGCGCAGACCTGGCTGATCAAAGCGTATGATATGGGGTATCGGCCGACAACCATTGCAGGCGGCTTAGAAATGCTGATCGCCGATTCATTCAACATGCAGAAAAAATATCCTGAATCGCTCGATTGGATGCAGAAATCGCTTGATGCCAGCAAGCAGCCGGGAGCGTTGGCGCTGCCAGAAAATTTCTATCCCCGCGCTGCCAACGTTGCTTTGAAATCGGGCAATGGCGCGGTGGTCTCCAAATGGATGCGCGCATTGGTCAATTCAAAGCCGACAGCCGATTATTGGCACGATGCTTTGATGCAGACCTATAAATATTCCGAACTAGATTCCCAAGAAGTGCTTGATCTGATGCGTTTGTTGCGCTCGGTCGGGGGCATGAAGTACGAACAGAATTATTCAGCTTATGCGACCGACGCGCTGATCGCTTTTTTCCCGACCGAAATGAAAACGGTATTAGAAGAGGGCTTTGCCAAAGGCACGATCTCAAAAACCAATGCAACGTTTGGCGGACGTTACAATGATGTGCTCGAAAAGCTAAAAATTGACGGTTATTCGGTGACTGTCCTTGATCAGGACATTGCCTCGGCCAAGACAGGGGCTGCGTCGGCTTTCTCAGGCGACATTGCGCTGTCTGTCGGGGAATATGGTCGTGCCAAGGGCGCGTATGAAGCGGCTCTCGCGAAAGGCGCAATTGTCGACAAGGACGGCAAGAACCTGTCTGAACGTACGATCATGCGCCTGGGTATCGCAAAGCTTAAGCTGGGCGACACTGCCGGTGCCAAAGGCGAATTCGCGAAGATTACGTCGGCGGGTCGAAAGTCGGTTGCTGAATATTGGTCGCTTTATGCCGAGCACATCGAAAAGGGCATCGCTGCTAAACCAAGCTGACATCGCGGGACGAACCCGGCCCGAATTCAGATTGGAACACCGGGTTCATCCTTTGCAGTGCGGATGGTCAGCGAGGTTTTTACGCTCGACACGTTTGGCGCTGAAGTCAGCTTTGACGTAAGAAATTCCTGAAATGTCTGAAGGTCATGCGCGACGATCTTCAGAATGAAATCGATCTCGCCATTCAGCATGTGACACTCGCGAACTTCGGGGAGTGCGCGGACATGCGCTTCAAAACCGCGCAGATCCTCCTCTGCTTGGCTCTTTAGGCTGACCATCGCGAAAACCATGATCGAATAACCCAAAATGGCGGGATCAATTTCTGCATGATAGCCGCGAATCGCCCCCGATTGCTCCAACGTCCGCATCCGGCGCAGGCACGGAGGAGCGGTCAAGCCGACTTTCGTCGCCAATTCAACATTGGTGATCCGCCCGTTTTCCTGCAGCTCCGCCAGCAGTTTCAGGTCGATTGCGTCAAAGTTTATAGCTGCCATGATGTGCGACATATCCCTGTCTAAATTTGATACAATCTTATAATATTATTATAGCAATATGCAATTGTCCCATAGTGTGACGTGGCAATTTAGCTGCTTTTTTACACATGTCGTTGCCGCTATCGCGTGTCTGAGCGACAACGGGACGGGACAAGACAACAAGCGTGCGCATCGATGACCGCCTAGATACTGCGTTGCGCAACGCCGATGCTCCATGGGGCAGTTCGGCGATTGGCCAATGGCGTCAACTAATTGATATTCTAGCGCAAAATCCATTGCGATTCGACGCGTCGCAGATCGCGTCGGGCCTTATCAAAGCAAACCAAATGCGCGATGCCGTCCCGGTCATAGATCGCGTATCTACGCTGGACTCACTCCACGGCAGGATATTGTCGGCACCTTTGGTTCAGTTGCTGGCGGCTGACGTGCCTCAGGTTGCAGCTGCGGTGATATCGGGCGCGCGGCTAAATGACGAACAATGGGCGGATATGGTTCCTCATCTGCCGGTCCGTGCTCGGGGTTTTCTGCGAATGCGCCGGGATTTGGGGCCGCTGACCATTCGAGCGCTGACGCTGCACTCTGGCGGCGACTTTGTGCTTTCTAGTTCAACAAGTAACGAATCGCCTAAGGCTGCTGAACCCTTATCAAGGCCCAATTGGGACAATAAAGCTGTTCCAATCGGCGAAGTGGTGGAACGGCTTGAACAATGGCGTCGCGATCACGAACGTAGCGAAGCCCCGCAACTTCCATTTGACCCGGATAGTGCAGGGGCTTTGCAGCCTGCCTATGAAATCCGTTTTGAAACCGACGATAATGGCACCGTGATCTGGGTTGAGGGGGCACCACGAGGAGCGATTGTCGGTATCGATATTGCTCGCCCGGCCTTTGATCATGGGCCGGGGCCTGACGCTTATGGTGCTGCCGCATTTCGGCAGCGCATGCCGATGGAGAACGCAAGGATGCGGCTTCGTGGTGCGTCGGTTGTCGAAGGTGACTGGCGGATGAGCGCATCGCCATTTTTCGATGCGGAAAGCGGGCGTTTTCGGGGTTTTCGCGGTATTATGCGGCGTCCGACCACCGCTGAGACAGCAGATTTGCCGCATAATCCGCAACGTCAGGCCGAACAGTTGCAACAGATATTACATGAACTGCGCACCCCCTTAGGGGCGATTGTGGGTTTTGCCGAAATCATCGAACAGCAAATGTTTGGCCCTGTAGAACCCGAATATCGCGGACTTGCCGACACCATATTGGCCGATGCAAATCAGCTTTTGTCTGGCTTTGACGACCTTGCGATTGCTGCGCAAATGGATCGTGGTGTTTTGGAGGTGCGGAGCGGCGTAACCGAATGCAACTGGCTCGCCGAAAGATTAGCGTTACGACTGCGGACCGCCAGCAATACCCTAAACGTCGAGGTCAATCTATCGATCGCTGACCCAGTCCGATCATTCGCGATCGAACAAGAGATGGCTGAGCGCCTGTTCTCTAGGCTCCTTGCCTCGGTGATCATGGGCTGCCAGCCTGGAGAAGCGCTGCAAGGGCGGTTCAGCACAGAAATCGGCATAGTGACGCAAAACCGGTTTAAATTGACTTTACCAACCAAACTGGCGGGCCTCAGCGAAGAAGAGCTGCTCGGGTCGGGGCCGGTTACGACCGCATCAAAGCGTGGCTCGCCTCTGCTCGGCCTTGGCTTCTCGCTGCGTCTTGTCCGCAACCTTGCCCGAAATGTGGGCGGCGGTTTACACTTTCAAAACGAAAGCTTGCTAGTCACCATTCCTGCGGTGCAAGATGATCAGCAACTGCATGGGGACCAAAGGGGCGAATAGTCATGGGCGGGAAAATGGGGGCAGCTGTAAATCTGGATCCCGCGCATCTGCTGCCTGTGGATTTTGTCGACTTCGGCTTCGACAGCCCTCGCTTCATCGTTACCGTCGATACCGAAGAGGAGTTTGACTGGACTGCGCCGTTTACGCGTGATCGCCACGGCACAACGCATGTCGCTGCGATTGACCGGTTTCAGCAGCTTTGCGATGTTCACGGCGTTCGGCCGACCTATCTGGTTGATTACCCAATTGCCGATGACGCAAGCGCGGTCGAGATGCTTGGGCGATATGTCGAGGAAAGGCGCGCCGATGTTGGCGTTCAGCTTCATCCTTGGGTCAACCCGCCATTTAAAGAAGAGCCCAGCGTGCCCAACAGCTTCGCGTGCAATCTTCCACCAGAGCTTGAACACGCTAAATTGGCGGCATTGCACGCGCTTATTGTCAAACGTTTTGGCATTAAACCACAAATGTATCGTGCGGGTCGATACGGCGCTGGCGTCAACAGCCGGAAAATTTTGCGGGAACTGGGCGTTGCCATCGATACATCGGTGCGCTCGTTATTCGATTATTCGGGGCAAGGCGGCCCGAATTATTCCGATTGTCCCCTTGATCCTTATTGGTTGGCGAAAGGCGAACTGCTCGAGATTCCGGTAACGACGATTTTTAGCGGTGCGTTGCGGTCTGCCGGAAAGATGATTTTCAGCCGTGCGTTCGAAACATTGACCTCGCGCGGCTTGCTGGCGCGAACGGGTATGTTGGAACGGATCGCGCTGACGCCGGAGGGCATTCCGGTTGAAAAGGCGATTGAGGCAGTGGATATCGCGCTCGCCCGCAAAATTCCGATCCTGAATTTTTCTTTCCATTCGCCGTCATTGGCAGTCGGACATACTCCATATGTCCGAACTCCTGAAGAGTTGGAACGCTTTTACGATTGGTGGGTGAAGATATTTGCACATCTCAAAGCGCGCGGTGTGAAGCCTGTTGACGTAAACGAAATCGCACGTGCAGCAGGAATTAAGCTGCCGGAGTGATAATAAGTGGATTTGTTACTTGCATTGCCGCCAGTTCATCCGCTATCGGCGCGTCGTGAACGGTAAACAGGTTTGGGCCTGTAGCTCAGTTGGTTAGAGCTGGCCGCTCATAACGGCTAGGTCGGGGGTTCGAGTCCCTCCGGGCCCACCAG
>JAYUOS010000058.1:0-30880 GCA_043760725.1 Sphingomonadales bacterium
CGGTATTTCAGGCGCATCTGCGACGGATTACGGCCCACGCGATGAAACCGAACGCGGGCTGTGGCAGCAGATGGACGAATATGAGCGCGAGCTTAAAAACTCGGAATTCTTGATGACCGACCCAGCGCTGAACACCTATGTGAAGAGTGTGTTGTGCAAAGCGGTTGGTGACGAACGCTGCGGCGCAACGCGGATATATGTTGTGCGTACGCCGCAATATAACGCGATGATGG
Source organism: Sphingomonadales bacterium (assembly GCA_043760725.1). GTDB lineage: Bacteria > Pseudomonadota > Alphaproteobacteria > Sphingomonadales > Sphingomonadaceae > Sphingorhabdus_B. The sequence goes on from JAYUOS010000058.1 coordinate 234, forward strand.
CCCCGAACGGGATGATGATTGTGTGGAGCGGGCTGTTGCTTCGCACCCGCAACGAAGCCGAATTGGCCACTGTATTGGGCCATGAATTTGCGCATTTTGAAAAACGCCATTCGATCCAGATGTATAACAACATCAAATCGAAAACCGATGCGATGACGTGGATCAGTGTGCTGCCCGGTGGTTCGTTGGTGCAAATGAGCCTGATGGGGTCTGTTATGTCGTTTAACCGCGATATGGAGCGTCAAGCTGATCTGGTGGCGCTCGATGATCTGGCGCGCAATGGCTATGATCCGATTGCAGCGTCCGAAATTTGGGAACAATTGCGCGCCGAGATGGATTCGACCTCTGAAGGGCGGAGAATGCGCAAGGCCATGGATAATGCCGGCGACTTTTTCAGCTCGCACCCGAACACCAAGGAACGCATGGAATATTTGCGTGCGGCAGCGATTGGAAAGCGGAGTAGCGGCCAAACTATGGGCGTGGAAAGCTACCGACGAGCGATGGCCCCGTGGTGGCCGCAGCTTATCAATGATCAGATCAAGCTTAACCAGTTTGGCGCAACCGAATTTCTGTTGAACAGTATGGCGCGCGGTAAATGGACCGCAGATTTGCTGTATGCACGCGGCGAGCTGTACCGAGCGCGCGGTAAAGACGGTGATTTTGCAACGGCGATTGGCTTTTACAAACAAGCGATTGCGCAGGATGCGATGCTGGCGGAAAGCTATCGAGGCCTTGGCGTTTCGCTGATGCGGTCTGGCTCAAAAGATGAAGGCAAAAAGGCGTTGAAGCAATATCTGGAAAAACGCCCAGCTGCGGATGATCACGGCATCGTGTCGATGATGGCGACCGGATCATGAAGGTTAAAACAAACGTATTTTTGGCACTGGCACTGCTCGCATGCTTGGCAGGGCCAGCGTTTGCCGATTGGGCGGTAATGAAATCCGATGCCGAGGTTAAAGTCGCCAAAGGTACTATGACGGTGAAGCCATCCACCGAATGGAACCGATCATCGCTTCGTCCCTCACGCCGCAGCGAGGCGTGGACGCGTGATGGCGTCAATTTGAACGAACTGACCTTTTTTGGCGCGATCGGCGACGGCGAGTCCATTCTGCGACAGGGTTATACCACCACCGAAAAGCTGCCGAAATTCAAATCTGACATGCTGCCAACCGACATTACCGAAATGTTCGAAGCGACCAACCGCATGGTTCTGCAATCGCCCGTTTTCAAAATGGGCAAAGTCGAACCGGCAAAGCTTGGCACGCATGACGGCGTCCGGTTCAGCTATAGCTATTCGGCGCAGGCCGAGGATATTGATCGGCGCGGGGAGGCGGTTGCCGCGATTGTCGAGGGCAAGCTTTACATCGTGAACTTCGTCGCGCCCTCGCTGCACTACTTCGACGCAGGGATCGGCGAAGTGCGGGCGATGGTCGCAGGTGTCACGATCAATTTGCCAAAGGTGAAGGCCGCCACGGAAAGCAAAGCGAATAAGACAAAGCGGTTAGATGCTCCGATGGTCATCCCGATGCCAAAGGAAAAAATGCAGCCTTAACGCAGGCAGTTTTCAAAGCGCCGCATCCACTCTTGCCCTTCTGTTGCTTTGCCGTTAGAGGCTCCCGACCGCAGGGCCTATTGGGCGTGGCGGAGCGGGCGTGGCGGAATTGGTAGACGCACCAGATTTAGGTTCTGGCATCGTAAGATGTGGGGGTTCGAGTCCCTTCGCCCGCACCAGATTCTGACCGGCCCAAAGACATTCATCTGGTTCGCCAGAAGGCCGTATTTTTTGAGGAATAGAGTTCACGATTATGCAAGCGCAAGAAACCCAGAATGAAGGCCTAAAGCGGGCATATCGCCTGACCGTATCGGTTGCTGATATTGAAGCACGCATAGACGCCGAGGTTACAAAACTAGCCCCGCAGATTAAAATGCCCGGTTTCCGTCCCGGTAAAGTGCCCGCCAATCTGGTGAAGAAAATGCATCGTGATCAGTTGATGCAAGACGCGCTGAACAGTTCGATTCAAGATGGCGTTCAAAAAACCATTGCAGATAATAAACTGCGCCCAGCGACACAGCCGCATGTGCATCTCGATCATGAATATGCGCCCGGTAAAGACGCGGTTGTCGATTTTCATTTCGAAGTTCTGCCTGCGATCCCTGCGGTTGCCATTGATGATCTGAATTTGGAACGTCTGCAAGTTGAAGCTGAAGGCAGCGAAATCGATACAGCGCTTGAGCGTTTGGTCGGTGGTCAAAAGCGTTTCGAAGCAGCAGCCAAAACTTATAAAGCCGCAACCGGCGACGTAGTTGTGATCGATTTTGAAGGCAAAGTTGATGGCGTCCCGTTTGATGGCGGTAAGGGTGAGGCCATGTCGGTCGAGCTGGGTTTGGGCCAGTTGATCCCCGGTTTCGAAGACCAGATGGTCGGCCTGAAAGCCAATGACGCCAAAGTCATCAACGTGACCTTCCCCGAGGATTACGGATCCAAAGATCTGGCCGGTAAAGCTGCCACCTTTGACATTGTTGTCGGCGAAGTGCGCAAGCCTGCCGATGCTAAGCTAGATGACGAAATGGCGAAGTCGTTCGGCCTTGAAAGCCTCGACAAGCTGAAAGAGGTGATGAAGGTTCAGGTTGAGCAAGAGCTGAACGGGCTGACCCGCACCTATATGAAGCGTCAGCTGCTCGACCAATTGGCCGCAGCGCATGACTTTGAAGTGCCGCCTGCGATGGTTGAAGCCGAATTTGAACAGATTTGGACGCAGCTTGAGCAAGAAGTAGAGCGCGAAGAAGATCCGGTTGCAGCGCGCGCGGAAATGGAAGCTGAGCGTGAAGATTACCGCGACATCGCCGTTCGCCGTGTCCGTCTGGGCCTGTTGCTGTCCGAAATCGGTCAAGGCAACGGCGTCGAAGTTTCAGGTCAAGAAATGAACATGCTGGTGCAGCAAGCCGCCCAGCAATATCGCCCCGAAGATCGCCAGCGTTTTGTGCAGTATCTGCAAGAAAATCCGATGGCGGCGGCTCAATTGCGCGCACCGTTGTTTGAAGACAAGGTTGTCGATTTCTTGTTTGCCAAAGCCAAAGTGTCGGACAAGACCGTAACGCGCGCTGTGCTCGAAGCCGCAATTGAGGCTGAACCAGACACAAAGCCTGCCAAAAAGGCTCCGGCCAAAAAAGCTGCGGCGAAAAAGGACGATGCTGCGGCTGCGAAGCCAGCCAAGAAGGCTGCTCCTAAAAAGGACGCTGCTGAAACTGAGGCCAAGCCTGCTGCGAAAAAGGCAGCTCCAAAAAAGAAATAAGGCGCTTACTAACAAATCTAAAGGGGCTCCGGTGAAAATCGGGGCTCTTTTCGTTTTATAGGGCTTTATCCTCACCGGACTTTAACCCTTTTGCGCTTGAAACTTGGGGCCGTCGCGCCGATGTGTTGTGCAGACATTCACCGACCAAACAGATTTGAGGAAATGATGGATTTTTCGAGACCCTATTCGCATCGATATCAGGAATCGATGGTTGCCGTTCCATATGAATTCGGAAACTCGCGAACTTTAGCCAATGTCTTTGACCGTTTGGTGCAAGAACGTATCGTTTTCGCAAATGGCGAAGTTAACGACTATATGGCCGCCGACATTGTCGCACAGCTGCTGTTTCTTGAATCGGAAAATCCCAAAAAGGATATCTGGATTTATATTAACTCGCCTGGTGGCGCGGTTACCGCTGGCATGGCGATCCATGATACGATGCAATACATCCGTCCACGTGTGGGCACAGTGTGCATCGGACAAGCTGCATCGATGGGAAGTTTTCTTTTGGCGGCCGGTGAGCCTGGGATGCGTGTTGCTTTGACCAATTCACGTATCATGGTCCACCAGCCGTCGGGCGGCGCACGCGGTATGGCTTCGGATATTGAGATTCAGGCCAAGGAAATACTGCGCATTCGCAAGCGTTTGAACGATCTCTATGCCAAATATACCGGCAAGCCTTTGAAAGAAATTGAGAAGGCAATGGACCGCGACACGTTTTTGGAAGCCGATGAAGCTAAGGCATTCGGCATCGTTGACGATGTGTTCGACAAGCGTCCAGCTGCGCCTGAAAAGGAATAATCCGGCTGCTGCGCATCGGTGCTGTGTGGCGGCCCTAATCTACCCTGCCGCTTTGGTAAGGTAATCGAGTGTCCTTAACGCACTTGCCAAAATATGGCTTCGCGATAGGATGAGACTTCAAAGAGCGGAAAACGGCTTCCGCGTGTGGATAACAGGACGTTTATGACGAAGTTGAGCGGCTCGGATACCAAGAGCACCCTATATTGCTCTTTCTGCGGGAAATCGCAGCATGAGGTGCGCAAGCTGATTGCCGGCCCGACTGTGTTCATCTGCGACGAATGCGTTGACCTGTGCAACGACATTATCCGCGAGGAAACCAAAGGTGCTTTGGCCACGCGCAAGGATGGTGAAGTCCCCAGCCCGCAAGAGATTTGCGATATTCTGGACGACTATGTTATCGGCCAGTTTAAGGCAAAGCGCGTTCTGTCGGTTGCGGTCCACAACCACTATAAACGCCTGAATCACGCCCAAAAAAGCAATGATGTAGAGCTGGCGAAGTCGAACATCCTGCTCGTTGGCCCCACCGGTTGCGGTAAGACGTTGTTGGCGCAGACGCTGGCCAAGACCTTTGACGTTCCCTTCACAATGGCTGATGCTACAACCTTGACCGAGGCGGGCTATGTCGGGGAAGACGTCGAGAATATCATCCTGAAGCTGCTTCAGGCATCCGATTATAATGTTGAGCGCGCACAGCGCGGTATCGTTTATATCGACGAAATCGACAAGATCAGCCGCAAGGCGGAAAACCCATCAATCACGCGCGACGTGTCGGGTGAAGGCGTGCAGCAGGCTTTGCTAAAGCTGATGGAGGGCACCACCGCCTCTGTGCCGCCACAGGGTGGACGCAAGCATCCACAGCAGGAATTCTTGCAGGTTGATACGACCAACATCTTGTTCATCTGCGGCGGCGCTTTTGCAGGGCTGGAGCGGATTATCTCCAACCGGCTTGAAGGCAAATCCATGGGCTTTGGCGCCAATGTCGCCGATCCAGATGACCGCCGCACCGGCGAAATTTTGATGCAGTGCGAGCCAGAAGATTTGCTGAAATATGGCTTAATTCCAGAGTTTGTTGGCCGTCTGCCAGTGACTGCGACGCTCGAAGACCTCGACATTGCCGCTTTGGTCAAAATCCTTTCCGAACCGAAAAACGCGCTGGTGAAGCAATATCGCAAGCTGTTCGAGATGGAGAATGTTGGCCTCAGCTTTACCGAAGATGCGCTGCAAGCAGTCGCCAAGAAAGCGATTGCGCGCAAAACGGGCGCACGTGGTTTGCGGTCGATTCTGGAGGCAATTCTGCTCGACACGATGTTTGAACTGCCCAATATGGACGGTGTCAGCGAGATTGTGATCGACAAGGACGTGATCGACGGACGCAAAGAGCCCGTGCGCGTGTTCGAGAACAAGCCCGCTAAGGAAGACGCCGCTTAACGCGCAACATTGTTGCATTGCAGCAACAGGTCTTAAAAAAGCGACTCTGCTGGTTTGCGGATTTCACTCGAACTCCCTCTAACGCGTTGTAGTTAAACGTGAAACCTGTTGTTTTGTGACAATAATATGACACCATTGTCATTGATTTGCCACATAGGATGCGCAATGCCCCTTTCATCGCTGCACAGCCGGTCTTTTCGGGGCCGAGTCGCTGTGAGTTTTTACAAACAGAGGCATTTGTCTTTGTCACATCATAGGGGTGTAATATGCAAATTCGTAGTTTCCTCGCGGTCAGCGCTTCGGTTGCCGCTCTCTCCATTCCGGCTGTTGCCTTCGCACAGTCGACCGGTTCGGTGGATTTTGAAGAAGAGATTGTTGTTACCGGCACACGCGCTGATGCAGGCGTTGGTGGCGTGGTCGCACCTGACTCGACCAAGGCGAAAGCCGTTTTGACGCAAGAGTTCATCGAACGTCAGGCTCCGGGCCAGACGGTCAACGACATCATCAACCAGCTTCCAGGCGTCAGCTTTCAGAACAACGATCCATTCGGTTCTGCTGGCGGTAAATTGTCGATCCGCGGATTTGATAACACCCGCATCAACCAGACCTTTGACGGCGTTCCGCTGAACGATTCGGGTAACTACGCGCTTTATTCGAACCAGCAGCTGGATTCGGAACTGATCGAGCAGGTTAACGTCAATCTGGGTTCCACCGACGTTGACAGCCCGACTGCCGCAGCATCCGGCTCGACCGTCAACTACCGCACACGTAAGCCCGGCGAAGAGTTCGGCGGCAAAATGGTTGGGTCTGCTGGCGACTTCAATTTCTTCCGCGTGTTCGGCATGATCGATACCGGCATCTTTACCCCTTGGGGCACACGTGCGTTTTTCTCGGCGAGCTCGTCCACAAACGATACTGTGTTCGGAAATGAAAATACCGCCGCCGAAGCCTTGGATAATGTTCAGGGCGCTCGTCCGGGCGTAGTTTCGCGTAAGGGTGGCATTAACAAGCAGCAATATAACGCCAAAATCTATCAGCCACTTGGCGATGGCGGCGATTTCATTGCTCTTTCGGGCCATTACAACCAGAACCGCAATAACTTCTTCGGTTCGGTGCCGCTGCGTACGATCAACAACTACGCAACCAACTTTGTACCAAACCGTTTCCCGGATAGCCGCGATGACCGCGCTTATGGCATCGCCCGCTGCCAAACCAACACAACTGCAACCACCGGCGTTGCCAATTTGGCCAACACGTGCGGTTCTGCATTTGACGAACGCTTCAACCCTTCAAATACCGGCAATGTCCGTCTAAATTCGCGTTTCACGCTTGCCGAGGGCCTGATCCTGACCGTTGACCCAAGCTTTCAATATGTGAAGGCTAATGGCGGCGGCACTGTTGTCGGCCAAGAAGTCCGTCGCGACGTAAACCCATTGCTTTTCAACACGTCATTGCCTTTTAACGCGACGACAAACCCAAACAATTCGAACTGCAACACTACTCCTAACAGCGCGACTGTTAGCTGCCAAACTGGCTATATCGGTGGCGTCCCCTATTTTGGCCGCGACTTGAACGGTGACGGCGATTTGCTGGATACAGTTCGTATTCTCGCACCTAGCCAAACCAAAACACGCCGGTTCGGTGTCATCGCTGGCTTGCGCTACGACCTCAACGACGACAATACCATTCGGCTGTTCTACAGCTATGACCGTGCAAAACACGTTCAGACGGGTGAAGTTTTGGGCCTGCAAAGCGACGGTTCACCACTTGATGTGTTCGCCGTTAATGATGGATTGGCCGATGTCGGTGGAAATATCCTGCAAAAGCGTGACCGTAAATCGATCGCTGGGTTGAACATGTTTGGCGGCGAGTATCGCGGTGAATTCGGGCCGTTGACCGTTCAGGTTGGCGCTGCATACAAAATGTTCAAACGCGATTTGACCAACAATTGCGCAACATCCAGCGCAACCGGTTTCGTTGAATGCTTTGGCACTAACTCCGCTGGCCTAGCTGCCTATTTGGCGGCTAACCCGACAGTGACGACCGGTCCTGGCGTCACCAATCCGACACAAGGCCCGCAACAGCGCATCCGGAAATATAACAAGCTCACGCCAAATCTTGGCCTGACCTATGAAATCACCGAAGACATCAAAGTTTTTGGTAACTATTCAAAGGGCGTGCAGGTTCCCGGAACGGACAATCTGTACAACGCGTTCTTCTTCCCAACGGCGAGCGATGCAGCCAACCCAATCCCGGAAACAACGGATAACTTTGACCTTGGCTTTCGCGGACGTGCAGGAATGTTCCAAGCGCAAGCTGGCGTCTGGTATACCATTTTCCAGGATCGTCTGGCCTCGTCGTTTGATCCAGAAACAGAGCGTAACGTTTATCGTAACCTTGGCCGCGTAGACAAATACGGCATCGATGCCAGCGTTTCGGTTAAACCGATTGAACAACTGTCGGTTTATCTCTTTGGTTCGTACATGAAGTCAAAGATTAAAGACAATGTGCAGAACGGTGTATGCTCTGCGGCACAGGTCACCGGTGGCCTAAACCTTTGCACTGCGGTTGGTGGCCCTGCTTTTGCCCTGACAGCCGGCAAGCGTGAATCCGGATCGCCGACATTCACACTTGGTGGACGCGTTCAGGCGGAATTGGGTCCAGTTGAATTGGGTATGCAAGTCAAGCGTACGGGTCCTCGCTTTGTCAACGATCAGAACATTGCGCTTCGCGGTTCGGTGTTGATTGACAACCCGCTGACGCCCTTGGTAATCGATCCTATCGCAACAACAGTCGACTTTTATCCTGCTAAGGCACCAGCTTATACGTTGGTCGATCTCGACGCACGGGTGAAGCTGGATTGGGCCGGTCTGGGCGACAAGACTTACTTCCAGTTCAACTTGTTGAACGCCTTTGACAAACTCTATGTTGGCGGCTTTGACGGCCAGCTGGGTGAAACATCGGCTCCCAACGTGCAAATAGGTTCGCCGCGCACATTCATCGGTTCGCTTGTCATCGGTTTCTAAACCCGACACCATAATGTTTGAAAGGGCGGGGCTTTGGCTTCGCCCTTTCTATTTGTAGATGCAGCTATCCAGCCCGTCGCGCTTCACCACCGCAATCCGTGCCGCAATGGTATTGCCATAGCGGCGGGTGAAGCCGCCTGCGCCGTTGACCGCGCGCTTTTTGGGTAGAGGCAGTATTGCGGCGATGCGGGCTGCTTCTGACCGCGTCAGCTTAGCGGCGCTTTTCTTGTAATAACGCTGCGCTCCCGCTTCTGCGCCGTATGTGCCAACTCCCGTCTCGGCGACATTCAGGTAAACCTCGATGATGCGCGGCTTGCCCCAGAATGTTTCGATCAGGAATGTGAACCACACCTCTGGCACTTTGCGCAGATAGCGTGTCCAGCCGCTGCCTTGCCACAAAAAGACATTCTTTGCGGTCTGCTGGCTGATCGTCGATCCACCGCGCATCCGACCGCCTTGCGTATTGCGCTTGATCGCCTTTTCAATGGCTTCGGTGTCAAAGCCGCTATGTTGGCAGAATTTTCCGTCCTCGGCGGCGATCACAGCGCGGGCCAGATTGGGTGAGATATTGGATAAAGGCTCCCAATCCCGCTCTGCGCCATTGCCGTCGAACAACATAGTCGCAGTAATCGGCACGGGAACGAAGCGGAATATGAATACGAGCAACAAGCTGATCGCGACAAACCACAAACCGAGCTTAAGCAGAAATAGCGACAAACGAGTGAGCGGCGAGCGTTGCGGTGTGGTCATTGCATAAAGCTAACTCACTGCGACGTCACCGTCACCCGTTTTGTAAACTGATCTCAATAAGCGGCTAGCATCCGCTTATCGCCCGCAATCCGCAGCATCGCCTTTTGCAGCTTTTCAAACGCGCGCACTTCTATCTGGCGAACGCGCTCCCGGCTGACGCTATAAAGCTGGCTTAGCTCTTCGAGCGTTTTGGGTTCATCGACCAAGCGACGCTCCATCAAGATATGCTTTTCGCGCTCGTTAAGGCCGTCCATCGCCTCTGCAAGCATTGCGTGGCGGACATCCGCTTCTTGCGCTTCGGCAACGCGCTCGTCCTGTAAAGGCTCAACATCAACCAACCAATCCTGCCATTGTCCGTCGCCATCTTCGCGCATCGGGACGTTCAGCGACGTATCGCCGCCCATCGCCATGCGGCGGTTCATGTCGATGACTTCTTTTTCAGCAACGCCAAGGTCAGTCGCGATCTTCGTCAACGTCGCTTGATTGAGATCGCCATCCTCAAACGCCTGCAACTGACTTTTCATTCGGCGGAGGTTAAAGAACAGCTTTTTCTGTGCAGCGGTGGTGCCGATTTTGACAAGGCTCCAGCTGCGCAGAATGAATTCCTGCATCGATGCTTTGATCCACCACATTGCGTAGGTTGCAAGGCGGAAGCCGCGATCGGGATCGAATTTCTTCACGCCCTGCATCAGGCCGATATTCCCCTCGGAAATCAGCTCGCTGACGGGAAGACCATAGCCGCGATAGCCCATAGCAATCTTGGCAACCAGGCGAAGGTGTGAAGATACCAATTGCGCCGCAGCCGCAGGGTCTTCATGCTGTTGATAAGCTTTAGCCAGCATGAATTCCTGCTCAGGCGCGAGCAGTGGGTATTTTCGGATTTCTGAAAGATAACGATTAAGGCTAGCGTCCCCCCCAAGGGCAGGGATTGTTGCCGGAACATTTTTTGTCTTCGACATTTTTCTTCCTTTAGAGTGTTCTCCGCAGGGCCTTTATTAAGCACCCCTTGGCAGAACGGTTACGGTAATCCTATGGCCTCAAATACATTAGCAGTTCCTGAATATCGTGTGGAAGGTTACTAACGAAAGCCAGCTTTTCACCGGTAATGGGATGAATAAACCCCAGTGACGCAGCGTGCAAGGCTTGACGCATAAAATACGACTGATTTGGTCCAAATTTAAACGCCTTTTGTCGATTATTATAAACGGAATCTCCAATCAACGGGTGCCCGATATGCGCCATATGGACTCGCACCTGATGCGTGCGGCCGGTTTCCAGCCGACATTCGACCAATGACGTGGCTTTAAGCTGTTCGATCATCCGGAAATGGGTGACTGCGTGCTTGCCCCTGTCTTCGGAGACCACGGCCATTTTCTTTCTATCGACCGAATGCCGACCGATTTGGGTTCGGACGGCTCCAGCGGGTGGCGTTGGCTGCCCTGCTACAATAGCCAAATAGCGTCGTTCGATATCATGCGCGGCGAACAGCTTGGCCAGTCCTTCATGGGCTTTGTCAGTCTTTGCAACGACCAGAAGCCCGGACGTATCACGGTCGATGCGATGAACAATACCGGGGCGCTGTATGCCACCGATACCCGACAGCCTGCCCTGGCAATGGTGCAGTAAAGCATTCACTAACGTGCCGTCAAAATGGCCCGCTGCAGGATGAACAACCAATCCCGCAGGCTTGTCGACGATAATCAAATAATCATCTTCAAAAGCGATGTTCAATTCGATGTCCTGTGCTTCGGCCTTGTCTGGGCGAGCCGCCGGAATATTGAGGGCAAATGAGCGGCCGTTAAAGCGCGTCGATGATGCATCGGTGACTGGCACGCCGTCAATGTGCAGCGCGTTATCGGCAATCAGCGCCTGAATGCGCGCGCGCGACAGATCGGGCAGGGCATTAACGAGCGCGCGGTCGAGCCGACCTTCGCCCAATATCCCCTCACTTATGGTGTTTCCCTCCGCCATGTTGTCCATGTGGGAAGCGGCTTCATCCTAGTCAAGGCACGAAGCGATGCCGCCAGACGATGAATTGACCGACACTGAATTGGCCGACGGTGCATTGGTCGATGCCGCAGGCTTGCGACAGGGCTTGAAACATTGTTTCACAAAGTTCATTGCGCTTTTAATACCACAACGAAAGAGGAATGCGTAGCAACATGGCTGAAAATGACGTTGATTTGGCTGCATTGCTGTGCTCGCGCCTGTGCCACGACCTTTTGAGCCCGGTTGGCGCTATGAATAACGGCCTTGAGTTGCTGGCAGACGAGCATGACCCTGAGATGCGCCAGCGCTGCATGGATTTGCTGGCTGAAAGTGCCAAGTCAGCGGCAGATAAACTGAAATTCTTTCGCTTGGCTTTTGGTGCTGCCGGTGGATTTGGTAGCGAAGTTGATCCAGCAGAGGCACGCGCAGTTGTCGAACCGTTGGTGACTGCAACCAAAAGGACCGAACTTATCTGGTCGGTGCCCAATGCGTTGATGCCAAAACGCGCGGTAAAGGTGCTGCTTAACCTTGTGCTGATCGCCAATGATGCGCTTGTGCGCGGCGGCAAATTGCATGTCGGCGCTGAATTACGAGATGGCGAACAAGAGATCGTAATCCACGCCAATGGCCCGCGCGTTATATTCGACGAAACAGTGCGCGACACGCTTGAAGGTAAGATGGCGGCGTCGCAGATTGATTCGCGCACAGCGGCGGCCTGGATGGTCCACAGCCTTTGCGTTCAAAACAGCGGCAGCGTGCAAATCGCAAAGCCCAGTGAAACCGAGCTAGTTGTCGGCGCACTCGTTCGGTAACGATACGAAGGCGTAAACAGCTTTTTAACCATCATCCGCCTAGATGGAGGCCTGAGTTATAGGGCCCCCAATGATGGATGATCTGCGCGAAGAGTTTATCGCCGAAACCCGCGAAACACTGCAAATTTTGTCAGGGCAATTGGTGCTTTGGGAAAAGACACCAGACGACCACAGTCTGGTCGACAGCGTTTTCCGCTTTGTCCACACGGTAAAGGGCAGTTGCGGATTTCTTGATCTGCCTAGGCTTCTAAAACTCAGCCATGCTGCAGAAGAAGTGTTGAGCGCTGCGCGCGACGGCAATCTTGCGCCATCGGCCGATCTGGTGACAGCGGTGCTCTTGCTGATTGACCGGATATCTGAACTTACCGATGCTTTGGAAACTGGGGCTTCGGTGCCGGATAATGATGCCGATCTGATATCGGCAATGCTAGCATTTTTACAAAGGCCCGCTGAGTTTAGCGAACCGTCCCCGAAAATGGAGAGCATGGTTCCGCAATTCCCTTTTGAACTTGAGCCCGATGACAGTTTCCTGCGCAACCGCGGGCGCACAGTTCGTGTCTCGCTTACGCTGCTTGATAAGCTGATGAACGGCATTTCCGATCTGGTTTTGTCTAGGAACGAAGTTTCGCGGCAATTGCGGCGGCTAAACGGGACATTGGACGTCGAGCATGCCTTTGGTCGGCTGTCGTCAAGCGTTGCCGAAATGCGCGATGCAATTGGCCAAATGCGGCTGCAAAGCATTGACCGGCTATTTTCGACGCTGCCGCGCGTGTTGAGAGACATTACAGTTGAGTTGGACAAGCAAATTGATCTGATCATCGAAGGTAATGAAGTCGAAATCGACCGTGAAATGGCCGAGGCGATGCGTGATCCGTTAACGCACATTCTTCGCAATGCAGCGGACCACGGGATCGAAACTGCGTCCGAACGAATGGTCGCGGGCAAGCCGACTATTGGACGCATTAAGGTCATGGCCCGACAGTCCGGGAACCAGATACTCGTCGAGATATCGGATGACGGGCGCGGAATCGATGTCGAAAAGCTCGCGATAAAAGCGATTGAGCGGAAGTTGTATACCGCCACACAATGGCAAAAGCTGACAGAGCGCGCCAAGTTGGAGGCGATTTTTCACCCAGGATTATCAACTGCCCAAACGGTCAGCGCGATTTCAGGGCGCGGTGTCGGCATGGATGTTGTGCGTACAAATATTCATGCCATCGGGGGCACCATCGATTTGGACACAGCGCCGGGCAGGGGGCTGAAAGTGACCCTCCGTTTACCGCTGACTCTATCAATCATCGCCGGACTGTCGGTTACCGCAGGCGGCCAGTCCTTTGGTCTTTCCCGATCTTCAATTGTCGAAATTCTGTCGATTAATAACCGTAATGTTAAGATCGAAGATATCGGAGGAATGTCCATTGCGAACGTCAGAGGCCGTCGTTTTGCCTATGCAACGCTGGAAACGGTTCTTGGTATCGATACACCCGATGACTCGGCTGAGGTGAGTCGCACGTTGATCATCATCCGGCCTGCTGTAGGTGCTACATTTGCGCTTAATGTCGCTGCTGTTATCGATAATGAGGAATTGGTGGTTAAGCCGGGTGCTCCGCTTGTGATGGCGGCAGGCCTTTATGCAGGCACAACCTTGCCGGACAATGGTCGACCGATGTTGTTGCTTGATGCGAGTGGTCTGGCGCAAGCGATCGGGGCACATGAAGCTTTGTTCGCCGAAACTGACGCGGCGGATGTTGCAACGGAGAAGAACCAACTCCATCAGGCGGCGTCTGCGCTATTGTTCGAAGGCACCGACGGCGTGACCAGAGCAATCCGGCTAGCGGTTGTCGACAGAATGGAAGAGGTCGAAGCGGACCAAGTTCATTATGTTGGGGGCCGATGCTGCATCTCGGTGGATGGAGAATTGCACGACGTTCACGGTCTTGATCGTTTGCGGCCTTTGGAGCCAATCAAATTGCTACGAATCTCGGATGGTCAACAAGCGACCTATCTGTCGATCAATGACGTCATGGACATTTTTGCCATTCCGACGGAAATTGCGCCGTCAGTTGAACCGGCGGAATTTGAAGGCATCGTCCATTTCGAGGGAACCCCGATAGAGTTGATTAATCCGTACAAGTTTTTTCAAATGGAGATGGGAGCGAGTGGCGGCGGCTCAGCCAAGCCCGTTTGTTTCCTAGAGACCGGCATTGATGACAGCTGGGAAACACGCATCTTGCAGCCATTGCTGACGGCTTCGGGATACCGTGTCAGCTATGACGAGGCAGACCGCGATGCCGCGGCAGTTATCCTTTCCAGCGCGGATCGTTCACCACAAGTATTGGATGATCGGACGTTAGTTTTACGCGACACGGCGCAGTCCGTTGGAGACCAGGTCGCCAGCATCTATCGTTATGATCGAGCCGCTTTGATGTCGGCAATCGAATTCAAATTGATGGGGACACGATAATGTCAAACCTGTACCTGATCGCGGTTATCGCCGGAACAGAGGTTGCGATCAGCAGCGATTGCATCGAGTCGGTGGTGACAATTGGGGACGTGATCGAAATTCCCAAATGCGATCCGATGGTTGCCGGATTGATGGCGTTGCGTAGTCGCGTGCTGACACTTATTGATTGCCAATATGCTGTGACCGGAAAAAGCCAAATTGTTAGGCCAAAAAGTCATGCCGTTATCGTCGAGATCGGCGGGCATAGTTACGCGCTGTCGGTTGACGCAGTTCGCGATGTGGTTTCGGTACAACCCGAAGCGATAAAAGCCATGTCTCGCCTCGGTTCCGGCTGGAGTACAATTGCAACGGAAATAGCCGAAATCGATAACCGCGTTCTGATGGTGGTGTCGCCCGAATTGCTCCTTTCTTCTCGAATGGCGATGGCTGCCTAAAATTTGCTGTCGATTTGCGACCAAACGATAAAAATTAACGAGTCCATAAGCCGTATACCATATGCACCGTATTGAGATGAACCAAGAGGTGGATGGGCATGAAATCTTGTTTGATTGTGGATGACAGCAAAGTAATCCGAAAAGTCGCGCGGCATATATTGGAAACATTGCAGTTTCAGGTTTCCGAAGCGGTCGATGGTGAAGAGGCGCTGACTATGTGCGCGAACGATAATCCCGATGTTATCCTGTTGGATTGGAACATGCCGGTGATGACCGGGATGGAGTTTTTGCGCGCGTATCGTGCGTCGGCTATCCAAGACGGCGCAAAGGTAATTTTCTGCACCACAGAAAATGGCATGGCCCATATTCAGGCGGCGATTGACGCTGGTGCTGACGAATATGTGATGAAGCCGTTTGATCGCGAAACACTTGAAAACAAGCTTCAAATCGTGGGCTGCCTTTGAACCGGTATGACGGCCCTCGCTCAAATCCCGCGTAAACTTCCCAGCGCCGACTCTCGCCAGATCCGGGTGATGTTGGTCGACGACAGTCAAGTCGCGCGTTCAATTTTTTCGCGGCTTTTGTCTGGTGGTGACGAACTGGTTGTTGTTGCCGAAGCTTCCGATAGTGCCGAGGCATTGGCGCAGCTTCGTACAATCGAAGTTGACGTAATTTTGCTCGATATCGAAATGCCGAAACGAAGCGGGTTGGAAGCGTTGCCGGAAATTATGCTTGCTGCAAACGGTGCTCGCATCATTGTGGTGTCTTCCTTTGTTCAGGAAAACGGCCCAGCGGCTATTCAGGCATTGTCCCTGGGCGCATGCGATACGCTAGCCAAGCCCGGCAGAACGGGTTTTGGCGGCGGATTTTCAGAGCGATTGGTGGAAAAAGTGACCCGTCTAGGTCGCAGTGGCCGTAAACTGTGTCACCCGCATTTTTCCCGCCTCGATCCCTTTGAACTTTCAAAGCCTGAATGCATCGCTATTGGTGCATCGACGGGCGGCATTCCTGTAATTTACCAGTTGATCCAATCGCTTGATCCACAGCTTGATTGCCCGATTTTTATCGTTCAGCACCTTCCAGACGCGTTTATGGACTTTTTTGCGCGGCAATTAACATCTTACACCAGTCGCAATGTATCGGTCGCGACCGCAGGAGCAAAAGTACAGGCACGGCATATTTATGTGGCGCCGGGTGCTGCGCATCTGGTGTGTCGCCGGGCAAATGGCAAAGTCTATTTGGATCATGTCTTGCACTATAGCGGCAGCCGCTATTGTCCCTCTGTCGACGCGCTATTTGCCTCGGTCGCAGACGTTTATGGGCAAGATGCACTTGCCATTGTCTTGAGCGGCATGGGCAATGACGGTGTCGCAGGTGCGCGCCAGCTATCGGCAAAGAACGCAACTATATTTGCACAAGACCCTGAAAGTTCAGTTGTCTGGGGCATGCCGGGAGCCATCGCACGGGAGAATTTGGCCACCGCGATCCTTTCGCCAGTCGAACTCGCCAACCTGCTTTCGACGGCAGCTTCGAGATGAGTGTTCACGACACCCGTATGCACAAGCAGTTGGCGGAGTTGTTGCGCAAGCACAGCGGCCAGCAGTTGATGGCGAACCGTCATTGGCGAGTCGATATGGCGCTAAAGCCGATATTGCGGCGGCATTCGATCCCTGATCTCCATATGCTCGGCGACTTGCTAGCTGGCGACAGCGATCCTGATCTCGCCCGTGAGTGTGTGGAAGCTATGATCAATAACGAAACTTGTTTTTACCGCGATCAGGCCAATTTCGCACTGCTAACCGGCCCGGTTCTCGATGCTATCCGAGAGAAGAGGAGCCAGACGAAGAGACTACGGATATGGTCAGCGGCGTGTTCGACCGGTCAAGAACCCTATTCGCTTGCGATGTTTTTCGCCAGTAACCCAGAAAAATGGGCGGGTTGGAACATCCATATTCATGCGACCGATCTTTCGACCAGCGCGCTGGATCAGGCTCGAAGAGGACGATATTCGCAGTTTGAAATCCAGCGCGGTCTTCCGGTCATGCTGATGCTGAAATACTTCGATCAGCACGAAACCGAATGGCAGTTGAAAGAACCTATCAAGCGGGCGGTTAGTTTCGGCAAACACAACCTGCTTGATAAGGCACAAGGCAACGGCATCTATGACCTTATCTTATGCCGCAACATGTTGATGTATTTATGTGATGAGAATCGAAAACAGGTTCTTGAAAATCTGGCGGATGCGTTGACGCGCGACGGCATGGTGATGTTGGGTGCCGCCGAAACTGTGATCGGCCAGACGGATCGACTAACCGCAAGCCGTGAGTTCCGGGGTTTTTACGAACAGGCACAGTCCGTATCTCGTTGACCTGATTGCAAATCCCGGTTTGGCGGCTATGCTAGGTCCATGATCTGGACGCCTTCCCCCAATTTTGCTGAGCGAACTTTGCCGATCAGTATGCTGATATTGCATTACACAGGCATGAAAAGTGGGGCGGAGGCCATCGCTTGGCTCGCAAACCCTGCGTCCAAAGTGTCGGCGCACTACACAGTCGATGAGGACGGACAGGTCGTCCACATGGTGCGCGAAGAGCAGCGCGCGCAACACGCCGGCCTCTCCCATTGGCGCGGCATTACCGATTGCAATAGCGCGAGTATTGGGATCGAAATCGTCAATCCGGGGCATGAATGGGGTTATCGACCTTTCCCAGAAGCACAGATGGCTGCACTTGTGCCATTGGTGGCAGAAATTGTCAGAACCTATTCAATTTCTCCACGAAACGTTGTTGGGCACAGCGATGTTGCTCCGCCACGCAAGCAAGACCCGGGTGAGTTGTTCGATTGGGAGCGTTTGGCCAAGCTGGGCTTAGCTGTGCCGCGTCCAACCAAAAGCCTGACCGATCCAGGCTGGAGCGATGCGGCTTTTTTGCTGGCGCTAGAACGCTATGGCTACGGTATATCCGACGGCCCCGCTGCAGTCGTCGCCTTCCAACGCCGCTTTCGGCAAGAAAACATCGATGGCATCATAGATGGCCAGTGCCGCGCAATCCTATGGGCGCTTTTGCTGGAATATGGCGGCTAGGCTGCTATAGGCGGCTCTGCCAGAGGGTCGGGCGACCGCTGCTGTTGCTTTATGGCGACAGGAGAGGAAAGTCCGGGCTCCAGCGAGGAACGGTGCCGGGTAACGCCCGGCGGGCCAGTGAGTGATTGCTGGTTTAGGGAAAGTGCCACAGAAAGCAAACCGCCACGGCTTTGGTCGGGTAAGGGAGAAAGGGTGCGGTAAAAGCGCACCGCGGCGGCGGTAACGTCGCTGGCAAGGTAAACCCCACTGGGAGCAAAATCGAATAGGGACGGCATATGGCATCCTCCTGCCGGTCGTCCGGGTTGATTGCTTGAGGGTACGGGTAACCGCACCCCTAGAGGAATGGTCGCACAGCGTTGCAAGACGCGAACAGAACCCGGCTTATAGGCCCTCTGGCACTTTTTTGCTCTTTGTTTTTGCCTTTCAACAATGGATTTACATTCGACCACAAACATGGTTTGTTGTAGAGGACAGTATCATTTTTGAGGGGAAGACATATGTCGATTATTGATCGTGCGAAAAACATTCTGTTGTCGCCGACTTCCGAATGGGAAGCTATCGCCAAGGAGCCGGCGACCGTTAGCGGATTGTTGACCGGATATGCCATTCCATTGATGATATTGCCCATAGTGGGACAGGTCGTCGCAGTTGGCCTGCTCGGTATCGGAGCGGGCGGCCTAGCCCCGCTGGGCTTACCCTCAATTGGTGTGATGGCTGCTGGTGCGATGGGAGCGGTCGGCTTTGTTCTGGGATTGGTTGTCCTGTATGCCATGATTTTCATCGTCAACGCCGTTTCACCGAGCTTTAGTGGCAAATCGGACATGACCCAGGCCGCAAAGCTGATGGTCTACGCGTCGACACCAGCATGGGTCGCGGGATTGATGGCACCGTTCTTGGGAATGATCGGAGGGCTGCTCAGCTTTGCTGCGATTGGTTATGTGGTCTATCTGATTTATCAAGGTATTCGACCAGTGATGGAAGCACCCCAAGAAAAAGTTGCGGGCTTCACCGTTGTGATTGTGTTGATTTACATCGTCCTTAGTTTCGTTATCACCGTATTCGTTGGCGGCTTGCTGATCGCCGCACTGCTTGGTGGCGGGATGATGGCCGCCGGTGCCGCTTCCGGCATGTAATTTACCGCGTTTCGAAGCTAGCGTTCGGACCATCCTCTCGCTAAGGCGACTGGATGGTTCGACCTACTAGAAACACTGACTGGGGTTTTCCCCGCTGGCGCGGCTATGGCTCTTCGCGTGAAGCGCAGACTGTTCGGCTTTGTGACCGTTATGGCTGCAATGAAGAGGGCAAATGCCCCGCCCCTAAATCCCCGAACAACCCAGAGCGATGGATGTTTTGTGAAGCCCATGCCGGTGAATATAATCGCGGCTGGGATTATTTTGCCGGGTTGACCAAAGAGGAAGCCGCTGAACGCGAAGCCAATGAGAAACGTGATTTTTCAGGCTATAAAGAATCGGCGCATTATGGCTGGGCCGGATCAGGCGATGGCAGCCGAAGCCGCGAAGAAATGCGCGCTCTCGAACTTTTTGGGCTGGACCCCGATTCAAGTTTTGAAGACGCCAAAAAGGCGTGGCGCAAGGTTGCCAAAGAAACGCACCCGGATGTGAACCCGGGTAACGCTGATGCTGCAAAAGCCTTTCAAGCTGGGCAGGCGGCTTATGATGTGCTGCGCGCTGCAGAAGAACGAAAAGCCTGGCTGGGCTAGATCTACAATCGGCCACATCGTATCAGAGTTGTTGTAAATGGGGACAGTCCCCATTTACAATCTAGACGTATCGCGCCGCAGTTTCCCTAATCAGCGCGATCATATTGGGGATACCTTGTGTGCGGTTTGAACTCAGCTGATTCTTAAGATCAAACGGAGCGAGCGAGCTTTCAATCTCCGTATCCCCGATTTCAGCGACGCTTTTGCCATCCACAGTTTTCAGCACCAATGCGATAATGCCTTTGGTGATTGCGGCGTTGCTATCGGCAAGGAATTTTAGCGCGCCGTCATCGGTCACGGGATAAACCCAGACGGAGGCGGAACAACCGCGCACTAAAGTCGCATCGGTTTTCAGCGCGTCGGGCATCGGTGGGAGTTCTTTGCCAAGATCGATCAGCAATCTGTAGCGATCATCAGCGTCCAGAAATTCATATTCTTCAAGGATATTGGTCAGTGTGGTCATAAGGCGCCGCCTATGCGGCTTTCGATCAGAGATCAATACCGGCAGCGATCGCTTCCAATTTTCTGACGCGTTCTTTCAGGTCAGCAACCTCAATCCGTGATGCTGTCGACGGGCCTGCTGTTTCAGCCAACGGCCGCAGCGTCTCTAGCTCCGCTCGCTTCAGTTCGATCCACTCGCGCCATCCCCGCAGCGATGCGAGCGTGACCACAGCAAGAGAGACCAGCATGAAACTGCCGATGATGAGATAGAAAATGGGTTCCTGTGTCATGGCTCCGTCCTTTCCGGTTCGTTTATTTCTCGCGCAGCGCTTCGATCTGGCGGCTTACGTCGTTGGCGCTGCTGTTGTCCGTGGCAATCCGTTCGAGGACTTGGATACGATCCTTTAGAACCTTAATCTCGTCTTGCATTTTTGAAGCATCGCCGCTGTCGATCTGACGCTGGGATTTGTTTCCCATCATGTCGACATCCTCAATTATGCCGTTCTGCGCTTTATATTTGGAGCTTAGCACTTTGCCGATGGTCGCGATTAAGACGATGGCCACAACCATCGTGAAGGTATCCCCAATCATTTCAACACTTCCTTTTCATGCGATGGCAAAGTGGCCGATGGCAGGTTGCGCAATGCTTCGATTTCGGTGGCAAGGCTGTAACCTTGATCGGTGACGATCCGTTCGAGCACAGCCACGCGATCTTCTAGCCGGCCTTTGTCGGCGGCATATTGCGCCGCTTTTTCGGCCACCATGTTCGCATCCAATTCCATTTGCCTTTCTTTCATTTTCAACCAAGGGCGGAAAATCGCGCCGGAGAAAATTGCCAATAGGCCGCAACAAATACCTAATATGGGGATCAACAACGGGCTCATTTCATTTGGTCCTGTTCGTCAGTTTGTTGGGCCGCGAAGGGCTTCGATATCGGCAGATAATCTGTGTGTATCTTCGACCACAATCTTTTCGATGCTGACAAGCCTGTCTTTGATCGAGCCAAGTTCGGCGCGCAATTGAGCATTTTCCTGACTTAAAAGCTTGATTCGCTCAACCGATTCTTGATCGGTCTTGGGATAGATTGCCTGCCCCCAGCCGCCGTCTAACGGATAGCCATTTTTGATCCGCAAACGGGTTGTATAAACCCACCCGCCAATGCTCAGGATCGCGACCAACAGACCTCCGCTGATCAAATAGGGAAGAAAATCCATGAATTGTTGTTCGGCCATTTTCGTGATCCTCTATGCGCTTAGCGGCGCAATGCTTCAATTTCGTCGGCAAGCTGTGTGCCTCGGTCAGTCGCTATCCGTTCCAAAACCGAGATGCGTTCTTCAAGATGGCCTATTTTGACGCCAAGATTTTCATTCTCGTTAGTTAGCAACGCAATTTTACGGTCGGCGTCAGGTCCGATCTTATCGGTCTTGCCGCCCCATTCATCCTCAAGAGCATAGCCATGTTTGGCGCGTATCCAGTTGTTGATCACCCAGCCGCCGGTGCAGACAGCGACGATCCAGAAAATTGCATCAGGTCCCATATCCTATTTCCTTGCTTGTGCCGCGCTCAGCGCAGGCTTTCAATTTCGTCAGCGAGCTGCTTGTTATTGCTCGTGTAGAAAATTTCGATGTCTGCCATCCGGCGATCAATTTCGCGAAAACGTGAACGGATGTCGCGGGTGGTGCGGGCAGGGGACTGGCGAACGCCTTGCCAGAACTTCGTGTCTTCCTGATCACTAGTATAAAGGTGAACCGGCTTCTTATCAGAGAACCATGCCGTGCCGAAATAGCCGATCAGCGTCCATGGAAACCCGCCCATCAAGGTCAGGAATACCGCGCCAAGCCGAACCCAAAGGACGTTGACGCCCGTGTAGTCCGCGATCCCGGCACAAACGCCTTTCCATTTGGCATTCTGTTTATCGAGATAGAATTTTGTGTGTGTGCCGGCCATCTCAACGGTTCCTTTCCAGCTTACGGATGTTATCGGACTTATATTCGTCGCTTTCATGATCGAGGCGACGCGGATGCCAGTCGGGGTTATCGACGGCGACAAGGCGCTCGACGGTTTCCAACCGATCTTCGAGGCGGCGGGCGAGTTCGTGGATATCGCCCAGCATTTGCTCGTCGTCATTGGTTAAAGTCGGGGCGGTTTTCCACTTGGTGACATAGTGCATCACCAGCCAAGGCAGGCCAATGAACAATATGCCGACAATAAGTACGGGTACAAGGACATCTTCCATCGGATCAGGCTCCCTTCTGATTGCTTCGTTTGAACGCTTTTTTCATAGCCGCTAGCTCTTCGTCGATTTCATCGACTGAACTGAGCGCGTCGATTTCGTCGCCCAAAGTGCGTGGCTTGTCCGCTCCGATGGAAAGCGCATCTGCATAACCCTGCGCTTCGTCAACTTGCCGTTCCAGCTCGTCAAAGCGGCTGAAGGCATTGCGAACTTTATCGCCATTATACATCGTGCGCAGCTTGACTTGATTCTCCGCGCTTTCCAGACGTGTCATCAACGCATTCTGGCGCGCACGGGCATCGGTCAGCTTCTTTTGAAGTTTATGGATGTCTTGCTCCGACGCACGCAGCGCATCGTCAAGCACTTCCACTTCGGCGCGAAGCTGAATCGCCATGTCGGTGGCTTTCTTTTTCTCCACCAATGCAGCTTTGGCCAGATCGTCACGATCCTTTGACAAAGCCAGCTGTGCCTTTTCGGTCCAGTCAGCTTCCAGATGGTCAAGCTTACCAACGTGACGTTGCAGCTCCTTCTTATCGGCAATCGTGCGCGCAGCAGAGGCGCGGACTTCGACCAACGTTTCTTCCATCTCCATAATGATCATGCGGATCATCTTTGCCGGATCCTGCGACTTGTCGAGCAAGTCGGTGACATTAGCGGCGATGATATCGCGGGTTCTGGAAAATATACCCATTGGGAAACTCCGGTGATGATTGTGGCCTGCGTTAAGGCTCGTTTTATAGAATGGGACGACACTATCAAATGGGGCGACCGGGGCAAGCTCGTTTAGGGGAGCTGGGGGGGAGCTTTCACGCCCCGGTCTGGGTCGACCGAATTCAGGCAAAATAAGCGCTGATGACGGTTGGCCGGTTGGAATGTTCGGCTGCATAACGGTGTTCGCTATCCTGTTGGTTCAAATACGACGAAAGTCCGAAGGCGATGAGCAGAAGCATCGAAATCGTGGCACCAATGCCGGTTCCCGTAACTTCAATTTTGCCTTTTGCTTCAGGCTGAGTGGGGGAGGTCGTTTTCATCTGTCTGATCTTTCCTGTCGGTCTCGCCGCATTTGGGGCTTACCAAGACATTAGCAGGAGGCGTGCCAGTTTGAGTAAAATGGCGGAAATTAAACGAAAATTGTCTAAGTTTACGCACAAACATCCTTTTTAGCTTCGCAAGGCTTGCCAATATATGGTGTAATATGCCAATAATGCGAAATGGAGCGTGCGACCCAATTTATCGGCCAAAGCTCGGCCTTTCTCGATGCGGTGGAGCGGGCCAGCCGCGCCGCTTCACTGAACCGGCCCGTGCTGGTCGTTGGCGAACGCGGGACGGGCAAAGAGCTGATCGCGGAACGCCTTCACCGGTTGAGTCCGCGATGGGGCGGTCCGTTGGTGACGATGAACTGCGCAGCGCTGCCAGAAACACTGATTGAGGCCGAGTTATTCGGCCATGAGGCGGGCGCTTTCACCGGCGCCACCCGTGCGCGCGAAGGGCGATTTGAAGAAGCCGATGGCGGGACTTTGTTCCTTGATGAGCTCGGCACTTTGAGCATGGGCGCGCAGGAGCGGCTGTTGCGCGCGGTCGAATATGGCGAAGTCACCCGCATCGGGTCGTCGCGGCCTATCCGCGTTGACGTACGCATTGTCGGCGCGACCAACGAAAGCCTACCCGGGATGGTGGAGCAAGGCAGATTTCGCGCCGATTTGCTCGACAGGCTGTGTTTTGAGGTGGTTACGCTGCCGCCTTTGCGCGTGCGCGAAGGTGATATTGAGGTGTTGTCCGACTATTTCGGCAGGCGGATGGCGAATGAGCTGGAATGGGATGGCTGGCCCGGCTTTGGCCCGCTGGCGCGGCGCGCTATGGAAAACCACCAATGGCCGGGCAATGTCCGCGAGCTGCGCAACGTCGTCGAGCGCGCTGTCTATCGTTGGAACGACCCTGCGCAACCGGTAGATTACATCCAGTTCGATCCGTTCGAAAGCCCATGGATCGCGATTGCATCCTCAATAGCCTCCGCGAACGACAGTAAGACAGATAATGCCGCAAACGAAGTCGGTGAAGCTCCTGCGCGCCACTCCACCGATTTCTCTGCGATAGAAAATGTGCAGATCAAAGTCGGCGATTTCAAAGCCACCACCGAAGCTTTTGAAAAGGCGTTGTTAGAACAAGCCATGGCGCAGCACCGCTATAACCAGCGGCAAACCGCCAAGGCGTTGAATTTAAGCTACGACCAGTTAAGGCATTCGTTGAAGAAGCATGATTTGCTGGGGTAGCGAATGCGCGATTGCAAACCAGAGTATAATGTGTATGAATATAATAAAGGATACACACAATGCGAACGAACATCATCATCGACGATCATTTGATGCGCGACGCATTGGAGGCCACAGGTGCCCAAACTAAAAAGGCTGTTGTCGAAATGGGATTGCAAGCGTTGGTTCGACAATCGAAGCAGCGCCAAATTCGGGCGTTTCGGGGACAAATTGACCTGAAGGGCGATCTGGACGCGATGCGCCGCGACGCATGATACTTGTCGATTCCAGCGTCTGGATTGATTATTTTCGCGGCGTACAATCTCCCCAAACCGACCGGTTAGATGCGCTGCTGGAAAATGGCGAAGCCATCATTGGCGACTTGATGTTGGCGGAGGTGCTGCAAGGCTGTGATACCGACCGCGAGTTCAACCGTTTGCGGGAACTGCTCTGCGCTCTTGATATGATCGACATTGGCGGAGAGGCAGTCGCAATTCAAGCCGCCCAAAATTTCCGCCAACTGCGGAGCATAGGCATCACCCCGCGCAAAACCATTGATACCCTGATCGCAACTCGTTGTATCATCGACGGTTTACCTCTGCTGTTTTCAGACAGGGATTTCGAAGCTTTCGTCGAGCATTTGGGGTTGGTGGATGGGACGTAGGCAGTAATGACGGAAACAACAGCAATTACATCCATCAAAAAAAAGGGCGGTCAAATGACCGCCCTTTTCCCTAGATCATTCAGCCAAAAAATCAGCCGCCGTTGAAGGTCACCATCGTGTACAACATTGGGATCGACAGCAACGTGTTCAGCCGCGATGTCATCATCGCCGTGGTCGCCGCTTTGGCTTTGGTCGCATCGTCAGCCTCGACAATCCCCAATGCCTTTTTCTGGTTGGGCCAGATGATGAACCACACGTTGAATGCCATGATCAGCGCAAGCCACATGCCGATACCGATCAGCTTATAATCTCCGCGCAGCATCAAGGCTTCACGTTCATAACCGGTTTGATACGAAATGATCAGGCCGAGCACTACGGTCAGCGCAGCGGCCCAGCGGAAATAAAACAACGCAGCAGGCGCGATGTGTTTCGACACGCCGGGTTTCAGCTCTGCCGGAATTTTCGGCATGGTCGGGATTTGCACGAAGTTGAAGTAATACAGCAAGCCGATCCAGACGATGCCGACAAATGTATGCAGCCAGCGGGTGATCGATTGCGCGGTCACGCCGTCGGCATCAACGCCGAACATGATCGCAAAGGATACCGCTAATCCGACCAGCAGCACCAAGTGCAGATTTCCAAAGAATTTCGCCATATTTCCTCCTGTTTATTGAATGCGACGCGATTGCCCCTATTTGATGTTGGAGGGCCTAAACCGGTGTATCCGCCTTGTCACATAATTTCTGGCATTGCAGCGCGATCGGCAAAGGATCGAGGGGAAAACAAGGGGGCTAAACGATTAAAAGGAATCATTATGCCATTTTCACTGCCCGACCTTCCTTATGCCAAAGATGCTTTTGGCGACCTGATCTCCGCTGAAACTTTTGATTTCCATCACGGCAAACACCACAATGCCTATGTCACCAAAGCCAATGAGCTGATCGCCAGCGACGAGACGCTTAAGGGCGCTAAGCTAAGTGCAGTGATCGCTGCGGCAAAGGACAAGGGCGATAAGCCGTTGTTCAACAACGCTGCGCAAATCTGGAATCACAGTTTCTATTGGCACTGCCTGTCGCCCGAGGCGCAAGCGCCGACTGGCAAATTGAAAACGATGATCGAAGACGCTTTCGGATCGCAAGCGGAATTGGTGAAGGCGATGAAGGCCGAGGCTGTTGGTCATTTTGGCAGCGGTTGGGCTTGGTTGGTACTCGACAAAGACGCACTCAAAATCACATCGCTGCACGATGCCGACACGCCATTGGTGCATGACATGACCCCGCTGTTGACGGTGGATGTGTGGGAACATGCCTATTACGTCGATTACCGCAATGCGCGCCCCGATTATGCGGCGGCATTGTTGGAAAACGCGATCAACTGGGAATTTGTGGCGCAGAATTTGGATGGCAAAGGTGTTTCGCGGGCCGATCAATAGGTTTAGGCTGTAGGGGACTGTCCTAAGCGTAGCGCCGTGGACTGTCCCTAAAAGCCACAGCGCGACCTGCCTGGGACAATCCGCTGCGCTTAGGACGGTACCTTGCGGCAGTTCAATCCTTATGCGGCGGGCGGAACCTCTGGCGGTTCACCAAGGTTCAGTCCATGTTTCATCAGCATCGGGATGTTTGCAATGGCAAAGACAAATGTCAGTGCGGGCAGGCCGAACGTTTTAACGGTGATATATTGATCGGCGGTAAGCAGCGGGATCATAGCTTCGTTGAGCCCCGCCAACGCCAAAAAAAACAATCCCCAGTTGAGCGATAGTTTCAACCAACCCGCGTCTGACAACCCGTCATATGCCGCCTCCAACAGATATTTGAGCGCCGGTTTGGCGCGCATCCAGCCAATGAGAATGATCGCTGCAAATAGCAGATACACCGCCGTTGCCTTGTGCTGGATAAAGCCAAAGTCGCGGAACCATAATGTTAGCGCGCCGAACCCTATCACGAGCACCGCCGACATTTTCATCATCGGTGAAATACGGCCAAGCTTCCATTTGGAAATAATCATCGCACAGATAATCGCGACCATAAATGCCGCTGTGCCGACCAGCGGCCCTTGAACTGGATCGGCTTCCGAGTGTCCAAAGCGTGAACCTAGAAAGAAAACCAGCAATGGCCCGAAATCGAGGGCGAAGGTAAGGCCGCCGTGCGGCTTTTTGGGTGTCGCAGCGTCGGTCATGCCGCACCTCCGCTAATCGCTTTGGCAAGATCACGCGCGTTGAAAGGTCGCAGGTCTTCGATAGTTTCGCCCACACCGATGGCGTGGATTGGCAGGCCAAACTGTTTGGCTGCGGCGACCAAGATACCGCCGCGCGCGCTGCCGTCCAGTTTGGTCATCACCAAGCCGGTCACGCCTGCAACTTCTTTGAAAACCTCAATCTGCGAAAGCGCATTCTGCCCGGTGGTCGCATCAAGCACCAGCACGACATCATGCGGAGCCGCCGGATTCAACCGCCCCAATACGCGGCGGATTTTGGCGAGTTCGTCCATCAGTTCGTTTTTATTCTGCAATCGGCCAGCGGTGTCGACGATCAATACGTCGATGCCCTCGGCGGTCGCTTTCTTCACCGCGTCGAACACGATGCCAGCTGGATCGCCTCCCTCTGGCCCGGTCACAACCTGCACCCCTACGCGGTCGGCCCAGATTTTAAGTTGCCCAATCGCAGCGGCGCGGAAAGTGTCACCTGCCGCCAGCAATACGCCATAATCTTGTTCGACAAACAGATGCGCCAGCTTTGCGATCGTGGTGGTTTTGCCCGAACCATTAACGCCGATGACAAGGATGACTTGCGGGCGTGGAAACGCCTCGACCTCGATCATCTTGGCAACGGGTTCGAGGACTGCCGCGATTTCATCCTCAACAATCTGTCGAATGCCTTCGTCGTCTATGCCTTTGTCGAACCGGCCGCTGGCAAGTGTGCCCCGGATTTGCGCTGCCATCGCTGGGCCAAGGTCGGACAGGATCAATGCTTCCTCGATTTGATCGAGTGTCTCGGCGTCAAGCTTTCCTTTGGTCACCAGCCCGGTCAGATTGCCGGCGAGTTTGGAGGATGTTTTCTTGAACCCGCCAAACAGCTTGTCGCGCCATCCCGGCTTATCATTCATGGTCGGATCGTTCCTTGTAAGCTGCCATATTGCGCAGCTGTAATGTAAGCACGGATGACGGCACCCGGCTGCTGGTCTGTATCGAGCGCCACCAAAGCGAAATCTTCGGCATGGCCATTACGGCCTGAGTTTTCGACAAGGATCGTTTTGGTTGTGCCGATTTGCGCACTTAGCCAAGCATCGCGGCGTTCGGCCACCTTGTCGCGTAATGCCTTAGCGCGGGCTTTGATCACCGCCGCCGCAACCTGCGGCATCTGCGCAGCAGGTGTGCCGGTCTTTGCCGAATAGGGAAAGATATGGCCGTGAACGATGTCGCATTGGTCGATGATGTTAAGGCTGTTGGCAAACATTGCGTCATCCTCGGTTGGGAAGCCTGCGATGATGTCGGCGCCGATGGCGATGTCTGGTCGTGCTGTTTTCAAACGCGCGACAAGATCGATGGCTTGCGCTCGGCTATGTCGCCGCTTCATGCGTTTAAGGATCATGTCGTCGCCCGATTGTAGCGACAGGTGCACGTGCGGCATCACGCGGGCTTCTTGGGTCAGCAGCGTGAAAAGGCGGTCGTCTATTTCTACGCCATCGACCGACGATAGGCGCAGCCGGGATAGAGTGGGGACGTAGAGCAAGATGCGTTCGACCAATGCTCCAAGATTGGGCGCGCCCGGCAGATCGTGACCATAGCTGGTGACATCGACGCCTGTCAGGACAACTTCGTTGCAACCGCTATCGACGAGGCCTTGGACATGTTTAACCAATTGTCCCGCCGGAACCGAGCGGCTGTTACCGCGACCAAAGGGGATAATACAAAAAGTGCAGCGATGGTCGCAACCGGTTTGGATTTGCACAAAGGCGCGTGTCTTACCATCGAATGCCGTCGCCAAATGCGGCGCAGTCTCGCGCACTGCCATGATGTCGGACACGCGGATGCGCTCGTTCAATCCGTGACCGAACAGGGCAGGACGTTCTTTCTCCACATTGCCAAGCACCGCGTCCAATTCAGGCATCGCGGCGAATGTGTCCGGCTCGACCTGAGCGGCACAGCCTGTAACAACAATCCGCGCATCGGGCCGCCTCTTGCGGGCTTGCCGGATCGCTTGGCGTGTTTGCCGCACCGCTTCGTTGGTGACAGCGCAGCTGTTGACGATCACCAGATTGCTCTCACCGCGCAGTTGTTCGGCAAGCGCATGGCTTTCTGCCAGATTGAGGCGGCAGCCCATGTTAATCACTTCGGGCTTCGTCATCCGAACGCGTTCCAGTCGGCGCTGCCGGTGAACACGTGCGTAGCGGGGCCGGACATTTCGATCAGGCCGCCCTCCGCCCAACTGATCGTCAGTGCCCCGCCCGGCAGCATAACGCTAACCGGAGATTTAGCGCGGCCAGAGCGGATAGCGGCAACCGCGGTTGCACATGCGCCAGTGCCGCAAGCCTTGGTCAAACCAACGCCGCGTTCCCACACACGCAAGCGGACGTTGTGTGCATCAACGATGCTTGCAACATTCACGTTGATGCGTTCGGGGAATAGAGGATCGTTTTCGATAACCGGGCCCAGCCGCTCCAATTCGACCGAATCGGTATCGCCTACAAAAAACACGACATGCGGATTGCCGACATTAACCGCCATCGGGCGTTCGAGCTCGTCCCAACCCACTGGCATATCCGATGTATCCATTGGCATAGCGAGCGGAATAAATTCCCAGTCAAACGCGGGCGGGTTCATCAGCACAGTGGCGCTTTGCCCCTGCGGCACTGTTTCCAGAATGCCACCAGCTGTTTCAATCCGCGCTGGTTTTTCCAGCAGCAATGCGACACAACGCGTAGCATTACCGCACGCCTCAACTTCACTACCATCGGCGTTGAATATCCGCATTTTGACGTCAGCGATGGCGGATGGTTCCAGCAGGATAAGCTGATCGCAACCGATGCCCATGTGTCTATCGGATATCGCGTGGGCGCGGGCCTTAGTCATCTCGACTGAATGCACACGCGCGTCGATCACGACAAAGTCGTTGCCCAATCCGTGCATCTTGTGAAACGGTGCGCTGTCCATTCTGCGCCATTAGGACACGCGATGTTGCCAGTCCAGCGAAAGCCGATTGGCGGTTATGCTATGCGGCGCTCCGGCACCTGAAATTCTGCGTTGTTCGACAGGTTGGACGATTT
>JAYUOS010000059.1:0-2867 GCA_043760725.1 Sphingomonadales bacterium
ATTTACCTCGGCATCCCGTTTCTGGCGGGTTACCTGACGCGCAGATGGCTCGCGAAAGCGAAAGGCGATGAGTGGTATGAAACAAGGTTCCTACCCAAAATAGGGCCGATCACGCTTCTTGCACTGCTGTTCACCATCGTCGCGATGTTCAGCTTGAAGGGTAACGAGATCGTGACCTTGCCGGGCGACGCCATCCGCATCGCCATTCCGCTCACCATCTACTTCATCGTCCAGTTTACGATCAGCTTCTGGATGGGCAAGTTGATTTCCAGCGATTACCCGCGCACGACCGCCGTTGCATTCACGGCAGCTGGAAACAATTTCGAGCTGGCAATTGCAGTTGCCATCGCCGCGTTTGGGCTGGCTTCTCCGGTCGCCTTTGCTGCTGTTATCGGGCCATTGGTGGAAGTGCCGGTGTTGATACTGTTGGTGAATGTCGCCTTCTGGTTTGGACGGCGCTGGTTTCCTGACACTGTCCCGGCGCACGGCAAATGAAAGACGATGACATGAACTTTGAACGCCTTCGCGTTCTGTCCGACCCGGACCATTTACCAGCGCTAAAACCGGAATACGCACATTTGCGCCCCGCTATCGGGCTTGGCCCGTTGGACCCGCCACCGCGTATATTGCTGCTCTATGGCTCACTGCGTGAACGCTCTTACTCGCGCCTCGTTGTCGAAGAGAGCGCACGCCTGCTACAATATTTTGGCTGCGAGACGCGGATTTTCGATCCCTTCGATTTGCCTTTGCCTGATCAGGTGGAGGGTGACGATCATCCGGCTGTTGCCGAACTGCGAGCCCATTCTCTCTGGTCAGAGGCGCATGTGTGGTGCAGCCCCGAGCGGCACGGTCAGATCACGGGTATCATGAAGACCCAGATTGACCATCTACCCCTTGCTTACAAAGGGTTACGCCCCACACAGGGCCGAGCACTTGCTGTAATGCAGGTGAGTGCAGGATCGCAGTCATTCAACAGCATCAATACGCTCCGCATCCTTGGACGCTGGATGCGGATGTTCACGATCCCCAATCAATCATCGGTCGCCAAGGCATATGAAGAGTTTGATGAGGCCGGACGGATGAAGCCGTCCGCATATTACGACCGCATTGTTGACGTTGTGGAAGAGCTGGTGCGGTTTACGGTGCTGCTCCGGCCGCACGCCGATCAACTGGTGGACCGATATTCCGAACGTAAGGACAGAGATGAGCCAGTGGAAACGCATGTCGAGAAGGCCAAACTGGCGGCCCGGTAAATTCGATTCCAATTTAATCCGAGGTAGGGCATCATCATATGTGCCGATCGTTGAGATCTTATGAAGCCGCATATCCGGCACGGCTTTCAAGCGACATTCTAGCGGGACCGTCCATCGCGTTGCAAAACCTGATCTTGAGTGAATTCGCGCACCCTCTGGGCCTGCTGGTTACGCACCTGAATGACGGCGATCTTGTCACCGTTTGCGATGCGCGTCGCAACCGCTAGGCGCCGGGCTTCGACGTCCTTTGATGCTTTAATCGGATCATCGGGATATTTCGCGCGGGCTATCGAAATAGCCTGGGCAACTAGACTTTGCGCGCGGCGCAGGTCTGGATCGCGGGCGTTTTCCGCGTGGGACTGGTTCAGGAACCGCTCGGACAGCGCTTTGAGTTTGGTCAGCTCATTCTCGGTTTGCGGTTTTGCCATGACGGGCTTCCTCTTGTCGCGGCGTTGCTCCCGTTCAGTGAGCCGCAAGCGGAGGCGGTCGGCTTCGGCCTGAACGACTTTTGACGGGGAGTAATTCTCGACAGCCAGCCCTTGCGAAGCGGCGGCCAGGAAAGCGGCCTTCTTGAATTTGTCGCCACCGTTGATTTTGATCGACGTCCAACCATTAGCCTTTGCGATCCTAATGATGTCAGGAAGGGCGTCGATATTGCTGGTCTTGAGCCGGTCAGGTTCAATGCGCACTATCGGCGTCTTGTCGTCCGATGTGCGGTAGAGCTTGTTCCCAACGCGCAGAAACTTACCGGTGAGATCGTCAGTAATCGTTGCCGGTTCCGCCTTGCGCTTGGATTTGGCGCGTTCGGGTTTCCGCGCGGTCGGTTTCGGGATTGCTGTGCGGCCTCGTCCAGCAGTTGTGTCACCTTCGAGTTTATCAGCCATGTTCATCGCCCTCGTCGATAGTGCCGGTCACTTTGCCGTCGCGGTCCAGTGTCACCATGTCGGCATTGAAGCTGGGATAGTCTTCGGTGCGGATGTCATCTGGATTGAACGGATGTGCCGGATTACCTTCTGCCTCTTCGTCGGTCATGTCGCGAAACGGTACGGGCATAACGGCAACGCGCGTCTGCTTTTCGGCAGGTGGCACAACGGGTGGTGGCAGCACCCGCTTCCCGAAAAAGCGGCTTTTGAAATAGAAAATCTTGCTGCCCACAATCGGCGGGATGCCGCCGCGCAGCAGGATCAGTTTGGTGGCTGGAAATTGCATTAGCTCTTGCGGCAGCATCAGCGCGCGGCGCTGTTCCGAAATTGATTTTGACCGGTTAGCAAGCCAGCCATTGATCGTGAGCGATCTGGTTACGCTGGCTTGCCCGACATAGCCGAGGCGCTCGGACAGTTCGTTTGCGACCCGCAGCTCCTTGGGTGTGAAGGCGACTTCAACACCGCAGTTGGCAACGATTTCATCGGCGACATGCTCGCCGTAAACACCGCGCAATTGCGAACGTGACTGGATCACGGGGAGCAAGCGGATACCGTAGCCCGCGACATAGGAAAACGCGCTGGCGATTACCGATGCCCGGCCAAGCCGAGCAAATTCATCAAGAATGACCAGCACGGGAACCGGCGTCGTGTCATCGGGCAATTCGCGCACGTTCAGATCGACCAACTGCTG
>JAYUOS010000060.1:0-11884 GCA_043760725.1 Sphingomonadales bacterium
TCTTCATGACCTCGTGATCAACCTCTTTGATCCCGTGCCGCGCATCGACCAACACGAACGTGCGTTTCAGCACTACGCGGCCGCGCAGATAGTCATTGATCAAATACCGCCATTTCTGAACGGTTTTAATAGGCGCCTTGGCGTAGCCATAGCCCGGCATGTCGCAGATGCGGAACAATGGCGGTTCGCCGACGTCAAAAAAGTTCAGCTCTTGCGTGCGCCCCGGCGTGTTCGACGCGCGCGCCAATCCATTGCGATTGACCAGCGCGTTGATCAGGCTGGATTTGCCGACGTTTGATCGTCCGGCAAAGGCAATCTCTGGCACAGTCGCATCGGGCAGAAACTGTAAATCCGGTGCGGACTTCAGGAAGTTTACTGGGCCGGAAAAGAGTTTTCTATCCATATTTCTGTCTCTCTTGCTCTCTCCCCTAACGGGGGAGAGGGTAGCAAGGCCTGCTGCCTTTTTGCAGCTAGCCGCGCTTGGAGAGGGGCCCCTCTCCGACTGCGACTAAGCCTTGCTTTGCAAGACCAAGTCTCGTTGCCTCTCCCCTGAAGGGAAGAGGGTAATGCTTAAGCCTTGGCTTTTGCCTCGGCATCGTTATCAGCCTGCTGCTTTAAAACTGGATGCCGCGAATACAGCCATTTCTGCTGCGCAATCGATAACAGGTTGGATACGACCCAATATAGCTGCAAACCGGCGGCGAACGGTGCCATTACGAACATTAGGAACCACGGCATCAACCCCATGACCTGTTTCTGCACTTCGTCCATCGGTGTTGGGTTCAGCTTCTGCATCAGCCACATCGTCACGCCGACCAAAATTGGCAGCACGCCGATCGCAAGGAATCCGGGTGGGGTGAATGGCAGAAAACCGAACAGGTTCAAAACCGTGGCAGGATCGCGAGCGGATAGATCATGCAGCCATAGGGCAAAAGGCTGATGCCGCATTTCGACCGTCAGGTTCAGGATTTTATACAGTGCAAAGAAGATCGGAATTTGCAGGACAATCGGCAGGCAACCGGCCATCGGATTGACCTTTTCCTCGCTGTAAAGCTTCATCATTTCCTGCTGCAGCTTGGGCTTGTCGTCCTTATATCGTTCTTGCAGCACTTTCATTTTGGGCTGCACAACGCGCATCCCAGCCATCGACGCAAACTGTTTTTGCGCCACAGGGAACATGACGCCGCGCACGATAAGGGTCAACGCGATGATGGCGACGCCAAAGTTCCCGAACACGCCGAAAAGCCACAAAAGCACCGTCAGGAACGGAATTGCGATGAACCAGAACCAGCCCCAATCGATTGAATAATCGAGGTAAGGGATGCCCAGTTCCTTAGTGTAGGTGCGCAGTTCCTTAAATTCTTTGGCCCCTGCAAACAGCCGCGATGTTTGCGTGAAGGTCTTGCCTGGCTCAACTGGGGACAGCTTAGCATTGTGAATATGCGCCCAGTTATAGCCATCCTGCGATTTGAAATCGGCCTTTACCGGAACTTTTTGGTCAGGGATTAACGCCGCCAGCCAGTATTTGTCGGTCAGGCCGCTCCAGCCACCGGTGGTGGGGAAGGAAACGGTGTTGTCGGGGGCGGCCTCGACTTGGTCATATCCCCAATCATAATTGGGTTTATTGTCAAACACACCGATGGGGCCGATGTGGATTTGGGTAAAGATTGATCCGCCTTTGGTGGCGTCAATCGGCTTACCTTTGCGGCTAATGATGCCGAATGGAGCGAGGTTGGCGGTGGGCAGCGCTGCGGCGTTGGTAAAGCGTTGCTCTGCTGCCAGCATGTAATGTTCATCGATCGACAGCTTGATTTCAAACAATTGCCCCTCTGGATTGCTCCAGCTGAGTGTAACGGGCGCGGACGGCGTCAATTTCTGCGCGCTGGCGGTCCAGACCGTTTTGTCGGTCGGCATAGTTGCGCCGTTGCCAGTCCAGCCGAAACGGGCAAAATACGCCTTTGCTGTGCCAGACGGCGCGAATAGCCGCACGGGCGGCGATTTTTTGGATAGCTCCTCAGTGTGCATCACCATTACCAGATCGTCAATCCGGCCACCTTCGAGGTTGATCGAGCCTTTCAGCTTTGGCGTTTCAATCGCGACGCGGCTCGATGCGGTCAAAGCTGCGTCCAAAGGCACTGCTTTGGCATCCGCTTTGGCGGCAGTAATCACAACGCCATCGGCATTCGCGCCTTCGACCGTCTTGGCCGCACTAACCACAGGCTTTGGCGGGGCAGGGAAGAAATAGCTGGAAATATAGGGCCAGCCGAACAGGATAATACCTGTCAGCAACACTGCCATGATGATATTACGCCGGTCTTCCACGATTGGTAATTCCCTATTCAATTCATGTCTGGAGATTGGGCTCGCGCCCGTTAAGGCACCGGATCATGCCCGTGCCCACCCCATGGTTGGCAGCGCATTAGCCGTTTCAACGTCAACCAGCCACCCTTAATCGCGCCATATTTTTGTAGCGCGGTGATGGCGAAAGCAGAGCAGCTTGGGCTGTAGCGACAGGTGGGCGGCAAGACACGCGAAGGCCCCAGTTGCCAGCCCTGCGCGATGAGGATGAGGAGTTTTGCGATCATCCCGCCAGCTTGCTCAATGCTTTGCGCATCTCTTCCCGCAAAGCGCCAAAATCGCGTTCAATCCCGCCGTCGCGACCAATCAATATATGGTCAGCTCCAGCCTTGCCCATCTCGCCGAGCATCTCCATGACCAGTTCGCGAAACCGCCGCCGCATCCGGTTACGGACTACAGCGTTGCCGACTTTTTTGGTGATCGTGATCCCCAGCCGCTTGGCCGGATCATCATCGCGCCGGTCGAAAACGAGCAAAACAAAACCGGGAGTGGCATAGCGCTTCCCCCGGTTGGCGGCCAGAAAGTCTGACCGTTTTGTAATGACGCTATAACCGCGAGATGCGCGGTCAGTCATGACTAAGCCTAGGCCGAGAGCTTTTTACGACCACGCGCACGGCGACCGTTCAAGATATTGCGACCAGCAGCGGTCGACATACGGAGACGAAATCCGTGACGGCGAGCGCGCACTAGATTGCTCGGCTGAAAGGTGCGCTTCATGGCTCAAATCCTCAAAAATCAAATACGTTTGAAAAGTAACGCGCCGCCGAATCTTTACAGCGACCGTCTTTGTTGGATGGGCCATTATGGACGCAGGCAGAAAAAGTCAACATCGTACGGTTGCAATTATCAGCTTATGCCTCACAAAGCGCTACCAGTTGGTCCGCAGCAGCGCCCCAGCCATCGGTGAAGCCCATCTCCGCATGCTTGTTGCACGCTTCTTTTGTCCAATGGCGGCAAGTGGCGGTATAGCGTGCGCCTGCGTCCTCGACGGTAATTTCCCAAATACCAATCATAAAGGGCCCCACAGGCATTAGGTCGCCGACGATGGCATCGGTTAACGCGAACCGCTGTCCCTCATCCCATAGAAGTATTGTTCCGTTGTTCGGATGCACTTCGCCGTCAGGGCCATACATCGTGCATGTCGAGGTACCGCCTGCGCGGCGTTCAAATCCGCCAAACTCCGCGCGCCATGGCTTGGGACACCACCACTCCTCAATCCGATTGGTCATAATGCCCCACACTTTTGCAGGCGGTGCGTTGATGAAACGCGTGACGGATAGTTCCCAGCCATTTTCTGCGGTTGCGGTCATGTTGCATCTCCCCGCACTGCCGCCTCGATCGCAGCAACGTCGATCTTTTGCATTGTCATCATCGCAGCAAAGGCGCGGCGCGCGACATCACCACCGGCCGCCATCGCCTCAGTCAGCACGCGCGGGGTAATTTGCCAGCTTAGCCCCCATTTGTCTTTGCACCATCCGCACTCACTTGCCTTGCCGTCATTATTGACGATGGCATTCCAGTATCGGTCGGTTTCTTCCTGGGTTTCGGTCGCAATCTGGAATGAGAAAGCTTCATTGTGCTTGACCATAGGCCCGCCGTTATGTCCCATACAGGCTATACCCAGCACAGTGAAGTCGACGGTCAAAGCATCGCCCGCCTTGCCAGCGGGATAATCCCCGGGAGCGTGGTGCACTGCCTTTACGACGCTGTCGGGAAAGGTTGCAGCATAGAATGTTGCGGCTTCCTCGGCATTGCCATCATACCAAAGGCACAGAGTCACAGTGTTAGTCATGACTATTTCCCGGGCTTTACAAAACGAAAGACAAACTGATCAGTTTTGCCGCGAATGGCAGGATCGAAAACGGCTTTGGTCCGGTCATCGGCATTGTTTGCCAATTCTTTGGTTTCATCGACAAATTTGAACCCAGCAGAAATCACCTCTGCCTTGACCGTTGCCGCATCGATGCGGTGGAGGCTATCGACATCGCGTATCCCCGATCCAGCGGCGGCGCTATGGTCGACGATGATATAGAAACCTCCGGGCTTTAGCGATTTAAAGACCGCCCGGTTGATGCCATCGGTTGTCCCCGGTGGCAGAGCTTTTCCCTTTAAGTCATGATAATTTTGCGCGGTAAACACGCGATCAACACTGCTTGCTGCGCCCACATTGCCAAGGCTGCGGATTGCCGCCTCGACATTTTTATAGGCCGGTTCGGCGGCAAGCGCCTCTATGTCAGTCCGCGCCTTTGGATAAACGGCGGCATATTGGTCGGACACCAAAGCCACGACTTTACCGTTGGGTCCCACCGCTTGTGAAAAAATGCGCGTGAAATAGCCGCCGCCCGGCAGCAGATCGACCACGGTCTGGCCCGATTTGATTTGCGAGAAACGCACCATCGCGGCGGGTTTGCGTGCCGCATCACGCTCTATATCGGCGGCGGGGCGGGTGCTGTTGTCGATCTTCATCGCGCCTGTCAGGACAAAGGCGAGTCCAATCGCTGTGATCAGTTTTGCTTTTCGGCTAAACATTGTCATTCCTCCTCTTTATTGGTTTCGCGGGCCGATGACGGCAAAATTCGCACCATGCGGGTCGATGGCTTTCACTGTGAAATCACCACCAGGGATTTGATCGGGATCCTGTGTGATGATTCCGCCCTGCTGTTTTATCGCCAAAGCAGCGGCATCAACATCGGCCACGCGAAAGTAATGGAGCCAATGCGGGACCGGGGCTTCGGGAACCTTTGGCATCACTGCGCCGATCATGCCGGGGCCGTGGTACAAAAACTGATACTTGCCCAGCGCACCCAAATCCATCTCGCCTTCCTGCCGCCAACCAAATTGGCTGGTGTAGAAAGCAACTGCATTGGCCGAGTCAGTGGTGAACAACTCGTTCCACGCGCAATGGCCGACTTTCGGTTCGGTGGCGGCAAAACTATAGCTAGTCTCGTCCGACGCGCCGCGCATGATGTAAAACGGCACGCCTTGCGGGTCGGTTACCATCGCCATCCGCCCTACGCCTTCGATGTCCATCGCGGGCATCAACACATTGCCGCCGGCTTTTGTAATGCTGGCTGCAGAGGAATCAACGTCATCAACAGCGATATAGCCGACCCAGGCTGGCCGTGTGCCATGTTCGGCCATCTCCGGCGTGATCGCCATATAGCCGCCGACGCCGTCCTTGTAATCGCTGCCATCGCCGGACGAAAAGAAGCGGTAGTCCATGTCGGGCTGGCCCGAAGACTGCGAGCTCCAGCCAACAACATTGCCGTAAAAATCGCCTGCCGCATCGGCATCGTCGGTCAACAGTTCGTACCAGACGAAGTCGCCATGTTGATTGCTCATTGTCCTGCCCCTTTCATATCAACAACGGGCAAAAACGCGCCAAAGATCATCCGCTTGCCGTCAAAGGGCATCGGATTTTTCCCCATGTCCATGCGCGGATCCTTGTTGTCCGGGTCCATCATCACCGCATAAGCCTCGTCACGGGTGGCCTTGTCCGGCCATTCGATCCAGCTGAACGCGACGTCTTCATCCGCTTCGGCCTTTACTGCCATTCGGAAATCGGTGGTCTTGCCGTCGGGCACATCATCGCCCCAGCATTCGACCACGCGGAGCGCCCCATTTCGATGAACATGCTGTCAGCGTTGTTGGCATGGTCGATAAACTTTTGTTTGTTCGCCTTTGGAACAGCGATCACGAAACCGTCGATATAGGTCATGGACACACTCCTTTATCTCTTCAGCGCTGCTGAGGCGAGCGGTGCGCGGCGACGCAAACACGACTCGTCACATGCGAAACATGACGACCAGTTGCAGCATTTGTCAAATAGGCGGGAGTGGAAGACTTTTCCGCCGGAGGATCAGTCCAGCCGAACGTAACGCGCCAGATCGCGGCTGTTGAGATACAGCGCATCGTCGTGCGGGGCGGTGTTGGTCATCGCGTAAAAGGAACGCGCTTCGGCATCACTCAATCCCATGTCGCGGTAAAAGGCGATGTATTCTTGATGCACTGGATCATTGGCGGCGAAGTCGCCTGCTTCATAACCATCTTCGTCGCGCCAGCTGTGTACGGCGAATTCTGCGGTGGGTGCGGCGCTGCGTTTCGCACCGGCTAAGAACAATTCGACACCGCCCGACCGCACTGATCCGCCGTCGGGAACATAGGTTGATATGCCGGCATTGCGCACCATGCGCGCCAGGGCAAGATTGGCTTCATCATCACCGGTGCCGGGGCATTCGACCATGTCGATCTGGCGGATGCCGGGGAATGCGCTTAGCAGTGCAAGGAATTGTGCTGGTGTTTCGCTTTCGATGCTGCCGATCAGTTCGGCGCGACTGGGGGACACCATATGGAACGGGCCAAAGCTGGCGAGCGGCGCACGGCTGGGCGCTGCATCGGCGAACTGGTCAGCGACAAAGCGATCGGTTCCGCCAGCATCTTCGCTCGCGTCATCATACACATTCCCCTCAACCTCGATGGTGATCGTGGTTTGCGCGGCCAGAGGCCCAGAGGCAAGAGCCGTGAAAGTCAACAAGATTGGAGTGAGGAAACGCTTCATAACTCTGCTTTGACGGCGCTGGCTTGCAAAGATGTGAGCGGCAAAGGTTAATATGGCGTTCGGGATGATCTGCCGGTTTCTTGGGGGCAGGCACAAATTGCCTAGGCAATTGCGCAACATGGACAATCGTTGAGTGTCGCTCCATCGTTAGATAGTGGAAGTGGGGTGTAGACATGGTCGCGTTGGTTTCGACGGTTGCTTATCTGGGGTTAGAGGCGCGCACAGTGGAGGTGCAGTGCCAGATTGCGGCAGGTGTGCCGAATTTCATTGTCGTTGGCCTTCCCGATAAAGCGGTCGCAGAAAGCCGGGAACGGGTGCGCGCTGCTATCGCCGCGTTGGGTCTATCGCTACCGCCTAAACGGATCACCGTGAACTTGTCGCCCGCCGACCTGCCAAAAGAAGGCTCGCATTATGACTTGCCGATTGCGATGGCGCTTTTGGCAGCGATGGGGCTGGCTGATGCAGAGGCGCTTTCGCATTTTTTCGTCGTCGGCGAACTGGGGCTTGATGGGCGGATCACAGCGACGCCGGGAGTTCTGCTTGCCGCGCTTCATGCATCATCGCAGGAAATGGGTCTCATCTGTCCAGCAACGCAAGGGGCAGAGGCGGCATGGGCGGGCAATATCGATCTTGTTGCGGCGCCAGACCTTATCGGCTTGCTCAATCATCTGAAAGGGCAGGGCATATTGTCGCCGCCCAAACCCGGCGAAATCGCCAAAGCACCGGGCGGGCCGGATCTGAAACAAGTCAAGGGGCAGGAAACAGCAAAGCGCGCACTTGAGATTGCGGCAGCAGGCGGCCACAATCTTTTGATGATCGGGCCGCCGGGCGCAGGCAAGTCTTTGCTAGCTGCCTGCATGCCAGGGATATTGCCGGATCTGACATCTGCCGAGGCATTGGAAGTATCTATGGTGGCATCTGTTGCCGGAACGTTGGAAGGCGGACGCATGTCACGCACCCGGCCGTTTCGTTCACCGCACCACAGTGCGTCGATGCCCGCGTTAGTGGGAGGCGGATTAAAAGTGCGTCCCGGAGAAGTTAGTCTGGCGCATCTCGGCATATTGTTTCTAGACGAACTACCGGAGTTTCAGAGGGTTGTGCTTGATAGTTTGCGTCAACCCTTGGAAACCGGTGTTGTGTCGATCGCCCGTGCTAATAGCCATGTTACTTTTCCAGCGCGGGTGCAGCTGGTGGCCGCGATGAACCCATGCCGTTGTGGGCATTTGGGTGATGCTGCTCTAGCGTGCAGCCGCGCGCCACGCTGCGCTGCAGATTATCAATCACGGGTGTCTGGGCCGCTGCTCGACCGGATTGATCTGCATGTTGAAGTGAACAGTGTAAGCGCCGCCGACCTTGTGCTGCCGCCACCGGCGGAAGGTTCCGCCGAAGTTGCAGCACGCGTTCAAAAGGCGCGGATTGCACAGACCGAACGCCTGTCGGGCACAAAGATGCGCACCAATGCTGATCTGGACGGGGATGCGTTGGAGGCGCACGCGACCCCCGATGAACCCGGCCGACGCCTGCTGGCGCAAGCCGCCGAGGCAATGCGGCTGTCGGCGCGGGGCTATACACGGATTTTACGGGTTGCCCGGACCATCGCTGATCTGGCAGAAAGTGTATCTGTGGGTCGTATCCACATTGCGGAGGCTCTGTCGTATCGTCGGCAAGCTCCGCGCAACTGAACGGGAAATTCCATGGCTTACTTGATGCTGCGCTATAATCTTAAAGACGGTGTTTCTCGCGAAGATTTCGAAACTTGGGTGAAAGACACTGATCAGCCGACGATGCGTTCGCTTAAGAGCGTGAAGAGTTTTGAAACCTGGCGCGCGACGGGATTGCTGATGGGCGAAGGTGCTCCATCGCAAGACTATTTCGAGATATTCGAGATCAGCGATCTCGCTGCGTTTACTGGTGACGATATGCCCGGCGATGCTGTGCAGGCGATCATGGGGCAGTTTATGGGATTTGCCGACAATCCAGAATTTGTGCTGGCGGAAAAGTTTTAATCGGTAATTTCGACAACATCGCCTTGCGCGGCGCGGACAAAGGCTTTCGCAATATCAAAGCTGTGCCCGGCGCGCAGGAAAGCTTGGAGCTGTTTGTGCTGGAGTTCGGGCGTCGCCTGTTCGGTCGCAAATGGTCCAATACGTTTGCGTTTGGCAAAGCGTTCAGCCGATTGCCAGCGGGCATCTTCGCTGTCGGCGCGGGCGTCGCTAGAATCGGTTTCGCTGATGCCTTTGGCGCGAAGGTCCTCGTCAACGCGGCGCGAGCCAAAACCTTTGGCGGTCAACATGCGGGCGCGCGATGCGGCAAAAGCGGCATCATCGACATAGCCGAGACGGTCGAAATCCTCGATCATCCCCTCAATATCGGCGTTGCTCGCCCCCTCGTCCCAGCCGCGCTCGCGTATTTTGCGGTTCAAATAGGTCGCTAGCTTAGCCCGGGTGGTCGCGTAGCGGCCAACATAATGCAGCGCTAAGCCCCGCAGTTTAGCGGAATTTAGCGGCTTAGGCGGTCGCGTGGGGTCGTTTCTTCTGGACACGCCGTATTTGTGCCATAGTCGGGTCCGATTCTGAACTGCAAAGCTCGGCCACGGGCAGTTTGTATAAAAAGACAAAACAGGATCGCACATGACAGTAATTTCAGCGACGCCGACAACGGATAGCCTGCCACGGCGCTTTTCGGATTTTGATACGTTGGGGGAGGCGCTGGATTATGCAGCGCAAGGCGTGCGCGGCCTGAATTTTCATGACATGCGTGGGCAATTGTCTCGCAGCTATCCTTTCACAGAGCTGCGCAACGACGCGCTGGAAATGGCCTATCGCCTGATTAGCCATGGTGTGAAGCTCGAAGACCGG
Source organism: Sphingomonadales bacterium (assembly GCA_043760725.1). GTDB lineage: Bacteria > Pseudomonadota > Alphaproteobacteria > Sphingomonadales > Sphingomonadaceae > Sphingorhabdus_B. The sequence goes on from JAYUOS010000060.1 coordinate 9,775, forward strand.
ATAGCGCTGATCGCCGAAACCGGCCCTGATTTTGCCGCACTGTTTTTTGGCTGTATTTACGCAGGAGCTTGGCCGGTGCCATTGCCGCTGCCTACATCATTTGGTGGCAAAGAAAGCTACATTGACCAAATTTCAGTGCAATTACAAAGTTGCGACCCTAAAATATTGTTTTTCCCTGTCGAATTGAAAGAAATGGCGGGTGAGGCAGCGCGACTAAACGCCGTCGAGGGAGTCGATTGGGAAAGCTTTACTGACCGGATTGCGTTGCGGACTGATCTGCCACAGGCAACGCCTGACGAAATTTGCTATTTGCAATATAGCAGCGGTTCAACCCGTTTTCCGCACGGTGTTGCGGTCTCGCACAAAGCATTGTTGAACAATCTGTCGGCCCATTCGCACGGTATGGAGGTCCAGGATTCGGATCGCTGCGTGTCTTGGCTACCTTGGTATCACGACATGGGGCTGGTCGGCTGCTTCCTCTCGGTCGTCGCCAATCAGGTTTCTACTGATTATATGAAGACTGAGGATTTCGCTCGTCGTCCGCTGGCTTGGCTGGATATTGTCAGTCGCGCAGATGGCACCGTGATCAGCTACTCCCCGACCTTTGGCTATGACATTTGCGCCCGGCGCATTTCCAGCCAAACCCATGTTTCAGAGCGGTTTAAGCTCGATCATTGGCGGCTGGCGGGCAATGGCGCGGACATGATCCGTCCTGACGTCATGCAGTCATTCGTCGATGCCTTTGGCGATGCAGGGTTTAAAGCCAGTGCATTTTTGCCTAGCTATGGGTTAGCTGAGGCAACGCTTGCAGTATCGATCATGCCACCAGGTGAGGGCATTAACGTTGAACTGGTCGAGGAAAGCGAATTGACCGGCATGTCGGGCAGCGCCGACCGCCCGACGCGTTTTCGCGCTATCGTCAATTGCGGCAAAGCAGTCAAAGACATGACGATCGAAGTCCGCGAAGACGATGGCAGCATTTTGCCAGATCGCGTCATCGGCAAAATCTGGTGCACCGGCCCGTCGATCATGGCCGGATATTTCCGCGATGAGGAATCAACAGCGGCGTGCATGAAAAATGGCTGGTTGGATACCGGCGATATGGGTTATCTCTCCGATGGTTACATCTTCGTTGTCGGCAGAGCCAAGGACATGATCATCATCAACGGCAAAAACCATTGGCCGCAGGATATTGAATGGGCGGTCGAACAATTGCCAGGTTTCAAATCAGGCGACATCGCCGCGTTTTCGATCACGACGCCCGGCGGCGAAGAAACGCCTGCGGTATTGGTGCAATGCCGGACCTCTGATGAAGCAGAACGGTTGAAGCTGCGCGATCAAATCAGGGACAAGGTGCGTTCGGTTACCGGAATGAACTGTGTTGTCGAACTGGTGCCGCCGCGCACTTTGCCGCGCACAAGCTCGGGCAAAATGAGCCGGGCAAAGGCGCGCAACCTTTATTTGTCGGGTGAAATTCAACCTTATGCAGTTGCGGCTTGAAAATCAAAAAACGTTGGCCAATTGCCGCGCTACAATTAAATCATTGAAATAGAATAATATATTCCGTTCGAAATTTATCGCGTTTTATCGATCATGCTTACCAAAAAGTAACGATCATCGATTAAAGCGGACGTGTGAAGACGATCAATCAAACCTCCGAACTGCCGGCTGACATTTCCTATCGCGCATTGCTTGGCTTGGCCGAGCCGGTGGGGGTTGACGTCGCGTTCGTTCGTGCGATTCAAGCCAGTTCACTGAAAAATCGCAATTTCATGCGAATTTCGCTGCATTTGTTTTTCGCGATTGTCGCCGTCGCTTTGTATGGAGACGTCGCGCCGCGTTGGTCGGCCATCGTTTGGGTGGCTATTTTTGGCGGATTCAATTTCTATGCATTCCACACTGCTGGGTTGCTGAGCGCATGGTCTGCATCGCAATTCGGCAAACGTGAAATTCGCCAAACAAACGTCCATGCCGCGTTGACCGGCATTGTCTGGGGCTTAGCATTTTATCTGCTGGGTTCGCACGGCGATGTCATGCAAATGCTGGGGCTGTGGTCGATTGTACTGGCGATGATGGTGTATTCGTCTTTGCTGCTGCCCACCGCGCCGAT